>CAZJJZ010000001.1:0-20854 GCA_964546505.1 uncultured Candidatus Peribacteria bacterium
GCGCCAAGTTTTGACTCCTCTCTTTCGGCCTTTTTTTCTTTAAACCCTCCTTTTTTGATTTTTAAATTATTTTCAATCGAAAAAGATTTCTTTAAAAAATATGCAGAGTTTAGTAAAAATGTGCTACAATAAGTACAGCCATAAAAAACTAAACTAAATGCAGGAAAAAATACTAACGCCCGAACAAGTTGCTCAAATTTTGCAAATACATCAATTTACTGTCTTAAAATACATTAAGCAGGGAAAATTGAATGCAAGCAAAATCGGTCGAGTCTACAGAATACGCGAGAGCGATTTGCAGGAGTTCTTAGATCGTACTTCCGGAAAAACCTCTAAGGGCAACAATCAAGTTTCAAACAACAAAAACAAAAACAAAACCACCCAAAATTTTCCTGCCGACCAAACTGAGGTCAATCAGCAATCTTCAACAATAGAATTAGATCGCCACGCTACCCCCGAACCCAAAATCGAACCCCTCAAGCAAGTGCCAGATCGAGAAAACGTGCCAGAAGAAAGCCAAAAAGTCTCCATCGAAAAAATCGATAATGGCGACCGTGAACCAAAGGAAGGAGGGCAGGACACCTATTACATCCTTCGATAACTATCAAATAAAATGATCTTCAATTGCCTCAACTGCGGAATCTCCATCTCCACTCAAAAAGAAAACTGTCCGCATTGCAGAGCAAATAATTTTGATGCCATTCAGAGCTTGATGGGTCGCAGCAGTAAAGAAGATCACAAAGTTTGGAAAGAGAGACTTAAAGGTAGCATTCTTTCCTTCGTCACTAGATAAAGTTTGCAGCAGTAAACTGGAAAATCAAAAATAAAAAATAAAAAACGCCCTAGAATAGCCGAACCTCGCCCAAATTAGCGAGGTTTTGCTATGACCAAAAATCCCCAATGCAGGCTTCCAAAGCACTGCTGATAAACAGTATTCGCTTTAACTTCCTTGATTTGGTGTAGGGACACCGGAGTTAGTAAAGTATAGAATCAGAGGTTTATTGCTACATTGTTTCCTCAAAATACTATCAGTACAAGATTGAATTCCACCCAAAACATCCTTACCGACTATTCCTTCAATTACTTTTTGCAGTTCAATCAAATAACCAACATTATCACTGAGAGCAATGTCACTAGTTAATCTATACTTCAATTCATATTCAGTAAAATAAATGGCATCCATATTTGCATCCATTTCCTGCACTTTAATGAGTTGCAAGTCTTGTCTTGCAGAGTTGTAATTGTAAGCTCCTGGTGCTGTGGACGGCGCTCCGCCTGGAGTATTATTTATTCCGGGAGCATTGTCTCGCCAGCTCTGCACTATTCCACCTTTTCCTGATACCAAATTTCGCCAATATGAGGTAGACGAGCTGCCTTCCTCACCACCATCAGCCTTGGTCCCTTTCAGCAAACTCTCGCCGTTTAACCTCACATCTATCATTCTAGACCAAATACTGCCCACATCGGCTGCATTAAATACCGAATTAATTGGTGAAATGCCCGGATTGGCCTCAATACGAGCTTGTGTAGCTTTATATCGACTTTCAGTCCTGGAGACGAATCTTTGATGTAAGTTAGCAATAAAAGATAAATTTTTACCAATATTCTTGATCTTGAGCATCATCGTGCCCCATTCCGGATCACAACAATTTGCATAGACGGATAATTTGGAATCATATTTTGCTTTCAGTTTATTGAAGAGCGCATCAGCTTGATTGGCCGAAAATGTCCTTTGTCTTTGAACCAGTGTATTTTTGAAAATAGGTTCAAAATCTTGATTGATTTGTACTTTCTGTTTCAAAACGTCCTGAGGAACAGGTTCTTCGGAACAAGTCGAAAATGCGACAAATTTAAAGTATTCTCTCGCAAAGTATATTTCCGCATCTAATTCATAGTACTGAGGTTTCAAACGTTGAATGGTATTATTGTCGCAAGCATAAAAGGCGCGTCGCAATTGTTGACGCATTTGCTCCTGCCTATTTACCAGACTTTCAATATCTCTGTAATGACAGTAATTAACATTGTATCTCACCAAGACATCCTTCCAAACAGCCCAAAAAGTTTCGGCAAAAAAATCCATCCCAATCAGCAAGAAGGCTCCAAAGTCACGTTTACAAAAGAGCTTGGTACCTGCCGATAAATTATTGGTCAAAGGAGTCACGGTACCTTGTGTTGGCTGTGCAGCCGGATTGGTATTACTAGTTTTGGTTTCCACAGCCACGACTTCTTCTGCAGCTAAAGTCAAAGTTGGCAGATTCATTACCGTCACTATGCCTATCAGTCCAACCAGCAGCCTAATTTTATAGTTATTTATTGGCATGCTTGTTTTTGTTGTAGGTTGGTGCAGGCTCCTGTGTTTTTCTCATTGAGATTTTCCAGCATTTGCAAAATATTACTAAAGACCGCATTCATTGCTTTCATTTCATCATCTAGGGCATCAGCTAGTCCTACCGGTCCGGCCACTTCCTTTGCTATCACAACATCTGTAATGGCAGCTTGTTTTTGATCATTCTGCGAGTTTTGAATCTCCACCGCTTTATTTAACAAATGTTCTTGCGAATACGGTACGGGAGACTCGGATGAGACTTCAACGGCTTGTATACCTTCCAAAATTGCTCTTTCTGCATCGGTTAATGGGGGAGTGAGCACTGGCTGGGGATTGCTGCCTTTTCTATTTTTGGCTTTCTGGGCGAGTAAATCACTATATTTCCAAAAGCCATTCGCAGCGGCATAAAGTTCCCATTCTTTTGCGATGTCTCCACCGTTTATCAAATTATCTCTTGGCGGTGTTGGCATAGGAACTGTACTGACGATAACATTCATGCCAATAGCTCCTAAAGCCAGAAGATTGGCTTTTTTACATTGTGATGTTTCAAACAAATTTCCCGTTAACTTACTGGGTACTAAATGGTGTTTAACCGTCTCTTCCATTTGCGCATTAATATAACTCACATGGCAATCAATACAATTATCGGTTACTTTATAGTTAACTGCTGCATTTGGTTTGACTGTACCTTTGATAAATTCGACCGTAATGCAAGCCACATCATCACAAATACCCGGCTTTTTCCAGTCCGCTGCTGCCAACGGAGTTTCAATCGCTTTAATTTCTGAAGCGCTTAACTGTGCGGTTGGTAACAAACTGTTAGCATCAATACCACCTCTGATTTGACAAATCGGATTTTCATCAACTTGCCCATTACAATTATTATCTCTGCCATCACACACTTCATCCGCTGGCACGCACTGGTTTTGATCTCCCTCACCAGTTTCACTATCTCCCTCACCTCCATTACCATCTTCAGAATCACTATAATCATCTGGATCTACACCCTGGGTGCAAAGATATTCGTAATAAGCCTGATTGCCACTTCCCGGAACAAAACACTGATTTGGATTGACTGAGCCCAAAAAAGTAGGATTGTTTGGACCTGCACTTCTGGTCATAACCATTTTCTGCTGGCATTCTTCAATTTTTGAATTATCAGTCGAATCTCCACCATTTCCCTCAACTTCAGCATCATCTCCAGCCTCACCTCCGGCCGTGTCGCCACTTCTATCCAAATCTCCTAAGTTTAAATTCGGCACATAAAGTGGTATACGTCCTCCCACTCCATTGAAATCAGCACTATTGGATCTTCCACCACCCAGGCCCCCGCCGCTTCCTTCTTGAGCAATCGTTACTTCATCAAAACGATTGAACAAAATGCGCTCTATATTATTCAAATCATTCACCAAATCAAACCCGCCTTCCGCGGTACTGCCATTGGCAAAAATTTCCAGTGGTTCAATTTCCGCAGCTGTGCTGGCCTTGACACTTTCCGAGTTGTAGATATCGCGATAAGTAGACATCATCTGATTATAAATTCTTTGAGCGTCTTCAAAACGCAAACTAGGATTTCTTTCCAAAATCGGTCCCAAATTTCCCTGCACAATCACATTCATTTGCTCCGCCTGGATGCCGTATCTTTCGGCAGTTTTTTTGACTGCCAGACTGACCGGATTAACTTTTGTCTTTTGGTAAATTTTCAAATACAAATCTTGGCCGGCGTTTCTGGCATCAGTCTCTCCCCATGTCCCCTCCAGCCAATTCATTCCCCGTCTGACTGTTGTCCTGCTCACAAAGCATTCCCAATCATTTGGATTCTCTAGATTATCACCACAAATAGAGGGAAATTCATCCTCATTGGGCTCTTCTATCGCGAACACCCCACCCAGCAATAAGCTCAGCATCATCACTACTCCCCACATGTAAATGATTTTTTTTATTGGCATTTGGTGGTGGTTGCATCAATAAAACGGCTAGGGAAAAGATCTGTTCTTCTCCTGATATTGCTCAGCTTATCACGCATTGTTACTAAAGATTGGAAAATATCGAGATATTTGATATGCAAGCGCCAGGCATTTTGCAGCTCATTATAAGTTGCCAAAGTACTGTCTAACACCTTTTTGGCTACATCCAATTCCTCTACCAGTTGCTGGGCCTGCGTACTGTATGTATTGGCGAAATTAAAGACCCCTTGCGGTTGTGCGGCACCCGGAGCTGTGCCCAAGGAATAGAAATAGGGATTCATCTGCAAACGTAACTTCTCTTTTAAACCGGGATTCTGTTCCTTTTCGAACTGTACCTGCAGTTCACATAGTAAATTATGATTTTGCCAGATCTTGATGGCTTTTTTCAACTCAAGCACTTCCTTTTTATCCTCACTGCCTTTCGCTAACTCTTCATATGCAGTAATTTGTTGATTGCGAGTCGCTTTATCCTTATCCGTACATTGTTCCAGCAAATACAAACCCGAATTATTACGGATATCTTCGAGTTTCTGCCGCATCATTTCATGATAACAAAAATAACTGTACTTCAAATAACGGAAATTTTGATCTAAAACATCCAGCTGCTTAAATCGATCAAAATGTTGTTTGGTGAATCCGGTGGTGTTGACCGCCATGCAATAAGTACTATTATTGTCTTTGCACAGCATCAAAGCCTGACAAACCAAATCGCCATCACTGCACATTCCTTGGTATTTGCTATTCTTAAATGTGTCAAAAGAAATTGTCGGTGCCAAATCCTTTTGCAATTTGTTATCCATGACTTCAGCCACATTCTGATTAAAAAATTGATTTGTTTCAGTCAAATACAGCTTGGTGATTTGGGCTGGAGAAATATTGCCGGTAGTTCTGCCTTCAAAACAAAACCTTTCATAGGTATTGGCCTCTCCGTTCTGGGCGTTCACAATTTGTCCAACTACCAAAGTAGCCAAAACCACCCCTGCTAACAGCAGCAGTCCCAACCAGCACCAGGTGCCTTTCCCCAAGTTGTTTACAGACAAGTTTTGGCGTAACAAGGTAATTTTTGATTAAAAGTCATATAATTTTTGGTCATTTCCAAAAAGTTGGTTTGCAATACTCGCAATTTGCCATTGATTTGCTGATACTTCTCCACAAAAATGGCGGTTTTCTTGGCACCGGCATTGGTGGTTGCAGACATTTCCAACAATTTACCTGCCTCTTCAATAGTATCTCTTACTGTATTTTCACAATTGGACAGTTCCACCAAGCGCTCGCTCAACACACGAGATTTATTGATTTCATTATTGCCAAAAAACTGGCTCATCTCCTTATATAAACGGTCTTTTAGCAGCTGATAACGTTCGGTGGCCATGACCAGTATCAAAGAAGAAGCTTGTTTGCTGCTAAAGCTGGTACTTAAATATTTCTGAAAATCACCGAATTCTTTCTGTGCGAAATTAAACATGTGCTCTTCACACCCCACACCCTCTATCGGGGGAGCGCCACTAGATTCATTAGCGGGAACCACCTTCGTGGCATCTGAACTTGTCTGGGCCAATAATTTGCTGTTGGTGGAATTGTCCACACCCAAGGAAATCAACAATGCCAACCCCATTACCAGAGCGCTAAATATTTGACCGATTGTTTTTGAGTTTTTTGGCATCATTGCATTATAACATTATTCGCCATTTATTTCAGTAGTATTTACAGGTACAGCAACTATTTTCACCTCTTGGCTGCTGGTGAATATTTGTTGATCATCTTTGGAAGTAATCACTCCTACCACTATGTCGCCGATGATTAAATCAGCGGAATGTTCTATTGAAGAGGTACATGGACAACTGAAACAAGGCTCTTGAATGATATACAGACCTTCACCCAAATCACTACGGGGATCTATCGAATCATCCTTTCGATCATTCGGATCAGTCCCGCGATATACTTCCACACCATCATTGATGCCACCATTATCAGTATCTGGATTTAAATGATTGGTTTGATAAGTATTTATTTCTGCGAAATCACTTAACCCATCTTGATCAGAATCTTTATCATCTCTGGCATTCAAGGGGTCAGTACCGTTCTACTTCATCACCATCAGAAACTCCACCGCCATCTGTATCGGCTACATTGGATTTGCTGCCCAGTCTCTTCTCCTCTGCGTCACTCAAGCCATCTCCATCGCTATCTAGCAAATCATCCTGATTATTTAATGGGTTGGTATTATCGATCAACACTTCTTGTCCATCTCGGACACCACCATCATCAGTATCAGGGTCATTTGGGTTGGTGCCATAACCATATTCATCCAGATTGGTTAAACCATCTCCATCATTATCCAGATTGGCATCTGCTGGGCTGGTATTATTTAATTTATTGAGCTCTTCCCAATAATCCGGCATGCCATCTCCATCAGTATCAATCAAAGTACAGTCATAGGCATTCAATACTCGATCTGCCAATTTCACAAATTCACCTCTGCTCAGATCTGCTAATGGTTGTGCTGCTTCTTCTTTACTCAAGATAAAGTTATTTAACAGTCGCGCACCTGTCACCAAATACGGCCTCAAGTCCTGCGCCGCAGTCATAAAACCGGCAAACCAGACTTCAGTTTGGGGCACTTTACTCAAATTGATCACTTTTAATTTCTCCAAAGCTTCCAAAATAATTTTTACAGCTTCAGCGCGATTGATGGTGGCATTTGGAGCAAAAGGAGTTCTGCCAGAATTCGGGTCTACTTGGCCCAAATAACCAGTAATAAAACCACGGAAAAAGGCTTCTTTGGTAGCGGCAAAATACCAAGGATCGCCAGGTTTATTGAACGGTATGTCTGTAAACACCGCTGGAGCGGTTTGGGCTTCTTTTCGGGGAACTATACAGAAAGTTGCCAAAATTATTTGTGCGAATTCAGAACGCTTAACGGGCTGATTGAATCCAAAAACCTGTGATCTGCCCGCGGGAATCCCCTGCAAAATACCTCTTTGTAACAAGTCTAGAATCGAGTCATAATAGGGATTATCTTCTTGTACATCAGTAAACGGTGATTTAGCTTTTTCTGTGGGACTCTTGCCACGAGTTAATTCAAAATGATCATCATAACCATCTGCATCGGTGTCTTTGATCAATGGATTGGTTTTGGCACGATATTCCCGTAAGTTGGAAACCTTATCCCCATCGGCATCTTTGGAAGCATCCTCGGGCGTGTTGATATCAAAGCCAAATTGTTGTTCCCACAAATCTGGCATACCATCTTTATCAGTATCAAACAAAGGTCCTCTTTCAATGCCTGCTTGTTTGAACAAACCGAACTCTGCCCCGCTCAGAACTTTTACCGCTTGTCGATTATTAAATGTCACATAAAATTCGGCCACAATTTGCTTTGAACGATCGGGATTATTCTTGACCACCTCAATTACCAGGGGTTCCCGCAGAGATTGCGCAGGTTTCAACTGTAAACTTAAGGACTTGTCGTAAATATAAAATCCCCCTCCACTATCCAAAACAGCAGCACGTATTTGGGAGTCGTCATTATTGATCAAGGCTACTCCACCTGCAAATTTAGCCTGATCAGCAGTGATTTTTTCTAAACGATAGTAATTATTTCCAGTTTGCAGGTCTTTGATATTGGCTCCTTTCAGAATTTTCACACTACCTTCGTTGAATTCGAAATTAGCTGGTAAAATTTGCGCATCTTGATTGGCATCTGTTACCACAAAGAGTGTCGTAATTACTGTATCTTGAGCATTCTTGACCACTATCCTGGTGGGCAAAAGAGGCTCTTCAGCAGCTAATACGGCAATTTGATAAGTTGGATTCTTTAAAATAATTCTACCGGTCAAAGGATCAATTTCTGCCACCACATTTCCAAACACATCCCTCACCACCAAGGTATCCACTAAATTTAAGTCACTAACGGCAAATTCTCCATTTTCATCAGTGTAATAACGCTGATTTTTGGCGGATTTGGTGATAATGGGAGTGGTTAAACCATCACGAATACGCAACAACTTCACTGGAATATTTGCAAACACCGGATCAATTTCCCCGGAAATAACACCACTGGTGGCGGTAGATGGATCGAGAATAATGTCCGGCACAAACACTTCAATATCAATTTGTTGCTTAGCATTATTTCCGCTTTCATCAACAATGTTGGCGATTACAGTCACATTTCCGGGTTGATCATAAGGTCCCACCGTGATAACCGGGTTGTCCAGATCATTATTGGCCACGCCATCCAGATCACTATCCACTTGAGTATTGATGTCCGCTCCCGCATTTTTGTCATTGTCAGTATCACCATCTTTATTGGTATCCACACCAGGCGTTGTATCGATATAGTAACTCTGAATTTTTCCAAAAGCATCGAATGAACCAGATAAATCCAGTGGTACTCCCACATAAACCGGCACTCGTTTTTTTAACTCAGCAATCACTGGCAGGGGAGCTTGTCTATCCGTACAGAGATTTGGTGCCATCAAAGCCGTATTGCTAAACACTCCACTAAATCCTAATGTGTTGATTGCTCTAACCTTGGCAAAATAATAACCATTTGGTAACTCCAAGTTTGCTGAAGGACTTTGTTGGTCCTGCAAATTTTGCCAACTCCAGCTTTGACCTTCCTCTAGCCATGAATACACACCATTGCCAAAATTTACTCTGGCTCTGCCACCTTTAGAAATCAAAACTGTTACCGCTTCTACAGTCATTCCGTTCACTACGCGATTATTTGAATTGACTTTTTTGGTGTCAATTATTAATAACTCACCTTTTTCCAGTCGGAAATCCGGCAGTGTGGTAGTCGCAGCTATCTTCTCTCCTGCCATCAAATTGATTGCTTCAGAACCATCTGTATTTGGCTGTAAGACAGCATCTTTGGTTGCCAAAATTTCCTGGGAATCGCTTTTGGAAATTAGTTTATTAGCATCTGCTACTAGTATTTGTTGATCTGGCCCATTAAATACCACTTCACCCACCACTTCACCGATAACCGGTAACTGTTCACTGCCTCCAGCAATCATGACCACTTTGTCTGCTTTTGTTAGTCCCCATAACCATTTACTATAATTGATTTCATAAGCAGCAATCTGCTGACTATCCAAAGATTTGTTGACATCCCAGCGCAAATTGATGGTGTTATTACCTTCAAAATCAGCCTGTAATCCGGTGACGGCAGGAAGTACGGGAGCGAGCTGTGAGAGCTCCACAGTTTGAGTAAGATCGGAAATATAAACTCTGGCAGGGCCCTTACCATTAAGATTTCGCTTCAAATAGAGCTGTCCGCCAAAAGAGTATAAGATTTCGTCAGCCTGTACGGTTTTATTACCTAATTGATAAGTATCGTTTTCTAGATTGATAAAACTGATTGTACTTGGTAAATCCAAGTCCGCTTCGTATTCAATCAATTTACCTTCTGCTCCGGTATCAGCATTCTGATACAGTAAGCCTTTTGGCACTGGGCTGGCAAAGGCGCTTTCGGCTAGTCCGGAGCTGGCCGCGGGATTCACATCAGTGGACACCTGAGCGAACTGCTTGTTGATCTGATTACTGGCCACGAATTTACCGTCATCAACAGTTACCCCTACTTTTGCTAGTTGGCTGCTCAGAGTTAGCTCATTACTCAAAACCGCCGCGATCTGTGTTAAGTCGTTGGAGTTAGCCAATAAGTGATTGTTTTGTTGATGATTCTCTGCATAAGCCAATAAACCATAGCGTGCCTGTGCCATTAACTTGGTTTGTTCAAAACCCGGTCCCAGTTCAGCAATTTTTTGATCCAAAGCAAAGTTGTTTAACTCAGCTAAGCTGCGGTTCAATCGTGGATCTGACACTGGTATAACCTCTGCTGATGCGGTTAATTTTAAATCGGCGTATTCTTTAGCGATCTTCTCTCTCATTTTTGCGGCATCCAACTCAATTTGCTGACTTAAATCAGTCCAGGCAGCCACCTGGTATCCTAGTGCTGGACTGGCATTTCTGATCTCTCTGACTGCTTCCTGTGCATTTAGTTTTTCAATTGTGGGCGAAATCGGCGAGTGATTCACCTTGACTGGACCATTTTGTTGATTACCGACTTCCAGTCCATTTGGTACGGCATTATCCATAGAGTCATTTACTAATCCCGCGCTAACATCTGCAGCCTTATCCACCACATCAATACCTTGATTCACTGAGTCAACAAACAAGGTAGAAAAACTATTCAAACCATCAGCCGCTTTCTCTATCAAAGTCTGGATAATACTCACATCCAACTGAAATTTCACTCGGGTAGTAACTTTGATTTTCTGATAAAAATCATAACTGATGGCTGGTGCCTGGAAAGACGCCCCTAAATCTAGTGGTAAGGCAGGCTCCAAGCCTCTTTCCGTCATGTGTTCTATCGCTGCTGAAAGTGAAGTTTCCTGAATCGGTATAAAACCTTTTTTGATTAAACATAAAATTTTGAAAACCGATTTCAAAATGCTGATTGAGGCTTTGAATGATACTGGAAAATCCGGAATTTTTGGCGGTGGTGGCAAATTGGGCATAACCGGTAAAGTCAATGATGGCAAATCCGGTAAATTTGGCAAATTCAATGAAAAATCCGGAAGAACTGGAATGTCAGGAAACTTGTAGTCAATGATTAATTGTGGCAAGTCCGGCAAATAAATCCTTGGCAATTTAGGCAAAATAATTTTCTCTGGACGGAATTTGATATCTGGTAAAACCACCTCCACACCCAGTTGAATCTGTGAAACGTCAATATAAATATCTGGTAATTTAGGGAAGGGGATAATTGGCGGGCTGGGTACAAACATAAAGAGTTTCAGTAGCAATTCCACCAAAGTAAACCTGGCCGAGCTACATTTATCACAACTGGCTTGATAATCAATTGTTAAATCAAATAGCGGTTTCCAGGTTTCAATAACCTCATAGGCCTTCAGACCAGCTGCAACCCATCCATCAAGTTGGCTGTAAAATTTTGCCACAGTTCCGATAATCCACTCCAATATGGTATCCACGTAACACGTCACCTGGGTGAAATACTTGGAAATCATTGTCCTCCAAGCCAAAATCTGTCTTGGTAATTTCTTGTAGCTTTCCAAAACTTGAATATTTTTTTCTACAGCGCTTAAAGCATCGACAAAATTTACCTGTAAAATATCACAGATGGTTTTGTATTGAGTGTCAGTCGCATAACAATTAAAGATACCTTTCAAACGTTCCCATTCTGCCTTTTCATCCGCCAGCCACATTTGCGCGTCATTGATAAAACGATCAATTTCTCCGGGTGTTAAAGACGGAATTTTGATGATAATCGGTTCAGGTCTGAAATTCACTAACGGTATGGTATTCAATGCCGCAAACACGGTTTGTAAACCTTTGGGAGTAATGGGCTCGCTGGTAACTGCCGGTTTATTACCATCCACTTCCCCTATCTTTGCTGGATTTCTACGCTGACCCGCTTCATTTTTTTGTCTTGGACGGAATGGCGATGTGATGTCCGGTAGAATCAGGTAAATATCTGGTAGATCAGTCAATTTATTGATGACCTCTGCAATTTGTTTGTCAAACCAGCTGGTCAGGGTTGTGGGAAAGCCGGGAACGCGAATATTGGTATTGGCACTGGCCTTGTATTGATAATTTCCCAAAGAAGCACTTCCCGACACCCCGCCGGTACTATTTTGGCCATCGGCGGTGGGAGTATTGGCGACATTACCACTATTTTTGGCGACTATACCACTAACTCCTGCGGTAACATTGGTAGCAGTTGCCAGTGCAGCCTCTATTTTCGCATTTATTTCACGACAAATTTTTGCTAATGGATCTACCGGTAATACAAAAGGGAAACATTGGCCCAATGGACCATATGGTCCCACACACACCGCCATCGCCAATTTCATAGTCAGAGTTGGAACCAAATATATCCTTCCTCCCAGAGAGCCGTAGCAGTAGGGGCCGGAACAAATCGGCACAATAGAAGGTACGCCCCAGCCAAAAATCGGCAGCCCGGGAGAGAAACCTGAGACTAGCCCCAAAGCGTTAATCGGCCCAGTAGCGATGCCAAAAGAGGAATTTACCGGCAGTGGCAGACAGCCTCCGCTACAAGTTAAGGCTGCAATGCCTTTGCCAACACTATCTGCAACTCCTTCTAATGGATCAATATTCAAATCCAGGTTTCCAGCACTTGAATTTAAGCTTCCTGTTGAGCCGCTGGGTTGTAACGCCACATCCGCCACCGATGCTGTCGTATCGGAATGGAATGGATCAAATTGATCTAAAAATTTTCCATTGGTCAAATCACTCGGAGAGATGCCTGAAAGAAATGTAGGCATGCCGGAATCATCCTTTTCCTGCAGTTTTTTCTTGATCACCTCAAAAGGGTTTTCACCAGGAGGAATCTGGCCTTCCGAGTCAGGTGGATTAAAGGTTTTATAAATTACCTTGCTTAATTTTACTGTCTTACCGGCGGCATTTTTGAAATTCTCTTCTTTTACGTCATCAGCATATAAATAGACCACTTTGCCTGAACCTTCTGGCTTGATCATCATGCTAACAAAAGGAGAATTTTTGGGAAATTGGACAGGAAAACTTTTGGCTATCTCCAAATCCACAGCCGGCAAATTTCTGACCTGAACTTTGTAGTTAATGCTTCTGGATTCACCAGCCGGCAAAGAGTTAATTCGCCACAATTTCGGCCGCATACTCACTCCACTGTCCAGAACAGTAAAGTCCTTATCACAATTTATGCAGTTTACTGTGCCGTCAATCACTGACATGATGTCGGGAATAATGTCAGCGATATATAGGTTGTTGATTGCTGTGGTGCCCGTATTCTTGATTAATACAGAATATTTAACTTCATCACCATTGGCTAAAATATTTTTAGGAGTAGTTTGATCTTCACCAATCTTAGCCGAATTTTTCAGTACATTATCATTTTCTACCGATTGGAAAATAGTCGCTGTTGCCGCCTCCGGTAAGGTTATCTCGCTGAATAAATTGTCATCCGCAAAGGCATCTGTTTGATTAATGGGCATACCGTCATAGGCGACCATTACCTCGCGCTTCAAGTTTAATTTATTATTGATATTTAAACCAAAATTGCTCAACAAATCGCCCTTCAAATCAAATTCTCCCAATAGATTATAAAATGCGTATATTGAGCCATTTTCTGCGCTTAACACCAAATCAATCCAACCATCATTATTCAAATCAGCTGCTTTGATGGCATGAATCCGATTTTTAGCTGTAAAAGGTTTCAAGGCTAAATACAGACGCTCAAAATTACCCTGATTATTCAAATACAGACTGACACAAACTTCGCCTACTTTACAGCTGTCTTCAGTTGCTATGGCTAAGTCAGTCCAACCATCTTTATTAAAATCACCTACCGCCATACTGACAATGCCGTTTGGCACCCTGATAATCTCTCCTCTATCCACCAAATTATTACCACCATGCTGGTTTTCCAGCAGTTTGACACGGCCGTCCGCAAAGGCCACCAGCGCATCCTGATCAGCGTCTTTGTCATAATCCACTGCCGCTACTTGTTGAATGTTCTGTTTATCGTTAAGTACCATTTCACCAACATCCAGTGTGTAACCCGAACGATTGATTTTACCTTTGAGCAATTTACCATTTCTATTTTCCAGTATTTCTTTTCTACCATTCTTGTATTCAACCAACACATCCCTGTCTCCATCATTGTCAAAATCAGTATATACCATGCTCTCTACCTCACTATCATCTTGTAAACCCAATATGTTCAAGAAGCTAGGGATTTCCGCCTGCGGCACATTGGAGCTATTGATTGGCGTGTCCAATTGCACATTTGTGCGATTATTGAGCTTAATGGTTGGGTCTCCCAAAATAATACCCGCTTCGGAAGCTCCCACCATATTTGCCTCTCCCAGGGCATTACCGGCGGCAAAAAGCAGTACATTTTTATTATCTCCCACAAATCCCACTCCATCAGTACTGTCCGCAGCTTCTAAGGAAAAATATAATTGACCTGGTCTTTGATTTTCTGGCAACTCTTGGCTTAAATCAACAATTTTCACTCCTTTGGCATTATTGGTGGAGCGGCCAGAAAAAGCCTTTTGTAATTCCTTATCAGTGCCCAAATTCAATGGTCTGACGGCTACTCCCACAAAGGAAGAAGCCACTCTGGCAGTCACTGTTTTCACTTCTCCCAAATCTCCTCCCGATAGCCAGATCCGACCAACTACCTCGCCCTGATAATTCATTTCTAGGGCCAAATAGCGATTTTGTTCTTTAGCGAGGCTCAACGTGACCGCTGAGTTTAATAATGTAATTGCTCCTTGATTTTGAATTCTCGCGATGGCTTGACCTTGATCATAAATCGTTTGCTGGTCGGAATTTCCACGCCAGCTGAGCAGAGGATTTTGACCTGCTTTGATAAGATAAACACTGTCAGGAAGCATCTCTTCTTCCGCCAAATCACTTTCCAATATCCTAATTTGTGCTTGTGGCTTCAACTTTATATTTACTTCGGCCAACTCTGTTTTCTGCAGTAAATTATGGATCAGTAAACGCAGTACCGGATTTTGCTTGTTTGCAGATAAGACTTTTAAATCCAAATTTCCACTGTCCTGAATGGTAATTTGTCCAGTTGGTAATACTGTCGCTAAACTTTTCTTGGGCTTTGGATCTGTCAATAAAGTGGTGGTGGCTTGGACCTTTCCGCTGAAGGTAAACCAATTTGCTAGACTATCGGCTTGAGTGATATCACCAAATGCGCCACCCAAAATATTGGCCGTCAAAACCCTTGGTGACATCTCTCTGAAATCTTTACCACGAATAAATTTAGCACTTTCAATAGAAATACTTCCGGCAAGCAAACCGTCACTCTCTGCGATAATTTGAATAGTTCCAGCCGAATTGGTGGGTCGTATATTCACCCCTGCTACACCCGCCACACTTTTGACCGTAATTTCCTGACCTCCTGCCATTATTTCTGCGTAATTGCTGGAGGCGGGTGCAATTTTGAATTTGATGTTCTGTTCGCCAACAGTCACCGGATTATTCTGATTGTCGAATATCGCTGCATTTACCGCAAAACTTGCTTGCGGATCAGCATCTACAGTAACCACAGAACTACTCAACACAATTTTTGCCGGTTTATAAGCATTATTTCTTAGATTAATTTCCGTAGGACTGACACCGCCGGTTTTGGCTGTAATAATCGCTTCACCCGCCAAATTTCCACTCTGTACCACTACTTGACCCACACCTGCCGCCAATTTGACTGTTTTTGCTGCCATTTTGCGATCAGTTGGATTCAACGCCAATTGCATAATTTCGGCATTATTGACAGTCATTTGCACTTCACCGTTAAAATCGCTCAAAATCTGGCCGGCCTCATTTTTGACTCTGATGTCGATGATGGTTTGATCTTTACCAACTTTCAAGCTGTCTTTGCGCGGCGACAACTCAACTTCCACGCCATTTTCTGAACGCACTGTAACTAACTCGCTACTTATTTTCTGCGTCTGAGTAGAAATTTGCTGAGCGTCACTACCTGGCAGAAAAGCAGCTACCAAACTTGCATTATTCGCTTCTGGAATTTCAACTTGCTCCAGTAAATAAGCCACTACCTGGGAGGTGGATTGATTAGTTGCAGAAAACAATCTGACTTTAAACTCACCATTGATTGAACTAACCTGCACGCCTGGTTTGTCTGGATCTTCGTCGGCAGTTGGATCAAAAAAGGCAGTTGTTGGATTATCTTGTGCGTGTGCGGCCGGTAACCAGCTGCTTTGTGTAGCCGAGGGAGTCACCTGAGTATCAGCGTTGTTTTCGGCGAAGTCAAAAGTTAATTGATAATTTCCATCATTTTTAAAGTTACCATTGATATCAAACAATTGGGCGGTAATGGTGGTAAACGCTTCTCCACCGGCAGGAATTACTGCGGACTCCGCTTTCAAAATTACCTTGGCAGGATCAAGTGGATAAACAGTAATCGGTAGCTCCACATTGGGAATATTTTGATTGGCAATAGTGGCGATTACTGTGGCTAGACCGGCTGTTGTATTACTGTTCAAAGTGACTTCTGCTTGGCCATTTTTAACCTTTGCTTGCAGCTCTTCCAAATTGGCAAAAGTACTATCATCAGTCTTTTTAAAGCCAAATCTGATGATGCTGTTATTGTCCGAGGTAACGACTTTGCCATCTTGATCGATAATCGAAGCCAAAATTTTTAATTCACTTTTACCATCCGCAGGCATTCTATCGGTAGCCTCCGTATTGAGAGCGGTATCCTCGGCACCACCGGCATCTTCAGTAATGATCACCTTTAGTGGATTGACACCTTCGCCAGTGACATATGCTCCCTCCAGCTTATCTTTCCAGGGGCTGCTGTCATCATTTTTATCATTGATATCCAAACCCATGAGTAATTCATCCAAATCAAACACACCTCCACCATCTGTATCTTTATTTACCGGCTTTACAGGGGTTGCGGGAGTTTCTTTGATTGTTTGAGGCACATCATCACTAGCATCAGCCGGATTGCTTCCGCGAGCTATCTCCTCACCATCTTTAACGCCACCTTTATCTGTATCCGCGTCTGTTGGACCAGTTCCATAGACGTACTTTTCTAAATTATCGGCAATCCCATCGCCGTCTTGATCCATTTGCAGACAATCATATTTATCCACAAAACGACTAACCATCACGGCAAATTCAATTCTGGAAATCGGCTCAGCCAACCACTTCATTAAGGCGCTTTGATCGTCTTGCCTGCTTTGATCAAACCAGACCTTGAATTCATCGTAACTAAGTCCGTTGATAAAGGCAGGTTGGCCGTTTACCAATAATAAAGCATTGTTCGGAAAAATCTTTTCCCTTTGCGCTGTCAGAACATAATTATAATACCAGGGCTTGTCGTTCAAATTCTCTCGCACAAAGTCAGGCATGGAACTAATTTGCTGTCGAGCGGTTTCCAAAATTACTTTTGTGGCTTCGGCTCTTGTCATATTGGCTTTTGGTACATAAAAGCCGGCATTTTCAAAGGCGGCGTAGCCACTGATGATTCCCCGGTTTTTACCTTCAGCAACACAAAATTTCAATTCAGGATCAATATTTTTATCGGGGAAAGGATTTTTTTGATAAAGCTGCCATATAGAATTTTGTACACTAGGCTTAAAGCGATCACACATCACACAAATGGTCGCCAAATCCAATTTGATAAATTCCTCACGAGTAATGGCATCTTTTGGTCTGACAAGACGATTTTTATCACTGATTACCAGTCCACGTTTGAGTAATTTGATAATTTCTGCATAGCCGAATTCACCGGGCTTCAAATCGTTAAAGAGAGCTGTTCGTGATTTGGTGTTCGGATCAATACCTTTTTTCAAAGATTCATAATCATTAACTTGATCATTATTGGTATCAGATTGATTAGGATTTGTGCCAATTAAAATTTCCTGTAAATCAAACAAACCATCCTGATCAGTGTCTTTAGCAATTGTCTCCGCGAATGCTATTTTCAACCAATTTTGCAGCGGATTTTTTAGCGCCACATTTACCGCTTTTTGGTCCTGCCAATTAAAATAGTCCAACACTTCATCTTTGGGCACATTTTTGATCACCTCAAATTTCGCGCCCAAAAACACTTCTGCCACCGGCACTCCGTCTGCGGTCAACTCCAATACTACCGGTGCGTCTGGGTTGGCATTGGCTTTTTGCTGTAACTTCAGTCTCTCTGTTACAAAGATATTGCCAGTGGCATCAATTAAACTTAAGCGATTTGTCTCATTCGCCAGTTTCGTATCTACCAAATAATATGCTCCCTTCGCTAGTCCATCTTTGGCTTGTTGTAAAGCAATAGTATCGGCAGGATTAATATCTTTCAGTTGCACGCCAGATAAAGCCTGCCAATTCTGTTCAAGATCAAAATTAGCTGGTTGAATTTGTATCGAGTTATTTCTATCCACAATAAAATAAAGTACAGTCACCAACTCCGCTTCTGGTTGCTCCGGAGTAGCTTTCCGCACAATTCCCAAACGCACCGGCCGCGCCTTCCACGCCGGCAATGTTATCACTTCATAATCTGTATTTAAGATTGTCACTCGGCCGGTCTTGGGACTGATTAAAGCAACACGTTTTCCATTATCAATCACCTCGTAACCAGCGGAACCGCCATCAATAGTTCTACTTTCGTAATATCTCTTTTCTGAGTTTAATTTCAAATATCTGCTGGACGTGTAAATTCGAATAGTATTGGTTTTTAACTTCCTGGCTGTATCGGTCAAATTAACATCCACCGACCCAGCAATGTCAGTACTGGCCACGGAGAATTGCGCTTGGCCTTGATTTAGAGTTATTCTGTCGCCACTCTGACTTTTGATCGCTAGACCGTTACCGGTAATTGCTTTGAGATTCAATTGCAACTGAGTTTCATTGTCAGCGGTATTGATTTTGCCATTGCGATCCAAAGCCTCCACAACCATCGTAGTGGAATCGTCTATACCCACCAGTAAGGAGTTTTTATCAGGGTAGAGCAGACGTAGATTTACCCTGGTAGTAGCCAATTGTTCGTCACTAAACTCCCCGGGAGCGGCAGCTGGTCCAAATTGCAAATTCGGCGAATAGGAAACGGTACTCAATGGCAAGCCATTGCTATCCAATTGTTCGGCAGCATAGCTACCAAAATCCACCGGACAGGCATTCACACCCTGCTTTTTACCACCAATAATATCTTGAGTTTCTTTAACCCATTTCTGCATTTCCACAAACCAGCTGGTAATAAACACCGGCGCTCCTACACCCGCATTTGGACCGCCGAGATCCAATCCCAAATCCGCGAATCTTTCACTATAACTCCCGCCCAGATCAATACCACCCGGCAAATTGTCGCCACCTCCCACTTCAGCCCCATCACCATCTTCTGCGCAAGCAGGTAAATTTTTATTGCTTTCCAAATTGCAATCTATGGGATTTTGCCTGGGCGGGGGATTGGCTTGAATATCTTTATTGAAACTCATAGCCAAAGCATCCGGTCTTCCGGTGCCCACCAAGTATAATTGTTCATAACCTCCCTCAGTTTGCAGAATATCGGCAAAACCAGGTTTAACACTACCAACGAAACGCTCCATTACATACTGATGTTTTTCTTCTATATTCAAATTTCTCCAAGTCAATGCGTCTGACAGTTTGGGCAATGAGACTTGTACGATTTTGGGATAATCCAAATCATCTTCTTTAATCTGATTGACGTCTTTTTCGCTACTCACGGAGTCATTGGGATTATTCACCAGAATTCCGCTCAAAAACCCCTCTCCTTGATTCGGTACGGATATTTTTTGCTCTTTTGGATCGTAATCATCACTAGTAGGAATCAAGTCTAACTGTTTTTCAATTTCCGCCAACTTGGCTTGATAGTCAGTTAGATTGTTGAATTGATAAATATTCGGATAAAAGATTTTTTGATAATTTCCATTTTTGTCTCTAAATGATACATAGCGTGGACTGTCGACTGCTATCGCTTGAGCATTGCTACCTGCGGCTATCGCAAAATTCGTCGGCGTTGGTTCTTTGTGGAAAACCAGGGAACTGACTTTTAATTGCTCAGTTACACCATTCTTGGTAACAAAGACCGGGATAGTATTCACAAATAAAGTTAATTTTTGTATTTTATTGAGTATACCTGAGCCGAACTCAAAAGCTTTCGTATTTGGATCGGTTCCACTCAAACCGGTGCGATTATTCATCAAAACACGATCAGCAAATTGCTTCCAACTGACTTGATTATTCGGTAAATCCGCACTGAATAACCTGATATTTTGTTCGGTCTGTTCATCCACCTGACCATCCGAATTATTATCCACATGATCGGCGGCGGCCAATTTATCGGCGATTTCTTTTAGCGATAGACGGTAGTCGGCCATTGGACTATTGGCAAAACTGGTCAACTCCAAAGCCGTCAAATCCGCAGGTGGAATTTTCTGATAGTCAATCAAGTAATTATTGCTCAAATTTCCCAAGACATTTGCCTCCTGTGGAATCAAATCCTTCAACACCGCCTTCTGATATTCCAAGTTTACCGAATCTGCTAAAGCTTGATAAGTTTTAGCTTTTAAATAATATAAGTCGAAACTATTTTTCGGTTTCAAATCAATACATGCTCGGTGACTAAATGCTTCTTCAGGGGCGTTTTGTGCTAATTTTGTTCCACCGATACTATAAATGGGTCTGGTGGCTAAACTGGTAAAACACCTTTCGGGATTATTCATGTTGAAGATATAGCATCCAGCCCAAGCTAAATTTGCTGTTCGATTTTTTTCCAACCAGGGTTGCATGACATCTCTTTGGAAAAAAAAGACCAAACCCTGATAGCCATTGTCATTGGTTCCATTGAGTTCATCCTCAGATTTTCCTTCCCATTCGCTGGGATATTGAGGTAGGGGATCAGTATTGAGGTTTGAGCCAGGATCGTAAACGGAATTTGCATAGGTTATTTGTGCGAACTCATCGCCTTTGGAGCCACGATACAAACTGCAATCCTCAATGGTAGAAATGCTTTCCAAACTTCTACCATTCAAGTAGACAGGAGAGT
>CAZJJZ010000001.1:20874-44277 GCA_964546505.1 uncultured Candidatus Peribacteria bacterium
CTGGGGCAAAAAATTATCAAAAGTCTTTTCAATCAAATCATCAACCACTTGCTTCCGGAAATTTTCATTCAAATTGTTGCCCAAGCGGAAATTCTCATCTTTCACGCCGTTAGCGGCACTATCCAAAGCGCTATTTTGATATCCTGAATTGATAAAGAAATAACTTGGCAGATCTTGTTCGCCGCTAAAAAATCCATTATCGGCTGCAAAGGTTACTTTACCGTAGAGCACAGCTCCTTTGATCACCGGTATTTTGGTGGCCAATTTCTGTGCGTAGGCATCAATTCTCGCCTCCACTGCATCATTGACGCGCTTCAAATACAACCTGACAAACTCATCTTTGGCAGAAATCAGACCCGGAAATGTATCCAAATCATTGACTGTATTACCAGCAGCATCCGTTTGATTTATGCGATATCTACCTGTTCCACCCACCCAGTCATTAACTTCGGCAAAAAATTTATCGAATAATTGATAATATTTTTTCAACTGCGCTTCAATCACGGCTCTAGCTTGCGCATCAGGCAAGCTATCATTGTCAGTATCCAGAGCATTGCCATTGGCCTCTTTCTGAGGGTCGGCGGGATCTTCGTCAATTAGTCCGTCCAAATCAGCGTCATTATCTGTCAGACCATCTTCATCTGCTTTTCCATCTTCATCATCGTCATTGACATTACCCTCGTCTACCCAATCACTGGCTTTTGGCCAAGGATAAAATCTGGGCAGAATAAACCACGGGGTTACAATTAAAGGAATATCAAAGAAATTTTTGTCCCCGGTTGTCCTTTTCACACCCACAATAATACTTCCTTGTTCTTTTTCATAACCGGCAGGCCAAAAATCAATATCAGCACTGGTACTGTCATTGTCTTCATCCTGTCCACAATATCCGGGGCAGCCATCATTATTGTTGTCTCCCGGTGTATCTTCATCCTTTTTACCATCACCATCAGCATCATTATCCGCTACGGTATCTTCATCCACGCGTCCGTCTCTATCGTTATCAATGCCATTAAGAGCATCGCCTTGGTCTTCATCAATGCTCTCATCAATCAAGCCGTTACCGTCATTATCGAAGCCATCAGTAATGTAATATCGACTACCTGACTTGGTATGATAAAAATTCCCGGTTTTATAAGGTTTTCCGGCTTCCAGACAATTTTGCAATTTTACTTTTCCGGTTGAGTTGATACTTCCGCAAAAACCCCAAACTCCCTCTTCATCTTCATCCACTTCCCCATTGCCATTATCGTCTACCCCATTGATTAGTCCAAAGAGCGGACTGCCCTTTTCTCCATCGCCGTCATCATCATAACCATTGAAGGGGTCTTCATCGATTTTGCTATCACCGTCATCGTCAATGCCATTACCTTCTGATTGTCCGAAAGTTCCTTTGGTCAAGAGTTTTTGCGCCCATTTGGAGGTAAAGCGGTAATAGCTCAAATTCTCCCATGATTTTAAGTATTCCAAATAAGCCGGCCATCCGTCCACACTCAGCAACTTTCTTTCTTTGGCCAAATCACTATAAAAGAGCTTTTGGTCAAAGCGGCCATAAGCAGGATCATTGATTTGATATAAATGATTTTTATCCAGATATTCTGCTAGCAATTGATTGCCCTCTTCTCCTTCCACCGGTGCTTTAATTACGCCATGCCAGATTTCTTGTATTGGTTCAGGTTGTGCTGGATTGGGTACAAAATCTCCACTTTCAGCATCCAGCAGATAGGTGGGGTTTTCAAGATCAGTATAAGGAACAATTGAGGCGAAACTGTTACCATTTTTATTGACCACCGGCAAAGGAACATTGCCAAAAATGACTATGCCAACCAATTTTTCCGGATTTGTGGCTAAAGTTTCACCTTCGCTATAGAGCTTTTGCAAAGTAGCAACTATCATGGCCGGGTCATCAGTTTTTTTGACTGATACGATCAACGCTTTTGTGTATGTCATACCCCTTTTACCGGAACTTTGCCCGATAATATCTGCCGCGTAACGTTGAATTCTCTCCGGTATAGTCTTTTTGTCCAAAATCCGATCACTATTTTCCGGGTTCTTCGGAACGTTTTGATTATGTTCAGTGATTAGTCCATCGTATGCCGAAGTGTTTTTGAGAAGCGCATCATCCACCAAGATAGCTACCAGATTAATCGGATCTTTGGCAGGTTTTTGGGGAACTGTTGTGGAATTTTCCTCAAATTTAGGCAATATCGCCCCATTTTGTCCAAAAAAATCACCTATAGCGAGAGCCGTCGGTGCCGCCGAATTGAAAAAAAACAGCGCAGTAATTAATGCCACACCCAGTTTCTGACTAATTGTATGACTAAACGCAGGCTTAGTCAGGCGCCTAATCAGTCTTTTGTTTTGCTGATCCAGGAGCCATTTTTGCACTTGTCCAAAAATGTTGGTACCTAATATCGGTTTCAAAGTTTGTTTTTTTTTTTTTGTTTGGGCAAAAACCCACTTATATTATAACAAAATCAAGCCCAGCAAAACAGCAGATTCTGTGAATTTCAGTTCACTTAAGGAAAATCATATTGACGAAAACCAAGGGTATTGAAGTCTTCAAAAAATAAACACAATTTAGGGGTAGTGGTTAGCTCTACAGCGGAAATATTGGCTATGAAACGATAATACGATTGTTTCAACAGATTCAACCAACAGCCACTAACACCTTCTCTTCATCTAAATAAAATTTTAACATACCAAAGAGCTTTTTTATACAAAATTGGATTTTAATAGAATGTATCTTTCCAATAAAAAAAGCCCGCTCCATTCATGGAGCGGGCTTAATAAGAATTCTTACTGCATCATATAATAAACTTTTGTTTGAGCATCTGAAGCGGCTTGTAGAGTAGCATCGTTTGGTGTTGCACCGGGGGCATTTAGAGTCGTGTTATTACACGCACTCACTGCTGCTGGAAGATAGTTTTTTCCTGAACCAGGGTTTTCCATGCCATAAGCAATGATGTAAGAATAACCTGCTGTATTGGCTGATAATTTACAATAACCAACTGCTGAAGCAGTGCTACATCCCAATACTGATGATTTACCTTGTGCTGGTAACACGTTACCTTTCAGGTATTGTGCGACTCCATCAGGTAAACAGCCAGCGTCACTATCTGGGTAGTCAGAGTTTGATGCTTTATATTGCTCAAGTGCTGCAGCAACACTGTTGAGTTCAGTTTTTCTGCCAGCATCTCTCGCAGTAGCAGGCGCACCAAGAACGTTTGGTAAAAGCGCAACCGCCAAAATACCGATAATCGCGATCACGATCAAAAGCTCAATCAAGGTAAAAGCTTTTTGGGAAGTTTTGTTTTGCATAATTTACTTTTGTGAAAAATTAATTTTTATTTTCTCTACTATTCTACACTAATGTCACTAAAAAGACAAATATTTTACCAAACACCATTTCTCTCTCCAATATGCATCTTTTAAACAATCACAAAACAGAAAAAGTGTGTTTTTTTAAATACTGTTTCCAATATCTGTCAGTTGAATAATTGGCAACATAATTGCCGCTACCAAGCCACCCACCACCACACCCATCACAATCATAATCAGCGGCTCCATCAGTTTAGTTAAGGATTTTACTGCATTATCCACCTCCTCATCATAAAATTCCGCCACTTTGCGAGTAACATTCTCCAATTGAGCAGTTTGTTCACCCACTTCCAACATATTCACCAGCATTGTAGGGAATAGATTACTGCTGGACATACTTTCTGCTAAAGGAATACCCCCCTTCATATCCTCCGCAGACAATAATAATCTCTTGCGGTAAACTTCGTTGCCGCTTGCTGTAGCCACAATTTCAATAGCTTTAATGATTGGTACACCAGAGGATAATAAATTTCCAAAGGAATGCGAAAATTTGGACAAGAGTGATTTTTTGACCAACTCACCAAAGACCGGCACGGAAATCAAAAAATAATCCCAATAATATTTGCCTGTTTTAGTTTTTTTCCAATACATAAAGCCTGCAGCGGAAGCTATCAATAGCGCTAACAAAATGTACCACTGACCTACCATAAAATCACTTAAACTGATCATGTATTGCGTGTAAATGGGTAAGTCTTTCCCAGATTGAGCAAATAAATCTTTTAATTGAGGTATCACCATCACCATCATCAAAGTCACCACGCCCGCCATCAATAATATAATTGCAACCGGATAAATCATCGCTCCTTTCACCTTACCGGCAATGGAAGCGTTTTTTTCCAATTCAGAAGCCAAATCCAACAAGGTTTTATTTAATTGACCAGAAGCTTCACCAGCTTGAATCGCTCCCACCTGCGCCTCGCTAAATACCTCTGGAAACTCCAGCATGGCTTTGGAGAGGCTTATACCTCCCTCCAATTTTTTGGCCAAAGCAAACAATACCTTTTTTAATTTAGGTAATTTACTGGACTGCACCGCCAAGGTATTCAGTGACTTGATCAAGGGAATACCGGCATTAATCATCACAGCTAACAAACGGAAAAACGCTGCCATATCACGCGTTTGTATCTTTGATGAAGAGATTAACAAATCGTTTAGTTTATTATACCCATCTATCAATTTATTACCGGTCAATTCTCCGGGCTTTTTGCGGGTTATGAAGATTTTTTGTAAGCTGGTTTTATCTGCACCGATATCAATAACAATCCCATCTTTGCCGGGTTTCAAAACCGCGGGTGTGGTGGGATTGGCTGCTTTTACCTCGAATGTGGACAAACCGCCCAAATCCTTATAGAACCCTTTTGATAATTTATCAGCCATATTGATTAATTTATGTTTCTAATTTTTTAGCGGCACTAAAGACCTCTTCCAAAGAAGTCAAACCATCCAAGACTTTCACCAAACCAGCTTGTTCCAAAGTCACCATACCGGTTTTAATCGCCGCTTTTTCGATATCAATGGTGGAGGCTCCCGCCAAAATCATTCTGCGAATCTCGTTATTCATACGTAAAATTTCGTACAAGCCTACTCTACCTTTGTAACCAATGCCATCGCACTCCTTACAACCCCCTTCTTTTGGTCCATGAAATTTCATCTTTTCTAAAGTTTCGGTTTTGATATATCCGGGTACTTGAATGGCACTTAAAGCGTTTTTTACTCTTTCCATTTCAATTTCTGAAGGTTGGAATTCCACCTTACAGCTTTGGCAAAGTTTCCTCACTAAACGTTGCGCGATGATTAACTCAATTGTAGAAGCCATCAAAAATGGCTGTACTCCCATATTATTAATACGAGTTAAAGTTTCTACAGCTGAATTGGTGTGTATAGTCGAAAGTACTTGATGACCGGTCAAAGACGCTTCAATAGCAATATTAATGGTTTCTTTATCACGTATTTCTCCCACCATGATGATGTCCGGATCTTGACGCAAAGCAGTTCGCAAGCCTGAGGCAAAGGTATAGTCAATGTCCGCATGTACCTGGGATTGATTGAGCCCATCCATCTGAATTTCCACCGGATCTTCTATAGTCATGATATTCACCGAAATATCATTTAAACGATTGAGACAAGAATACAAAGTGGTGGTTTTACCGGAACCGGTGGGACCGGAAGTCAAAATAATACCATTAGGCAAATCCAAAGCCTCTGCCAGTAAAGCAAAATTATGCGGATCCAATCCTAACTCTGGTAAATCAGGGATTTTTCTTGATTTGTCTTGTAAACGCATCACGATCTTTTCGCCATTAACAGTGGGTAAGGTGGATACACGTAAATCCATCTCGCGATTATCTTTAGTGGTCACCTCCGCGCGGCCATCTTGAGGAATTCTTTGTTCATCAATTTTCAAGTTGGACATGATTTTGATTCTCGATACTACTGCCGGATGAATATTCAGCGGGTATTCCACAATCTGTCTTAGCACACCGTCAATTCTATAGCGCAAACGTACAGTATAGGTTTCCGGTTCGATATGAATATCCGAAGAGCGCATTTCCAAAGCATAACTGATAATATTCAACACCATTTGCGGGATATTTCCCGCCAGAATGGCTTCTTGAAGTGCTTGTAGCTTAGGAGCTGTTTGCTCGGTGCCTGGATTTGGGATGCTATCGGGCATTATTTTGTAATTGATTTTTCGGTTTTTTGGAAATAGGCGTTCATTTGCAAAGAAACGTTTAATTTTGGATTTTCTTTACCTTCCTCGTCTGGATTGCTGAAATTCAAGTTGATTGATTTGATGTCAATTAAACGATTGGGAGCGTTGATATCGCCGGTATGTTCAACATAAAGTAAAAAGTCTTTCACCGCCTGTTGAGTGCCTTCAATCGTCATACTGATGGGCAAAACGGCATAGTCGGTTTTGTCTGATGATTCCGGAGCGGAAAATCTGACATCGCTCAAGAAAATAGGATTCACGGATTTGGCATTGGCTAGAAAATAACTATCCAAATCCTGAACGAACTTGGTGTATTGTTCAGTTTTCGGCAAAATCAATTGCAAGGTTCCGTTGAAATTTTGTACCTGGCTCTGGAATTCGCCTCTTGCTTTATTGTAGTCATTATTAGCGCTGGTTGATTTGATTTTCAAATCTGCCAACTTACTTTCAGCTTCACTGTAAGCTTGTTGAGTGGCTGAGTATTCTTGATATTGAAGAAATCCCAGTACCGACCCAACCAGCAATGCGATAATCATGACGGCTAATAAAGCGTTGCTTTGCCTCTTGATCAAAACCGGATTTTTATTGGTATTTTTAGTCATTTTTTCGGAAATTAGTTTTGTTATTAATTATTCAAAGCACCAGGCAGAAATAGCACATTGGTGGTGGCAGTTCGATCTCTCACCGGATTACTGTCTGTGGTGTTTTTGGTATTGGAAGAGGTCGATTTTGCGCTTCTGAAACGGCTTTCATCAATTTTTAAATCGATCTTGAAATTCAAAGAATAGATTAAATTACCACTTTGGTCCTGTGATTTGCTGAGTGGGAAAGAGCGATTGGCTACATCTTTGAAAAAATCATCACCCTCCAAAGTATTGATCAAATTGGCGACAATAGTACGATTATTGCCTTTAGAAGTTTTGTTTACGCCAGAAATACTAATGCTATTGTTGTCAGCATTGAAATTAAAAGAGTTGTATGTTGTACGGCTATTGGAATCCGCATTGGAATTATCAACCGTATTGGTAACTCGATAAATAGCGTCAATCACCTGGGACCAGGCCAGTCTTTTGTTCTTAATATTATTGATTATCGCCAAATTCGATTTACTGGAGCTCAAAATGTTATTCAACAAGGTGCGTAATTTCTCAGCGTCAGGTCCATTGGGTTGAGTTACAGTAGCGTTTAATGCTGTTTTGAATTCATCCAAATTAGTGGCTCTCAAATTGGCAATCAGTGCGTTATTACCAACTGTCCTGATCGCATTTTCCAATAAAGCCAGCTCAGCATTATTCTCGTCGGTAGCGGTTTCACCAGCGGCCTTTAAATTCTCAGCCTTGGCATTTTGTAAAGCTATTCTTAAATCAGTTTGGGCTTGATTAGCCAAATCCAAGTCTTTTTCTTTTTTGGAAAGCACGGTTTCAACAAACAGTGGCTCATTCAAATATTTTTTCACATCAGCCAATTTTTGTGGTAATTCCACCACGGCATTTTTCATATTTGTCTCCGCTGCCGCTCGCAAATTTATCGTTCTGGGGTTTTGCAAATTGCTGACATTGTCAAAGAAGCGGCTAGTATCTGTACTCAATTCGCTCAGATAAATTTGTCCGATTAAATAATTGTATTTATTGATTTCAGTTTTGACCGAGCGAATCTCGCTATTGGTTTGTGCCAATTTATCTGTCAGATTATTCTGTAAATTAAACTGAAAAATCCCCCAGAAATCAATTCCCGGTGTCAGTTGATAAAACAAATAGCCGTTAATGGCCAACATGCCCATCACTACTACGCCAGTCATTAACTGTAAAGTACGTAACTTGCTTTTTTCTTTCTTTTCTTTCTCCGCTCTCAGACTTTCTTCCAGTAACCCCGAATTACCCAGGATTTGGTCAACTTTCGGTTTGGCGGAATTCTGTTGGGCTGTTATGTTTTCCAGTACTTTACTCTCCTTGTTAAAAGGATTCACACCGGAATAAAAATCAGTTCCACTGGCTGTGCTTACATTGCTAGTTACTCCAGCAGCAGGACTCGCGGTAATATTTACCGGCGTCGAATTTGCAGGTGGGGTATTTGGCTTGTCATTGCCAGTCGGCTGGATATTTATTTCTGACATTGTTTTTGTTTTGAAAAGATTATCCACATATTATACCAAAAAAAGCTCCCTTCCACAACGGATCAGGAGCTTTTCGAATTTTGTAGTCAAATCTGGACTTATTTCAATTCCACTGTAGCACCAGCTTCCACCAATTTCTTCTTCATTTCTTCAGCTTCAGCTCGGGCAACATTTTCTTTCAAAGGTTTTGGAGCTCCATCAACTAAATCCTTAGCTTCTTTCAAGCCAAGACCAGTCAATTCACGTACTACTTTGATAACATTGATTTTTTGAGCACCACCGTTAGCAAGTACAACAGTTACAGTAGATGATTCTTCAGCAGCACCAGCGGCAGCTCCGGCGGCAGCGCCTCCAGCCATTACCACAGGGGCAGCAGCTGTAACACCGAATTTCTCTTCCATGGCTTTGATTAAATCAGCCAATTCGAGAACTGATAACTTTTCAACGAGTTCTAATACTTGTTGAGCTTCTTTTGATAATTGAGTTTCTGACATGTGAGTAAAATTAAAGTAATTAATAAAAATTTAATGCATTAAGCGACAGTACTTTCTTGTTTGCTTTTAATCGCATCCAAAGTACGAACGAACTTGGCCACTGGGGCTTGCAAAGTACCAACCAACATTGATAACAATTCTTGTCTGGTAGGTAGAGAAGCCAGTTTCATAGCTTCTTTTTGATCGATAATTCGACCTTCCAACAAACCTCCGACTAATTTGATTTTCTCCTCAGTTCCGGCGGCTTCTTTGACCAGTTTGGAAGGTGTTACGATATCATCGTAGCCAAATACCGCGGCTACTGGACCGGAAAGGATTGCATCCGGTAATTCTGGAAGATTATTGTTTTTGGCCGCAATTTTCATCAAGGTTTTTTTGGCCACCACATAATCTATCCCCTGGGAGCGTAGTTTGCGTCGCAGATTGGAAACTTCTTTGACTGTCAAACCACGATACTCCGCAAAGTAGACAGCTTTAGCCTTGGAAAATTTTTCTACCAAGCTTTTCAGCTGCACTTCCTTTTGTGCACGTGTTACTGCCATGGGAAATATATTAAAAAATTCTCTTTGCCAAAGGACAGTAGAGAATCACAAGGTAATGCTTTTAGTGGGAAAAGCCTGCAATGTAATGTCTCGGCGGGATTTGCGTCTGGTATAAATCAAAACCAAACTACCACACTGTCTTTGACGGCAGGATATTATTGAAAAAAACCTGGTTAGTCAACCTTATTTTAAAAAGCCATTAGACATAATGGCGTCTGGTAGCTATTCTGAGTGCAATTAAAATCCCTTATGAAGGCCCAGGACCTGATTAGCCAGATCGATCTGCATTTGCAGTACAGTCAGAAAAAAGGAAAAATTCCTTTGATTGCTATCATTGGACCAACCGCTTCCGGTAAAACCACCTTAAGTATTGAATTGGCAGCTTATTTTAATGGCGAGATCGTTTCTGCCGATTCCCGGCAGATTTATCAGGAAATGGACATTGGGACAGCTAAAGCCAGTCCAGTGCAGCGCGCCCGCGTCAAACATCATTTGCTCGATGTGGTAAAACCTAATCAAGAATTTTCCCTGGCCAATTATCAAAAAATGGCTACCCCAAAACTCGAGCAGATCTTCAGTAAGGGTAAAATACCTTTTTTGGTCGGTGGTACAGGTCTCTACATCAGTGCGATCACCCAAAGTTATGAATTGCCCTCCGCACCACCAGATCCGGAATTGCGCCGAGAACTGGAACAGTACGTACAAGAGCACGGTTCAGCCAGTTTGCATCAATTACTTACCAAGCTTGATCCAGAAAGCGCACAAAAAATTCACCCTCATAACCTGCGCTACGTCATCCGAGCCATTGAAATTGTCGTAAGTCAACAACAACCCAAGACCAATCAAACCAGTACTTCGCCTTTTGAGGTTTTATTTCTTGGTATAGACTGGCCCAGAGATGAACTTTATTATCTCATCGATCAAAGAGTCGATGAACAGATGGCAAACGGTTTATTGGTAGAAACCCAAACCTTACTTTCCAAATACCAAAGCAATTTACCGGCTATGTCTTCTTTGGGATATCGTGAATTAGGCTTATATCTAAACGGTGAAATTTCTCTGGAACAAGCTGTTGAAATCTTCAAGCGACTCACCCGCAATTACGCTAAACGTCAATTGACTTGGTTTCGTAAATACCAAAATGTATACTGGATTGCCGGAGCTGAATTTCTGGAACTACTACCCGAGCTGCAAAAACTCAATCAAAACATTAATCAACATCCCTAGTGCAAAAATCCTTACTTGGCAAAAAGTGGAATTTAAACCAACTGGACGACAATCTCAGCGTTTTTCAAAACATTCTGCGCAATCGTAGTTTGGTCACATCTGATGAAGTTAATAACTTCATTTCACCCAGTTACAAAAAGGGCTTTCATAACCCGTTTTTATTGAAGGATATGGATAAAGCTGTGGCCAGAATTCGGGAAGCCATCATTGCTCAAGAAAGAATTATCGTGTTTGGCGATTATGACGTTGATGGTATTTCCGGAACGGCGATTTTGGTGACAACTTTACAAAAATTAGGGGCCAATGTGTCTTATCGATTACCACACCGGGTTAACGATGGGTATGGATTGAATCTTAAGTTTATTGAGGAATTCAAAACTAAGGGTATCAAAGTGTTAATTACCGTTGACTGTGGCATTTCTTGTCGAGAACAAATCAGTGTAGCCAAGGAGGCTGGGATCGACGTTATTATTACCGATCATCATACCATTCCAGAACAAATACCTGATCAAGCTTACGCCATTCTCCATCCCAAACAGCCAGATTGTACTTACCCGTTTAAAGGTCTGACCGGTTCTGGAGTTGCCTTCAAACTAGCCAGTGCTTTGATTACTGATCATTTGGCGGCAGAAGAAAGGGATAAATTCATGTATTCAATCTTAGATTTAGCCAGTCTGGGTACTGTAGCCGATCTGGGGCCTTTAATCGGTGAAAATCGGATTATTGTTCGCTATGGTCTGGAAGCCTTGCAAAAGACCAATTGGCAGGGTCTCGCTTATTTAATGGAATCTGCCGGTATCGATGTTAGTCAAAAACTGGACGTCAGCACAATAGGCTTCAAAATTGGCCCCCGCATCAATGCTGCTGGCAGGATTGATCATCCTTATTATGCTTTACAAATGCTCCTGCATGAAGGCGATGAAAAGCGTGGCCGTGAACTTGCCGACAAACTGGAAAAATTGAATCAAGAGCGCCAGCAAATGGTGCAGACCGCCTTAGAGGAGGCTTTCTCTCTCTACAATCAGGGACATGAGTTAAAGAAGATCTACATTGGTTGGAGTCCGGATTGGCATGTGGGGATTTTGGGCTTGATTGCTAGTAAAATGGTGGAAAAATTTCATCTTCCAGCCATTGCCATGCAGGAATTCGAAGAACACTTGGTTGGATCTTTCCGGAGTGTGGAACAGGTCAATGCGGTTGATGCTTTGAATTTTGCCTCGGAATATTTGGAACATTTTGGGGGACATGCCCAAGCTGCCGGCTTTAATCTCAAAAAAAGCAACCTGCCTGGCTTTATTTTGAAACTGAACGAATTCGTCAATGTGGCTATACAAAACCTTTCAGAATTAAAATTATTGAATTTGGACGCTGATTTATCCAACTTCGAAATTACAGCGGCTTTTCTACAGCAATTAACTTTATTGGAACCCTATGGAATGGGGAATGAGAGACCGGTTTTCCTTCTCAGAGGAGCCCGCATAGAGGACTTGAAAAAAGTCGGTAAAGAACAGCAGCACCTGCACTTTTCAGCTTATAATGGGAAAGATCGTTTTTCCGCCATCGCATTCAAATTGGGACATTTGGCTGAACTGGTGCGAACTGCCAGTTTTTGGGACTTGGCTTTCCATTTGGAGAAAAATATTTGGAATGGCAAAGAAAGCATACAGCTTCAAGTAATTGATTTACGACCGGTTTGACATTTAACTTAAAAATGCTACATTTTTTACTTCAGCAACTTGTCGTCGCCCCTCTATTTGACGAAAAGCAAAGACATGGTATAATAACTGGATATTCAAAATTTTCATGAAACCAATTCATCAGCAAATAATTGAGCAGATCAAGCAGCATCAAAACATTTTGATTTTGCCTTCCAGTCCACCCGATGGCGACTCGTTAGGTTCTGCAGTTGCGTTTTATCTGGCCTTACGTAAATTAGGCAAACATGCAACCGTAGTCTGCGCAGACCCAGTTCCTGAAGTGTATCAATTTTTGCCCAATATCCAAGAGGTGAATCAAGACGTGGCGGTTGCGCCTGATTTTATTGTCACCATTGATACTCAACAGGCTGAAGTAGGGAGCCTTCAAAGTCAGGTTGAACACAATAAAATTAACATTATTCTTACGGCCAAGGCTGGTCAACTAAAACCCGCAGATGTTAGTTTTTCTTATGGAGAATTTAAGTTTGATTTGATCATCACCGTTGATACAGCTGAAACCCAACAACTGGGAAAATTCTATCAGTCTAATGTCGCGATGTTTTCGGAAATACCTGTCATCAATATCGATCATCATGCTTCCAATGAAAGTTTTGGACATCTTAATTATGTCGATATCATGAGTTCTTCCACCTGTGAAATGGTGCAGGGGATTTTGGAAAACTTGGAAGAAATTACCGGTCAACAGTTGATCGATGCCGATACAGCCACTGCATTGCTGGCGGGAATTATTACAGATACGGGAAGTTTTCAACACAGTAATACTTCACCAAAGTCTTTTGCCAACTCGGCCAAATTAATTCGACGCGGAGCCAAGCAACAAGAAATCATTCAACATGTCTACAAAACCAAAAGGCTTTCCACTTTACGACTGTGGGGTAGGGTATTGACCAATATCAAAGTGGACAAAACACATCGCTTTTTGTGGTCAGTTTTGACCAGAAAAGATTTCCAGGAAACTGGTAGCAGACCTGACGAAACTGGTAGTATTATTGATGAATTGATGACCAATGCTCCAGAAGTTGATTTGGTTTTGTTATTGAAAGAAAAAGACAATGGTCAGCTCTCCGGTAGTATCAGGGCCATTGCGGAGGGTGTGGATGCTAGTGAAATCGCTGGTTTCTTTGATGGTGGCGGACACCAAAAGGCTGCTGGATTTCGTCTGGAGAAAGCTACATTTGAGGAACAAGGGCAGAAAGTAATCCAAAAAATTGTCGATTTTCAAGCACGAAGATTGCATTTAGAACAGCCAGCAGAAGCAGTCACTGCTCCGGAACATCAACCAGTGGAACTGCCTGTGACACAAAACACCACAATTCAAGTTCAAGAACATCAAAATTTTAAAATTAAACCAGGTGCTACTCAAAACCTTGAACCAGGTGTTATTTATAAGTTTGAGCCTTAATTGGCGTATTTTCTAGAGTAAATTCGTGAATACCTGATCCACATCGTCGTCCTCCTCCAATAAATCAACCAAATTCAGCAGCTCTTCTGCTTCTTTGGCATCATCCGCCAGCTCAATTACATTGTCCGCGATTTTGACTATTTCCGCGCTAACTATCTCCACGCCAGCCTTGCTTAAATTTTGTTTCACCAAAGCCAAATCCTCATAAGCTGTAATCACTCGCCACCCTCCTTCCATCACCTCCACATTTTCCGCTCCTGCATCAATCAATTGTAATTCCATCTCATCAGGTGGAAGTTTGCCCTCCATTACCTCTATGACACCTTTTTTTCTAAACATCCAGGAAACACTACCAGAGTCCACAAAGCGCCCACCATTTTTATTTAAAATGTTCTTGATATTGGTCAATGCTCTATTACGATTGTCTGTGAGTACCTGAATCAAAATTGCCACGCCACCTGGTCCAAAAGCGTCATAATCAATGGCCTCATAATTAGCTCCGTTCTTGCCTTCACCGGCTCCCTTTTTAATAGCCCTCTCTATATTGTCATTGGGTAAATTTGCTGCTTTAGCATTGTCAATGGCAGCTCTTAACAGTGGATTCATTTCCGGGTCAGGTCCACCGCTCCTGGCTGCAATAGCGATTAACTTGGCGTGCCGAGTGAATACTTTGCCTTTTTTGGCGTCTGCGGCGGCCTTGCGATGTTTGATATTGTGCCATTTGGAGTGTCTAGCCATTTTCGCTGAGATAAGTTTGTAAATTCAAAGGATAATCAGTGATTATCCCATCCAGATGATGTTTTTTGGCATATTGCCATTCCGGATGAGTATTCGCAACATGCATAAAAATTTTGGCCTTGCATTGTTTAGCAAAGGCAATCTTCTCTTGGTTAATCAGTCTTTTGGAAATCATCAAAGCATCGGGTTTAAGAGTGGACGCCAACCATTTTTTTGTAAGTTTAAAAATCAATTCCGAGCCGATTAAATAACCAATTTTTCCGGGATAATTCAATTTTCTCAACTGCCACAATGCAAAGAGGTTATACGACATGATCAATACTTGATCAGCTTTATTGTACCGATTAATCAATTCAATCAGTTGTCTGGTAAATAAATCTCTGCTGATGGTGAGTGTTTTCATTTCCAAAAAAATGATGGCATCCGAAGGCAAACTCTCCAAGATCATATCCAGTAGGTGCTTTTTGCGCCAACGCCGATGAATAATATCATGCGCCAAAAACATCGTTCCGTTCCAATAATTAAAACGCACATCCAGTTCAATGGCCTTAACTCCATGCTCCAAAGAGTGTTTAAAGGAGTTAAAAGAATTTTCTGGCAACAAATATTTCGACGCTCCTCGATGAGCAATAATCAGCATTAATCTTGTTTAACTGGCAAAGTTAAGCGGATATTTTCTTTTTCGGTGACCGCCTGTGGTTGATTCGTGGTAGCGGAAACGGGAGGGGGATTGCTTGGTCCAATTATTTCCGGAGCCGCTTTGGGGCCTGCGCTAAAGGGGACTGGACCGGACGACGCCTGGCTGTCATTATTCGGCTTAACATTATCAGTAGTCTGGCATCCACTCAGTGCCAATACTGAACATACAGCTAACAAAAATATTTTTTTCATATTTAAAACTTAGTAGTTTTTTCTCTTTTGACTGCCAAGATTGTAGCAGTATTGCGCTCTATTTTTAAAGTTAAATTGTAGAGGCTGGAATAATGGTAATCAACAGGTCCCGTGCCAACTCCTAATGTATCGGTCTCAATAATCGCATTGTCAGTTAAAAGAGCAATAGCTTGAGCTGCAGCACCTTTCACCAAAACCAAAGGATTGATTTTCGCCAAAACCTGCTCGGTGCTGGAAATATTATTAACCGTACTGGAATTGCTTGTCGCATTATTGATATAGCAGTTTTCACTAGCATCACTGGCGCTGTTGGACTCTCTGATACTGCCCAGGACATAGCGCAAATCTTCTTTTAATTGTTCAGTCATCGCACCTGTTCCAAATTGTGAGTAAACAATCAAAACATTTCCATTGCTCAATTTAAAATAACTGTCCTGAAACCCGCTATCTTTTAGCAATACTGCCGCATAAGGTAGTCCATTTAAGGTTAAAAATTGCTTTTCCGCGTTAGTGCCATAATCCAAGCCATTCACATAAGTGTTCAAGTCGGTGTTTTTGGCATTCTCATCTATCGCCACAATCACGGTTGCGCTATTGGGATAAGCTCTGGCAAAACTTACTTGACCATTTTGCTTGTCCTGATACCACAAGATAAACTGTTTGCCTGCCACATATTTTTGCCAATTAAAAGGAACTTTTATTTTATAGTTTTCCTGATAATTATTGCAATAGGCCCAGTTCTGACTAATGGGGAATGTTTCCAACTGATTTTTTTTGATAAATGTCAGGCGATAAACCAAGTCTACAAAATCGCCACGAGTCATGCCTCTAGCAGGGAAGAACTGATAATTTTCTCTAGCCTCAATCAAATTTTTCCTTTTGGCATAGTCCACATATGTGGCATACCACTCATTAAATTTGACGTCATTATAAGGATTATTGCTAATCGTTTTTTCCTCGAACTCAGTGTCCAAAGCTTTCAAAACAATTTTTAAACTTTCCACGGCGTTGATTGTAGTGGCAGGTTTGAAACTACCATCCGGATAACCCTCCACAATCTTGGCGTTGGTGGCTAAATTTACGTAATTGTAATACCAATCATTTTTGCCAACGTCTGGGTAAGTAATTGTCAGCAAATCGGTCAAGGTTAGCTTTTCTCCGAGAAATTCTTTGGCCAACATGGTAATTTTTAAAGCTTCAACCCGATTAATCACTTGATCAGGCTTGAAGGTACCATCTGGATAGCCATTGACCACATTATTGGCTTTCAAATATTCCACAGCTGCGTAAAACGGTTTATTGCTCTGCACATCTGGAAAAGAAGCGGCCAGTGCCCCAAGGGGCACGGCCGCTAATATTAAAGCCAAAAATAGGGAGATTTTTTTCATTGCTTATTTCTTAGCTTTGGCAATTTCTTGCTCAATAACTTGCATTGCGTCCTCTGTTGGTATGGCCCCCGGGAAGAAACGATTATTGAAAAACAAACTTGGTGTGCCCATAACTCCAAAACTAATTGCTTCCTGAGTTTGATCTGTTATTAACTGTTCATATTTTTTTGAATCAAGACAAGTTTTTAACTTGCTATAACCAACTCCAGAAGCCTCAGCGCTGGCTTTGATAAAATTTTCCAAATCCGCTTCTGGACTGCTACCTTGATAGGCCGCGAATACTTTGTCTTGATTAGCGAATAATTGATCAGTGAAGGACTCAAATTGCCCTTGGTCAGCGGCACATTCAGCTGCTTGCGCCAGGGTTTTGTCTGGTCCTCCTCGATCAAAGTTTTTAATCACGAAAGCTACATCATTACCATACTTGGCCAAAATTTCTTTTTTGGTCTCATGAAATTTTTTGCAGTATCCACAGCTATAAGAAAGGTATTCTAATATGGTTACCTTTGCTGAACTAGCATCAGCTCCTATTCGGCGACCTTTATCTAAAGGTGGTAACTTGAAATATTCCATGCCATCTTGTGACTTGATGAAGTAAACTCCATCTTTGGTGCCGATAGAAGAGGCAAATTCCTGATACTTGGGATGTTTTAAGATATTTTCATCTGTAATAAACAAAGGTACAGAGATGGCTTCTGTTTGTGCCAATAAAGTCTTGGCCTTGGGGTCATTATAATCAAGTTCTGTGATTTTCACTTTGGTATTTGCCAGACTTTGTTCGATATTTTGACCATAGCGTCCCACTGCGTCCTTCTGGTAGTTGTCGGCCATGTTATAAATGGCGGTCAAATTGAGATTAAAGGTTTCAGCTGTCTGTTCTGTTTGGCTCACAGTCGCACTGTTGGCCGGAATTTTCAACCAGCCATTCACTAGATTTTTAAAGGGTTGATAATATTCATAAGTCAATAATCCCACGAAAGCAATCAACAAAATGATTGAAAAGACAATCCAGGGTAAAGAACTTCCCCCTTTACTTTGCATGGGTACCACAAAGTTTTGGCCCTCCAAACTTTTCTCTAAAATATCGTCCAGTTTAGCTTCTACTGGCCCTTTCTCAGAGGCAGCAACTGTTTTTTTTGTTGTCTGTCTCTTTGATACTGTTTTTTCTTTTTTGTTTACCATGATGGTTAATTAAATTTTGTACGGACAATTAGCTATAATCGCTAACTCGGATAATGAACGTAAGCCTTGATACTTTCTGCCGTTGATGAGCCACAAGGGATATCCCTTGACACCAATCTGGCGACATTCCTGCTCTTCTTTTTGGCAATCACGATCATTCAGCAGAACTTGAGCTGTACCAAAGAGCATTTTTTGTTTCAGACAAAACTCGCAATCTTCAACACCATACAATATAACGCCCTTTTGCTTCAAGCAATTGGCTAAATCTTCACTAGAGTCATTGGCCTGATTATGTTCTGTTTTAATCTGTACAGATCTATATCCAAGGGCAAATACCCAAAACAGGAGTATAAATCCAATCCAGAATTTCCAGGGACTTATTCTCCTGCGCATGGGTTTTCAAGCTTATTAAATAGGTTGAGAAGGATTGTAATAATCCAAGTTTGAATTGCCGATTTTTTTGATCAATTCATCTACCAATTTGGACATAGGTACAATAGTTTGTGAACCAACTGTCATATCGCGAATGATGGCAGTTTGTTCTCTGACTTCAGTCAATCCGATGATAATTGCAAAAGGAACTTTAAATTTATCAGCCAGTCTCAATTGATTTTTGATAGCTCCTTTGCCCAGGGCTCCCATCACTTTTACCCCTCTTTCACGTAGTTGATCAATCAAAGGTAGGCAAACTCGCTTGGCTTCATTGCCTAATTGGCAGACAAAAACGTGTAAATCATCTTTATTGGGCACTCGGATTTTCATTCTTTTCATTTGCGCGATTACTCTTTCTATTCCCATGGCAAAACCTATTGCCGGTGTTGGATCTCCGCCCAATTGTTCTGCCAATCCATCATACCTACCGCCACCTCCCAAGGAGTTTTGACCACCTTTTTTTTCATCCCAAAACTCAAACACGGTTTGAGTATAGTAATCCAATCCTCTCACTAAGCCGGGATTTTCCACAAAATCAATTTTTAAATCACTCAAATAAGCCTTCACTTCTTCATGATATTCAACACTGGCAGGTGACAAATAGTCGGCGATTTTGGGAGCGGATTGGTTTAGAATTACTGTGTCTTCATTTTTGGAGTCCAAAATTCGTAGAGGATTTTTTTCTAATCGTGCTTTGTCTTCGTCGCTTAAATAGCGTTCTTTACCATAAAAATAGTCACGCAAAGCTTCGGCATATCGGGCTCTAGACTCCAAATTTCCAATATTATTGATTTGCAACTTTAGAGCAGGAGCTAAGCTTAAATCCTGATAAATGCGATATGCTAGCAAAATAGCTTGAGCATCAAGTGCTGGATCAGCTTCACCAATCATCTCAAATCCAAACTGCCAAAACTGTCTGTAGCGTCCAGCTTGTGGTCTTTCATAGCGGAAATGCGGCTCAATGTAATACAACTCAACCGGTTGGGGTAACTCCCTCATGTTATGTTGCAAGTAGGCTCGCATGATACTGGCAGTACTTTCGGGCTTTAAGGTTAAACTTCTCCCTTTTCTGTCCTCGAAAGTATACATCTCTTTACTGACAATGTCTGAAGTCTCTCCAACAGTGCGTTTGAACACTTCTGTGAATTCAAAAATAGGTGTGGAAATTCTTTTGAATCCAGCTTGACGGCAACGATGTCTAACGATTTTCTTGATATAAGTATGGTAATCATGATCTACAGGCAAAATATCATGTACACCTTTGGGGTTCTGAAACGGCGGTACTCTGCCCTCATCGGCACCTTCCTCGCCAGTCAGCTCTTTTAAATCGTCAGTATTCATCAGCAAAATACGTTAAAAAATAGACAGTGCTCACAGCATAATTATTTTTCCAGAAATTGCCAATCGTATTTTCTAAATACCAAAATCTTGATGATAGTCTTTTTTTAACAGTTTCCAACCTTTCTGAGAGCTCCTGACAAATCCAACTATCACCATCAAGAAATCTCTGATCCGCAAAATCAACACAAAGGCTATCGGATTCAAAGGAATGCCACTGACACTAAAGATTGCCGCCATGCCACTTTCCAGCGCACCAATACCACCTGGCATCGGCATTAGAAAGGCAACATAAGGAATATTGGCGACTAGGAAAGTTTGCACAAAACTCATTCTAAAACCCATAAAATAGGCAATCAAAAAATGTTCCAACAGCATCACCAATTGCGTCGCGATGCTAATCAACATAATCGCCAAAAGTGCTCTTGGATGCTGTTTATAAAACAAGTTCATCTCTTTTTCAAAAGTTTCCAAACCGCTCAATCGATCTCTAAAATATTTCAGTCGGTGTAATTGCAGTAATCTTAACGCGGAACTAAAAATACTCTTATTTTGAAAAGAAAAATAATAAAACAACACCACTAAGACAGTCATGATGACGGAAAAAACAATCAAAGTGCTTCTAGCTGGTTCAGCGAATTCTGGATTAAGACAGACCAAAAAGCAGCCAATAGCCAAAAACAGAATAGTTGCGGAAATTTCCAAAGCTTTTTCGATAATTGTTGAAGAGGTAGCGACCTTTGGTGGTAATCCTTCTTCTTGTATTAGCATGATACGCAATGGTTCACCTCCCAACTGTGCCACCGGCGTGACATAGCTAACCGAATAGCCGGCTAAACGATCCAAAAAAAAGGCAATTCCAGGTATTTTCTTTTCTTTGAATAAGGCCTTTGCCACCACTTCCCAACGCAGACTGAACAGGTATGAGTTAAAAATTCCAATAGCCAACACCAGTATAAATTTGATAATCGAAAAATTTCTCAATTCTTGCCAGATGTCTTGAATGTCAGATTGAATAATCTGCAAAGTGAAAAGCGTCAGACCGAGCAGTAAAAAAAAGATAAAAAAGAGTGATTTTTTCTTCATGACAATTTAGACAAGAGGATATTGAGGAGATGGATTGATATCGGGAAATATTGCAGGCTTGATCTTGCCGGAGTTCCAAAGATAATAAGCCGCTGAGGCTATCATAGCCGCGTTATCTGTGCAGTATTTCAAATTTTGATTGTAGCGCAATTTAACCGCTTGACCCGCGCTCATCTTTTGCAGTTTGCCTCTCAAGCGTTGATTGGCGGAAACTCCACCTGCCAAATGAACTTCTTTAACTTGATAGCGCAAGGCTGCCTGCCAAATTTTATGGGCTAAAATATCACTGACACACTCTTCAAAACTGGCACTGATATCGTTGATGAATGTTGTTGTTAATTTGCCAGATCGCTGGTATTCGACTTCCACTTCTCTCAAAACTGCAGTCTTCAGACCGGAAAAGCTGAAATTCCAATCATTACTTTTCATCATCGCTCGTGGAAAATCAAAACGATCAGCATTGCCCTCTAAAGCAGCCCTGGCAATTGCAGGACCACCCGGATAGCCCAGTCCCAGCAATCTGGCAACTTTATCAAAAGCTTCTCCTGCACTGTCATCAAAGGTTTCGCCGATCACTTCAAAATCAAAATGTCCCCTTAGTAAAACTATCTCATTGTGACCACCGGACACGGTGAGCACTAAAATGGGGAATTGAACTTCTTCCGTAGGAGATAAATCCAGCGAATTGGAATAAATATGCCCGCTGATATGATTAACGGGAATCAACGGTTTTTGCCAGGCGAAAGCTAGTGTTTGAGCAGCGGTTACACCCACAACCAGGGAAGAAAGTAGACCTGGACCGGCAGTCACCGCCAAAGCGTCTAAATTTTCCGCCTTCAGTCCAGCTGTCGACATCGCTTTAGAAATTACTGCAGCCACTTTTAAGGTGTGTTCACGGGCAGCCACTTCCGGCACCACGCCGCCGGTTAGGGCATGCATTTCTGCTTGAGTGGCAATAATCGAAGCTAAAACTGTACGACCATCTTCGACAATTGCGGCGGCGGTTTCATCACAGGATGTTTCAATCGCTAAAATTTTCATGCTCAAATTGATTTCTAGGCTTTTGATGCTGCGCCGGGCATGATACAATATTTGATAGTTAAAAACAAACTAGCATGAAAATTTCTGCTATCTCGATCATTCAGACTTTGCGCTCAGCCGGATATCAGGCTTATTTTGCTGGTGGATGCGTGCGAGATCTGCTGCTGGGTAAAGCACCTCAGGATTATGATATTGTGACATCAGCCAAACCTGACGAAATTGAGCGTATATTCGCCAATACCAAACCTGTTGGCAAGGCATTCGGAGTGATCTTGGTCAAACATCAAGGGCATTTATTTGAAATTGCCTCTTTTCGATCTGATGCTGGGTATAGTGATGGACGCAGGCCTGATGCTATTGTTTTTTCCGACGCGGCGTCCGATGCTTTACGTCGAGACTTCACCATCAATGGTTTATTTTATGATCCTCTGGCAGAAGTCGTTTTGGATTATGTGGAGGGGCAAAAGGACCTGGCCTATCGTCTTATCAGATTTATCGGCAACCCCAGTCATCGTGTTCGAGAAGATCATTTACGCCTCTTACGTGCGGTGCGCTTCAGAAACCTCTTAGATTTTCAATATCACCCTGAAACTTATCAAGCTCTCAAGCAACTTGGCCCTGAACTGGCGCATCGCGTCTCAGCTGAACGTCTTGCTGCAGAATTAAACAAAATGATTAGTGACCCCACCAATCCTGGTAGCTCTTTCAGAGATTTGAGTGATTTAGGTATTCTACCCAATATTTTGCCTGAACTGGAGCAGCTCAAAGGCTGCCCACAGCCAGCAATGTACCATCAGGAAGGTGATGTTTGGACTCATACCATCGCTGCACTAAATGCTTTGCCGGCAGAGGCGGATCTGGTTGTCCGCTGGGCTACTTTGCTTCATGACATCGGTAAGCCGGATACAATTTCTTTTCAGGAACGAATCAGATTTGACTCGCACGCCAGTATTTCGGCGCAAAAAGCTCAGAAAATTCTAAGCAGATTAAATTTTCCCAGCAAATTGATTAGCGCAATTTGCTGGTGTATAAGTCATCATATGATGATGGTACAATTATTGGAGATGAGCCCGGGTCGACGTCTGCAATGGTTTCTTCATGAGAATTTTCCCCAGCTTCTGGCGGTTATGCATGCCGATGCCTCTGGCACCACGCCCAGCGACCTTTCACTTTTTCAGAAAATTAAGGATCAATATCGATTGGAGACTTCCAAGATCAAGCGACTACCCAAGTCTTTACTCAATGGCCACCAAATAATGGAATTGACCAATTTGCCAGCCAGTCCCAAACTAACAGAAATCAAAAATCAACTCTTGGAATTGCAATTAGAGGGAAAAATAAACACTATTTCCGAAGCCAAAACATGGCTGCAAAATAATTTCCCCAAGGCTACCTGAAGTTGTTGTTGACCAAGACTTCCTCTATCTTTCTAACAAAGCAACTGTCTCCAAGTGATAAGTCTGTGGAAATTGGTCTACAGGCTGAATTAGTTTTAATTTCCAGCCTCCTTCTATCAATAAACTCAAATCACGAGCTTGAGTAGCGGGATTGCAGGAAACGTAAATCATCTTTTTGGCAGGGGATTGATTAATAGTCTGAATGGTAAGCGGAAGCAGTCCAGCCCTCGGTGGGTCTACCACAATCAACTCCACGCGATCATGCAGCTCCGGCAACAGTTTATGTACATCACCCTCTCGAAATGCAATATTACTGACTT
>CAZJJZ010000001.1:44292-69943 GCA_964546505.1 uncultured Candidatus Peribacteria bacterium
GGGCGTTTTGTTTGGCCATTGCCACTGCCTGGGCATTCAACTCCAAACCTACCACATTATCCGCTTGACCAGCCAAGGCAATTCCTATTGTCCCGGTTCCACAAAACAAGTCCCAGACTTGTCCATTTACAGGTCCAGCCAAGTCTCTAATTAATTGATAAAAATACTCCGCTTGTTTGGTATTTGGTTGCAAAAAAGTTTCAGGTCCTACTCTGAACTTCAACACTTTGCCATCGGGAAAATGGTATTTTTCTTCAAAATACTCTCTACCTGCCAGTACCTCCAACTGTTTAGTTTTTGGTATACCCTTCTGATTAGTCACATTGGTGACCAAACTAGCGGTTAAATTCTCCAGTTGATCCGCTTGCTGAAGCGCATCGTGGACGGTTTCCTGCCAGGACTGCTGCATTGCTGGGTTCCACTGCCAATTCTCAGTCATCAAATTAATTAAAATTTCCTTGGTGTTTTCAGCCTGACGAATTACCAGGTTTTGCCATTGTATAGACGGGTCCTGTCTTTCCACCCAACTACGAGTGACCGACAGCAATTGAGCTACCCAAGGTTTGAAAATCGCACAACTTTCAATTTCACAAATGTCATAAAAACGTCCGCGCTTATGCAATCCTAACCGCCACCTTTGCTCTTCGCGTTGCTTGAAAAAACTAAACTCCATCTTGTTGCGGTAATACCAAGGATTTTCCGCGCCTTTGATCGGCTTCACTACTTCAGCCAATAGGGTTTGTGGAAAACCACCAATACGTTGTAATGAGTCCAGGATTATCTCTTCTTTAACTTGTAATTGCTGCTGATAATCCAAAAACTGCCATACACAGCCCCCACAGTTTTTGGCTTCATCAACTGCAAAATAAACAGTACCATCATTTTTCGTGTTAAGTCCAAAATGTGGGCACTTGGGCTTAATTCTCACTTTTCCATACTCCAAAAAGCGCGTAACTTTACCTTCCAGATAGTTACGTTTAATCCTGGTTAAAAGCACTTCCACCAAGTCTCCAGGTGCGGCGCCTTCCGTGAATACCACCAACTCGCCGTCTTCACTGCGCCATTTACCGATTGCTACGCCCTCAAAAGCCAGTTTTTCAATCCTTACCTGAATCAGATTGCCTTTACTCAGTTTCATCAGCGGAAATTCTGAAAACTCACAGGCAAACCAATTTTAGCTTCCTGTTGCTGTAAATACTTCATAATTGCTTGCAATTCATCCTTGTCTTTGGAGGCTACGCGTACCGCATTGCTATTAATACTTGGTTTCGCTTTGAAATTATCTCTTATCAACTGAGTAACTATTTTACATTTATCACTGCTCAACTCCTTCACTAATTTGACCACTATTTTGACATTTTCCCCACCCATTTTTTCTGGGTCCTGCTGATCGAGAATTTTGGGAGATTGTTTTCGATTAATGACTTTTTGCAATAAAATATCGTAAATTGCTTTGGCTTTCGATTCGCCTGCCGCTACAATTTCTACCAGATTATCCTTCTCCTTTAAGGTTATCTCATAAAAGATTCCTTTGAAGTCAAAGCGATTAGCCAGTTCTCTATTTACCTGATCCACCGCATTACGGATTTCCTGTAAATCAAACTGGGAAACTACATCAAATGAAAATTCAGAAGCCATATTAAAATTTTTTAAAGCAAGCCACAGTTTAACATGCACATCCGTGTAATACAAATCGGGAAAACCAAGCATCAGTATTTGATTGACGGTATAGAGGAATATCAAAAACGCTTAACAGGTCAACTTAAGTTGGACATCATCACTTTAAAATCTTCAATCAAGAGCGACCCTTTGCAAGCCCAAAAAGAAGAAGGAGTTGAGCTGTTAAAACAGCTTTCCAACGATTTTTTTCCTGTGCTCTTGGACCAGCAAGGTAAAAATTTCTCTTCACTGGAATTTGCCAGTTGGTTGCGTGAAAAACAAGATTTTGGCGGTGGCAAAGTGGCTTTTTTCATAGGCGGAGCCTATGGGGTCCTACCAGAGCTAAAAGCCAAATTTCCTCTTCACCTGTCTTTTTCCGATTTTACCTTCACTCATGAAATGATCAGGCTATTACTGGCAGAGCAGTTATATCGGGCCTGGACAATCATTAAACATAAACCCTATCACAACTAATCATGTCATTAATCATCCGCCTAATCGGCCTGAGCATTTTGATTATCGTCGCTTATTTCAGCCTCAATGGACCGGCTGCCTCACATTTAACGACTATGGTTTATCAATACCTTAATCCCAATAGTGCCAACTCCACCCTCCCACCTTTGAAAGATGATCAAATCAAACCCACAGTTGCTTACTCCACTAGTAGAACTGTCAATGTAGCACTGGTATTTTTGCAAGAGGAGGCGAGTTTGCCGGAGGCATTAATTTCTCTCTGGCGTAATCTACAAGCTAATCAAAGTTATCGACAAATTGTTTATCTGGTGGATCAACAAGTCACGCCTTCCTGGCAAGACCAGTTCTTGATGGACTCCAAGCAATACTTTGCAGTAAACACCGAAAGAATTTTTCTTAATTCAGACGAGAATGTTGCTGATTTGCAAACCAGACTTCAGCAATTTGCCGACACTGAAACCCTGTTTGTCCTGATCACAAAAGTCATTCGCTCCACTGATCCGCAATTGGTGGAACTCGAAAACAGCCATTTTAAAAATTTTATCAACAATTTGGATTTGGATAATCTGGCAAGTATTCGTGCGACTAGTCCAACCGGTTTAAGGGCTTTACTTGGCTGGATGAACGAGCACCAAATAGAAAGACCGCTAAAAGGACTGGATGATCCCGAACGCCACTATCAAATTCGCTACTTTGGACAAGGCATTAAAGAATTCAATCAACGGGCAATTATCACTTTCACCGGCGACATCATGTTGGATCGTCTGGTGCGAACCAGAATGAATCAAAACGGGCTGGAATATCCTTTTCAGAAGCTGGACCCGGCCATTTATTTGGCCAATGATCTCTCCGTGGCGAATCTGGAGGGTCCTATTGCGGAAAAACGTCTCAAAACGACTAAATCCATTGCCTTTCAATTTTTGCCCGATGTAGTACCGATATTGCAAAAATATGGCTATGATCTATTGAGTCTTGCCAATAATCATGCTCTGGATATGGGGAAAGCCAATCTGGATTTTTCCTTTGAACAATTACAAAAGGCAGGAATTCAACCCTTTGGCGTACCAATGGGTCTGGAGGAGCGTAGCGTTGCCAAAACAGTGGTTAATGGCTTAAAAATAGCTTTCCTTGGCCTTAATGATGTTGATTTTAAATTCAAAAGAGATGCGGTTTACCAGAAAGTGGCAGAGCTAACGCAGGAAGGTTATCGGGTGATACCCTTTGTGCATTGGGGGGTTGAATACAAACATTATCCTGAAAAGTATCAACAAGACATAGCACATGCCCTTTTGGACGCAGGCGCGATTGCTTTGGTTGGTCATCACCCGCACGTAGTACAAGCCATCGAAATCTACAAACAAAAGCCAATTTTTTATTCACTGGGTAATGCCGTATTTGACCAAGATTTTTCCGTACCCACTCAGGAAGGCTTGATTATCAGTATGCAAATCTCTCCTGAGAACCTCGAAGTATATTTCTGGCCAATCGACATCACCAAAAGTCAAATGATCCTTAAAGACTCCACGGCCAAGTCGGAATTTTTGGCTAAATTAGCCGATTGGAGTAAGTTTGGAGAGTCAGAAAAATTGATGATTTCGACAGGAAAAATGACTTTGGAAATTGCAAATCCGGGAAACTCTTTATAGACTTTCTAAAAGATAACTCTTTGCATTATGTTGAAAACTAAACCGGTTGTAATTACGCTTTTTTTTGGTACCTTGTTTCTTCTCTCAGCTTGTCAGCCGGACAATACTCTTCCTCCGGAAAAACCTTTAAATTCCACCAGCCAGAATACCCGCAGAGTGCCTCCCAAAAGAACCACTGACATTGTCCCAACCTTGACGGTCAAACAGGGTGAAAATTCCAGCGAATTCAAGCTGCGAAGCCAGACTGCAAGATATTTAAATGATCAAAAAAGTGCCATGGAAATCACCTTGGCGGATACTTTTGCCATCAACTGTCAGAATCTTCAAATTGAACCGGCGGCCGACGATCAAATTTTCCGTTTTAAGATCAGTTCAACTGACGGTCAAGCATTGAAAGAAGGGGCAAAATTAGGGGCTGGTTTAACCGTTGAAGGAGAAATTAATCAGCAACAGTTATCTGCCATTTCCGAATTTACTATCACCACGCTCAATGACGCGGTGATTCGTGGCGGGTTAAATACAGAAGATAAGGAAAAAAATTACCAGGGTGATTACTTTGCCGCTATTTGTCGATAAGTAAGCAGAACAGATTGAATTGCTGCGATCATCTTTTTTACTGATTCAAAATATGGTAAAATAGACAGACAAAGTAAACAAAAACTAATGAAAATTCATTTTTGGGGAGCAGCACGCGAGGTTACCGGTTCAAGGCATTTGATTGAAGTGAATGGTAAGAAAATCCTTTTGGACTGTGGAATGTTTCAGGGACGGCGTAAAGAGGCTGAAGGAAAAAATCTGGATTTTGGTTTTAATCCCGCCGAAGTGGATGTGATGATCCTATCTCACGCGCACATTGATCATTCCGGGGCCATTCCCTATCTGGTCAAAAAAGGTTTCAAAGGGCCGATTTATGCTACTTTTGCCACCCGTGATTTATGTAATTTCATGTTGATGGATTCAGCATTTATTCAGGAAAAAGACGCTGAGTACATGAATAGACGCTTTGCCAAACAGGGGATCAAAAAGCAAATCAAACCCTATTATGGTGCTCAAGATGCGCAGAAAGCACTGACCCAATTTTATGGTATCGGTTATGAGAAAGCTTTCGTGGTCAGCGATGGTGTAATTTGTTCATTTTATAATGCTGGACACATTCTGGGTTCAGCCATCGTACATTTACTGATTCATGATCATGCCACCGGTAAGCGTTATCGCATTGCTTTTACGGGCGACTTGGGTCGCAAAAATCTACCTTTATTGCAAGATCCTACGCCATTGCCACCTACGGAGTACTTGTTGATTGAAAGTACCTATGGCAATCGCTTCCACGAGTCTATCCTGGATGCCGCCGAAAAATTAAAGGACATTGTTACAAAAGTAAGTAGACGTGGAGGGAAAATCATTATTCCGGCTTTTTCAGTAGAGAGAACTCAGGAAATTATTTATTTGCTGCACACACTTTGGCAAAAACAAGTCATTCCTGACTTACCAATATTTGTCGATAGCCCCCTCTCCGTGAATATTACCGATGTTTTCATGAATCACCCGGAATGTTATGATGAGCATGTTTATCAGGAATTCATCAAAGACCGTCTCAATCCCTTCGGTTTTGGACGCTTACAATATACGCATAGTGTTGAGGAGTCTAAAGCACTTAATCAACTAAACGGACCGGCAATTATCATTTCCTCTTCCGGCATGTGTGAAAACGGTCGCATCTTGCATCATCTAAAAAACAACATCGAAGACAATCGAAATTGCATTCTGATTATTGGCTATATGGCACAAGATACTCTGGGGCGCAAAATTTTGGAAAAACAACCATATGTCAAAATCTTTGACCAACAATATCAATTGAATTGTGACGTGGAAGTCTTGAATGCTTTTTCCGGGCATGCCGATCGAAGCGATTTGCTGGACTATATCAGTCAAGTCCAGGATCTCAAAAAAGTGTTTTTGGTACACGGTGAAGAATCACAAAGCTTGGCCTTGCAAGGATTTCTAGGGGAAATCGGCATCAAGGACGTTGTAGTGCCTGCTCGTGGAGAAACTATCAGCATCGAGGAGTAGGAGAGTGTCAAGTGCTTTGCGTGATTTTAACTTTTTTCTTTTCAGGAAAAAGTTACTATTCATGTACCTTTAAAATTTTCCTATGGCTCTTCAAGAGATTTCTCAAAAACTCTCTGCTGCAGAGGTGGCAGAGAAACTTTCCAGTATCCGTCGAGAGCATCAACTATTGCTCTTGAACCCTGACCAGAATCCGGTCGACAGAGCGTATTTGAGTTTAATCAAAGAGATTATCGAAGAGGGTGAATACAAGACTGACCGGACCGGTGTGGGAACCATTTCTTTGTTCGGCGCGCAAAGAAAATATGACTTAAGGGCGGGTTTTCCGATGCTGACTACCAAAAAAGTATTATTTAGTGGTATTTTGCGCGAATTAATCTGGTTTTTGAAAGGCTCCACCAATATCAATGATGATTTAACTCAACATACTCCGATCTGGGATAACTGGGCTGATCCAAACGGAGAATTAGGACCCATTTACGGCTACCAATGGCGAAAATGGGAAAAATTCAAATTCGATCCCACTACGCAGACTTATCAAAAAACTCATGTAGATCAGTTTCAACAGCTAGTAGATCGCATCAGGACAAATCCGGATTGTCGTAGATTAATTGTCTCTGCCTGGAATGTGGGGGATATACCTGAAATGAAGTTGCCGCCTTGTCATTTATTATTTCAGTTTTATGTGGTCAATGGACGCTTAGACATGCAAATGTATCAACGCAGTGCTGATATGGCTCTGGGAGTACCGTTTAACATTGCTTCTTATGCTACCTTACTGCAGATGGTGGCCCAGGAAGTAGATTTACAGCCAGGCATATTTACTCATACACTTGGGGATGCGCATATTTATGTAAATCATTTGGATGGCTTGATTGAACAAATGCGACGCAACAGTTTCCCTTTACCGCAACTTCAGATTGCCAAGAAGTCCATTTATGATTTACAATTCGAAGACTTCCGACTAGAAAATTATCAACATCATCCATTTATTAAATTTGAAGTAGCAGTATGAAACCATTCTCAATTATCGTCGCCTTAGATCAAAAAAACGGTATCGGCAAAGCCGGAGCATTGCCTTGGCAAATACCAGCAGATTTAAAATACTTTGCCCAGACCACCAGTCAAACTGAGGATCAAGGAAAGCAAAACGCCATTATCATGGGCAGAAAAACCTGGGACTCCCTCCCTTCGGACAAAAAGCCCTTACAAAACCGTATCAATGTTGTGCTTAGCCGCAATCCGAATCTGGAACTACCCGCTGGAGTTTTGCAGTTTGGCGGGTTGAACGAGGCTTTGCTGGCATTACATACTAGCCCTAGAGTAGAGCAGGCTTTTGTGATTGGTGGTGCAAGTTTGTATCAGGAGGCTGTCCTGCACGAGATGTTGGATAAAATCTACATCACCAAAATAGAAAACTCTTTTGAATGTGATGTTTTTTTCCCAGACCGCATCCCGGGCAGTTTTGAAATTGTAGCTGCCACAGATCTGCTAACGGACAATGGTCATGAATATGCAAATTATGTACTGTCCAAGGATCAATTCGATGAAATGGCTGGTTGCTGTGGTGGAGGTTGCTGTGGTGAAGATAAAACCTCAGCATCTTGCGGCGGTGGCGCCTGTGGCTCTGGCCAATGCGAAAACCATTCCACAGCCAAAGAAGAGGCAGGAGGTTGCTGTGGAGGACATGGTCATCAGCATTGATAGGCGAACTTTAAATCTTCCGATAAATATCCTCTAATCCCTGCTGAATGTTGTAATCTTGCATCTCCTTTGCCAAGGTGATTAATTTTTGAATGACAGTTTTTTTGGTGCGGTATTGATCCAAAGAATTAAATCCGGAAATTTGTGGTAAATAATGATTATACTCTTGAGCAGCAATATATTTCCGCAACTCCTGATCACCGCTTTTGCTCTGCCAAAAGCGTGCTTTGGCGAAGTTTTTGTTTTCAACCTCTGTCAGGACCGCATTATGCCAAACAGTTTGTAAAGCTTCCCTGTCACCAGAGAATTCCAGAAAAAACTCAGCATTGTCATAATCCTTGGCCTGTAAATACTCAATCCCGACATTATGGTAAGCGACTGATAAATTTTTGCTGACCAAATCACGGTGACTAGAAATCTGATTGGCTAGTTTGGCGCCTCTTAAGAACTCTTTTGCCGGTATCTTATTTTGTTTATCTCTAAAATCTGACACGTCCAATAAATTGGTGGTTAACAGTTCTACTATCGGCAAAATGTCACCCTCCGAATATCTTTGAAAAGTGCCATTTGTAGCTTCAATGTCGATGCCCGTAAAATTCAAGCATACATGTCCAGTTGGTAATCTGATTTGCAAGTCGGTGATCGGAAAGTATAAAGAATAAAGGAACACATACCAAGTCACCACTTGATTACAGTCACCAATCATTCTTTTGCCATCTAGTAGCATTTTACTGAAAGAGGCCCCTTCTAAATATTGATAGCGGCCTGGCTCACTCATAAAGGAAATGATTTTGGCCAATAAGACCAGTTTTTTCCAGTTCTCTGGTCCCAAATCTTCCTCGTTGCGTTCGATGATTTCTGCCAATCGCTCTTCATTTATCTGCTTTTCTGTTACATATTCTTTAAATTCTTTGCCAATTGCCGCAGCATTGGCGTAAACCTTGCGACGATTACCTTTGCGCAGATTGCGATAACCTTTAAAGCATTTTTCTATCCATAGGTTTAGAACTACCAAGTTTTCTTGCATCAAATTGAGTAGGTGCTTTTGTAGACTGAAATGACCATAAAAGGAAAGCCAACTGAGTATCCAATCAGCTTTCCTTTCCAGCTTATCAACATACTTGGAAAAGGGGTTCAAAATGGGTTTAAATTTAGCCATCTTAGTCTTCTCTACTGATACGATTCCAGATACTGCCAATTATTCCGTAAACTATTGATAGCAATAAGCTGAATAATAGTGCCCACCAAAAGTTTTCCACGAAAAAAGAATCTACGAAATAATCTGTAACCATCACCATAATGGCATTGATCACAAAGGAAAATAAACCCAAAGTCAAAACTGTGATTGGCAAGGCTAAGGCAGATAGTATCGGTTTAACAAATGCATTGAGTAAACCAAGTACTAATGCCACGATCAAAGCTCCCCAAAAACCAGTCACGGCAATACCGGGCAGCAGATAGGCGGCTGCTAGTACGGCCAGGGCATAAAGTATCCAGGTAACAATTAGTCTCATAAAATAGTTTTATGAAATAAATTCCGGTGACTAATGTAGAATACTACAAAAAAGCGGCGTCTCTAAGTTATACCGCTTGACTAAAATTTCTGCTTAGATGTTCCTTTAAGTTTCTAATCCAAGTATAGTCTGCTTCTTTACCATTGATACTGATCAGGAAATCAGCAGCTTCTCCTTGGAAACGAAAAATTACCACTGCATCGGAATAATATTGTCTAATGAACTTTCGAATAGACTCTTTTATGTCGGGTGTGAATTGCAGTGCATGCTGGAAAATGATCTCTGTAAAGCCACCGGTGTCACGTAAAAAAGTTAGCGTTGTTTTAATTAGCTTGATTTGCTCAGTTGCTAAAATTTTCAGTAGTATTTCAGGCTTTATACTCTGGCTGGGTTGGTTGATAGTTTGCTCATCACCATCGATCAATGTGACAAAGTCTTCCATCAAATAACTTCGTGTAGCAGCTATTAACTCATTGTGAGTTAATATCAATTGTTGGTCATCATTTTTAAGCGTATAAATGAGCTCTCTCAAGTCCTGCAAAAAATTCTTCTCATCTACACTAAGTAAATATTCTTTAATTTTAGCAGGTAAATAAACCTGGTCTAAAACCGACAATTTATCGGTGATGCTTAAATGAAATAAAGCCTTCTCTATTAACAATGCTCTAATGATCTCCTCTAAAATGCTTTCCAGTAAGTATTTTATCATCTTATTTTTGAGATTGTTTACAGAGTGCATCGAGAAGATGGCAAAGTCAAGCATAAATTGACAAATGATTAAAATCATTTATTCAAAATCAAATCTGAATTAAAAAACATCTCCAAGTTAAGTCTACACCAGAAATTTGCAAAATAAATTTTGTTTGATATGATGTTATGAAATTCAGAGTTAAGGAAAGCGAAAGAGATTTCTTCAACTAAGAATTTCAACAAAAACAAAAAAGTACTGAGCGCTCAATACTACACTTGCTCCTTAAAAATCAAAAACAAATACGCAGAGAAGGAATGGGGTCGAATGGTTGCCCAAAATAACTGTTCGAATCTCTTCCTCCAAACATCACTATCAAGTCGGTCTTTGCTTGGTGTAGTCACCAGGCTCGCCGCTAAAACATATAGCTTTAGGGAAGATAGATTGAGCTCATAGCCTCAACAGTTTACAAGCCAACGCCCTAGAACTTTCGACCTCGCTCCTTCTTTGCTTGGCAATGGGTTACTTTCGCGACCAGAATTTAACCCGCTCCTCAAGTTAGCTGGTGTTGGTTTCCATAATTGACTCTATGAGTCTCCCAACACACTCAACAGCTGGTCCGTGGCAGGACTGGAAACAACAAGCCAAAGCCCAGCAGAGCAAAAAGGATAGGTCAGTCCAATCAAATCTCAAGCGCTTCTAGCGCGAAAACAAAAACAAAATACCTTGAGCATTCACCCACTAAAATTGAATACTCATAAGGCCAGAGATTTGAAACCCGGTAGCAATACCGGGTTTTTTTTATGTCGCTGAGGAGTCAATCAGTTGTTGTATTCGCCAAAAAATTTCAAACTGATCTCGAATATAGATGATTTGCTCATTGATGATTGGCGAGAAATAGTTGAAAGCTAAAACCCGGTTTTTGGTTATACTATTGATCAAACGCACTTCGTCGATTTCAGAAATCAATATCCTTTTCCGCCAGCCGTTTTCCTGTATGAAAGAAAAACTGAACCATTCTTCGTCATCAACGTTCACAAAACCGGCCTGATGAAAATTTCTCAGTTTCTGGAATTCACCATTTTGACTCTCTATGCTGTTTACAAATCGTTGCGCCTGTTTTTCAATACTGGCCTTTTCTTTAGGAGAGTGAAAATCCAGCACTATTTCGGTGTCCATTCTAGCTATCTCCTCTAACAAGGCGTTTTCCTGCCAAAAACGCATTGATCCGTCATTAACTCCGATATCATTCGGCAGTGGGGGATAATGATTGTTATACGAATTATGCATTAATTTAAGTTCAATTCTGCTACTAGTAGAGCCAGATTTTTCTTGTTTTGCTGATAATTGGCCTGTACCTCATTAACCAACTCTTCCGGGGCCTTATTGATGAATTCTGGAGTCAATTTTCTCTCATCTATAGACACCGCTTTTTGTAATTCATCAGCTTGTTTTTTCAAAGATAATAAGTAGATTCGCTTTGTGTCAATCGGGCAGGCAATCTGTAAAGTAAGACTACCTAGAATAGGCTTCCGAATAACCTCAGCTAGCTCGCTGTCGACAAAATGCACCTTTCCAATCTTGGAAATCAAAAATTCCATTTCCTTATCGATTGGCTGATCCAATTTGATTTTTATCACTTCACCATAGCCAATTCCCGTATTTTTCCTAAACTCCCTGATCGCAGAGATGATTTCAAAACATTGCTCAGTTTCGTTGGTGAATTCTCTTTCTTGTCGCAAGGTATTGAAATCAAGCTGCAAGGTGGCAAGTAATTGGTGTTTCTTGCTGATGCAGTTCATTTCTCGATAAATTGTTTCAGTAAAAAATGGTGCGAAAGGATGCAGTAAAGCCAGAGTTTGTTTTAGTCCCCAAGTCATCATTAATTGCACTTCTTCACGGTATTCTGGTCTGTCCAACAGCACTTTGGCTATTTCCAAATACCAGGCGCAAAATTTATCCCAACAGAAATGATAAATTTTTTCAAACGCAATATTGAGATTGAATTTGCTAACTTCCGCTACAGCTTCCTGCTTCAATTTTTCGAATTCCGCCAGCAACCATTTCGAAGTCTTTAACTGTAAATTCTCCCAAATCGGCTCGCCAGTTGGACAGCTGCTTTCCAATTTCATCTCGACCAGTTTGGCAGCGTTCCAGATTTTATTAACAAATTTGGCATAACCTTCAACTTTTTTCTCACTAAACTTCACATCCATGCCAGCTTTATTGCCAGCATAAAAACTCATTCTTAGAGCATCTATACCGTATTTTTGCATCATCTCCCTTGGTTCAACGCCATTACCTTTGGATTTGGACATCTTCTGTCCCTTCTCATCACGAATTAAACCTGTAAAATAAATATTTTGCCAAGGTAAATCATTCAATCGATAGGCTGTTAATAACAGCATTCTGCATGACCAGAAAAACAAAATATCTCTTCCCATGACCATGGTGTGAGTAGGGAAAAAATGAGATTTACTAGGGTTGTCCAAATCAAGCAGGCCATTGGCAACCAAAGTGGAATAAGCCCATTGTCCTGAAGAAAACCAGGTGTCGAATGTGTCGTTATCTTGTACCCAATCTCCTTCAGTTAACGGCTCAATGCTGATTTTGATTTCTTCATTTATCTGACCTTTATTTTTGTACCAAACTGGTAAGCGATGTCCCCACAAAATTTGTCTGGAAATGTTCCAATCACGTAAATTTTCCAGCCATTGTTCCAGGAGTTTAGTAGATGCAGCAGGATAAACTTTCAATCTACCGCTGCGTACTAATTCCAAAGCCTTGGCCTTCAGACTATTACCAGGCTGATCAACGTTTACAAACCACTGTTCGGAAATCAAGGGTTCAATAATATCTTTACCTCTTTCCGCAATAGGTACCATGTGCTTAATTGGCAGAACCTGTACCAAAAATCCCTCCTTCTGCAAATCATCCACCAACTTTTTGCGACAGTCCTGAGTGGTCAAACCTTGATATTGAGCAGGCACTGCTTCAGTCATCTTTCCAAACTTATCAATAACCTGAATTTGCTCCAATTGATGGGTCAAACCAATTTCGTAATCAGTGAAATCGTGTGCAGGAGTTACTTTCACTGCTCCCGTTCCGTAGGTGATGTCAATTCTATCGTCAGCAATAATTGGTATTTCTCTTTCCAAAAGCGGAATTTTCACTTTAGTGCCAATTAAATGCTGATAGCGAGGATCCTTGGGATTGACAGCGATGGCGGTATCGCCAAGCATTGTTTCTGGGCGAGTAGTAGCGACAGTTAAATGATTTTCTAAATCCACATCTGCTAACAAATGATAAACTTTAACTTGCAGGCCGCTAGTTGCTGCTAATTTCAAAATTCTGGACTTGGGGATTTCTGCAAAGTCAGGTAAATTTTCTAAATCTTTTTCTGAGAATTCTTGAATTTTGGCTACAATTAGTACTTTTTGCGCCTCACCCTCGCCAATCAAAACTGCTTCTCCGATTTTCCAGTCTATTTCATTAATGGTAATTACCACCTGTTCATTATTCAGATTATGGTGAATTTCGGACACTTTTTCATAATCTTGCCAAAATTTTTCCGCACGGGACAATTTAGCCTTTCTTTCGATTAAAGGATATTTTATCTCCCATAAATGGCCATTTTCCTCTTTATATTCAACTTCCACATCGGAAATAGCAGTTTGAGAGTAAACAGACCAGTGAACCATCCTTTTTCCTTTATAAACGAGTCCATCCGCATACATTTTTGCAAAAGTTTCATAAACGACTTTACTGACTCTGGGGTCCAAAGTGAAAATTTCTTTTTGCCAATCAGCGGACAGTCCTAAAGATTTTTCTTGTTCGCGCATGTAGTTGGCTCTATCTACACAAAAATCATAACATCGCTGATAAAAGTCTTCTCGTGTCAGCTTTTCGATTTCCACTCCTTCGGCTCTCAATTTTCGTTCAAAAACCACTTGGGTTTGAATACCGGCATGATCTTTTCCCGGTAATAACAGGGTTCTATGTCCAATCAGTCTGTGAAATCTGGCCAATGCGTCCATGATGGCGTATCCATAACTATGTCCCAAATGTAATTCACCATTGGCATTGGGAGGAGGCATTGTAATATCAAAAACCGGCGCTTGATGATTGGCGGAATTTTCTAATGCAAAACAATTCTCTTTGTCCCACAGATCGGCGATATTTTTTTCTTGGGTTGTAAAATCAAAATGTTTATCTAGCATATTTAATTAAAAAGCTGTGAGCGATGCCAGATTAACTGAATTCAAAACTAAACTGAAGACAATTTTTTCTTTTTTTGTAATAATATGCGGGGGTTACGCTTTAGCCAGAATTTCCAGCGATAACGTATCGAATCCAACAGATGTTGGCGCAATGCCCAGTTCTCAAAAAAAGTCCGTATTCCTCCATCCCCACTGGCGCGTGTGCTACTGGCAGTAACTGTGACGTCAGCAAAATACACAACTCTCAATCCTTGTTCCCAAGCACGCCAGCAAATTTCCGGGTCAGACATAAACAAAAAATAATTCTCGTTTAAGCCTCCGATCTTGTGCCAAAAATCGCTGCGAACAATGATGCATGACGATTGCAACCAGTCTACTTCTTGAGTTTGAGAATAGTCCAAATGCTGCATTTCATCATGTGCTACTAATTCTTTCAAAACAGGCATTTTTCTCAGGAAAGTCCTTCTGGCGATTTGTAAGTAGAGTTTCGGAAATGCCCTCACATTCATTGCCCTGTTGCCATCATCATTGATTTGTCTGGGGCCCATTACCGCTACATCCTGGTTTTTTTCCATAAAATCCACCATCGTTTGCAAAGTATGTGGATCTTTCATCAAAATATCTGGATTTTGCAGTAACAAATATTTGCCTTTTGCCGTTTGCTTGATGGCTTTGTTATATGCTTTAGTGTAGCCTAAATTGGCATTGTTAAAGTATAGGGAAACATTGCGATACTTTTTGAGAATCTCCAATTTGGGTCTATTGACGGCATTGGGCGAATTATCAGTTACTATCACTTCAAAATTGAAATCAGTTTTTTGCTGCTGCAAATAGTCGACATTGTCTAAGATCCTTACACTTTTATTGTAGTCCAGTAGCAGCACACTCAGTAAAAATTGATCCATATTATTTCAAGAAATTGAGCAGATTGTTAGGTATTTTGGAGACTGAAGTTGAGTTTAATAATCTTTTTCTCCACTGCGGCCACTCTTTGATATCCTCTCTGATTTGCTGATATTTTGCAAACCAATAGCAGATTTTGAGCCATCGATAACCCCAGGCTAGAACCTTGTTGTAAATCGGCAAAGGCTGGTTTAAGTTTTTCCAATAAATCACTTGATCGCCTTTAAAACTGGAGGCGATATTCCAAATTGGTAGTTTCACTTTTTTCCTGGCGAATCGATGATGCCATACCTTTACATCATGAACTAGCAAGGTTTTAACGCCAGCCCACTGCAGTCTCCAGGCTACATCGATGTCATTTTTGTTATGCAATTGTGGATCAAAGAAATGCCCGTTGATACTGATTTTTTCTATCGTTTTCCGAGCATAAACTGCCATTGCTCCAGTTGGGCCAAAAATGTTTCTACGATCATTATATTGACCTTCGTTGGGCTCAGTTTGGCCTAGATCAATTACTTGCAACCAAGGTTTCACTGCTAGGCCAAAACTATCAATCAGATTGGATTTCAGTCCTTTTTCATAGTCCCAGAACAAGAGTTCACAGCCAGCGGCTCCAAATTCAGGATTTTTCGCCAATGCCTGGACCATTTTGCTAATCAGATTTTCGGGGTATAACATGTCATTGCTGACGCAAAAATACCAATCACCTTCGAAAAAGTCCCTGATAATTCGATTGTGTCCACCGCTGTGCATTAAATTTGGACCTTGTAAGAGAGTGACTTTCCGGGCAATTTGTGGCAATTCTTCTCGAATCAGTTTACTGGCGCTATATCCATCAGCTTCACCCTGATCCAAAAAAACAAATTTAAGATTGGGATAGTCTTGGTTAACTAAAGTTGGTAAAGACTCCTTGAGGTATTTACTACCATGTAGCACTAAGCCTACTGTGACGGTTGGAAAATTCATAAAATTTCTTGCTGTACTGGCATCTTATAAAATTAGGTTGAAATTTGGAAGTAATTTGTTACAATTCTGTGGCTTTGGGGCTCATGACAGCAGGTTGCTCGGCCTAGAAGTCAGCAGAATGCGGTATTAGTACAATGGTAGTACGCCACCTTGCCATGGTAGAGACACGGGTTCGATTCCCGTATACCGCTCCAGAAAGCTTTTACACATCAGCAGCGATTTGTCGTTGTGTAGTTTTTTCGATTTTGGGAACTTATTGTCATAAAAGGTTATCCCCCTTGCGGAAGGGGGATAAAGCAAGCTTGGAGCAGTGCTCGTAGCGAATATACCACAAACACGCTCACGATTTTTTCTTTGGCGGCTTCAAAAAAGCAAACACCAAGTCGCTGTCCGGATGAGAATCCATCAGCTGAAAACCGGGCCCGGTTTCCGAGTAGGGATCGGTCGCGGGAAGCAGCACCGGCATCACCTCCTGTGAAGTCACTGAGTAACGCTCCGACTTCACCAACTTGTAGAAAACATTGTAGGGAGCGACAATGCCCCTGCCCAACTGTTTGACTTCTGGCATAGGCAGACAGGTCAGGTCGCGAATAGTCATAGGATCCAAACCCGCTCGATTGGCCCAATCCAAAATCGCAGTCCTCTGAGGGTAGGGCTTTTCAAAGCGGTAAAAAACTGCTCGATGCCTCCCTGGGTGAATGGTGCAGGGTTGAAAGTTGGAGTCAGGATGCTTGAAAAACGCATGACTGAGTCTGGGCTTGTAACTCAGGAGTTGTAGTGAGCTTTGGCAGGCTTCCTCACTGATTTCTACATGGCACTCCAGCACCTGAGTCGGGCAGTTGCGGTTGATCAGCTCGGCCAAACCGTCACGAATCAACTCGAAATGCTGTTCATCGGTCAGAAAGCGAATAGCCGACATCACGCTGTAGCGGCATTTCAGGGCGCTTTTCAATGCCCTGGACAAAACATTGGCGGCTTCATACTCGGTCGGGATGGCTGGGTTGGCCTTGATCAGTTTCAATTCTTCCTCCGGTTGAGATTTCAAACAGCGCCACAACACTATAAAAAAGCCCCAGATTACTGTCAATTCAGCTCAGGGATTCTACAGACAAATGAATGACAAACCTATTTCATATCAAAGTGAAGCCGCCCCGCAGTTCTGCGGGGCGGCGCGCTTCAGTAGGACCTGGCTGTACTCTTCAGACAGTCAGACACATCACCTTCGGCGCTTCGCGAAGGCAAAAACCACATCTGGCAAATGAGCGTCCTGCGACTCCCTGAATTCCAAGTTTTCTTGTTCCTCTTCATCTGGCACCGCTGACTTCAACGTCAGCACCGGCATGATGGAGGTGACTTCTGCGCCCCAGGGGTGTGAGACCAGTCCCCGATGAGGAGACTTTTTCTGCTGCTTCAGTCGCGGCAGCACGTTGTAGGGAGCCACAACGGCTTTGATACCGAGATCGGCAACTGGAATGGCTACTACTTCCACCATCGTCAGAGGCCGCAAATCCCTCAACTTGGCCCATCTCAGCAAATTCTTTCTGCTGGGATGGGGCTTTGGCAGCCTCCACAGCTGCACTTCCAGCTGCCCCTTGCTGAACTTCCAAGGCATTTCTACCGATTGGCTGGGTTCTGCAAAGCCCATACTGAAGTCTTCGGACTGATTCAAGATTGCTTCGGTCTTCTGGGCATGACGATGAGTCACTGAGATCTTCAGCTGATGGAGAAGCTTGCAGTTACTCGCCCAAGCTACCTCATGCTTGAGCCGACTCGCCACATACTTCAGACCTGCAGCATCCAAGGCCATTTTTTCCAGATCAGCCTCAGACAGATTGTTCAGCAGGACCTGCGTAGCATGCCTGACAAAACTGTTTTCATTGCACATGGTTTATCCTTTCAAAGAGCCTTTCGCCGTCCTATTTAAACACAAATAATGATAATAGCAAGCAGAGTCTGATCGGCGACAAAAAAAGAACCTAACAAATTAGGTTCTTTTTCCACGATCTTCTTCTACAACAAATTAGCTCAAAGCTGATCTGATTTCATCTAAATGTCCCGCACTTCCGAGCATTTGATTTTTATGCGCGATGAACTTGGCATATTCAGCCATAAAAGTTTTTCCTGGATCTCTCAAATCAAATTTTTCCGGGAAATCACGGAAATATTCACGATGTACGCGAGTCCAAACCAATCTACCATCAGTATCGATATTCACTTTTGTCACACCTAACTGTGCCGCCTTGGCAAATTGTGCTTCATCTACTCCTTTTGATCCCATGCTTTTTCCACCAGCCGCATTAATTCTCTCTACCTCATCAGCTGGTACCGAACTAGAGCCATGCATTACCAATGGTACACCTGGTATGGCTTTTTGAATTTCCGCTAAGACATCCAATCGAAGTCCCTGACTGCCGGAAAATTTATAGGCGCCATGGCTGGTTCCAATAGCGCAAGCTAAACTATCGCAGCCACTTTTTTCGATAAATTCTTTGGCCTGTGCCGGATCGGTTAATTTGGCATCGGCTTCAGATACACTCACATGTTCTTCCACGCCGCCCAACATTCCTAATTCAGCTTCTACTGAAATACCTTTGGCATGAGCTGCGTCCACCACCCTTCTGGTAATCTCAATATTTTTTTCAAATGGTTCATGTGAAGCATCAATCATGACAGAGCTGTAGAAACCACTTGCGATACATTCCATGGCTGTTGCTTCATCGCCATGGTCAAGGTGTACGGCAAAAATTGCTTCCGGAAAAACCTGTTCAGCGGAGCGGATTAGGCCTTCCAGCATGGTTTTATGAGTGTAACTTCTTGCGCCTTTACTGATTTGGATAATAAAAGGGGCTTTAGAATCAATAGAGCCTTTAAATAATCCCATGATCTGCTCTAGATTATTGACATTATACGCTCCAATCGCGTATTTGCCATAAGCCAATTCAAATAATTTTTTGGTTGTTACAATCATTTTTTATAAAGTTAAATTATGAAATGTTTGAAATAATGTTTGGTCGCCATAACTCGGCTGGGATAACCCCTCAACAATGTCGATATCACCATATCCACCATTATCGAAAATGACAATGCGATTGGTTTTACCCTCTTTCAGTAATTCGACTGCTTTGATGCCCATCCTGGTGGAATGCATTCTGTCCACAGCACTTGGTGTACCTCCTCTTTGCAAATGTCCCAATATTGTCCCACGAGTTTCTATTCCTGTTTCTGCTTCGATTTTCTTGGCTAGTTCATAAGCGTTTCCCAGTGTCTTTACCAATCCTTCTCCCATCACAATCAAGTGATCTTTTTTCCCCTTTTCGTGACAGGCTTTTAATCTTTTAATGATGTTTGGAAAGCTGACTTCTTCATTGAACTCAGGTATCAAAGCCTGTTCTGCTCCAGCTCCAATAGCTGACCACAAGGCGATCCAACCTGAATGCCTGCCCATCACTTCTACCACTGAACATCTTTCATGAGAAGATGAAGTGTCTCGGATTTTTGCTATTGCTTCTAGTACAGTATTTACTGCTGTGTCAAAACCAATCGTGTATTTGGTAATGGGTAAGTCTAAGTCAATCGTTGCAGGTACACCGATAGTGTTGATACCCAAGGCTGATAATTTGGAAGCTCCAGTAATGGATCCGTCTCCGCCAATCACAATCAGTCCATCCAGTTTATTTCGCCGGCAAACCTCGGCAGCCACCTGCTGTCCTTCTGGCGTGCGCATTTCTGCACAACGAGCAGTTAGTAAGATGGTTCCACCCTTTTCGGCAATGTAATTTACTGCTGACTCGCTTAAGTCCATGACATCACCTTGAATCAATCCCGTGTAGCCTCTTTTGATCCCAACTGTTTTGATACCACTTCTTAAGGCGCTCAAAACGATCGCTCTAATCGCAGCATTCATTCCTGGCGCATCACCCCCAGAGGTTAAAACCCCAATTTTTTTGATTTTGGTCATTTTTAAACTGTTATTTACCTTTTGTAAACAAAACGACCACCCAAAAGCACGGCTTCTAGTTGCCAACTTTTAGGTTTTTTTCCTGTTTAACCAGTAAAGCATTTTGTCGAAAAAAAATGAGAAAATCAATGCGCTGTAACTTGCTGATTTAAGTAATGATGTTAAAACACCACAAGTAATTATCGCTTTACTTAATCGTGATCAAGCTTTTTGTTATTTTGAAATTAGGGTACAAAAAAAGCCCAACCGCAAGCGGATGAGCTTTCTGAAAATTAGCTGGAAATTAATCTCTGCTAAAACTTCTTCTTGGTCCACGATCTCCACCACGATCACCGAAACTTCTTCTTGGAGGTCTGTCTTCCAAAGGACGAGCTTCATTTACAGTCAATGCGCGACCATTCATTTCTTTGCCGTTCATTGCATCGATTGCAGCTTGTGCAGCAGCATCGTCAGGCATTTCAACAAAACCGAAGCCTTTTGAACGTCCTGAGAATTTGTCTTTGATAACAGTGGCGCTAGTAATTTCGCCAAAGCCTTCAAAGGCAGCTCTTAAATCTTCATCTGTTGTAGAGTAGGGAAGATTACCTACGTATAGTTTCTTAGCCATAAATTATGTTAAGATTAAGGTTAAATTGTGTGAGCAAGTCACCTTTCCTACCAAATTTATGGATCTAATAAACTTCTCGGAAACGAAAACACTGCACCAACAATTTCCATCATAAAGCAATTTAGCTGAAAAGTAAATGAAAAAGCCAAAAAGTTTTTCCAGATCCACAGTTTGTCATGGTAAAATCACTCACATGATCTGTACAAAGTGAATCTAGGAGACCAGCTACCCGGCGTTAATCTGCTTTACTAACCACATCAGCCATGCTAAAAAGTTGAGGCCAAAACCTTCAACATTTTATGCTTCTTGCTCAAAAAATCAGCTACGATCACAGTGGCGAAGAATTGTTTAATGAAATTGATTTTTCTCTAGATTCCAAAGCTCAAAAACACATTGCCGTGGTTGGTAAAAACGGCTGTGGTAAATCTACTTTACTCAAGCTATTGGCTGGAATTTATGAGCCTACGCAAGGCAAAATCAACCGTAGTGGAGAAACAATTTGTTATCTGCAGCAAGATATTTCATTCCCGGACCCTGAGCAGACTGTGGAGGTGTTTTTGACTTCCAAGTTGGCCGAAGAGTGGATGGCTTATCAAATTGACATGGGCTTGGCGGAAGTTAATTTGCCAGAAGAAATCAAAACGCAAACCCTAGGCAGTCTGAGTGGAGGCCAAAAAATGCGTATTGCTTTGGTGGAGTTATTACTTCAAGAGCCCACGGTTTTACTACTTGATGAACCCACTAATCACTTGGATCAAGACTCCATCAGCTGGCTAAAAAGTTTTGTCAAAAATTTCAACGGTTCTATCGCATTTGTTTCTCATGATCGGGACTTTATCAATTCCGTAGCTGATCAGATCTGGGAAATCACCAATCAAAAAACCCTCGATATCTATCATTGTCATTATGACCAGTTTTTGGTGGAGCGTTTCGAACGTTATCAAAAAGCCCTCCAGCAATTTAACTTCTCACAACGTGAGAGGGTCGAGTTGGAAGAATGGCTGCGTGAAAATGCTAATCACCCCAAATATAAATTTACCGCAACCGTTGCTCAAAAAAAGAAAGCCTTGGAGAGAATGGAGAAAGCAGCACCTCCAGAGCCGGTGATGGATCCTCGTTTGAAGATGCAGGATTTGACTTACAGTGAAAAGGGTACGGTACTAAGCGCAAAAATCCAAGGAAAAAGTTTTGGAGAGAAAGTAATTCTCCGTAACTTGGAATTCAAAATCACCCATGGCGATAAACTCTGGATTAAGGGTCCTAATGGTTCCGGAAAAACTACTTTACTAGCCATTTTGGCAGGTTTGGATAAGGAATTTCAGGGACAAATCACCACACGCAATAATTTGCAGGTAGGCTACTTGAAACAATTCTGCGAATTAAACGAAGATCAAACTATACTCGACGAGTTTGATCAGAAAACGACAGTTGACTACACGCTCGCGCGCTCAATTTTGGCTAACTATCTTTTTCCGGCAGAAATTATCGAGAATAAAATCAAGCATCTCAGTTACGGCCAAAAACGCCGCTTAGAATTGGCTATTTTACTCACCAATAAGCCGGATTTGCTCATTCTGGATGAGCCCACCAATCATTTGGATATTTTCGTACGTGAGGAATTAGAGAAATTCTTATTGGAACAAGAAATTGCCATGGCGATTGTTTCACATGATGCTTATTTTATCCAAAAAATACAACCGAATCACGTCTTAGATCTGCAAAGTTGATTACTTGATTTTTTCAATCAAAGTCCATGAGGCGCCTTGGGCAGTGGTTGTCAGGATGGCATCTCCTGTACCGCCATCGCGCCGACAGACAATTTCGTAGTAATCGTTGGCATTGAAGTTAATCAATACCTCTGTTGAGTTAGTACCTAAGTCATTGCTGTTATTATCATAAGTATGTGAAAAAGAATCTCCAGTGGTATTGGTGTTAACAGCGCCATTTACCCTGACTCCACATTTGATGGATTTTCGATTATTAGTGGTGTTGTTTTTGTGGTTGATACTGTAAGACACGCGATAGAGCCCGGCATTCAGTATTGTGATTCTGGAATTATTGACTACCGTGTCATGTGAATAGGCAAGATCTTCTGGAAAACTCTCTGAGTTCCAAGGAATTGCTGTCCAGCCAGCAGTATTTAAATTGTAATTTCCGCCGCCAGCATTACCGTCAAAAAATTGTCCCACCTGCATGGTAGTGCCATTATCACTAATTTGCTTCCAGACCGCCGCGCCAACTGTATTATTAAGCAAGATAAACGCATCATTGGTGCTGGTATTTAACCAAATTGTACCATTAGCATATCCCAGCGCGGCACCATCATTGATGGTAGGATTATTAGTAGCACGTTTCTGTTCCACGCCGAACTTAGTTGCGGTGCCATTGTCTATTTCTGGAACTGTAACTTGATTGTAGCGATTATTTCTAATGAGGTTACGTTCTTGTAAATTGGACTGTAAATCAATGCCCCTTGCCCATGAACTGCTTCCCCCGGTAATGGCATTATCTGCGAAAGAGTTATCATCGGAATTGGCAGTCACTTCTATAGCCACAGTATTTGCAGCCACCGAAGCCCCACGAATAATATTGTTGCTAAAAGTGCTTCTACTCACAAAACTGTTTCCATTACCCAAAACAAAGCCTTTGGCAAAACCCAGTCCACCATTACTTGTACCATCAATCACATTGTTATTGAAGATGGCATCTTGTGTGCTGGAGCCGTTAATGTCAAAAGAGTCCACGCCAATAGCGATTGCCGCAGTCGATAATGATCCGGCGAAAACATTGGCATTCATATTGATGTTGCGCAGTCTTGACATGAAAATACCATAGGCCCCACCACCGCCTACTCCCATTCTGGAAGCCCGATTATTAAACAAGGAACTATCATTGACTCCCACAAACACATAACCAGTTTCACGTACATAGTCTACATTGTTTTTGTCGACCAAAATATTATTTGCTCCTTGATTAAATCCCCATGTACCACTAACTGAACCATTGGTTGTGATATGAATCCCATCAGTAAAATAATTGTTTCCACCATTACCAATTACACGAGCATTTTGTATCACCGCTCTGGTGAGTTGTGCGGAAGCTGAATCCAGGAATTGAATACCCACTACTGCGGTTGCGCCACTTCCACCTTGTCCAGAAACTTTTTGCACAGTAACATTATCCACTTTGTTGTCATCTCCTCCTGTTGTTCTGATACCATGAAAATTACCTTGCACTTGCACTTTAAAATCACGCAATACAGTTCCACTTACGGGTAGACTGCCATCAGCTTTGCCCACTTGAATAGCCGCAGTGGTATTGGTAATTCCACCAAAGCCAGCTGCGTTGATGATGGAGGAGTCGCCGTAACCGGTAATCTGAATATCGTTTGCTTCAATCGTTAAAGGTGAAGAAATGTTGTAAGTTCCAGGCAAAAGCGTAATAATTCCACCTCCTGGCAAGGCCTCAATACTATCTATGGCAGCTTGCAAATTCATATTCGGTGAAAGATAGATGGACTTATTCGGAATGGAACTGATGATACCGGAGGTCAGCACATTACCGGCTTCGGCCACAGTAACATTCCAATCGTTCATTTTTAAGACACCGTCTCCCGATCTACCATCCACGAAAATAGTTGAACTGCTGTTTAAATTCCCTCCAGCTATAGTTTTCAAAATCGCGCCCGGTAAATTATCTTGGTTAGTTTTGATAAACCTCATGGACACGGTCGGCTGGGTGATGGCTGAACTATCTACCAAACTATCTCCAGGGTCTTGAACGCTAAAGCTGATTCTATCGAAAATCAACGAGTTCGATCCGGATTGTACGTCAATGCCCGAATTAGCAGTGATGCTTTTCACACTGAGCTTAAGATTTGAGAAAGCGGTATCAAAAGAACTGATTTTACCAGCGTTTTCGATTTGAATAGTAGTACGATCTGGTCCCTTACCGATAAGAGTGATGTTTGATAAATTAACATTTCCCTGTACCAAGTGAGTTTCCGCGGACATAATGATAATCCCACCAGATAATCCATTTAAGTAACCTGCAGCACCAGCCAAATTGGCATAATCCAAACCCGTACCTACTGTAACTACCTTGGAAGCGGTGCTATTCACTGCGGTTAAATCCTCCCAATCTGTACCATTAAAGACATAGGTATTGTTATCATTAGAATTAAAGTAGATTTGACCGGCAACTGGAGCGGGAGGCGGTAAGGTGAGGTTTTCTAAAGCCACATTCAATAATTGTTTTTGTTCAAAAGACACATTTTGGTTGATTGCAAAGATTTGATTTGCGGCGTCCCAATTGATCACACCCTCTGTACTGGGATTGCCTGTGTTATTGAATTTGATACCTGTAACTGTACCTCCATTATTATCCAGTAAAATAAATGGCGATTCAAAATCACCAAAATCATCATCTTGAAAGATAATTTTCGCTCCAGACAAGCCCGGGAACATCATCAAACCACAGCACGCTAGTATGGCTAATTTGATTTTTATAAATTTAACTAAATTCATTGGTGAATTAAATCCCTTCATTATATCATGAAAAAGCAATTTTAAAAACTATGAACTTCTCCCTTCTTCTAGTCTCTTTTCTGGCAGGTATCCTCACTGCCATCGCTCCTTGTATTTTGCCACTTTTGCCGGTGATTCTAGGTGGAGTTAATCAGCAAAACTCTTTTTCCAAAAGACTACTGATAATTTTGTCTTTAGGTGCAAGTATTTTTTTCTTCACCTTACTGCTAAAAATCTTTAGTTTGATTTTGTACGTTCCGGATACTTTTTGGCAGGCTTTTTCCGGACTGATTTTGTTGATTTTTGGAATTTTTAGTTTTTTCCCTAATCTCTGGACTTTTTTGGCTTTCAAGCTGAAATTTGAAGATTGGAGTAATCATCTTTTCAACAAATCCAAAAGCAATTCCGGTGTCCTTTCACCGATTTTATTGGGCATCGCCCTCGGACCGATTTTTAACAGCTGCTCACCCACTTATTTGTTGTTGATTGCAACCGTCATTCCACAGAATTTCGGCTGGGGAATTATTTACCTCCTCAGTTATATTGCAGGTCTTTCCTTTATTCTCGTTTTGATTGTCTGGTTAGGACAAAAGCTGCTAAGTAGGATTCGTTTTTTAGCGAATCCCAATGGCTGGTTCAAAAAGACGATCGCACTGTTATTAATTTTCCTCGGAATTGCCATCATCTTTGGCTGGCAAAAGAATTTTGAGGCCTGGTTG
>CAZJJZ010000001.1:69977-88936 GCA_964546505.1 uncultured Candidatus Peribacteria bacterium
TCAACCAATTTTGAACAGGAAATACTCCAATCCACCAACCTCTAAAACAGCAAATCGCTTAAGAACCGCCGATTGACACAGGTCAACCGGCGGTTAAGACAGACTCCCTCACTTCAACAAGTGGCGCGGCGACAAGATATCGCCGCTGTAGATGGCGTTGGGCATCACTTCGCATTCCGCCCAACAACCCTTGCAGGCATCCACCCACGCACGTTCAGAATTGGTTCCAGCGTTCTCCCACACTTCACGCAGGCTCTGAGTCAGCAAATTGCCAACCACCTTGGAATTGAACTGGCACACCTGAACGTCGCCATTCGGGCGCAGTCGAATGTGGCTGCGCAGAGCCACGCATTTGGGCTTCGGTTGAGGGTTAGCCTTGGACTGCAGCCTCTCACGCAACCCCCGCAAGTAATACCGCTTTGCCTGTCGCAAAGCCGGGTCACTCATGTCGTTGACTCGCGTCAACTCTGCCTCCACGAAGTCCTGAGCAGCCGAAGGGTCCAAAGACTGGTGCAAGGGATAGTCGGTCGTCTCCAGCACCTTCAAGGCAACTTTGCCTTGGTTGTGCTCACTGTAGGTAGCTGACTCGGAATAAGCCAGCACCGACTGTACCTCCACTCCCAGTTTGGCCGCTTCTTCACGTAGCATGCGGCTGTCATTGAGGCTCTTCATGTTGATGATGGTGTGATTGATCGAAACCTTGTAGCCACGTGCGCGGCCAATTGCCAACTCCTTGACGGTTTGCATGGCTTTGGCGTAAGTGGCAGACTTGCCGCGGTTTTGATCATGAGTGTTGGGACCACCATCCAGGCTCACCATGAACTGCAACTTGCTTGGCTCGCTGAAGCTGCGGGCAAAGTGCATGATGCGATCAGGAAAGCTACCGTTGGTGGTGATGTGCAGGAATTGCGGGTTGGAAAGCCGCATGATGCTTTCAGCCAGACGCAGCAAATCCTCTCGCAAAAAAGGTTCACCACCGCTCAGGCGCACCACGTCCAAGCTGCCCAGCTTCTCAAAGACACGTGCAACTTCATTGACCGTCAGCTCCTTACCCTTGGGTAGTTGCCAACTATCACACATTTCGCACGTGGCATTGCAGCGAGTACAGACCAGGAAAGTACACCAGGACGGCTTGGGTACGAAGTCCAGCCGATTTTGTAGCACCCTCAGTGGGTATTTCCAAAAACTACTCATCTTGCTCCTTTAGGTTGGGGGAATCTTTTCCTTCTTATCTCCCTGGCACTACGCCAAGAAAAACAAGAAAAGGATAGCCCCACCTAAAAATTCACTAGATTTTCAATGTTCCTAAAAACTCTATAGGTAAACTAAAATAAAGAAAAGTGACAATTTATTCAACAAAGAATCTACAAATCAACTTGAATTGGCTATGAATTGGAGTAGTATTTAGAACATGAATATAATACTTGGCAAAGCTGAAAATGGCTGATCTCAATCAAAAATCATCATCATTGGAAAATTTGTTAACTGAGGGACTTAGGCGTCGATCTGTTCCACCTTCCCCGTCCATCGAGCCCTCACCTCAAATAAAACAATCAATTCAACACAATCGCACTCTAGTAGGCTACGCGCTTTCTGATCGTGACTCCAGCGCAACTGATGCATCACCAAGGCGGGTCAGACCTTCCACACCTCCACCTCAGATCATCTCAGCGCCACGTCAGGTAGCAGCGGAAAAATATCTCTATTTGAACACAGAAAACATTCAAGATTTATCTGCCCCCCATCTCAAGCAAATTTGGGATAATAATAATGCTTATCTGAGGCAACAAATTGAACAGTTTCCAGTTTTGAAGTGGGGTATGGCGGCTATGACTTATAATGATTATGTAGTTGCAAAAGAAACAGATATTCTGCCGGATGAGCAGGTGATGCTATTTACCACTATCGACAGCAGTGAGCAAAAACAAAGCTTAAACAGCTTATACGCACTAACTCACCTGGTTCGACTTTTCCAATATCAACATCAAAAACAGGAAGGCGGACGGGTGATAACATTTTTTGATCTGGCGGATGTAGGAAAATTTATTCAGGATAATGCCAAGTACATTCAAAATGACTTCGCTCAGGTGGTCACCAGGTTGGATCAGCCTGAAGACCTTGCTTTAATCAAAGATATAGGTAAATCAATCAGTCCCAATAAGCGAATACGTTTGGATGATCATCGTCTGCCAACAGTCCTAGCTTTACCAACTTTTTTGCCCACCAACGAGAATACCATTATCAATGCGGCGGATCTGATGGTTGGTTTCTCTAGAAACACCTTACCGGTTAAATTTTCTGCCAATCACCGAGATGTGGATGCTATGAAATTGATTGATAGAATAGTTACACAAAGAATTATCTTCAATGGATTAAACCAAATTAGAAGTCATCGGGTCAGATCTCGATAGTCCTTCGCTCTTTTAATTGCAATTTATTTTCGCTTGATTTAAATTTTGATTGCTTCTTCCGGCAAGGGGGGGGCGTCTTCTTTTAAATATCAAACATGATTACTAATACAGTGGGCGAATTATTGTTAACTGCTGCAGAAAAATCTAAGCTTGCAGAATTGAGAGCTACAGCCAAATATGAGCAGCATCAGCTTTATCCAGGCCTGTATCAGCAAGATATGCCCTTCGACAATGTTCCCACACAATTACAGGAAATTATCAAAAACCTCCAAGGCACAATAACAGTCGCCAAGGTGGTGAAGGTAGTAGATGGCGTAGAAAAACATATTCATCAAAGAGATTCCGAAATATATTATTTTGGCGACGGCAAAGCAACACTCAAGCTGTACGACAAATCAGGACAGTTGATTGAATCAATACTCTTGTCTGCTGATAAATTCGCTTTAACACATCAATTTGAAGCCCACGAAATGGTAGTCGAAGGTGAGACAGAGTTTTATGGTGTAAAATTCGTAGAGGCGGGAATTACCGGTTAATTGTTTTGTACCTCTCTAAAGATTTGAGCAATTCGCTCACGACTATTTTGGGTAGCTCTTCTCACCGCACCTCTTACTGGCAAAATTGAAGCTGGCCTTTCTGAAGTCGGCCGACGTGTACTTTCAGGTGCCTTTTGCTGCTCATAGGCATTGCCTAAATCTTTTGCAGATCGTTTGATATTCATTTTTGTTTTATTTATTTGTATCAGTATATTATAACACGCGTAGAAAAGAAGTCAATAATGGAATTAATCTGACAAACCCCTGGTAGGTTTTGTAAAAAAAGTTTTGATTGCTAAGATCAAGTTATACCACTTCATTGACAGTCATGAATAAATTCAATTCTCAAGTCTATCGTGGCATTTTGATTCTATTTATGTTGGTGTTGATTGGAGGACAAAGTGCTTTCGGACAAGTTAGCTTAACTGACATACAAGGTGATCAATCTGAAGAGGCGATTAGGTACTTGGTAAATAACAACGTGATTCAGGGGTATTCAGATGGTACTTTTCAACCCAATCGCCGAGTCAATAGAGCGGAATTCACCAAAATTCTGGTGGGAGGATTATTGAATGGAGCAGTACCAGCAAGACCGAGCGAAAGCTGTTTTAGTGATGTCGGACCTAATGAATGGTACTCACCGTATATTTGTTATGCCAAGACACAGAATTTGATTTCCGGTTATCCTAATGGGACTTTTCAACCTGCCGGAGAAATCAATTTGGCGGAAGCTGCTAAAATCATCGCCAATACCTACAATTTACAAACCAACACGGCCAATTCCAGTCCTTGGTATCGATCATTTATTGAAGTGTTACAGAATGACAGCATCATCCCTGCATCCTTCAGTCGCCTAGACCAAAAAGTCAGCAGGTCTCAAATGGCGGAAATGATCTGGCGAATTAGTACCAATCAAACCAATCGAGCTGCCGCGCGTTTCAATTTTAGCACCAGCAACAACTTAGAATATATCGCTTTTAGAGATAATTCACCTGCCGCCGGTAATGTTCAGGGCAACTGTTCAGTACCAGTTGCTGCTCAGCAAGTGGATATCAGTAATCCGGACCAAATCATTGGTGACGGGACCGCTGCCAGTTGTACCAGTCAAGCATTTATTGCTGCGGTGGGACGAGGTGGTAAAATTATTTTTAATTGTGGACCAGATCCGGTGACGATTCAGCTTCAAGACACTGCAAGGGTACGCAATGATCAACTGCCCGATATAGTAATTGATGGCGGAGGTTTAATCACCTTGGATGGACAAAACCGGCACCGTATACTTTATCAAAACACCTGCGATCAATCCCTAGCCTGGACTACTTCTCATTGCGATAATCAAAATTCACCTCGCTTGACTGTCCAAAATCTTACCTTTATTAACGGAAATTCCACCGATGCGGATAATTTAGGAGGGGGAGCCATCTTTGCTCGTGGTGGTAGCTTAAAAATTATCAATTCGCGCTTTTTTAACAACACCTGTGACCCCACTGGCCCTGATATTGGCGGCGGAGCTGTACGCGCACTAGACCAGTACAATGATCAACCCTTATATATCGTCAATTCCACCTTCGGTGGCACTCAAGGCACCCGCAATAGCTGTTCCAATGGCGGAGCAATCAGTAGTATTGGTGTTTCTTACTCGATTTTCAATAGTTTATTTACCAACAACACCGCTGTTGGTAATGGTGCCAATCCCGCCCGAGCCAATACACCAGGTGGAGGAAGTGGCGGCGCCATTTATAATGATGGCAATCAATTTAATTTGAATATCTGTGGCACTAGAATTGCAGACAATCAAGCTAATGAAGGAGGCGGCGCGATTTTCTTTGTTAGTAATAACCGTAGCGGTGCTTTGCAAATCACGAATTCCTCTTTAACTAACAATCTTAACCGTGGTTTTGAAACGGCAGGCTATCCAGGTATTTTCTTCTCCAGCAGAGGAAATCCACAAATTAACAATTCCCTTATCGAATAATTTTAACCATACAGACATGACTTCCAAATACGGACCAAAATCGCAACAAAAAGTGCAATCAGCTATGCATGAATTCAAGAAGGGTAAACTTAAATCGGGGCGCAGTGGTAAACCGGTAAAAAGTCCCAAACAAGCTGTGGCTATCGGACTTTCCAAGGCCCGCAAAGAAGGCGCAAAAGTCCCATCCCGAAAAACTAAGTAAAGAGATCCACCCGGTACCTGCTATTTTTGCATCCAAGGTTCGGAGTCCACAATTATTTTTCCAACAAACATCGTAAAGTGAAGATGTGGTCCAGTAGCAATACCGGTTTTTCCCATGGTGGCTATCAAATCACCCTTTTGGACTTGATCACCTCCTTTGGCTATCAATTTATCCAAATGCAAATACATACTAAAAACATTCAACCCATGATCTATCAATATCACATTACCATAGGCTGGAGTAAAAGCCGCTAATTTCACTATGCCGTTATTGGTGGCGTAAATCGGTGTACCAACTTTATTGGCATAATCTACACCAAAATGGGAACCTGAATACTTTTTATTAATATACAATAAATCACCAAAACCTAAGGTTATTTCGCCGTTAGCGGGCACTGCAAAGGATTCCGTCCATAGGGGAGCTATCTCAGGATTTTCCATGGCAGCATAAATGGCGTCCCAAGTAGGATTTTGCGAGTTTTTGCCAAATAATTGTATTTTGGATTTTGGTAAATAGAAGCTCTCGACAGCATAATTACGTTTTTTAATGGTGACAGGAATGGAGTATTCCTCAAATCCTTGGCCTGGCACGAATAAGCTGATCTGCAGTTTTTTTTCGCCAGTTTCGCTTTGTCTATGTACCCCCAAGTAGCCACGAAACTGTTGCTTTTCCTTGGTTAAAAGTAGTTCTTGTTGCTCAAAAGTGGCTTTAATATAGGTGGCTTTGCCTCTGGGAATCCGAATTTCCAATGCCTGCCCTTGTTCTACTTCCAATGCTTGCGGAAACTGTCCAGCATTTGCGAGAGTACTACCAAAAAAGCACAAACATAACGAGAAAAATACTTTTAAAAAATTGTTCATTAATCAATTGCTTTAGAAAAATACGCGCCGGTTTGGCCTGTCCTTTTGACATTTTCCTGTTCAAATCCAAGATTAGAATATTCGACATAGTCTGCGTAAAACGGTGAATAGCAGCTTATTTTTTGATAGCCCAATGCCTTGGCAAAATCAGTAACTTCCAAACCAATTTGCTTGATAAAATGATTATCTTTCTTTGCAAAGGCTTTATAGGTTTGAGCATATCCACTCCAAACGAAATCAATATGTAGACTATTTTGTGTAGTGGGCGCCAAAAAAACGCAACTATTATTATCTTGCCCAATACGCAACCAACCCTCAGGAAACACTTCCAGGCGCTCCGTACCGTCTTGTTGTTCTACCTGTTTAACAATTCTTTGATGATTAATTATTTGATTGTTTTGAGCGATTTCGATTTCTTGTTGTGTCAGTTCTAAACTATCTGAATAACTAATCAAATGACCGAAACCAAAATCAGCAGCCGCTTTATAAAATGGGAATTTTAAACGCTTCTCGGCATCACCAATTTGATATTTAAAACCATAGGCCTCTGATTTTGGCGTACTAAATACCCTGGCGATTTGCTGGCGAAGCATTTGTGAGATCACCTTCTCGGTATTCTGCAAACGTCCAATCTCTTCTTTCATTTGCTCTATTCGATAGGGATTCAACAGTTGATCAGTCAAATTTCCACCCATTTCCAAATTATCTGCTGGTTTCGGCATAATTTAAATTTTTGAATTACACAACAACAGCTTAATTGTCTATGAAAAAAGCTCAAGTCTATTCCATTGACTATCTGATCAAGAAGTGATTTGAAATCCATCTTCCCGCGCCTATTTCAAAACTTCCGACTACTCAATTGGTCAAAGCTCTTCACTGGGAAAATCTATTTCATGATTGATATCGAGTAACCATTCTATTTATCAGATATTTTGACAAATAGGGTATTTCAATATTTTATCTGACAAAGTCAAGTTTAGGATAAAATCTTCACATTTGCTGATTCACTGAGTGGCTTAGGGAATAGTATTGATCATCTTCTACTACCTCTCTTTGACAGGGTTGTTTCTTGATTTCAGAGTGGTATGATTAATAATTACCCTTTAATTTTACGCATATGGAAAATAATCGCGACAGATGGTCAAAAATGAGTCAGAAGGCAAAGGATTTTATTGAGGAATACACGGGGAAAGATGAGGAGAAAAAGTCAAATGACGCCAGACAACAAGACAGGATAGAGGAAAATAATTATATCCAAGATAGCAAGGAAGATATCAACACCAGACTTGATAGAGGCATGAATGAAGCAGGCGAGTATCCTGGTTATAAAAATAGTCGTAAACGTAATGAAGATTATGTGAATCCCCAAAATCCGCAATAAATTCTGAGGCGCCCTCATCCGGCGCCTCTTTCTGTTATGCCTCAACCTATTTCTTTAATCCTATTTTCATGAGACCTATTTGGACAGGAGCAATTAGTTTTGGCTTACTGCACGTCCCCGTCAAGTTATATACGGCGGTAAGGGATCGCACGCTTAAATTTGAATTACTGCGAAAAAAAGATCTCTGCCCTATTGGTTATGTCAAAGTTTGTAAAAACACCGGCGAGGAAGTCGCCTGGAATGATATAGTCAAAGGCTATCAATACGAAAAAGGTGATTTTGTCATATTGACGGAACAGGATTTCAAAGAAGCAGCAGTAGACAAGGCTGGACTAATTGTTATTGAGGAATTTGTCAGTGAAAAAGAAATTGATTCTTTATATTATGTGAAACCCTACTTCGTAGGTCCAGATAAACGATCCGATAAAGTTTATAATTTGCTCTTAGAGGTTTTACGACGTACCAAAAAAATTGGTGTGGGGAAGTTCGTTTTGCGAACCAAGGAATATGCTGTGGCTTTAAAAGCCAGAAAAGATTTGCTGATTCTGGATACCTTGCGTCTAAAAGAAGAAACCTTGGAAGCACCAGCGGAGATCAAATCTAAAAATCAGGAAATTTCTGAACAGGAATTACAAATGGCCATTAAATTGATCGAGGAAATGACAGTGCCTTTTCAAACTGACATTTTACGAAGTGATTATCTGGAAAATCTGGAGCGTGTGATTGCCGAAAAAGCAAAGGGTAAAACTGTCAAAGCGGCCAAAAGCAAGACCGGAAAAGCCACTCCTGTACCGGACATCATGGCAACCTTGAAAGCCAGTTTGCAGAGCGCGCAGCAAAAAAATCAGCAATCCAAAGCTAAATCTAAACGCTAATGCCATTACGGGAATATCATCAAAAAAGACGTTTTCAGGCTACTCCAGAACCACCTGGTCAGCAGCAAATAGCCAAAAAATCTTCCAAATTGCGTTTTGTCATTCAGCAACATTTTGCCTCGCGCTTGCATTACGATTTGCGACTGGAAATGGCTGGAGTATACAAAAGTTGGGCAATTCCCAAAGGTCCGCCAGAAATTCCAGGCGAAAAAAGACTGGCCGTTCAGGTGGAGGACCATCCTCTTGAATATGGTCAATTTGAAGGGGTTATTCCGGAAGGCAATTATGGGGCAGGAAGGGTGCTGATTTGGGATCGGGGTACTTATTCAATGCCTCCATTGAAATCCCAAAAACCAGAGCAAGATCTCTTACAAGGGTTGAAAAAGGGACATTTACATCTCAATTTCTCTGGCCAAAAATTACAAGGTGAATTTGATTTGGTTAGAACTCAAAATTCCAAACATTGGTTATTGCTCAAAAGAAACTCCAAATCTTTACCTATAGCTCAAAACCCCCAGGCCGCTCCTCACCCAATGTTGGCCAAACAGGCTCTCAAGCCTTTCAATCATGCAGATTGGCTATTTGAAATCAAATGGGACGGTTACCGCGCTTTGGCGAAGCTTTCCCCAGACGGCATTGATCTTTTTTCGCGCAGTGGCAAATCCTTCAACACACAATTTCCACAAATCGCCAAAGCGCTTTCAAAAATACCACAAAGAGCAGTTTTGGATGGTGAAATTGTGGTTTTGGACAAATCTGGAAAGCCGGATTTTGGACTTATTCAAAATTATGCGGAGAAAGCAGAAGGTCATCTGGTTTATTATCTGTTTGATATTTTGGAATACCAAGGTAAGAATCTACGAAATGTGCCGTTAATCAAACGAAAAAAGTATTTGCAGAAGTTGAAATTTTCTTCACCTCGACTGCGCCTTTGCGATTATATTTTCACTGATGGTGAGGAATTTTATCATTTAGCGGTAAAAAATGGGTTGGAAGGGATAATGGCGAAGAGATCGGATAGTTTATATTTGGAAGGTGTGAGAACTAATGATTGGCTCAAAATAAAGCATCAAAATCGACAGGAGGCGGTTATTGCCGGCATTACCGAGCCTAAAGGCAGCCGCCGCGGCTTTGGCGCCCTGGTCTTGGGTATTTATCAAAATTCAGAACTTAAATATATCGGCCGCACCGGCGGCGGCTTCAATGATCAACAATTGCTGCAAATCAAAGAACGATTAACTCCCTATTTTACCGAGCAATCACCCTTTACCCAAAACCCCTCAACCAATGGCCCAGTCCAATGGCTCAAACCGGAGTTGGTCTGCGAGGTGAAGTTTGCTAACTGGACCAGAGATGGTTTATTGCGGGCTCCGATTTTTTTGGGCTTACGAGACGATCTCTCAGCCAGTCAAGTCACCAATGAAATTTCAGCACAAACAGTAAACCCCACAGCTACAATTCCAAAATTCAAAATTAGCAATCCGAATAAAATCTTCTGGCCCAAAGAAAAATTTACCAAGCAGGATTTATTGGCTTATTATCAGCAGATTTCACCTTACATCTTGCCTTACCTACAAGACCGGCCGCAAATTCTCAACCGCTTTCCCAATGGCATTAATCAGACCCATTTCTACCAAAAAAACTTCCATCAAGTACCGGCCGGTCTACAAACCGTTCCAGTTTTTTCTCGCAGCGACAATCAAACCAAACAATATTTAATTTGTAACAACCAGGAGACTCTTTTATACATGGCCAATCTGGGTTGTATCGAGATTCACCCTTGGAATAGCCGTTACCCGCAATTGGATCAACCGGACTATTTGATTCTAGATCTCGACCCAGAGGATATTGCCTTTTCACAAGTAATCAAAACCGCGCAAATAGCCAAGCAAGTTTTAAGCGATTTACAAATAACCGCTTTTTGTAAAACCTCCGGTGCGACCGGTCTACACATTTACATTCCCCTGGCCGCTCGCTACACCACTGAGCAATCTGTCAATTTTGCCAAATTACTGGCTGAACTTATTCATCAACGTCTACCCAAAATCACCAGCTTGGAACGCTCCCCAGCCAAAAGACAGCAGCGAGTTTATTTGGATTATCTGCAAAATCGTCACGGAGCTTCAGTGGCAGCACCTTATTCACTGCGTCCACACCCACTGGCGCCAGTCTCCACACCTCTGGACTGGCAGGAAGTAAAGCCAGGCCTCCAGCCGCGAAATTTTAATCTTAAAACCATTTTCCCTCGCTTACAGCAAACAGGAGATTTATGGTCAGGCACTTTGGGCAAAGGGGTGGATCTGGCTCAAGTTTTACAATTGCTGGAAAAATGATTATCATACAGCTGTTAAAACTTAAACCAATCCTTTTATGTTTCAACGCCTTAGCAAACTCAGTTTCGTGGCGGCGGTTATTTTGTGTACTTCCTTCTGGTTTCCAACCGTTTTGGCAGAAGACTGTCTACATGATCCAATTAAACCCCAAAATTGGAATGCCCAGGTAACTACTGGCATGCGTGTACGCAACATACCCTGCATGGAAACATCCACTATTTTGAAAACTGTTCCAGTGGGTGAAGTGGTGCAAGTCATTGCCGAAACAGATGGTTATTATCAAGTTCGTCTTCAGGATGGAACAGAAGGGTGGGTTGGTCAATGGTTAGTAGAAAAAACCGATTTGCCTTTTGAATCCAAGGCTACCAGGGAACCACTTTTTGACATTAAAGGCACAGCTTATGAAACGGCAATCAGAGACTTGGCCAGTGCCAAAATCATCAGCGGTTATCCAGACGGCTCCTATCAACCGCAAAAATCCGTCAATCGAGCTGAATTTACCAAGATTTTAATCGGTGGCACATTGGGAGAAGTTCCAGCTAAACCAGTTTCCAAGTGTTTCCCCGACGTACCTGTCACAGAATGGTATGCACCCTATGTATGTTACGCCAAAGCAGAAGGCATTATCTCCGGTTATCCAGATGGAACCTTCGGTCCAGAGAAAACCATCAATTTTTCCGAATCCGCCAAAATTTTAGTTAATACTTTTGCTCTCACCAAAGTCACCGGAGTTGCTAGCCCTTGGTACAAGCCTTATCTGGAGGCTTTAAATGATCAAAAACTCAGCGCACCCTCACTATCAACCCCAGAACAAGTTGTAAATCGAGGTGAAATGGCCGAAATGATTTGGCGTATCAGGCAGAATTAAGTGTAAAGTCATTTACTTTTCAGGAGCTTCCATATCACTACCAGTCATTCTGGAGTATAGTTAAATTTGGCTTTAATCAATAATCCAAAGGCTTATGAATAATCTTCTAAACTGGAATGACACTGTCATGCTCTCATTGCAAAATGTTTGGATGCGTGTGATCTCCTTTCTGCCCGAATTAGTAGCAGCACTGATAATTTTAATTATTGGTCTGATCATCGCCTATACTTTGAGTAATCTCGTTTATCGTTTAATCACATACACCAGAGTAGATAAGTTAATGGCACGCGCCAAGGTTCTACAGGATTTTAAAAAAGGAGGATTCGAAATACATGTAGCTAGTATAGCTTCGCAAATAGTGAAATGGTTCTTTATTATCGTCACCATTATCGCCGCCTCAGATACGCTTCGATTGTCTCAGCTAAACAATTTCTTGGATAGTGTGTTGCTGTATATCCCCAATGTCATCGTCGCAATTTTGATTATCGGTTTTGGTTTGTTCTTGGCACAGGTGATCGGCGATTTGATCGAAAAAGCGGCGAAAATATCTTATCCTCGAGCAGCCGCCACTTTATCCACAGTAGCCCATTGGGCAATTGTTATCTTTACCTTAATGGCTGCACTGGTACAATTGGGAATTGCCAATAGCCTTATCGAAATTCTCTTCACCGGCCTGGTAGCTGGAGCTGCATTGGCATTTGGTTTGGCATTTGGTTTGGGAGGCAAAGAAAAAGCCACAGAATTGCTCAATCAAATCAACCGCGTCAAGCCACCGCAAAAATAAGTCTCAAAATAATCATGAACAGCCGATACTGTGGGTATTGGCTGTTTTTTATTGACTTTCTTCTCTGTATCCAAATGCATAGTTCAAGACAAAACCAGCATTTTCTTGACTACTTGGATGCGCGGAAATTGACATTTTGCCAAAAGTAGAAAAAATGATATAATAAATTAATAAGCAAAACAAATGTCTCAATTAGAAACCATCTCTCATCAAGAATTCGCACAAAAATTAAAAAAAGCGAACACCCTCAATGAGGTGATTGAAGCAGTATACCAACTGAGAGGTTCAATTCACAGCCAAGTCCTACGCGCCTATTATCCTCCAGAAATTCTGAGGAAGATCGAACAGGCCCGACATGGCCACCTGGACATACAAGGCCATTTTGATCCCGAACCACTACCAGCAGCTTTCGGCCTTTTGGATGCCGTGCGCAGATTATTACCAAATGATCCAGAATATCAAAAATTCCTAAAACGCCAAGCGGGTAAAAACAAGAGAAGAAATAGGCGATAAACCATCGTTGCAATCGCAATAAGGAAGCATCAGAGAATTAGCCCAGAATCAATATTAGTTAATTACATTTAATAAATGTAATTAAAATAATTCTCAACTAAGCTTTCTTTCTGTATCAACTGACTGCCCTTTGCGCTGCAAAATATTGATGATAATTCTGGAGCGGGTGAGGGGAATCGAACCCCTATCTCCAGCTTGGAAGGCTAGCATAATAAGCCGCTATACTACACCCGCTAACGATTTTTGAAGGCCGAAACGATCAAAGCAGGCGAATTGTATCAAAAAGCTGGTAAATATCAAATTATTTTTTCCAGTAAGTAGCAGTTGTGAATTTGATTTTGGGGCACATAATCGTGTTCGATTAAATCGCGTTCAAAATTCTCAATTCGAAAATCCAGCGGTATCGTTAAAGACTGCAGATCAGTAATTATAAATTGTTCAAATAAGCTATCAGCCATCTGAAAGGTGATACAATTATTGGAAAACAAGATTTTGCCGCCTTCTGCCAATAGTTCGCCGGCTTCTTGCAGGAGTCTTTGATGGTCTCTTTGTACGGAAAAATTAATGCTCTTATTTTTGGAAAAGGTTGGGGGATCAATCACTATCAAATCAAATTGCAATTGTTTTCGCTTGGCATATTTAAAAAACTCAAAAGTATCCATTTTGATTACCCAATGTTGATCTGCAGGAAGGGCATTCAACTCCAGATTTTTCCTAGTCCAATCACAATAACGTTTAGACAAATCCACACTATAAGTCATTCGTGCACCGCCCAGAGCAGCATGTACTGAGAAGGCACCTGTATAAGCAAAAAGATTTAACAGTCGTTTCTGAGCCGCTTCCCGCTTGATCATTTGTCTAGTCATCCGATGATCCAGGAATATACCCGTATCCAAGTAATCCTCTAAATTCAGCCAGAATTTTGCGCCGTATTCCTCTGTAAATCCGGTAAATTTACCCTCTGCCTCACCTCGAGTCGCCTTAAACTCCTGCACTTTTCTAAACCTTTCCTTGATCCAGAATTGTTCCACGTGCAGCAGCTGGCGCAACTGATCCTGCAAAAAATCCAAGTTAATTTTCTTTTGTGCCCGCTCAGCATACCAATAGATTACCGCCTGACGTCTGAAGTGTTCACTTCCTTCTTCACTAACATCATAAATATCTATAGCCAGCGGCAGGCGCCACTCTTCACGCGTTATAAGCCTAAACGCCCTGATTTGCTCTTTTTCCACATAGGCCTGCCGCTTTTGCCAAGCGTTGATTAGAGCTTTATTGATTAAATCCTCAAACATCTTTTAAATGAGGCAAAATTTTCTGATAAAAATGACCGGTACCATAAATCTTTTCACAGCCATATTTTTTGGCATGTGCAATGTTCAGGCTTTCATTGCTATGACCAAAAGCGATACATTTGCTGGCATGATCCTTTAGTATTAAATCTGCCAACGGTGCATCCATATCCACCAGAAATAGATCAAACCCTTCCAAATCAAAATGTCCGGAGCTATGAATTATCACACCTTCCAAGCCCTGATCATTCAGAGCAGCTAAAATCCTATTTCTGGTGCTGATTTCTCGACTGATGATTCCGATAATCTTCATGTTATTTATTAGGCAAAGAAATCAAAGGTTGTGGCGCATTGCCGCCAATGACATAATAGTTTGGCATTACGCCATTCCACTTTTCTACCACTTTCAAATTCACCAGACTGCCGTTTTCTCTCAATGCTTCTCCTTGAATGCGTATTGATTCCGCCTCGGCTTTAGCTGTTTCAATTTTTTGCTGAGCTTCAATTTGAATTCTCTTTAAATCATTTTCAGCTTTCAAAGCGTTTTGTACAGCGGTTTGCTTGGCTTCTATCGAACGATTAAACTCTTCAGAAAAATCAAAATTCACAATCGACACATCAGAGACATTTAGGCCATATATTTCCACTCTTGCAGTCATTTCTTTTTCAATTTCCTCTTTTACCTTGGGACGCTCTGTAATTAATTGTTCCGCTGTATAGCGTGCAGTTACCGCCTTCACACTTTCTTGTATGGCCGGATTAATAATTCTTTCCTCATAATTGAGTCCTACTTGTTCATAAAGCTGGCCAACCTTTTGTGGTTCAGCGAAATAATTTAACGCTATCACCCCTTTAATTGATTGCAAATCCTTGGAGGCCGCGTCTACATTTTCTTGTAATTTCTGAGTTCTCACATCCATTACTACTACGGAATTAATGATCGGAAGTTGGAAATGCAATCCTGGATCATAAACGCCTTTTACTTTACCCAATTCTGTTAAAATACCTCTTTGACCAGGCCCGATGACTATAAAAAAGTTTGTAATATTTGCAAAAACAATGATTAGTAAAAAGATAACGAAAATTATCAAGGGTATAGTAATGAATTTGGGCAATTTTGATGGCGTATTTATTGTTGTGGCCATAATGTTTAATTGTTAAGTGGTTTTAATTGTGAACTTGGTGTTGTTTCTTTGTCTACTTTCGGTCCAATAGGCTTTTCAGGTGGCAGTGGTTTCGTTTCAGCCTTCTTTTTCTCATTTTCTGCTTTTTGCTGTTCAGCGGATTTACAGCCTGTAGGGTCTTTTTTTCTTTCATCGTCGGTACAATCTTTCAGTACTAAAGGCTTGAACATATCATCATAATTACGCTTGGGATTCCAATTTGCCGGGAAAAACTCATTGCCCTTAACGATGACACTTTCAGGCCTTGGAAAGGGTTCATTAGGTGTGTCCGCCAAGGCTCGCGTCATGAAAGTACGGAAAATCGGCGCGGCAGAAAATTCTCCCCAGGAATTTAATTTCAAAGCGTCTCCTTTAGTATGACCAACCCACACGCCAGTTGCAATTGTAGTAGAATATCCCATGGTAAGTAGATTATTGGGATAATTCACTCGGCCGATTTTTTTGTTGGAAGTGCCTGTTTTTGCTGTCACAGTTTTGTCGGGTACGGTCAAGTTAAAGCGCCAGGATCCTGCCGGTCTGGCCATTACATCAGAAATGATGCTATTTACAACGTAAGCTGTATCCGGTCTCATCACTTGTTGACCCTTATTTTCAAATTTTTCCACGACATTTCCCTCCCGGTCTCGGATTTCCAAAATCGGGTTGATGGGATTAAACACGCCGCCATTTCCTAAAGTGGCATAACCTCCTGTCAACTCCAGTAAAGTAACTTCAGCACTTCCAATGGCAATTGCTGGACCATATACAAAGTCCCATTTACGTTCTGGATTGGAATTATACTGCTGTTTGAATAAATCTGGTGAAGTAATACCGATGCTGTTCAAGAATTGTAATAATTTTTCTTCTGAACCATCAATGCCGCCAATTAAATAGAAGGCTTTGATTGCTGGAATATTTCTGGACAAAGCCAAAGCTCTACGCACTGTTAACCTACCTTTAAAGGCGTCATCGGAATTATTGGGCATGTAATTACCTGGAAATTTGGTTTTGTAATCACCTAAATAGGAGCCGGTGCCCAATCCGCTATGTTCCACTGCAGCCGCGTAAATAAGAGGTTTAAAGGAGGAGCCAGGTTGTCGCAAACTAGTAACGATATTCACCTGTCCATCAATTTCATTATTCCAATAATCCGTTGATCCAACCATAGCCAAAACTTGACCGCTCTTGACGTCCAAAGACACCATCGCGGAGCTATTAGCTCCAAATTTTTTCAAATGGTCGCCGGAAAATTCTTTGATTACCTCTTCGGCCAGTTGCTGTTTTTGCGGATCCAAACTGGTAACTACTTCCAGTCCTCCACTTTCCACCAACTCTTTTCCATACGTTTTTTCTAAATAATCTCTGACATAAAAGACAAAATGTGGTGATTTTATTTCATGTTTCAAATCACGAAACTTGACGTTGAAACTCTCAGCCCAAGCCTGGTTAAATTCTTCTTCATTGATTTTTCCATCTTCCAACATTCTCTTCAAAACCAGGTCTTTTCTTCCCCAAACATAATTTGTGTCATAGGCAGAATCACATTTCTCGATTTTGCAATAACCCATCAAATCTTTCACATTACTGCCATATGGCGAAAACTTGGAAGGTGCTTTTGGTAAGGATGCTAAAATAGCAGATTCAACTAGATTCAATTCAGCGGAACTTTTGCCAAAAAAAGTATTGGCGGCGGCTTCAATTCCGAAGGCATTGGAACCGTAGGGTATTTTGTTGAAATACATTTCCAGAATTTCTGGTTTTGAAAAAAGCCATTCAATTTCCAGCGACAGTAATAATTCCTTGATTTTACGATCAATGGTCCTCTCCGGAGTTAAATATAAATTTTTAGCTAATTGTTGAGTAATAGTTGAGGCTCCCTGCACTGTGCCTTCATCCTGCCAATTATTGATTTGTGCCCTGGTAATGGCTATTGGGTCAAAGCCAAAATGATTGAAAAAATTTTTATCCTCAATTGCGATAGTGGCGTCGATGACCTTCGTGTTGATTTGAGAAAGTGGTACATATTTACGGTTTTCTTCACCAAAAATTTTGTATAAGACATTTCCTTCTCGATCATAGATGGTAGTTGTCTCAGCAAAAGAACGAGTTTTTAACTCACTGACATTCGGCAAATTTTGTCCGTATTGAAACCAGATATAAGCAATACCAGCCCCTGCTATCAAGAACAAAAACAAGAGAATCAACAATAACCAGCGTATGGAGCGTAAGAACTTTCCGAGCCTGGAGTATATTGCACCGGAATACCGCTTTTTTTTGTTAGGTTCCTCTGGTTGAAGTACTTTGGCAGCATTGATTATTTTCGCTTTCTGTTGATCAGAAAGTTGCACTATCTGCTGATCGGTTGCATTCTCCTGTCTGGTTTTTTTTTGACTCGCTTCAGCCTTTTTCTTCCTCTTTTTTTGTTTTTTGGACATCGGCCGCATTTAAAAATGATGATCTATAAATATCATGAATTACAAAAAAATCCTTCAATTTCTTGAAGGATTTCCTTGAGTTTTTTGCAAATTGTTACTTAGTTTTCTTTTTAGCTACAACTTTTTTGGCTGGAGCCTTTTTTACAACCTTTTTAGCTACAACTTTTTTAACTGCAACTTTTTTTACTGCAACCTTTTTGGCTGGTGCTTTCTTTGCTACAGGTTTTTTGGCAGGAGCTTTTTTTGCTGCTGTTTTTGTTTTCTTGATCATAATTTTTGTGTAAGTATTAATTAATTATGTTGCGAACATGCACAAATTGTACTTAAATTAGCCTTGCATTTCAATAAATTTTTTTGTGAAATCTCACCTTTTTATGTATACCGATGGTAGTTGTTTAGGCAATCCAGGAGCCGGTGGATGGGCATTTGTATTGCTCAATTCCGAGCAGCAGATTCTAGTGGAACAAAGTGGTGGAGAAGCTGCAACAACCAATAACCGCATGGAGATGACAGCCCTTCTACAAGGTCTAAAATACCTTTTAGAACATAGTCAAAAATTCACTGGAGCAAAAGTGAAAATATTCTCTGATTCAAATTTATTAGTGCAAACAGTCAACTCGGGCTGGAAAAAAAAGGCTAACTTAGATTTGTGGCTGCAAATAGACCAAATCTTGCCAAAAGTCGATTTCACCCTAGAGTGGGTGAAGGCGCATGATCAAGACCACTACAACAACTTATGTGATGAGCTGGCCAGAAAAGCGGCGACAATTATCCAAAAACAATCTACACAAAAAAGCGCCTAATCAGGCGCTTAGTCATTCGTCTAGTCTAAACATTTAAGCAGCTAACAAGCTATCTAATTTGTTTTTTAAGTATTCCTCGCTCTTAAATCCCATGTCCATTCCCACAGGTTGGCCGTTTTTGAAGTAGATTAGTGTAGGAATGCTCACTATTTGGAATTTCCCAGCTACATTTGGATTGGCGTCCACGTCCAGTTTGCCGATTTTAACTTTTCCAGCGTATTCTGTAGAGAGCTTTTCGATTGTTGGCGCCAACATTTTGCACGGCCCACACCATTCAGCAAAAAAATCAATCAATACTACTCCCGTATCCTTAACCACCTCCTGCTCAAAATTTTGATCTGTGAAATGTGTAGCCATATTTTTTCTTGTTACAAAATAGCAGTCAAACAATATCACTGCTAATCACAACTGTCACCTTTTTATCGTTGACTTGAATGGGCGTCTATGTCTGGATACTGGGTAGCTATTGGTTTGCGCTAGAGCTGAACAGCGTTGTACTGAGTTTTCAAATCTATCCAAATCTGTCGCTTC
>CAZJJZ010000001.1:88952-103666 GCA_964546505.1 uncultured Candidatus Peribacteria bacterium
TCGCTTCTGCACAGTTAATCTTTAGTTTACGCAGTTGTTTCAGATAGGAGTATTTCTGTAGAAGATTTTTGAAGCGACTTTTTTGGATTTCATCCTTGTTTTTTGCCAATTGCTTGAAGTCCAAACCTAAAATCAACATTGCTTGATTTATTTCCAGCAGACGATGATGGAGTAGTTCGTGATTATTTTTATTTTCCGCAGTAATCCTCAAAAACAAATATTGATTGCTTAATTTTGCCTGACCAGCACTTAGAACTATTAAATTCAAACTTGGTAATCCAACTGCAAACCAGGGTATCATCTGTTCTCCTTCAAAACAGATTCCCAAAAACAGTTCTTCATCTTTATCCAACCCGCGCAAATAGGCGATTTTTGCCTCCCAAGAACTGTTTTTTTGATACAGCAATTCATTAAATTTAGCAGGCAGAGAGGCATCGATTTTCTTGAGTGCTTTTAAGGAAACGGCTTTTCCTCCTCTGGTTAAATTGGCTAGTTTCAATAATGAATTGACGGCGAAACCAGGAAAAGCATTATTGAGATTATTCAAGGTTTTTTGAAACATTTTTTCCATTTGCGTCTCCAGTGTATTTTCCGCATCAACAAAACTGGAACCCAACTTGGAAATGTTTACTTTGATACCATTTTCTGCCTCTAAATTGAGTACATATTCGTCGGTATCGAACTCATAACTCTTCAAGAAACTGAGGTAAATAACAAAAGCATCACTTAACTTTGGCCAAAACACTATTCCTCCTTCGTAAATTTGCATTACGCTACTACCTTTGGAAATGTGCTTGCCGGAGGGCGTGTCCACTTCCACGTGACAATCAAATTCATTACACAGCATTCCCGATTTCATTAACAGTGCTTCAATAAAAAACTCATTTTTCAATTTGAAAAAATCTTCTAAAAAAGCTTGATAGGCAGTTCCAAAACGAGACAATAAAAATTTTTCACCGCTATGAGTAGTGAAAATAAACTGTGTACTTTCTACTTTTAATTCCTTGATTTCTGCAAAATTGATCACTTCGCCTGAATCATTGGCGCCCTTGCCTTTTAAGCGAATATGGGTACGATTAAAAACTATTTCGCCTTCTTTTTCCATCACTACCTTGCCACTTAGGCCTTGCTTGGCAAAGCGAACACTATAACTTAAAGCCATAAAAACATACTAGAAATAAATACGCGGTTGGAAGAATTGATTTAACTAAGACAATTTTATTGTTATTTAGCAAAAAAGCAACAGCTGCTCAGTAAATGAACAGCTGAAAGGTTGACAAAAGTGAAGAATAGGTGTAAAACTCAATCGATTAACTTACCTACTTATGAGTAACAACAACGAACACTCTACTGCTGCTAATCCTGATTACGAGCCCCAAAATGGTATACTTACTGGGCCCCGCAGAATTTTGGAGTTTCCGCATTTACAAGGTTTGAAAACACATCCTGATCTTGAGGCGGCTAAACGCTTAACCTATCCAGGTGAAACGCAAAATCCCTTTGAAGAATTTGAAGCCTTGTTTGATATTTGTTTTTTTAATCATTCTGAACGCTTGAAACCGGAAGATAAGCACGATCAGGACTATTTGGTGGAGAGTCTGGAAGCGGCTTTTATGGAGACGAGAGCTTTGTTAAATGCTTCTTTGGTAAAAGCATTTTTGGACAATCCCGAATTTTTGCCAGAAATGCAGCTTGATGAAAAAACTCAGCATCTGTTGAGTATCTATCAAGAAGCCATTTTGAATACCGCGCAAGACTTGCTGGTATATGATCAAGTTTATCAAAAAATCAATAAGCACATGGTGATTAGTTCTAGTGACTTTCCTGTGCGCTCAAAAATTGACACTATTCCCTATGCCAGTGAAGCCAGACAAGTCACGGATTTTCAAGCCGAGGTGGCTGCCAGCTTACAAGAAGTGACTTTAGATCGTGAGGATGAGATTCCCACAAAAATCTCACAGTTACCTGCAGAATTGATTGCTAGATATCCAGTAGCCAACCGAGATAGTTTGATTCCTCCACCCATCAGCAAGACACCAACTCTAATTTATCGTCCTAGTATAGTTTCGGAAGAAGTGGAGGACATTGCCTACTTACTAAAGGATTATCAAGATTTTACCAAGCAAACATTATTGGCCGAATTCAATGCTGGATTCCCGCTTCCGGAGTCCGATGATCGTAGTGTTTTGCGGTTTTTGTATAGTACCAAATTTGCTGTAGCCAAACAATTGCGCAGACATTTCCGCAGTAATAACAGTGAGGTTCATGAACGTCTCAAGCAGGTCAGTGAAATCGAATTAATGAACTATTTGCAAAGAATAATCGAAAGCATAGCAGAAAAATTTCTGCCTGACGTTCTCAGTCTCGCCAAAACTAAATTCATGGAGGTGTTGAGTTCAACCAAAACTCGCTATCAATTTAATGCCATCGAACGCTTCACGGAAGAAGAATTTATGTCTTTTGCTGAAACTTATCTTGGATCAATCACCTCTGAAATCAAAAATTATGTAGTCAATACCACAAGCGGTGAAAACTGGGCTGTCATTTATTTCTTGAATGAAAGCGGAGATTCTGCAGGGAAATATTCGATCGGTATTGAAAACTGGAAAACTCAGTTACGCTATTTATTCCGTCAAATCTATATCAAAAAAGAGCCTCTTGAACCATTGGATCATGAAAAATCTTTGGAAGATGTGGAGCAATACCTGGATGAGCATTTTGCAGCAATGACAGAACCCAAAAGAGACCCAAGAACCATCACCCAGCCCTTGGAGTTGCGTCATGTCACACCACAAGAATCCGTGGAAAAGTATCTTCAAAAGTTACTCTTTCCGGAGAATTACACTCCGCCATCACATCAATTGTTGCCTGCCGATTTACCAGATTTTGATGATGAATTGCCAACAGGGCAGTATCTGATCGACTCTGAATTGTCCAGAACTCCCACTTTGCCTTCGGTAGGTATGATCGAAGATCTGCAGCAGTCCGATCTCACATCCATTCCTGCTCCTGACTTGGCGGAACCCGCGATTGAAATTTCTGGAGGCAATTACCCGTCTTACGCGGAAGAAGATGAAGTGGACGTCAACGCCGAAACTAAAGTTTTTCCAGCTGTAGAACAGCAAAAGTATGCGGCTGAGGACGGGCAAATCGCTGTTTCAATGCGAAAAGATTTTGACTCTGCTCCAGAAGACCTTCTGGAAACTACTAAACCTTTAAATCTAGAGGCTGCTATCCAGCAAGAACTGGATGTCCGGGTTTCGGCTGAAATCGATACGGATATGCGAATCACTTTCCCTGAACCTTTTGTCAAAGCCCCACCATTGGTAAACAATCGACCATTCTTTCAATTGGGTCCTGACTTACAACCAGTTCAAAATACTATTCCCCCTGTGGCCCCTCAAACCAAATCCAATCCTCCCGCAGCTCCTACTCCAAAACCTTCCTTCTGGAAAAAAACAGCTTGGGCGGTTGGTGCGGCAGTAGGTATTGGCTTATCGGCATTAGGCATTTACAAAGCTAAAAGCGTCATCGAACAAGGTCCTGAAAGTCCGGATAAATCTGCGGAAGTAGCCGCGAAACCGACGCAACCTGCCCATCTCAATAAACCACTAACCAAATCACCTACTGCTACTAAACCTGTTGAGAAGCCCCGGACATCTACAGTTGCAAGTGCTCCCAAAGCGACTCCCACCCCTGTCAGTAACAGTTCAGAGCCTAAAACAACGCCAAAACATACTGAACGCAAACCAGTATCTATTCCTCAGGCTAAACCCTCCAACCCAGCTCTCTCTCCTCAGGCGCCAGTCGCGCCCGCTCCAATGCACAAAGCTACTGAAAAGGTGGTTAACTCCAAACCTACCAGAGCTCAAGAAATCATGAACTCTAAAGTTAAACTAGGCGCAAATAGAAGTCTTGGACAGGAAATGACTATCCCATTTTTTGAAGGAGCGACTCCGGAGCAGATTCAGGCGATGAAAAAAGTGATTAAACGTTTTAACGATGCCTCCGGATTGTATGCAAAGCGAGTTTTGAGTCTGACTACTCAAGAAAGAATCAGCCAAATGTCTTCCAATGAATATATCAAGAATTTGGCCAGAAGATATCCGAAATTAGTAGCAAACCAATACATTGCTATGAAAAACACTCAGATATCCGCAGAAGAGGATAAACAATTGCAAGAATTCAATGAATTTATCACTGAAGCCAATAAACAGGGAGTGACCAATATTGAAAATCCGGGCAATCAGGAATTGGATCTTGCTAAATTCAAAATAGTCCAGGAGCTTGCCGCAATCCGTTTCCCAGGTACTTCCCAATCTCCAGCTACACCTGGTGATGCTGCACCCAATACTACTGGAGAGAACATTACTCCAGAATCAGACGAATCAGGCGCAGAGAAACAGAAATTTGGCTTTAATCTACCTCAGGAATCCACACCTACCCCAGACGCGCCAACAACCGTCAAAAGAGAAGCGCCACTGACAGGTTCTTTAAATTCATTCGAAGCCAGACGTAATCTATTCTTCTCACTTGGAAAATTAGTTGTTCCTCCAACTCAAGAGGGTGAATACGCCAGTGCCAAATTATTATTACAAAATCTGTTAACCAGAGAATGTGATACTGATCAAGCTCAACAATACCTCGAGCAGGTGGTGCGCAAATTACCTCTAACCGCTTTCGTAGAGTACGATGCTTTGGAAAATGGTCAGGTCATTGCCACGCTCTCACCTGCAGCTCATCAACATTTGTTGTCTGAATTAGAACGGGCCAATCAACTTGGATAATGCTGGTTTGCGAGTTTCAATAAAAACTGCTATAATATAGAGATTTTTATTGAAATATATGGAAAACACCAATAACCCAACCGACAATAGCAGCACAACTGCGCCAGTATTGAATAATCTGATCGATTTAAGCGGGACTGCAACTCCTGATGCTACAGCTGTTAACAACTTGGCAACAGCCGTTAATTCCGTGCCAAATTCTGTGCCAACTATCCAGCAGGTTAGTCCAGCTGTAGCTGTGCCAGCTGCCGTAAACAACTTGGCAACAATTGTAGACGCCGGCCAAACCATCCCAACAACCTCAACCGCTGCCAATGCTACTCCCTCGATTGCCCAACAAATTGGCCAAGATTTCACCCAAAAACTGTTGAAACCGCACCCATTTAAAGTAACACTATTAATTGTTGCTCTAGTACTGGTTCTGGCAATGTTATTTGTGGTGTGGGGATTTAGCCAGGGCTGGCTATTTCAGGGAAATTTGCAGACGGTTAATCAAATAGACACTGTCTACACCCGCACTTTTCCTTCTAGCACTGATGAGAAACAGCCCTCAGAGGTTCAAAATGCCACACAAGCAAGCACTGCGGCACCAGCTGGGCAAACCGCACCGATCACAGAAAAATCTGCCACCGAGACCAATACTCCAAAAGTTAACAAAACACCGCGAGTTAAAACCGGTGCAGCTGCTGTAAACGCACCTACTGCATCGTCATCTGCAACGACTACTTCAGAGTTGGAAAAAAAAAACTAAGTAGCCTTGATCTTGCGGCCAAAAAAAAACAGTTGGCCCAATCCATCAATATTGATTTGCCGAAATACATGAGCAAGTTGGATTTGCTACAGTTTACCAGTAATCAACTAATCGGTTTAGGCGCTCGTAACCTCCAAGTTGATCAAACTAAATTGCCTCCTGAGTTTATCAATCAAAAAGGTCTTTTTAAGTATCAATTGGCTATTACTTTTGGCTTGGAATCTGGTCTAATTTCCAGCGCAGAAGCTGCTGATTATCAAAAGTTGCTGAAAGAGCATTTTGATCAACAGGTTTATCTCAGTGCATTACAGGAAATACCAGATCAGGTGATGCAAAACTGGTTTAGTCAGAGTTAGACTTTTCTGTCAATCCAGAATTGCCTGTCGATTGTTATATTTAAGTTGAAAAAGTGTTATAATAAATGGATTTAAAACACATCATGAAAATTGCAGGTCAAAAAATAGTTTTCGCTTTGGTTGTCTTGCTGATGTCCGTCGTGAGTGAAGTTAATGTCAATGCCGCGACCGGTCCAATCAAAGTGAAAGTCAGTAATAAGCCGGTTGAGCCTTTCTATTCCGCCAACAGCAGAACCGAAGGTGAAGTGGTTTATCAGCCAACCATCTCTTACTTATCACCGCTCAAGAAAGCACCAATCACTTTTACCAGCCTCAATGCTACCTGGGAGCAGAACGCTCCGGAAGGGACATCAGTAGAGGTAGCGGTGCGATTTATGCAAAGCAATGGCTTGACTGATTGGTATGTTTTGGATGGTGAATTGGAAAACAAGTTAATGAGGAATCTTGGATCAGACTCGGAGCCAGAGGATTTGCCAGTGGGAAAGAGTAAGCCTTACGCGTTTATCTCCACCAACGCCTCCACTGCTTTACAGTATCGTATCATCCTCAAAACCAGCAATGTTAATGAAACTCCAGAATTTCAAAATTTAAATTTAACTTACATCACTAGTGGCGACCTTAATGTCACCCAGCAATTGGCAGTACAAACCAGAAAAGTTAAACGAGAAACCGTTTTTGTTGACCACCATGAAGACATTCCCGATGAAATTGATAGTGATGCAATTTTGGGAACTGGAAAATTGGTTGCCGCAGCCGAAAAACCACTAGTAAATCCTACTTTGAAGATTAACAAACCGGTTGTTAAGAAGCCACTTCCCAAAATCCCCACCGCCACCTCAAACTTGCAGGTGATTTCGCGAAGTGAATGGGGGGCGGACGAAAGCTTACGTCTCTATAATGAAGAAACTAATACCGATCCTGTTTTAGTTAAGCTAGATCCGGATTTTTATGATAAATACGCAGACGAATTGAAGGAGAGATTAAGAATTAATACTGATGATCTGGGAAGAACTCTGACCTGGCCACTCAGTTATCCGGAAAAAGTTTCCAAAATAATTGTCCACCATACAGCAACCACCAAGCATCTGGACGATCCCGCCAGAGCTATCCGTGATATTTACTATTGGCATAGCGTCAAAAAGGGCTGGGGTGATATAGGCTACAATTACATTATCGACCAGCAGGGGAATATTTATGAAGGGAGATTTGGCGGAGAGGGAGTGATTGGTGCCCATGCTGGACCGGGAAATACCGGCTCTATCGGTATCGCTTTATTGGGAGAATACGAGCAAACTTCGCCCCCTGAATCTGCCATCACTTCATTAACCAACTTGATTAGAGAGAAAGCAAAACTCTATCAAATTGATACCGAGGGTAACTCTCTTTTCCGTGGTAAAAATTACCCTAATATCATGGGGCATCGGGATATCATGTCTACCGCTTGTCCTGGACAAAAAGTGTACGATCTGTTGCCTTTGGTTAGAAAAATGGCCAAAGTGGATTTTAGTAATAGTACTGTGAATAATTCTGGTTTTAATTTTGGCTTCAAATCAACTCCTCTGCTCAATAGTTTGCAAACCAATGCCAAAAAGAAAATTCTTTTAACTCTGGAAAATACAGGTAAGACCACCTGGCCCAAAGGCACCTATTTTCAGGTGGAAAACAACGATGCCGCTCGAGCTTTGCTAAAAAATCCCCAAAAAATCTTGAGTAGTGCATTAGCTAGTGAGGTCAAACCAGGCGGAGCAGCGAAAATAGAAATTTTGCTTAATAGTACAAGCAAGTCCGGTAATGGATTGATACAAATCTTTCCTGTTGTTGCCGGTAAGAAGGCCAACACTTACTTGAGTTTCCCCTTAGCGGTCAATGAACCGGCTCCAAAAGCCAAATATGATTATCAGCTTACTGCTTTGAACTATCAACCCCAAAACTATCAACCTGGTCAAACTATCACAGCTACCATCAAATTGAAGAATACCGGCATTTCACCATGGCAAAAGACTGGTGAAAACAAGTTGACATTGGGTGCTGATAAACCCAGAGATCATCAATCTGTTCTACTTTCCAAACCTTCCAATCGTTTAGCCAATCTCAATGAGAATTTGGTCATGTCCGGCCAGAGTGCTACTTTCACAGTCTCATTGACTGTACCTAAAGAACCAGGCATCTATCGAACTTACTTTACACCTGTTGTGGAAGGGGTTGCATGGATGGCTAATCGGGATACTTACCTGGAGCTGAAAGTTGGAAATTCCACTCAAGTAAAGGTCACAGGCGTGGATTTGGGTGTGAATAGAGCTGAAAAACCGGTTTCCACCACCACTCCCTCCGGCGGTTCCAATATCAATATTGCCAGCAAGCCATTAGACGTCAGTAAATCACCTCGCAACATTCGAGTAGATCTGAGTTACCGTGGCAATCCGGTAACCATTTCCGGATCAGGAAAATTTGCGCTGGAAGAAGGGCGAAAGCGCCTAGCAACTTTCAATGCTGACGAAAAAGTACAAGTTCAATATCTCAATGGACAATTTCAAGTAAGACATGCAGAACGTGAGTGGACTGTTTCCAGCCGGCCTAGGTTTGTACCTCTGGTTGGAACCATCATGCGTATAGATAACTGGGAACGACGCAATACCTGGGGTGATAAAGCCAACAATAATGAATTCCGGGGTGTTTTGGAAGTTTTGCTGTACAACAATGAGTTACACGTAATCAATGAATTACCATTGGAAGATTATCTCAAAGGTATTGCAGAAGAATCTAGCAATGCGCCGATAGACAAAATCAAAACGATTATGGTAATCGCGCGCACTTACGCACGCTTTTATCTGGAGGTCGCAGAAAAATTTCCCGGCGCGCCATTTGACTTAAATGACGATCCGAATTATTCCCAAAAGTATCTGGGTTACAGTTTTGAAAAGCGTTCTCCAGTAACAGCAAAAGTGGCGGCAGAAACAGCCGGAGAATATGTAACATATCAAGGAAAATTGATTAAAACACCTTATTTTTCTAAATCAGACGGTAAAAAAACCATCTCAGCAAAAGAAAAATGGGGATGGACCGATGCTCCGTGGCTAGTCAGCGTTGACGACACTGTCTGTCAATCAACAGCTTTTTGGGGGCACGGAGTGGGCTTGTCTGGATGCGGTGCCACTGCACTTGCCAAGCAAGGAAAAGATTATCAACAAATAATTAAATATTACTATCCCGGCGTGGAGATAACCAAAACAAAATAATGAGAAATTTGCCAGATGAGGGTATTAGTCAGGAGAACTTACAGGCTCTAATACAACACCCACCCTTCAAAAAAATTAAATTGCCCCGTAGCAAAAACGCGAAACTTTCCAGTAAAAGAGCGGAAATTATTGCATCACTCCAAAATTTTCAGGAAGGCGGTTCTCCCAATTCCAAGCTTACTGTTAAATTAATGAACGATGTCCGGTCTTATATTTTGGCAGTTTTTATGGAGCAAAAACGTAATAAAAGGAAGAATTGAAGTCTTTCCTAGTCTTACTTTTTAGCAATTAAAACTTTTCATTTCAGTAGTTTTGACATAGTATTTAGCGCGCGAAGCCAGCTAAATATTTTGTTTATATGTCTAATTATCAACCTAATTCTCTGGAGCCTAAATGGCAGGAAAAATGGCAGCAGGAAAAAACTTATCAAACTCAAGAACACGATTTCAGTAAGCCAAAATGTTATATTTTGGACATGTTCCCTTATCCATCTGGAACTGGCCTGCATGTAGGCCACCCCAAAGGTTATATCGCCACCGATGTGGTTTCACGCTTGAAGATGTTGCAAGGTTATAATGTGCTGCACCCGATGGGCTGGGATGCCTTTGGCTTACCGGCGGAAAACTATGCCATCAAAAACAAAGTGCATCCGGAAATCGCCACCAATCAAAATATCGCCACTTACAAAAAACAATTGGAGATATTGGGTTTCACTTATGACTGGAGTAGAGAAATAAACACCACCGACCCGGCGTATTACAAGTGGACACAGTGGATTTTTCTCAAAATGTTTGAACAGGGTTTGGCTTATGAATCTTTTGAGCCGATTAATTGGTGCCCTTCTTGCAAAACCGGCTTGGCTAATGAAGATTTGGAAGGGGATTTGTGTGAACGTTGTGGTAGCAAGGTAGAGAAAAAACCACTGCGGCAATGGGTTTTGAAAATTACTGACTACGCTGATCGTTTATTGGCGGATTTGGAAAACTTGCCAGAGTGGGAGGATTCCATCAAAGAAATGCAACGCAATTGGATTGGTCGTAGTGAAGGTACGGAAGTGACTTTCAAAATTGCTGATGGTGAAGGCCAAATCAAGGTATTTACCACTAGGGTTGATACTATTTTTGGTTGTACTTATTTGGTATTGGCGCCGGAAAATTTGCTGGTTCAAGAACTGCATCAAGCCGGTAAAATTCAAAATTGGAATCAGGTTTTCGATTATTTGGAAGAGGTTAAAAATAAGTCTGACCTGGAAAGAACTGATCTTAATAAAGACAAAACCGGTGTACCATTGAAGGGAGTTAAGGCAATCAATCCATTTAGTGGAGAGGCAGTGGAAGTCTTTGTGGCCGACTATGTTTTGAACTCCTATGGTACGGGCGCAGTGATGGCAGTACCAGCACATGATCAGCGTGATTTTGATTTTGCCCGCAAGCACAATTTAGCTATTCGCAAAGTGATCGCCAGAGAAAGGTTGATTGCAGAAGCGGATTTTGAAAAGGAATTACATCAGTTGAGCCAAGCTGGAAAAACTTTGGTAGAGCTGATAATTGCAGGCAAGGCATTGCCGATTAGTCCTGATGAAGCTACAGAAATGCCTGAAGAAAGGGCGAAATGGTTAACCACGTTAGGAGAGTTAGAATTGCTGAATGGTGAAAATGCCAGTGCGCAAGCTAAGTTGGCTTATGGTGTCTGGGAAAAATATTTGCAAACCTCGGCAGGTTGGAAATGGCAAAATGAGCATATCAATTTAATGAAAATGGCATTTTGCGATGATGGTGTTTTGGTTGATTCAGGAGAGTTTACCGGACTGACTTCCGCGGAGGCGCGCGTCACCATGGCCGAATGGTTAGAAAAACACAGTTCAGGCGCGCGCCGTGTTAATTACAAATTAAAAGACTGGGTTTTTTCGCGTCAGCGTTATTGGGGCGAGCCAATCCCAGTAATTCACTGTCCTGATTGTGGTCCGGTAGGTGTTCCTGAAAAAGATTTGCCGGTAACTCTGCCGGAAGTTGAACATTATGAACCCAGCGGAACAGGGGAGTCACCATTGGCCAATATGACCGACTGGCTGACTGTTCCTTGCCCAAAGTGTGGCCAAACCGGACGCCGCGAAACCAATACCATGCCGCAATGGGCTGGCTCTTCCTGGTACTACCTCCGCTATATTGACGCCCACAATACTACCGCCTTAGTTGATCCCAAAAAGGAAAAATATTGGCAACCGGTAGATTTATACGTAGGTGGAGCAGAACACGCCACACGTCACCTGATTTACGCCCGCTTTTGGCACAAGTTTTTGTTTGATCTTGGAGTAGTTTCCACACCCGAACCATTTACCAAACTTCGTCACGTGGGCTTAATTATGGGCGAGGATGGTCGTAAAATGAGTAAACGTTGGGGTAATGTGGTAAATCCAGATCATGTGGTTGCTGAATATGGCGCGGATGCCATGCGACTTTATGAAATGTTCATGGGACCATTTGATCAGGCTGTTAATTGGAGTACCAAAGGATTAATTGGTACGCGCCGCTTTTTGGATCGCGTCTGGAATAATTGCCAAAAAGCTGCTTCAGACAACGGGGAAACCGTAGCCGCTGACCTCAAAATCGCCCGCCGACAGCTTTACAAAACTTTACAAAAAGTCGCCACCGACATTGTCGAATTTAAATTCAATACAGCCGTTTCCCAACTGATGATTTTCGCCAATGAAGTGGGTGACTTGAACTTAGGCAAAGAGGCCAAAGGCATCTGGACTCAGTTTTTATTCGCTTTAGCTCCTTTTGCTCCACATTTGGCAGAAGAATTATGGCAGCATTTCGGTGGTCAATTTTCCATTTTCCATCAACAATATCCGGAAATTTTAACAGAGTATTTAATTGAAGATGAATTGCGCCTGGCTGTACAAGTCAATGGCAAAGTCCGCGCAGAAATTACAGTAGCAGCCACAGCCGCACCGGAGGATATCCTCCAACAAGCCAAAATAGCAGTAGAAAAACATCTCACCGGGCTCACCATAATTAAAGAAATCTACATACCTGGAAAATTAGTCAGCCTGGTGGTGAAATAGAGCTTGCCCTTTTTGGTCAAATCAGGGAAAATGTGGCAAAATAAACATCGAAAATTGCTGCAGTTTTTAAGTACAATTCGTTCAACTCGGGGCGCTTACACATTGGTGGAAGTAATGATTGTGATTGCTGTATTGGGTGTACTGTTCACAGCTTCTATGACTTCTCTGAATAGCTCCCGCGACACCCAGGATTATAACAACAATTTTGATCAATTGCTGAGCATGCTTAACAATGCACGTAGTATGGCCATTTCAGCAAAAGGACAGACGGATTATGTTGATGCTGACGGGGACGGTGACAAAACTGATTTGGTGACGCCGGCAAACTACGGAGTTCGTTTTGAACAAAATTCACCAAGCAAAATTATCCTCTTTGCGGATAACAATACGAATAGTAGCAGCGACGCCGATGCAAAAAAGAAAGTTTATGACTTTAATTCTTCAAATTGCAATACTCCAGAAAATGGCTGCGACTTTATCCTCAAAGAATATACTTTTGACAAAAAGTATGAGTTGAAGGTGTATAAAGGCGACGTCAACGGACAACTACATCAAGTAAGTTCAACTATTACTGCCATAGACGGCTTCCCCTCCATCTTCTACTCCCCCCTCTACGCCGACATCGCCGTAGAAGGAGCAAATATCGGACTCGACGACCTAGACTTCCCCTTCCTCATCATCCGCTTCCAGGAAAGCAGCGGCCCCAAGCGTTGTCGCCAAATCAAAATACACTTTCTGGCAGGCAACCCGGAAGTTTCCGCTTGTACAGTTGATCAACCCTAATGCTCAAAATTTCCCACACAATTAGTACTTTTTTTGCAAAATGCCAATCGGCAGAAACTTTGATTGAAGTAGTAATTGCGATTGGTATTATCTCCACCGGCGCCGCCACTGCCGCCAATGTGGCCGTGCAAAGCATTCGCTCCAGTGCCTTCGCCCGTGACGCCCTGGTAGCCCAAAATTTGGCTATGGAAGGCCTGGAAATTGTCCGCAATGTCCGCGATACCAATTGGATCAAATTCAGCTTCGACCGCCCCGGCTGCTGGAATCAGCTGCCTACACGCACAGCCTGTGAAAACAGCGCAGCTAATACATTAGTTGCAGGCAGCTATGTCATCACACATGGTGGATTAGAAAAAACTGCAGAAAATTTTGACTCTACAAATCTGTCCAACGCTAACAACGCCAACTATCAACTCTTCTATTATGATTTAGATGATAGTACCAATTCAAATAATGACACTGATGCAGCCAACGACCGCGACATCATCTTAAATCAATCAACTGTATCATCTCCCATCGTCGAAGTCGCCCCTACCAAATTCTACCGCGAAATCAATATCGGCTACGCCAACATGGACGAAAACACTGGATTAATAACCCTAGCCGGAACACCCGCAAACCTCATGCTCGTCTCCTCCACAGTTTACTGGAATGACGGCGGCCGCATCGCCAACGCCTCCTCGTCCAACATTCTTTCTAATGACCGCTAATGTTCAAAATCCTCAAACACAAAGCCAAATCCTTCACCCTGATTGAACTGCTCATTGCCATGACGCTGTTTAGTACGGTGAGTTTGATTGTGATCAATGTTTATGTGAACATCACTCGTTTGCAAGGGCGCATCGCACTGGAAAATGCCATGTACGAGGACGCGCGCTTCATGATGGAAAGAATCTCCCGCTACATTCGCAATAATGCGGTTGATTACGAGGAGTATTTTAATCAGGCTGCGCAAACAAAAGATGCTACTGATATAATTGGTAAATATTACGGCTGTTATGCTGCGAGATTTTATGATCCGGGTTTGGGGGATGTGGATCAAGTGCCACAACCTACAACCTATTTAGGAAGTTTAGTTAATAAAGGGAGTTTTGGTGCCCTCTGCACCAATTTTTCAGCATTGCCCCCAGCTCAAGTCGAACAATACATCGGCCAAAACTGTGTTGTCTTCAAACCCTCCCTAGACATCAACACCGGCCAAAATCCTTTCAAAAATTATCCATCAACTGGAGGAAATTCAAATATTTTAAACAATAAAAACAATATCAACGCCTTCTGCCCCTTCGGAACAGAAACTTCCTGCACCGGCACAGAAACAGAACACACTCTCGACAACCTCTACCTGATCAGCAAAGATGGTAAAACCAAAACCATTATCGGCCGCAAAAAAGTCAAAGCATCACCAGCCGAATTCGCCGTCGGCCTGGTAGAAGTAAAAGGCGAAGACCCGGACAATGATGAAGTAACCGACAAGTGGACAGGCTGTGCGAATGGAAACACCTTCTGCTGCGCCCCCGGCTATGACTGCACGCAAAATAACAGTGCCCCCACCTCTCTCCTCGCCACTCTGGACGGCACAGACACAACCAACAATTCCGGCGTCTACAAAGGCTTCATCCCCATCAGCCCACTACGCTCCAACATCACGCATCTCTCCTTCACCATTTCACCGGTGGAAGATCCCAACAAAGCCTTTGCCGGACCAGGCAGCATCAGCCAACCCAAAGTCACAGT
>CAZJJZ010000002.1:0-812 GCA_964546505.1 uncultured Candidatus Peribacteria bacterium
TGAGCACTCTCCTTCGTTGGACCCGCAGGCCCTGGTTTGGCCAGGGGAGCAGGTGCAGTTTTCGTCGACGCCGTTTGCGCAGTTGTTGTCCTTGCCGTCACCGCAGATTTCCGCGGAGCCTTGGACTTCACCCGCACAGGGCCCCCACTGCCCGGAGGCAGAGCAGGTCATGGTACCGGAGACGCATTCTCCGGTGTCTGAGCCGCAGGACTTGGTTTGTCCGGGGGTGCAGGAACAGGATTCGTCGATTCTGGTGTCGCAGTTGTTGTCCTTGCCGTCGCAGATTTCCGCTGAGCCGGTGACTTGTCCAGTGCAGACGCCACTCCATTGACCGGAGGGGCTGCAGGTTTCGGTTCCGGTTGAGCACTCTCCTTCGTTGGACCCGCAGGCCCTGGTTTGGCCAGGGGAGCAGGTGACGTTCCCTCCACCCGTACCGCCGCTGTTGGCATTGCCGCTGCCGCCGTTCGAGGTTGCCCCCGTTCCGCCGCTGGAGTTACCGCCGGCGTTGTTGCCGCCGATGGTGAAGCTGGCGCCGAACTGGGGGTCCGGGCCGTCGGAGTTGCAGGCGACGTTGAATGTCGCCAGGATTGCCACCATCATCAAAATGATGAGGTGGAGTGGGTTACTGTCTTTCTGTCTCATGTTGTCCTTGATGGCGCTTGGCGCCTGGTTATGGCGCAGTCAAGGCGCCTTGTTGAGGTTGCTGCTGTTTACCCAGCAGAATCTGTGAGCTGAAGTGCGCTGTCTTTGCCGAATTACTCCGGCAGTCCACGTGAGCCTTCACCGGACTGAAACGGAATCCTGAGCGGAAA
>CAZJJZ010000002.1:822-8798 GCA_964546505.1 uncultured Candidatus Peribacteria bacterium
TGAATCTTAAATTTTCTAAGCCTAACCAAGTTGTCGAAGAACGATTGTCTGCAGATTTCTACTATTTCTACACTCTTACCTGACGAAATTTTAGAAAACTAGCAGAACAATACATGTAATTTATACACAATTTCTTTAGTTTGTAAAGCTAAACTTGCGGATGTGTCAAAAATATTGTGTGGTGTTTTTTCATAAGAAGAAAATGCCATTATGTATAATTCTTAATTGACTTAAATGTTACAAAAGTTAGAATTCAGTATATTTCTTTTCTTTTGATTTTTGATGAATGAAGTAAAGCTGTCTTTGCCAACATCAAATGAAGCTGATTTTAAATTGGTTTCCAAATATAAACCCGCTGGTGATCAGCCGGAGGCGATTGATAAGCTGGTTAAGGGCATTGTCAATGGACAAAAGCATCAAACTTTGCTGGGCGTAACTGGTTCTGGCAAGACTTTCACCATGGCCAATGTAGTTGCGGCTGTTCAGAAACCAACTTTGGTCTTAGCTCACAACAAAACTTTGGCTGCTCAGTTATGCAATGAGTTTAAAGAATTTTTTCCTGAAAATGCGGTCAGCTACTTTGTTTCGTATTATGATTATTATCAGCCAGAAGCTTATATTCCCTCAACAGATACCTACATAGAAAAAGATGCTTCAATCAATGAAGAAATCAATAAATTTCGGCATGCGGCAACGGTGAACTTATTAACACGCAGGGATGTCTTGATTGTAGCGTCGGTGAGTTGTATTTATGGATTGGGATCGGTTGAGGATTATACGGCGTTTGCAATGACGTTGAAAGTTGGGGAAGAGCGCAAACGTGATAAATTGCTGCGACAATTGACTGATATACAGTATACCCGTAGTCAGTATGATTTTAAGCAGGGTATGTTTCATGTCCTTGGTGATACATTGGAAATTTTTCCTCCGGATAGAGATAATATTTTTAGGATTGAGTTTTTTGGTGATGAGATTGAAAGGATTACCGAGGCGGATTCCTTTACCGGTGAAGAGTATGGTGAACTTCAGCAAATTACTATCTTCCCGGCCAAGCATGATATTACTTCCAAAGAAAAAATTGAGCGGGCGGTGGAAGCTATTAAGGCGGATTTGACAGAACAATATCAGAGTTTGTTGAGACAGGGTAAAATGATTGAAGCTGAAAGGCTGAAAACTAGGACAGAATATGATTTAGAAATTTTGCAAGAGACGGGGTACTGCCAGGGAATAGAAAATTACACAAAGTATCTAAATTTGAGGGAGCCTGGTCAGCCACCAGCCACTTTATTTGATTACTTCCCTGATGACTTTTTACTATTTGTGGATGAATCGCATATATCTTTGCCCCAAGTTGGTGGTATGCATAATGGTAATTTTAGCAGAAAACAAACTTTAGTCGATTTTGGTTTCCGCTTACCTTCCGCGCATGAAAATCGACCTCTGAAATTTGATGAGTTTGAAAAGGCGATTAATCAGGCAGTCTATGTTTCGGCTACTCCCGCAAAATATGAATTGGAAAAAAGTGGTGATAATATTGCTGAACAGGTGATTCGTCCCACTGGTTTATTGGATCCGGTGGTGGAGGTGCGGCCGCGTAAAAATCAAGTGGATGATTTATTAAATGAAATTGCTTTGAGGGTGGAACGCAAGGAAAGAGTTTTGGTGACCACATTGACCAAGCGTTCAGCGGAAGATTTGACGGATTATTTAACTGATGCGGGCATTAAAGTTAAATACTTGCATTCAGATATTGAGACGATTGAAAGAATAGAGATTTTAAGGGATTTGAGATTGGGGAAATTTGATGTTTTGGTGGGGATTAATTTACTCAGAGAAGGTTTGGATTTGCCAGAAGTTTCAATGGTGGCTATTTTGGATGCTGATAAAGAGGGCTTTTTGAGGAGTAAGAGTGCGTTGATTCAAACCATTGGCCGTTGCGCGCGTAATGTGAACGGTTTCGTGGTGATGTATGCGGACAAAATGACAGATGCGATGCGTGGTGCTTTGGATGAAACAAATCGACGTCGAGAAAAACAAATGGCCTATAATCAAAAACACGGTATTACTCCGGAAACGGTGATCAGAGCCATTAAGGATATCACCATGGAAGGAGATCACAGGGAAGCGGAGCGCAAAACCGATATTCGCAAAATTCCCAAGAGCGAACTCAAGCGCTATATTCAAGAATTGGAAAATCAAATGGATTTGGCAGCGATGAATTTGGAGTTTGAAAAGGCGGCTGAGTTGCGGGATAGAATTGAAGAGTTGAAGGAGATGAAGTGATGGGGTGGCGTGCAAAGTTGTTGATAGCAGAAAAAGTGTCCTGATGTACTCAAGTACACTACGGTAGTTATCACGTGTTCCACTTACTTCAGAAATTGTTTCAAATGGTGGGGGAACTTGTGCTTTTCTGTTTACCATCTACCTCCACCTCCGCCGCCAAAGCCGCCGCCTGAAAAGCCGCCGCCGCCGCCAAAGCCCCCGCTAAAGCCACTTCTGCCGCTGGATGCGCTGGTACGTGGAGCGGCGGTGGAGACTGTTGTCCAAGTGTTGGTAAAGCTATTTAGAGCATGAGCGAAGCTGTAATTTAAGTTGTGAATATTAGTGTGACTTGTTTGATACCACTCGGGCATTTCTTTAAAGACCTCGGAGCAGACTTTTACCCATCTATCAGCCATTCCTAAGGCGATGGCATAGGGGAGAATTTTTTCAAAGAGATGTTCTTTTTCGTACATTTTTAGACGATCGGCTTCTGCTGTACGAATAAACTCGGCTAAGCCGCGAATCCGTTGCAGAGCGTCAACTCCTTTTTGGGTTTTTTGTGTCATCCAACCACTGAACACCATAATAATTATCGCACTCAAAATATAGCCTACTGATAATGGTAGGTATATTCCGTAAACTGCAGGTATGAAGATTAATGGTATGAAAATCATGCCTACTCCAAAAGAAAAATACTGATTTTTGATTCCCAAAAAGCTATGAGCGAAATACTTTTGATCGATTAAACGTTTTTGAATTTCAATTTTGATTCCCTGTATGGCTTTGTAAAATCGGTATTTCAAATCATTTAATTTTACTTTCTCTTGATCGCCGAAAATATTCTCGTAGATTTCTTTTTCAAACTCATTCAATTGATCATTGGGAAAAAGCAATTGATGCTGAGCCTGAGGAGTGGTTTTTTCTAGAGTGTAATATTCTTGCTCGAACAAACCTTTTTTGCTTTCTTGGTGAATTTTTAAATAACCCCGTGTAGCTAAATGGATAATGGTGGCGGTAAGGTCTCGATCGTCGATGGAGTCATCTATTAATGTTCCTACTTCTGCTGGTGTTAGATTGTCTGGTGCGCTGTACTCAGGCATGATGGTGGTTCTGGATGGAGTGGGATCTTTGCCTTCTTGCAACCATTTGTAATATAAGATGGCGAAAGTAATTATTGGTAGAATCAAAATACTGCCAACTAAAATGAGATTGTCCACAATTAACCAGAGCCAATTCAACCAGAAGGGGGGTGCCTGTACCAGGTTTTTGGGAAAGGCGAAAATAATGGTCAAGCCTTGACCGGGTTTAATGGTTTCGCTAGACGTAAACTTGACCTTTTGATTATCTATTATTGCGGTTGTGCATTTGGTTTCTGTGGAACCATAAGAGCCAGTATAACAGGCTAGCTGAAAGTTATTTTTATCGCTTTCTGCTGGTAATGCTATGGTTGCTGTGCTAGGTCCTATGGGTGCATCCCATTGATTACCTGTGACATTCCAATAAAATTCATCATAATTTTCAAAGTAATTGATGCCGCGGTCAAGCTGGTATGTGATGAGGTAAGTTTGGGGCTGGCTCAACCAGATTTCGCGGTTACCAATGCGGATGTTGAAAACCGCACCTTCTTGGTAGGTGGCATATTCCAAAGGTTGTAAGGCAGCATCAGTCACACTTTTGATTGTCAGACGGATATTGAGGTTGAGATTATTGGCGTCTCGATAAATTGTGGGGATGCTTCGAATAATTCCTCTGCCAGTGTCTTGGGGGGTGAAATTGGCGGTAATTTTCTCTGTTACTAGAATAGTGCTGTCGCTATTGATTTGAATGTTACTGTCAAAACTGGAAAGGTGATAGAGATTTTGATATCCTGTTAAATCGCTAAAATCAGCCTGGCTGATCAGTGGGAAAGCTAATGCAGTCAAGCCGGTGATAGCAAATAGGATAGAGGAAAAAAGTTTTTGCATAATGGATTTTGATTTCAGAAAAGCCCGCCGAAGGCGGGCTTGCTGATCTGTAAATTACTTTTGATCGTCGTTGAAGGATACTTTGACATTATTGCGTTCCTCGGCATTATCGATTTCAAAGAATGGTCGACGGATGAATTTAAAAAGTCCGGCAATAATATTGTTGGGGAAAACTTCCAATTTGGTATTGAAATCTCGGACTGTAGCATTGTAATAACGACGAGATAGCTGTAATTTTTCTTCAACTTCTCTTAAGGTGGCTTGCAGATCCATGAAGTTTTGATTGGCTTTTAATTCAGGATAATTTTCAGCAACTGCAAATAAAGTTTTTAAAGTGCTGGTTAATTGGTTTTCAGCAGCGAGTTTGCTTTCCGGAGTGTTGGCTTTTAAAGCTGCGGAACGAGCCTCGGCAATGGCTTCAAAGGTTTTGTTCTCATGTTTGGCATAACCCTTCACTGTTTCTACCAGGTTGGGGATTAAGTCATACCTTCTTTTTAATTGGGTATCAATATCCGCCCAAGCTTCATCAACTTTGTTTTTCAGTTGAATCAACGCATTGTAAACGCCCACGATGGCAATTGCTAAGACGGCTGCGATGCCAAGTAATATCCAAAGTTCCATAAAAAATTTGGTTGTTAGATTGCTATGGCCAGATATTAGGCTATTCGTGGGAAATTTGCAATTGGAAGGGGGCGGATTTAGAGGTATTTTTCCAAATCATTAGCGGAACATTCTTTGACGGTGATACCAGCTGGTAAAGAAGCTAAAAAGTGTAGGCCATAGGACTTTTGAATCAATCTCGAATCCATGATTACAACTGTACCGGTGTCGGTAGCTGAGCGGATCAAACGGCCAAATCCTTGTTTGAAACGTAATATAGCCTTTGGTAAAGCATATTCATCAAAAGGGTTTTGGTATTTACTGCCTCTTGCTTGGGCAATGGGATCTTCAGGTGGATCAAAAGGTAATTTTTGAATAATTAGCAAATTGAGGGCATCACCCAAAATATCCACCCCTTCCCAAAAGCTATTGGTTCCCATGATGGCTGATTTGTCTGGCTCATCTTTGAAATGCGAAATAATTTTACCTCGTCCACCGCTGAGGCTTTGTCCCAATAAACTGATGCCTTGAGTTTTGAGTTCTGGGGCCAGTTTGTGGAATACCTTACTAAGGTCTTTTTTGGCGGTGAATAACACCAGGGAACGACCACCGTTTTTGAGTATTAGTTTGCCAAGTATGGGCCAGCTTTTTTCCAGATAATCATTACTGGCCTTGGAAGCGTCCGGCAAGTCAGTGGGAATTAAGATTTTAACTTGGTCTGGGTAAGAAAAATGTGAGGGCAAAATCACTTCTTCAAATTCTTCACCTAGTCCTAGTTCGCTGCGAAAAAAACGGAAATTTTGGTCGGTGGTTAGGGTGGCGGATGTTAAAATTACTGAGTCTTTATGTGCCAATAAGTCATTATGGATGAATTCACGAATATTCAGTGGCGCACTTTGTAAATGGTAGTTTTCGTCATGACTTTTGTGAACCCAGATAATTTGTTCTTCACTAATTTTGGTAATCTGCTGTAAGGAATGATTGTTGCGCGTTAAACTATTTAAGAGAGGTAGTAATTTGTTTTGTGACTGTGGTAAGGCATAATGCAACTTTTGTAAGTTGCCTTGTAATTGCAAAAGAATTTGTGTTGCAATTTGCAGGTTTTCCGCCAAGGCATTCCAATGTTCAGGAGTCATTTGCTTTTTTAACACCACCAATTGCAGACTAGCAGGGTTGTACTGCAGGTATTCAGCCACGATATTGTGAATCACATCAAAAGTGTCAGAGATGGCTCTTCCAGCCGAATTAGCTTGCGTGACCAAAATTTCCATCAACTCCTGGGTTTCGGCGGTTTTTTCTTGAAAATTAAAGAGATTCAGATCAGCATTCTCTTGGCTACGTAGAAAGTGTAATAAGAGATCCACCGGACGGTGTAGAATCGAAGCCGTCAGGTTGACAGTCAGCGCGTCGGTGGTGATTTTATCCAAATGATGTGCTTCATCTACTACCAGAAATTTAGCGCTAGGCAGTATACCAAAATCGCTTAAACTGTCCTGTAGCAGCAAAGCATGGTTGATCACTATGATATGTGCTTCATTAGCTTTTTGACGGGCGATTTTTAAATAATCAACTGAACTATTTTCGCCATCATCATTATTTTCCTCGCAATTGATTTCGTCTAAGACAGATAGTTCTTTGTTTTGGAGGTTAAGCTCGTCCAAGTCGCCTGATTGGGTTTCTTTGAGCCAGCAGAAAATTTTGACGATAGCGCCAATTTCATGCTCTTCCAGATGGGGTTTGTTTTTGAATTGTTCAAATTTAAGAGGTGAAAAGTATTTTTTACGACCTTTCAGGACCGCCATTTTGATGCGAGGAAAAAGCTTCTGAGCGAGAGGAAAGTCTTTGTGAATAATCTGATCCTGCAAATTATTCGTATGAGTAGAGATGATAATTTTTTCACCTGTTTGATTAGCATGCCAGCAGGCGCTAATCAAATAAGCCAGAGTTTTACCAGTACCGGTACCCGCCTCTATCAGAAGGTGATATTTCTTTTGGAAAGCATCAATGATTTTCTGGGCCATTTTTTTCTGTTTGTGGCGTTTTTCGTAGTTTTCCACCAAGTTGGCGAGCGGACCATTGGTTTCAAAAAATTCTGTCAACTCGGGAGGCAGAGGTGTGTCTATGTGTGATTTATCGGCGCTATTCTCCATTGCAGGGATTTCCGTCCTTTTGTTTTCCAAATCGCTCTTTTCTGCTGTAGTTAAATTCAGAAAGATATCTTTGAGAGTCCATTTATGACGGCTTACTAATTGCTGAATTTGGACTATTACCTCGGTTGGCAAAGCCTCAATTTTTTGAATCAGTAAATTGAACAAATGAAAACAGGCTTGGGCGTCGGAAAGCGCGCGATGTTTTTGTTCGTGATGTAGTTTGAAAATGCGGGAAATTGTATCCAGGCTATATGAAGGCAGATTAGGCAGCAAAATACCTGCCAATTGATAAGTATCATATTCTGGGTTCAAGATTGGTAGTCCCTTAGCTTTCAGAAAAGTTAAATCAAAATCAATGTTGTGGCCAATAATAGGATAATTACCAATAAAGGCCATGAGACTGTTTTTGATGTCGCTGAATTTGGGAGCGCTTTGTACATCTTCAGCTGTTATCCCAGTTATGTGGCTAACCATTGGTGGTATTTCCACTTCAGGATTTACCAGAGTGTTAAAGGTTTCCAGTATTTGTTGTCCTTCGAATTTGACTGCTGCAATTTCAATGACTTGATCATTATTAGGGTCGAATCCGGTGGTTTCCAGGTCTAAGGCAATGTAAATAGGCATTCGCGAAACAGGCGTTTAAGGTTAGTAGGTTGGATGGTAATTGATGTACTGAACCAACATTTTTGCGGCTTCTGCTCTGGTTAAGAGATCGTTGGGGGCGAAGCGTGAAGGTGTTTTGCCGCTGATGATTTTGGCATTTACCAAGTTTTTAACAGCATGATGAAACCAGTCTTTTTCTGTCACATCAGTGAAGTTAGCTGCTTGGCTGTTGGGCCAAGTGTTGTGGAGATTGTTGATGATTTGGGCTGCTTCCGCGCGCGTAATGGTTTGATTGGGCCTGAAGGTGTTGTCTGTGTAGCCACTAATAATTTGATGAGCTTTAGCTTTGTTTACTTCGCTCGCGTACCAGTCTCCTATATTAACGTCTTGGAAATAA
>CAZJJZ010000002.1:8867-17488 GCA_964546505.1 uncultured Candidatus Peribacteria bacterium
GGCGGTTTTGATGAATTCAGCGCGGGTAATGGGTTGATTTGGTCTGAAAATGCGGAGGCAGTTTTCGCTGTTACCGGTGAGGCAATACCCCTTCATTAAGCCGAATTCACTAATGTCTCGGACACTTTGATAGTACCAGTCGGATTTTTCCACGTCTTGGAAATTGGTGGGAAAAGTGAAGGAATTAATGGCTTCTTCCACAGGGAATTGTTCTGATAAATCATTGAGTTTTGCCACATTTTGGTCAATCCAGTCTTGGACTGAGTTCAGGTAATCCTTGGTTTTGCTGGGATCAAATTGCAGTTGGAATTGCACTTTTTGATTGTCTCCATTGTGACTGGAATAAGCTACGATTGTTTTTAATGGCGCGAGCATGGCATCTTCTGAATTCTCGGAGTTGCTGTAGATTTTGTTGATTAAGCCACGTAGATTTGCGCCGTTGAGATAGATGAAATTGTCTACACTACTGCCTGGGAAAAACTGTTTCACGTGGCTGTCTGAAGCTAAGTTAGCGCCGCTGAAAAGTTCAGTTGGTTGTTCGGCAGTAGTAAAGATCAAATATTCATTATTATAGGTTCCAAAACTGAAACTAAAATTGCTGCCGACAGTCTCATTAGAAGTGTATTTGATTAATTTGAAGTTATTTTGATCGATTTGTTCGGTGGTAAACTGATCCTCAGTTGCGGACATTTCCATGAGGTTGGCAAGAGCCTTGGTGAAAGCGTTTGCCTGCTCAGCCTCAGTGATATTTATTTCAGATAGCAGAGTGATGGCAGGGAATTCATTGCTATTATTGTGTAAAGCCATGGCAATTCTCTGATCGAAAAGCGGTAAAATGTCTTTTTCTAATGCCAATTGAGTTTCATCGGCAACAGAGGTGGCCAGGTCTTCAAGAATCTCATTATAAATGTCTTCACTTTGGGTTTTGAGAAAATTATAAGTTGCAGAGAAATTATTGAACTCAGCATAGAATATTAATTCATCTAATTTGATTTTCTTGTAAATATTGGGTTGAAAAGTAATTTGATCCCAGAGTTTGCCAAAGTCCTTAATTAGACTGGTGGAAGTACCGCCCAAAATATCTTGTTCTAGGTAAAGCGAACTGAAGTGGTTTTGGAAATTAGCAATATCTGAGTCCCAAAAAGTAAAATCGTTGTTTTTGGCTGCACCATTACCTTGCGTAAATACTTGTAAAAAACTTTCCGGTTTTTTGCTTTGTAGATAAGTTTGATATTGTTGATTGCCGGCGAGGGTTTTTCCTAAAGCGTTATTGAGTATATCGGAGAGTAGGCCTTTTTCTGTGGAAATAAGTACGTAGCCGTCAAAATGAGTGAAATGATCGGCCGGTCTTTTTGGGTCTGAATAAATTTTGTTTGCGCCGATCTCAGTAATTTCCAAAGTGGGATATTTGGCAATAATAGTTTGGAAATCGTCTGCATTGAGATTGAAAGCAGCCAGGTTGATTGGACTGTATTGATCAGATTTTTGAATTGTCCCGACGCCAAAAATAGTCTGGTCAGGATTAATGCTGAGCATGTCCAGCAAAGGATTGTCGGTGTTGTTTTCTTCTTGAAGTTGCGTGATTAGGCCGGCGATTTGGCCAGAAAAGGGATGAGGTTTGGCAGTGTTGATTTCCAGGTAGGTATTGGTGTTTTCAGGAAAAAAGAGGGTTGGAGAATTGGCGGCCCCTGCTAACTGGCTGTGGAATAAAAGGCTAAGGAATGCAGAAAAGAAGATAATTTTCCTTGCAGACATTTTTGTTTTTAATAAGTGCATGTAAGGGGGGATTAAATTGCTTGTGGTTAATATAGCGGAAGCCGCCTAGCGAAGTAAGCTGAGCTCGACTAATATGATTGAGAAAAAGGTTAAAAAATGTTGTAATATGAAGAATTTTTTGATTGGCAGTGATGGATGGGTAGCAATTGCTAAAAATTGCTTTGTGGTATGCCGGCATTTTTTTTGATGTTCTGATAGTATTTTTCCGCTTCCAATTTACCTTCGGCACCATTCAGTATTTGTCCGTATTGCTCGTCTGCCAAAGCATCTTCAAATTTCACTTTTTTGGTCTGTCCGCTGGGATCGGTGATTTCAACTTCTTGACTTACTCCTTGGAATTCACTGGAATAATCTGCATATTTGGGACCTTCAGTTCCTCTGGGGCCACCATGTGCTGGACTATTTTGCCAGACTTCTTTGCCATCAGGTTTGAGTCCGCCATATTCTTCGTGGCCATGTTGAATGGCTCCTTGGGAAGTGACTTTGGTTTTGCCCATACCTATCACTAAGGTTTGGTCATCTACATCTTGGGTGGCGGCATTTAGGCGCCGACTTTTATCAATCACTGCACCATTTCCCTTCATCTTATCATCAGCATTTTCGGTGATCATGGTGAGTAGTTTTCCGTCACTACGGGCTTTTTGATATGCTGCATCCACCATAGCTTTGGTGGGCATAGCTACGCCATGTTGACGCATTGCCAGAGCTAACTGGGGGGAGGCGGGAACTACCACTTTGTCACTACCGGAACCTACCGTTAATGGGCGGTTCATGATATAAAAGGTGATTTTAGTCCCGTCTTTACCGGTTACCGTAACCGGTGTGAATTGGCGGCAGGCTTCATCAATATTGCCTTTCCTGACTTCTTCCAGAATAATTTCATCTCTTTTTGAGTCTTCCACGCCTCTAACTGCGCGGTCACCGGGTTTGGCTTTGAGTTTCTCCTCGAAGAATTTTTCACCGGATAACGCTCCCGGATCTCGTGGAGGAAGATTCAATTGAGGTTTATCGGTTTCGGGGAAAAACTCTTTTTGAAATTGAGGGCCCAGTAATTTGCTCAAATCTTCCGGAGATTTGAGGTTTCCCAGTTGTTTTACTCGCGGATCATTTTGGTATTTCTCTCGCCACAATCGATTGATGGCATCAACAATTTCTTGTTTTTTTTCGGGAGACTGAGAATGTTCTTTGACTATTGTTGCTAGCTCGGAATTTTTTCCGGTTTCTTGAGGTGATGCTGGTTGTGCGGGTAGTGTTTCTGTCATATTCAAACTTTCTTGTTGAGAATTTAAAACCCCTGGCTGAAAAGGTCAAAAATAATGGCACCAAAAACAGTCTGTTCTTCTGGTTTTAGTAGATTGTAAATGTAGGTGTGACTATTGCGTTTGCGGCAAAGCGAGCTTTCGATTTCTTGTTGTAATTTGGAAAGTAAAGTGTTGTAAAGTGGTTTGGAATGATCGATGACTCCACCAGTTAAGACGATGCCAACATTAATTGGCTCTAAATTTAGTTTTTGTGCTAAATGATCAATGGTCCAGGCCAAAAAGCGTCCGCAAATTTCACCGCCACGAATGGCCAATAACTCCCAGATGAAACGGAAAACATATAGTTGATGATGTTGATTGATTTTGGAGTTGAGCAGTAAATCATCCAAATCTGCGGAAGAGGCATCAGCAGAGACGTGTTTGGCCAAGTCAGCGGATAGTAGTTTTGCGGCGACTAAATCCTTGACGATAAAATGGAAAATTGCTTGTCGCCATTTGCCGGAATATAATTTCTCGGTCGCATATTGACGGGGCAAAGGCAGGGTTTTTAGTAGTTGACGATCATACCAGGATGAAGAAAAGAAGTTGAACTGACCAACTTCGGTGTTGAATAAGTGAAATCGGCCTTTGGAGTTATAGCCGATGGCCAAATTGGTGCCGGTACCCACTATTAAATTTATGACGACGTCAAAAGGTTTTTGATGTTGATTGATTTCGATTTCCTTGGCAGCAAGCAGGCCAGGAGCGGCATCATTGGTGACAGTTACTTGCACCAGCGGAAATCCTTTCTGACGCAAATGATTTTCAAAAAAACTGCCTACATGGAGGCCGATCATATTTCTACTTTGATGAGCTTTGCTAAAGTTGAGACAAATGCCATCGAATAAGCCATTGGGACGAATTACTGGTTGCAATGGAAAACTGAAAATTAAAATGATTTTTTCCAGTTCGGCAGCTTTTTCCGCGCCCATAAATTCAAAAAGTAGTTTACTGATTTGGCCAAACAATAATTGAGGAGTGTAGATTACTTTTTGGTAAAAGTCGTATTTTTGTTGTTTTACTACGCGTAAACGATTGGAGGTGATATTCACTAAATAAAAGCGCAGAAAGGTGCCGCCCAGATCCACAACCAGGGTTTGTCGGTCTGGCCCGTAGTTCTTGACGCTAGTCCAGTCTTTGTCAAAATTTTGTACAGCCTGACTCTTTTTGGAGAGCTGTTGAGTAAGTTGTTTCAGAAAACGTTGGCGATCAAGCCGCATGTTACCGAAAGGCAGTAATTGGCGTTGTTGCAGATGCGCTTGAATTTGCGATAAATTTGGGCTTGTAGGCATTTTGATTTTGATTTCTTGTAAATATTAAAGCAAATTTTTGATTTGTATAAAAGCTAATTTCTGATTAGTCTAAAGAAAAACAAAAAACATGAAATTAAATTATCCTGATAATTTACCAATTACCAAGCATCGAGAGCAAATTCTGGATGCGATATTGAAAAATCAAGTGGTGGTAATAGTGGGTGAAACCGGTTCCGGTAAATCGACACAAATTCCCAAAATGCTGCTGGAAGCTTTGTCTTGGCAGGAGAAAGTGGATCCTGTTCAGGGGGCGTTTAAAATTGTCTGTACTCAGCCCAGGCGTATTGCCGCCACTTCAATAGCTACCTGGATTGCGGAGGATATGCAGGTGAAATTGGGTCAGGAAGTGGGGTATAAAATACGGTTTGATGATGAATCAAGTAAAGGTACGGTAATTACAATTTGTACGGATGGAATTTTGTTGCAGGAAATGAAAAGTGATAATTTGCTCTCAGACTACGACGCGGTGTTGGTGGATGAAGCTCATGAGCGAAATTTAAATATCGATTTTTTATTAGGGTTATTAAAGGAAATTCAAGTCAAAAGAACTTTGAAAGGTTTAAAGAAATTGAAGGTGGTGGTGACTTCTGCGACTGTGGATGCGCAAAAATTTGCGGACTTTTTTTTGGAATTGAATGATTTTGTGCAAATACCGATTGTCAATGTTTCTGGTCGAACTTATCCAGTGGAAATTAAATATGCTCCGTTGGAAAATAATGATAATATTTACCGTAAAATTGCAGATTTGGTTAAGCAGATTTCCCTGTCTGATAAGCCAGGTGACGTTTTGATATTTATGCCTGGTGAATACGAGATTTTTTCTACCATTCGGGCGATAGAATTTATGAATTTACGTGATGTGAAAGTTTTGCCTTTGTATAGTCGTTTAACTATGGAGGAACAGCAGCAAATTTTTGCACCTCATCAGCATCTGCAAGTGATTGTTTCTACTAATATTGCTGAAACGTCTTTGACAGTTCCGGGCATTATTTATGTGATTGATTCCGGTTTGGCAAGAATTACAGATTTTAATTATCGAACAGGTATAGGTAGTTTGGAAGTGAAAAGTATCTCGCGCGCCTCGGCCGTGCAACGGGCGGGGCGCGCTGGCCGTGTAGCGGCCGGTCATTGTATTAGACTCTATTCGGAAGATGATTTTTTGTCTCGCGAGGAATACACCAAGCCGGAAATTCACAGGTCAGATTTGGCATCAGTGGTTTTGCACATGATTTTGATCGGAATCAATGATGTTTATAATTTTAGTTTTATTGATCCTCCGGATGTGAATGCCTTCAGAACCGCTTTTCGTGTCTTGCATGAATTAGGCGCATTGAATAATCAAAATGAGTTGACCCCGTTGGGATTTAAAATGGCGCACCTGCCTTTAGAACCAAGGATTTCTGCGATGTTATTGGCTTCAGAGAAATATCAATGTGTGAGGCAAATTGCCATTATCGCTTCTTCACTTTCCGTAAAGGATCCTTTTTTGCGGCCGAATGGAGAAGAAGAAGAGGCGGACGCAGCAAAACGATATTTCCAAAAAATGGCCGGAAGAACAGCAAAAGTGCGTTATCAATCAGTTCGAAGGGGGCGTAAAATTTTGCGTAAAAAGATTAAAGAAAATGTTGCAGAGGTTGATGCGCCATCCGATTTGGTGACCTATTTGGTAGTGTGGAATCAGGTGCGGGCAATCGTTGATCCCAAAGCACGTGAGGAATATTGTCAAAGTCATTATCTAAATTACCAAGTGATTGAGGAAATCGAACAGATTTACGGACAATTGCTGGATACATTGATGGCTTTTGCGGGTGAAGAATTTAGGACTTATTTAAGTGAGAGTGAGAATGAGTATCAGCAGGTGTCTTTGGAGAATTTGGAGGGTATTTTGAAATCGATTGCCAGTGGTTTGCTGCAGAATTTGTGTGAACAATCTGGTACTCAAACTTATCAATGTCGAGGAACAGATAATATTTTGTTACATCCGGGATCGGCATTATTTACGGTTTTGCCTAAATGGTTTGTAGCGGCGGAAATTGTGGAAACTACCAAGCTATATGCGCGTAATAATACAGCGATCAACCCAATGTGGTTGGAGGAAATTGCGCCGCATTTGTGTGAAAAGAAGTATGGGCCGATCATTTATGATCACAATACTGGCAAAGTTTTGCGTGAGGAGACAGTCTTTTTCCGCAATAAACGTCTGAGCAATAAGAAGCTGACAGAAGTGACTGGTAAAGATAAAGTCATGGCTTTTGAGATGTTTGTGCGAGAAGCTTTGGTCAAAAGGGGATTGGTTAAACATTTGGAATTGATTCGCTTAAATGAAGAACAAAGATTGATACTCAAAACTTATTCTGCCAAGGCCGGACAGGAAAAATGGTATTTGAATCAACAAAGACTATTTGATTGGTATGTCGTCAGGTTTTCGGCTGCGAAATTTTTCCCAGTTTCCGAGCAGGAATTGAAAGCCTATTTGGCAGTACACGGTGATCAATTTTTACGTTTAACTGTGGAGGAATTTATTCCTAAGACTGAGCGCGCGCGGCTAGACCAGATTTTTCCTGATGAAGTATTTTTGGATGGTGAAAAATTGAAAGTTTATTATGCCTGGGAGGATTATAATTTGCCCAATGGTCCGGTTTTGTACCTCAATTTTCACCAGTTGGTCAAATTAACCGAGGACAAACTGGCCAAGTTGTTTCCCAAGTCGGAATTCAAACCCTATTTGGTTATTGGTAATCCCAATGATTCGACTGCTCCGGTGGCTTCCAGCGCGGATTTGCAGGAGCTAAAGGAACAATATGATCGTAATTACCTGAAAAAATTTTGGAAGAAAAAGCGCAAAGAAATCGAAGAAAAGTCAATTCGTTTAGCCGAGGTGTTGGATTATTTGCCACGAACTTTACAATCGGTGGAAATCGGTAAGAGTTTGTTTGCCGAAGAAGGGTCTTTGACCATGGTGCAGGGTTATACGGCTTTGGTCTTGGAAGGGAAAAAGGTGAATTTATTTTTGTTGGAGCGTTTGGAGCAGGCGCAGGAGAGGACAAAAGAAGTTCTGCTGGCTTATTTTAAAACTCGTGTGACTCAAAAAGTATATTTTAGTGAAGCTTCAATTGAACCTTTGCAAAAAATTTATGAAAAGTATTTCCAGGGTGTCGATATTTTGGAACGTTGTCAGGAAATGCTGTGGCAGCGTTTAGGGGTCAAGGAGGTTTTGGCAGAAATGAAGGCCAAGTTGAATGATGTGGTGGCGGTACAAAAATTATTTTCGACCAAATTATCGGCAGGAGAGCAGTTGAGTAAAGAGGTTTTGGCTGATTTACGTGACAAACTCCAGGAAGTGGATCGTTTACAGTCTACTCAAAGCGGAGCCTCTTCGCCGGAAATTTTGTTGCGCATCAAAACCTTAAAAGAGCAGATTGAGCAAGCGTGATTGAAGTATTAGGGGCTATTGGTTCTTTGGCAGTGCTGAGAAATGATGTGCTTCCAGGACCTGGATTAAATTCTGCCAGTCACTGATACTGAGAGCTTGTGGGCGTATCAGGGGTGAAAGTTGAGCGTTGGCCAGGAGATCGGCGCTTTCGCTCTTGCTGATTTGGAGAGTCTGGCTGAGGGTGTTTTCCAGAGTTTTGCGTTTCTGGGCGAAAGCGCCGGAAATAATTTTGTGAAAGAGGGGGAGATTGTTAATTAATGGTCTCTGATACGGAGTGATTTGGAGAATGGCAGAGTCTACTTGGGGAGCCGGATAAAAGTTACCTGGTGCCACACGGCTGATCATTTTAGGTGTACCAAATATTTGGGTTTGCAAGCTCAAAATACTATGATCGCCGGTTTTGGCGCAGATTTTTTGGGCTACTTCCAACTGTACCAATAAAACTAGCAGTTCTGGACTTTGAGCTGGGGCTGTAGTTTGTAAGAAATGATTGATCAACGGTGAGGTGATGTAGTAAGGGATATTGGCGACTAATTTGTATTTTTCCGAAGGTGGTGTAGCTTTGAGGGCGTCTTGATTGATGATTTGGCAATTTTCTTGTGAGGAAAAGTGTTCTTTGAGGTAGTTGGCTAAAGTTTGATCCAGTTCCCAACAAATCACGCGACCGGCCTTTTGGACTAAATATTGTGTCAGATAACCCGGTCCTGGTCCAACCTCAATTACCAAATCATTTTTAGTCAGTTCTGACGCTGCCAAAATTTTTTCCACTGTACCTTGATTAAATAGAAAATTTTGACC
>CAZJJZ010000002.1:17498-21003 GCA_964546505.1 uncultured Candidatus Peribacteria bacterium
TTTCTTTTTAGGCCCTGTTTGTAATTTTTTAAGTATGTTTTTTAATTCAAGTAAATTGGTATATGTCATAGTAAAATTGAGATTTTTTTGCGTGAAGAGGTGAGACCGGAAAGTATTTTTATTTTTGATTTTGGAACTTTAAGTTTTTCTGAGATTATTGAAATAATTTCTTCATTTGCTAGACCTTTTTCTGGAATTGATTTGATTTTGATTTTTAATAAATATAGATTGTTTACTGATTCGATTTTACTAATTTCTGAACTTTTACTGCGAGGATTTGCCTTAACTTCGAAAATTATTTTGCCTTTAGATAACAGCTCATTTTGGATATCAATGATACTATTCATGTTTAATAGAATTGGTGGTCAATTTTGCCTTTCGCGCCCAAGAAGTGATGATTTTGCGTACTTCTTCAGTGATTATGATAGTCGCTGAGATGGCAATCAGAAGTAGCCATTCAGTCCATTGTAAAGCGGTTGTTTTGAAGAATTCTTGCAGTAGAGGAATATGCACAACACTTATACAAATCAATACGGAGAGTAGATTCGCGCCTAATAATTTAGGATTATGCCAGAGCGGAAAGCTAAAGATGGATTTGGTATCACTTTTGGCGTTGAAAGAGTTAAAAACCTGGATAATCACTAGTCCTGCAAATGTTAGTGTCTGAATTTTGCTGATCAGTTCTGGTGGAACGCTTTGACCAAATGTCCAGCCATTCAAGATGAGGAAAGAGAGATTGAGCGCCAGCATACAAAGGCCTAGTAAAACTCCCACATAACTGATTTTGAAAATAAATTGCCGATTCATGATACGTGTAGCGGGTGGCCTGGGAGGAGAGTTCATGATATTTTTTTCTACCGGTTCCATGCCCAGGGCTAAAGCGGGAAAAAGGTCAGTTGCCAGATTTACCGTCAATATCAGTACAGCAGTGAGCGGATTGGGAAGAGTAAGTATGAGCGCGAAAAAAATGGTAGTTACTTCGCCAATATTTGATGAGAAAATATAATAAATAAACTTATGTAGATTTTGATAAATTGTACGGCCTTCTTTGATGGCGTTGACGATACTATTATAACTATCATCGGCAAGTACAATATTGGCGGCTTCACGTGTGACATCTGTGCCAGAAAGGCCCATGGCAATGCCAATGTCGGCTCTCTTCAAGGCTGGAGCGTCATTAACTCCATCACCGGTAACCGCGACTATTTCGCCCAATTCTTTGAATAACGAGACGATAAGTAATTTATGTGCGGGAGAAATGCGGGCGAAAATCAGGTTCAGTTCCGTGTTGCTGATTTTGGCCTTTAAATCCGAGTGGGAAAGGGTGTCGATATCTGCTCCTGTGATTATTTCTGTTGGCCAACTGGGATTGATTAAGTCGATTTGTTTAGCTATTGCTTGAGCCGTAAAGCCATGATCACCGGTTAAGACAAAGGTTCGGATGCCGGCTTTTTTGGTAAGTTTGATCGCTTCTTTAACTTCCGGTCTAGGTGGATCAAATAAGGCGGAAAGACCCAGAAAAATGAAATCTTTTTCTACTTTACCGATTAAATCCTGGTAATTGTCGGTATTTAACAATTCATTTAGATGTCGATGAGGTATTTCTTTGAATGCCAAGGCGATGGTACGAAACGCCGAATGTGCGTAATCGGCATTCAATTCTAGTACAGCATTTTTGTAGTCTTTGGTGAAAATAACTGGACGTCCCAAGTGTAAGCGTTGATCGCAAAGTTGAATCAAGTTTTCTGGAGCGCCTTTGGTGAGTACGTAGTATTTGCCGGTGGCTTTTTCTTGGACGATTTGCGACATGATTTTGCGACCGGAATCGAAAGGTAATTCGTGAATCTTGCTAAATGCCGAGTTGATTCTTGCTATGTTGAGACCGATTTTTTCTGTCATTGTTAATAAACTACCTTCAGTTGGGTCTCCCAGGACCTGATATTGATTATTTTGTTGAACCAATTCAGCATTATTGCAAAGTGTGGCAGTAATCAGTAGCCATTCCAGGGTACGGAAATAGTGGGGGTGATGAGTGGCAAATTGCTGTAAATTTTGTTCTGTACTTTGGTGAAGATCATATTGATGGAAGGGTTGGCTGGATTTGAAAAATTCTACTTTTCCAGTGGGAATATAGCCCGCCCCCTCTAACTGTAGACCCAAATCATCAAAAAACAGAGACTTGACGGTCATTTCGTTTTTGGTGAGAGTACCAGTTTTGTCAGTGCAGATAACCGTGGTTGCACCCAAGGTTTCAGTGGCGGAAAGTTGCTTGATAATGGCGTTTTTGCGAGCCAGTCTTTGTACTCCCAAGGCCAGAGCTATGGTGATGGTGGCGGGAAGTCCTTCTGGTACAGCGGCTACTGCCAAGGAAATTGCGAATAAGAGGGTATCGATAATTTCACCTTTTAATATCAGTATATCGATCAGGAAAATGATAATCGATATCGCGATGGTAATATTGGCTGTGAAAAGACCAATTTGCCGAAGTTCTTTTTCCAAAGGACTGGAATCCTGCTTGGTTTCTTGCGTGAGATTAGCGATTTTGCCAAATTCTGTGTTCATTCCAGTGCGGACGACCAAGGCTTTCGCGTTGCCATGGGCTACAGAGGTGCCAGCAAAAATAAAGTTTTGAATGGTGGAATAGTTATCTGCTTGTTGGAAATTGAAAGAGAATTTGTTTACCGGAACGGATTCGCCGGAAAGTAGAGACTCTTGAGCTGAAAATTCATTACTTTCAAAAATAATGGCGTCTGCTGGAATTTTATCTCCTTCGCTTAACAAGACGATATCGCCAGGTACAATTTGAGAGCTCGCGATGATTTGTTGATGACCATTATTGCGGATTACACGTGCTTGTGGAGCGACCATTTTTTGCAAAGCTTCGATTGCTTTTTCGGCTTTATTTTTTTGAATGAAGCTGATCAGGCTATTGGCTAATACGACCAGATAAATCATGATTGCGTCCAGTATTTCGTTGGTGAACAACGCTAAGGTCGCGGCGATCAATAAAATGATAACCATGAGATCTTTGAATTCTTTCAGAAAGCGAATTAGTAGAGGCTGACGGTGGGGGTTGGTTAATTGGTTGAGGCCATATTTTTGCAGTCGAAAAGTGATTTCCTGTTGATTCAATCCTTCAGGCTGGCTGTTAACGCTTTGGAAAGGATTGATGATTTGATAAGGGTCATTATTTTCTGGCATATTTGCGTTGTTGGGAGTTTATTGTAAATTTTCTCTTCGCCATTTGTTGATTTCTGCATGGTTGCCATTTAGTAAGACTTCAGGAACTGTCAGTCCCATAAATTCACGTGGTTTGGTATAGTGAGGGTACTCTTTTTTGCCATTGAGATATGGGGAAAAGCTTTCTTCTCTGGCGGAGTGGTTATCACCCAGTACTCCGGGGATAAATCTGGCGACTGCATCTACCAATACCAGGGCTGGTAATTCACCTCCTGTTAGTACGTATTTACCAATAGAGATTTCTTGGTCGACACATAGTTCAATG
>CAZJJZ010000002.1:21022-25573 GCA_964546505.1 uncultured Candidatus Peribacteria bacterium
TGATCTATACCCTCATACCGTCCGCAAAGAAGAATTAATCCCTTTTCTTTGCTCATTTTTTTGGCTCTACTATGAGTTAGAAGTTTACCTTTTGGGCTTAAATATAGCACTGGTGCTTGACTATTTTGTGTTTTGACTGCTTGTATACAGTCGTATATTGGTTGTGCAGACATGACCATTCCTGGTCCGCCACCATAAGGACTATCATCTACTTTGAGGTGTTTGTTTTTGGTGTAATTGCGCAGATTATGTACATGGAATTGTAATAAATTGGCATTTTGAGCCAGTTTTAAAATACTTTCATTGAGATAACTATCAAAGATGTGGGGAAAAATGGTAATTAAATCAATACGCATAGTTAGATTCAGAAGTTGTTGGAGTTGTTTGGATATTAGCCGAGAATGGGAGAAACTACCAGAAAAAATTTTTAAAGCCTTTAAAAGGCGATTTTTAGGGGTGGCTGAAAAGCTTTTATGGCAAATGATCATTTTTTGGCTTGTAGATGCGTAGTTTGTGAATAGGAGATGTTTGACGTAATATTGTACAAAATAGTTTTTAAGCCACTATGGATGGAAACTACAATCGAATAAATAGTAATTAAAAATTAGAAATCTGAGTTTTCTGTTTTTTTGTGTAATAATCTGCATGGGAGTATTTTGCACAATATTTTACTGAAAAAACTTTAAAAATCCGAGAGTATAGTAATTCAAAATTGAGCCTGCAATTTAACTTCCCTACTTGCTGCGCTCAAGTGCTGACAAAATAACTTAGCAATCCCTACTCTGCCCGCCGCCCCGTTGTTTCAAGACGGTTAGGTTGGAGTTCAGACCTGGTGCTATTTACTGACGGCGGGCGGCTTTTCTGATGACTAAGGTGGTTGACGTTGATGAGCAGTTTAAAAAAGCCGAATCGATGGATTCGGCTTTTGATGAGCTTGCTGTTTTTTAACGTTTGCTGAACTGTGGTGCTCTTCTCGCTCTCTTCAGACCTGGCTTTTTTCTTTCTTTTTGTCGGGCATCTCGAGTTAGAAAGCCGGCTTTTTTTAAAGTAGATCTTAATTCGCTATCAAATGTCAATAAGGCGCGAGCAATTCCATGACGCAAGGCTTCTGCCTGTGCCTCCACTCCTCCACCATCGACAATAGCAGAAATATCAAATTTTTTCGCTGTTGATGTGATTTTTAGCGGAGAAAAAATAGCATCGAGCATTCTCTCAACTGGAAAATATTCTTTTAATTCACGATCATTGACCTTGAATAAACCAGTACCATTTTTATAAAGTCTGACTTTGGCAATAGCAGTTTTTCTGCGGCCAAGGCCATAATGGTATTCGTGAATAGATGGTTTTTTAGCTTCTTTAGTTGTCATAATAGTCGGTTAGGTCTGTTACTATAATTGAATAAGTTTAGGATTTTGAGCTTCCATGTGATGTTCATTACCAGCAAAAACTTTTAGTCTTTTGAGTAAAGTTTTTTTATGCTTGGTATTTGGCAACATGCCAGCTACAGCGTGAATAACAATTTCTTCAGGCTTGCCATCCAATTTGAGTTTGGCAGGTGTGGTGGTTTTTAAACCGCCTGGGAAACGGCTGTGTTTATTGTATTCTTTTTGCTTTTCTTTGTTACCTGTCAATTTAACATCAGCAGCATTGATAACAATTACATTATCACCCATCATCAAATGATTGGTAAAAGTGGTCTTGTTTTTGCCTCTGAGTATATCAGCAATTTTGGTTGCGACATGTCCGAGTGTTTGTCCCTTTACATCAACCAAATACCATTCTGGTTTTAGTTCAGTAGCTTTTGGAACGAAAGTTTTAAATAAGTTGAGGAGTTTCATGGTTGATGAATTATACTAGTTCGATTTGTACAAGTGGTGCAGCGTCACCAGCACGGAAGCCAATTTCTGCGATTCTGGTGAATCCAGTCGCACGATCTTGATACTTAGGGGCGATTTCATTAAGTAACTTTTTGGAGGATTCTTCAGTATGAAGAATACTGTTTACTTGACGTATGGCTTCTCTCTTTTCTTTACTTTTAGCGGCAATAATTAATTTCTCAATTACAGGCTGAAGTGCTTTAGCTCTTGCTTTGGTAGTTTGAATTTTACCATGCATGATAATGCTGGTTGCAAGGTTGCCGATTAAAAGTAAACGTGCTCCTTTTGGTCGGGCTAAGCGGGTTTTCTTTACATTGTGTCTCATGGTTTACAGGGGAAAAACTTTAAAAATTATTGCTATTATTCGTCTGCCAAGGTCATGTTTTTGGTGGCCAGAGCGTCTTTTACTTCTGTGAGCGCTTTTTTACCAAAGCCACGGAGATTTGTCAATTTGCTTTCGGTGCATTTGGAAAGCTGTTCGATAGAACCAATTCCGCCGTTGATCAAAGCGTTTAGTGTTCTTGGAGAGAAGCCCAGGATTTCAATAGGTGTATATGCTTCTTGTACAGGTTTATTTCTTTCTTCTAATTCTTGTTTCTCAGAAATCTTTTTGAAATCACTCATATATTCAGCTTCCACCATGACATTTTCCTGATTGAAAAGTCCAAAATATGATTGCAGGATATTGGAACAGAATCGCACAGCTTGATCAGGTGAAATTGATCCATCAGTGATGATTTCCAATGTAAGCTTGTCCAAATTGGTCATTTGACCAACACGAGTAGCTTCTACTTCATAACGTACTTTTTTGACTGGTGAAAACAAAGAATCCATCAAAATGATATTGGGATCGTTTTCATCTTTTTTCTTGACTGAAACTGGCACATAGCCAACGCCTTTCTCGACTCGCATTTCGATGTTCAGTTTAGTGCCTTTTTCTAAAGTAGTGATATATTGATCTGGGGTTAAAATTTCCAAATCACTTGGACATTTGATGTCTTTAGCATAAACTTCACCTTCTTTATTGGTATTTAAAGTAATGGTGGTTGGTTCGGTACTGGTTTTTTTGAAACGAACCAATTTCAAATTCAAAGTTATATCCAAAATACTGTCCTTAACACCTTTGATGGTGCTATATTCGTGAGAAACACCGTCGATCTTGACGCCAGTAATAGAGGCGCCAGGAAGTGAAGAGAGTAACACCCTTCTAAAGGCATTTCCAATTGTAATGCCATATCCTGGAGGCAAAGGGCTCACAGTAAAAATAGCATGAGAGTCGTTGATCTTTTCGACTTTTATTTTTGGAATACCAATTTCTTCTTGAATTTGGTGCATTGAAAAGAGAATTAATGATTTATTTTGAGTAAAACTCAACAATTAAACTTGCTTGTACGGCCTGTTCCAATTCGGAAGCTTCTGGCTTTCTCAGTACAGTTCCGGAGAGGTTGGCTAAATCTACTTCTAACCATTTCGGAGCCTTGATTTTCTTGAGAGAATTGGCTTTGAAAATAGCGGAATCTTTTTTGCTTGGTACCATTTCGAACTTGTCACCTACTCTTACTTGAATAGATGGAATGCGCACTTTTTGTCCATTGAGGATAATTAAACCGTGATTCACCATTTGGCGAGCTTGATATCTGGTTGTAGCTATACCGCTGCGGAAGATTACATTGTCTAAACGATTTTCCAAAAGAGTTAAGAGTTCGTCACCGGTAATTCCGTCCTTTTTGGTGGCTTGTAAATAGTAATTTTTGAGAGCTCTTTCTGTGATGTTGAAGAGTACACGAGCTTTCTGTTTTTCAGCCAATTGTCTGCCGTATTCTGATTTCTTGGCGAATGATCCTTTGGGTCCATGCATTCCAGGTGGATAAGCTTTTTTGACGGTAGGATCGTTTTGAGAGATTTCGGAATGAGTTGGTAGTCTTAAACCCAATCTTCTGAATAATCTAAGTTTTGGACCAATGTATTTGGACATGATTTTCTGAGGGATAAATTATACTCTTCTTGCTTTACGAGGACGGCAACCGTTATGAGCGATTGGAGTCACGTCGGTAATTGATTCGATATTAACACCGGAAGCGGCTAACCCGCGAACAGCCTGATCTCTACCGGTACCTACGCCTTTGACAAAAACATGCAACTTCTCTAAACCGTGTAAAAGCGCTTTATTGACAGCGGCTTCTGCAGAAACTTGAGCGGCATAAGGAGTGGCCTTTTTCGCGCCTTTGAAGCCATTAGAACCGGAGCTGCTCCAAGCAATTACTTGGCCATTTAAATCAGTGATGGAGACAATAGTGTTATTGTAACTAGATTGAACGAAGGCTTTACCCTCGGTTACTAATCTTTTATTCTTACTTTTCTTGATTTTCTTAACGGCTCCTTCATTGGATTCAACCGCGTCAGCAGATTTTTTTTCTGTAGAATCAGCCTTAGCAGTGTTCTCAGCCGGTTTGTCAGCTTTACTAGCTGTTGCTTTTTTGACTTCTTTTTCAGCCATAATTGTAATTACTTAGGGTTATTTAGTAGCGATCTTCTTATTGGCAACTGTCTTCTTCTTGCCTTTTCTGGTGCGGGCATTCTTTTTGGTGTTTTGACCTCGCACTGGTAAGCCTTTCTTGTGTCTGGTACCGCGATAAGTACCGATATCTGTTAGGTGCTTCACGTCCAATTGGAT
>CAZJJZ010000002.1:25591-31820 GCA_964546505.1 uncultured Candidatus Peribacteria bacterium
GCGAAGGTCACCTTCTGTCGGATGATTAGTGATTAATTCACGCAATTGTCCAACTTGATCTTCAGTCAAATCTTTGACGCGAATATTTTCATCGATTTTTGCCTGCTGCAAGAGTTCTCTTGCCAGAGGTCTGCCGATTCCGTAGATAGCGGTGAGTCCAATGGCTACTCTTTTTTCTTTTGGTAGATTTACACCTGCAATTCTTGCCATTTTAGTTTGTTAGTTAAATATTAGCCTTGTCTTTGCTTATGTTTTTTCGTTGCGCAAATAACCCGTATGACGTTCTTACGACGTATGATTTTGCATTTGGCGCAGATTTTTTTTACTGAAGAGCGTACTTTCATTGTTGATTAATTAATTTCTGGTGATTCTGTGATTACTGGAGCGATTTTTTGATCGCCACCTTTTTGATCTTTGTGACGGAAGATAATTCTCCCCTTGGTGAGATCGTAAGGAGAACATTCTACTGTTACCAAATCTCCAGGCAGTATTCTAATGTAGTTGATACGCATTCTGCCTGATATGTGAGCCAAAACTGTTTTTCCTTTAAACCTCTCATCAGTAATTTCAATTTTGAAGTGGGCATTGGGATAGCATTCGATTACTCGGCCGGTCAATTCAATTACGTCTTTCGCCATGCGTGATTTTGCTTTACTTGATGAGAAAAAATAATAGTTTAGCGGGGTAGATTTTGGTCTACAGAGCGTTGGAATTCTACCTGACCATATTTTAGATTGCAAGCTAATTTTTTTGTTTTTTACTTTGGCCTTTTTGACAGGATCTCTGCGCCTTTTTCCGTTATCAAAATGGTATGCTCAACTTGAGCTGCCAAACTGCCATCTACTGTGACTATTGTCCATTTATCTGAGAGCGTTTTGATTTGATAGTCGCCCATGGTAATAATTGGCTCAATGGCAAAAGTCATACCAGGTTGTATAGTGATGCCAGGGTCGCGATCACGAAAATTCAAAATGAAGGGATCTTCGTGTAGTTGTTTACCAATACCATGGCCGGATAAATCTCTGACAATTCCATAGCCTTCTTTATTGATGACATCTTCAATGTAGCCGCTAATTTCTCTGGTCTTGATACCAGGTCTAATTTTCTCGATGGCTTTTTCCAATGCTTTGTAAGCTGTATTGATGAATTTTTGCTTTTGCGCAAAAGTGACCTGGCCCATTTTGATTGCCTGTTCATCTGCAAGAGCAGTGTCAAAATTTGCTTCTTTGACCAAGACCGTGATGGCGGAGTCAGAGTAAAATCCTTGATAAATCACTCCGCAGTCTACAGTAAAAATATCTCCATTCTCTAATTTGGTTTGATTGGGAATGCCATGCACTACCACATCATTGATATTGGCGCAGATGCTGTTGGGGAAATCATTATATCCTTTGAATCCAGGTAGTCCCCCTAGCTCCAAAATCCTTTTTTCGGCGAATTGGTCGATTGCTAATGTAGTGATACCCGGCTTAATCAGATCTTCAATTTCACTCAAAACCTGGCCAAGTATTTTTCCCGCTTGACGCATTAATTTGATTTCATCCTGATTTTTTATGGTGACTATGTTGCCACCTTCTCGCCAGATTTTGATGGTATTTTCTTAAAGTATGGATCCAGAGTTGCATTGATTTCTTTTGTCACTTCTGTGACGGCTTGATCGCCATTGATGGTCAGAATTTTATTGTCTTGACGGTAACCTTCAATGACAGGCTCGGTTTCTTGATGAAAAATTTGTTGGCGATGATGGATTTTTTCAGGAGTATCGTCCAAGCGTTTTTCAATCAATGCTCTTTTATACAATCTTTCCAAAGTTTTTTCAACTGGAACTAAAATATGCAGATAAAGTGTCTGACGTTGATTGTTAATCAGCATTTGATCAAAGAGGTCTTTTTGGACTAAACTGCGAGGAATGCCGTCAAAAATAATAAATTGATCTGAGGGAATTTTTTGTACAAATTGTTCGGCCATACCGACAATCAATTCCGGTTCGACCAAATTACCATTATCAATTCTCTCTTTGATTTTTCTGCCGATAACCGTATCTTCTTTGGAAGCTTTGCGCAGTTCGGCGCCAGCCTCAAAAATGACCATATTATATCTTTCGGCAATAAATTTTGCCTGGGTTCCTTTACCAGAACCCTGGATTCCAAACAGGACGATGTCCATTTTTTCTAGTTTTAATAAAGTTTGTTGTAGTCGTGCATCACCACTTGGGCATTGACTTGACGAACAATATCCAAGATCACACTAACGATAATAATCAGTCCGGAGCCGGTAATCAAGGTGGGAATTGCGCCGATAGAAAGCGAAGTGGAGAATAGTTGCAAAATGTTTGGTATAATCGCAATCACAGCAATGAAAACACCTCCGAATAAATTCAAGTGATTGGATACTTTTGCCAGATAATCAGCAGTTTGTTTTCCTGGGCGGAGACCCGGTACATAGCTACCTCGTTTTTGGAGATTATCTGCCACTTCTTCTGGATTGAAGGTGATAGATACGTAAAAGAAAGTAAAGGCAACAATCAAAATAAAGAAGAATAAACTATAGTAAATAGTATTCTGATTGAGATAAGTATTGATAAAGCTGGCAATGTCGCGAAGGGTCTGGTTTTGAGAATTGGTCATGAACTGTGCGATGATTCCAGGAAAACTAACAACAGACAAACCAAAGATAATTGGAATCATACCAGCCTGATTAATTTTCAAAGGAAGGAAGGACTTGTCGCTACCGCTTTTGACACCTCTACTGGCATAGAGAATAGGAATTTTTCTTTCTGCTTCGGTGAAAAGAACAACCGCTACCATCGAAATCAAAGTCACCAAAATCATAATCACAAAAGGTATCAATTGTTGGCTAGAAGTTTGAGCAAGGAGAATGTTCTGTCCAATCACTTGTGGAAAACCAGCAGCTATACCGGCGAAGATGATGATTGAACTGCCATTACCAATTCCTTTTTCAGAGATCAATTCTCCCAACCACATTAACAGTATTGAACCGGCGGTTACAGTGAGCATTATGGGAACAATGACTTGCCAGCTGTTGATATTTTCGATGATTTGAGTCTGCGCTTGTGAATTGAGTATCAAAATCATACCGTAGGACTGAATCAATGCCAGGGGTATGGTCAGTAAACGAGTATATTGATTTAATTTGCGACGGCCTTGATCACCTTCTTTATTGAGGGATTCCCATTTAGGGATAATGACAGCCAACAATTGGATTATGATTGAGGCGTTGATGTATGGCCCTAAGCCCATCAATAAAATAGAGAAATTTTCGGCGCTACCACCGGTTAGTAGACTCAAGGTTCCCAGTAATTGATTTTGTTGGAAGATAGCTTGTATAGCACTGAGATTGGCTCCTGGGATGGTAATTTGAGAGATTAATCTAACGATGACAACAATGAAGAGTGTGAAGAGAATTTTGTTGCGTAGGCTTTTACTTTTCCAAATTTGATTGAAAATTTTTGACATGTCTTATTTATTGAATTTCTTTAACAGTTCCGCCAGCTTTAGAGATTTTTTCTTTGGCGGAAGTGGAGAATTTTTCGGCTGTGATAGTTAGTTTTTTGGTCAATTCGCCAGTGCCTAAAATTTTCACAGGTTGAGTGAGGTTGGGAATTAAACCTTGTGTTTTTAGGGCCTTGCTATCCACCTCTGTGCCGTCTTCAAAGACATTAAGGGCAGAAAGATTAACCACAAGGAATTTTACTTGATTAACGTTTTTGAAGCCTTTCAGTTTTGGTAATTGACGGGAAATTGGATTTTGACCACCTGTGAACCCGGCTTTGATACTTCCACCAGTTCTGGCAGTTTGTCCTTTACCTCCTTTACCAGAGTAGGTTCCCAAACCAGATCCATTGCCACGGCCTAATCTTTTTTTGGTTTTCTTAGCTCCTTTATTACGTTTTAGATTTAATAGTGCTTCCATGATGTTGCGATAATATAATTACGGTTATTAAGCGGCAGAACTTTCAGTTTTCACTGGTTTGACAGCTGGTTTTTTGGCGGCTGGTGTTTTCTTTTCAGTGCCCTGGGTTTCAGTGGTGGTCTTGGGAGTTTCTAGTGTTTTGGCGCCTTCTAATTTTAACCAAGGAATGGCGGCGAGTTTAGCTAAGGCTTTTACAGCAGCTTGACTGTTGTTAAGACGATTGTTGCTGCCGAAGGCTTTACCGATAATATCTTTGATACCTGCTAATTCCACTACTTTACGTAATGGTCCACCGGCTTTGATACCTGTACCAGGTAGAGCTGGCTTAAGCATTAATTTAGCACTCTTGAATTTGATGTCGATTTTGTGCGGAATGGTAGTGCCGGTAATTGGAACATTTACTAGACTTTTCTTGGCTTGAGCAATGGCTTTGGAAATAGCACCAGTAACTTCTGTTGATTTACCAATACCCACACCCACTTTGCCTTTGTGATTACCAATAACAACTGTAGCTCGGAAACGCAGTCTACGTCCTCCCTTTACTACACGAGTTACGCGATCAATCTGAATGACTTCTTCGTCGAATTCTTTGATTTCTTTAGCAGGTCCTTTCGTTTTTTTAGTATTCTTAGCCACGTTAGAGGAAAATTAGGAAATAGATAAATTATTAGAATTTGAGTCCGCCTTCTCTGGCGCCTTCGGCAAGAGCTTTGATTCTGCCGTGATATTTATAGCCGTTTCTATCAAATACGCAAGTTTCGATTTTTTTCTCGAGCGCTTTTTTAGCGAGATCCAATCCAACTTGTTTGGCGCTATCAGTTTTGGTGGATTTTTGCTTGCTTTTAAGGTCATTGGCGCTAACCAGAATTTTTCCTGATGCCGCATCGATAATTTGAGCGTAATTGTTGTTTAAGCTACGGAAAACATTTAATCTTGGACGATCAGAGTTAGAAACTATCTTAGTCTTTACGCGTCTGCTTCTTTGCAGTCTGGCTTGTTCTTTACTTCTTGTCATGTTGAGGGGTTGTTAAAGCGGAAATTAGTTTTTAAAATTATTTATCTTTACCAGCAGCTTTACCAGCTTTTTGAGCCACGTATTCACCGAGGTAACGAATACCTTTACCTTTATATGGTTCAGGTTTTTTGAAGGTACGGATTTCAGCTGCGGTTTGACCGACTAATTCTTTATCAATTCCCTGAATAATCAAAATATTTTTCTTTTCTTTATCAACTTCGATTTTAACACCTTGAGGGGCATTATATTCAATAGGGTGAGAAAAGCCTAAATTCAGAGTAAGTTTGCTTCCTGCTACGGCCGCTCTATAACCTACACCGAGGATTTCTAGTTTCTTCTCAAAACCTTTTGTTACTCCTTCAACTAGATTATTAAGTACACTTCTAGTTAGGCCGTGAACGCTTTTGGATAATTTTAAATCGTTGATGCGAGTCACGATAATTTGATTCCCTTCGACGGCAACTTTGGCATTTGGATGAACTGTAAAATTTAATTCACCTTTAGGGCCTTTGACGTTGACGATTTGATTGCTAACTGTCACGGTTACTCCGTTGGGGATTAGCACTGGTTGTTTTCCAATTCTAGACATTTTTTTGAAATAAAAGTTAAGTAGACTTAGTAGATTTCACAGATTAATTCACCACCGATATTGGCTTTTTTAGCTTCATCTCCAGTCATTAGACCATGAGATGTGGAAATGATAGAGATGCCCAAACCACCTTTGACCTTTTTGATTTCAGTACTAGGAACATAAATTCTTTGGCCTGGTTTGCTGACTCTTTTCACTTCGATGTCTTGTTTTTCTGGTAAAAGATTGACGGTGATGACGCGCTTATTTTTCTTTTCGAAATTTTCAATGAATTTTTTCTTTTGCATGATATCCAGCAATTGCAATTTCATATTGGAAAAAGGAACTTCCAAAGTGTATTTGCGAGCGCGGCTGGCATTTTTGATTCTGGTGAGTAAATCTGCAATCGGATCGGTTAGCATAGTTGAGAATATTTAAACGTTAGATATTACCAAGAGGATTTTTTCAACCCCATAATTTTGCCGGAATTGGCTTTTTCTCTGAAACAAATACGACACATCTCGTATTTACGTAGATAGCCGCCATTTCTGCCGCAGAGTTTGCAGCGATTGTATACGCGGGTTGCATATTTAGGTTTTTTACCATTTGCTAAGGCTTTGAGGAGGTTTTCCTGAAGTTTAGCGGTCTTTACTTTGAGTGCTGTTCTTGCCATTGTGAGGGGAAGTGATTAGATTATTTTTTCTCTTGGAAAG
>CAZJJZ010000002.1:31835-37658 GCA_964546505.1 uncultured Candidatus Peribacteria bacterium
GCTTTAAGCAAGGCCAAGCCGGTGGCGTTATCCTTAGCGGTTGTACAAACGGTGATTTGTAAACCATGTAATTTCACCAGGTCATCGGCGTTAATCTCTGGGAAAACAGTATGTTCTCTGATTGCCAATGAGTAATTACCATGTCCATCGAAACTGCGAGGAGAAATTCCGCGGAAGTCTCTGGTACGAGGGAAGGTGATATTTACTAATTTATAAACAAATTCATACATTTGATTGCCTCGTAGCGTAACGTGAATACCAATCGGCATTCCTTCTCTAACTTTAAAGTTGGAGATGGATTTTTTAGCTTTGGCAATTACTGGTTTTTGTCCAGCGATAGCAGTGATGTTTTGCGTGATGTGAGAGTAATCTTTTCCGCCATCGAGCATTTTTCCAATGCCAACATTGATAACAACTTTGGTGAGTTTTGGAACAGCGTTAACGTTGTCCAACTTCAGTTGTTTCTTGAGCTCAGGAGCAATTTCCTTCTGGAATTTTTGCTTGAGTACCGGTATATACTTGATTGTCTTAGTCATATCAGTTGATCAATTGATTAGGCTTTAATTTTTTCTTTGGCAGCTTTTTTGGATTTGCTGACAGTTGTGTGGCTATCTAGAGCAGAAGCTGATTTCTTGCTGATTCTTTCTTTTTTGCCATTAGCAAGCTTTTTGTAGCCAACGCGAGTTGGTTTATCAGTCTTGGGATCAATTACCATGACATTAGAAGCGCTTATAAAGCCTTCACTTACTACTTTGTCACCGGCTTGACCATATCTTTTTTTGATATGTCTGGTGCGGAGGTTGATTTTTTCAATCTTAACCTTGTTTTTTTGGCTATCGATGGCGATGATGGTGCCAGTTTTGTGCTTATCTTTACCGGCGATAACCAATACTTTGTCGTTGACTTTGAGTTTCATACAGCGTTGATAACTTTAATTATAATACTTCAGGAGCGAGACTGACGATTTTTTGATAACCTTTATCTCTAATTTCTCTACCAATTGGACCAAATACACGAGTTCCTTTTGGCTCATTATCTTTATTGATAATGACGATAGCGTTCTCATCAAAGCGGATATAGCTTCCGTCTTTACGTTTAATTTCTTTTCTAGTTCTGACCACCACACCCTTTTCTACAGCGTGAGTTTTGACTGCGCCTTTTGGTGCGGCTTGTTTGATGGCAACTACAACGATATCGCCAATAGAAGCGTATCTTTTTCTGCTGCTGCCAAGCACTTTAATACATTGAGCGAGTTTTGCTCCAGTGTTATCAGCGATATTTAGCATTGTTCTTAACTGAATCATGGCGGTATAGGTTGGCTATTATAGTAAATAAAATTATTTGCTGGTTGTTACTCCAGCTGGTTTTACCACAGTCCATCTCTTGAGTTTAGAAAGAGGTCTGGTTTCATAAATTGTTACTTCATCACCCACCTGAAATTCTTTATTTGGGCAATCAGCATAAAATTTATTAGAAACGCGATATCTTTTTTTATACTTCGGATGAGTTTTGTAGGTGTGTACTTGGACTACGATGGTTTTATCCATTTTGTCGCTTACAACTGTACCTTTTTTGCTTCTAACCATAAGGATGTCTGTTATTCTTGATGAGTATTGATAAATTTGCATTTAACCGGCAATTTTTGTGAAGCCAGTCTCATAGCTTCTTTGGCGGTGTTTTCGTCGATACCGTCCATTTCAAAGAGTACGGTTCCTTTGCGGACAACAGCTACGTAGTGATCCAGGGCACCTTTACCAGAACCCATTGGTACTTCTGCAGCTTTCTGAGTTATTGACTTGTGAGGGAAAATTCTAATCCAGATTTTTCCACCTCTTTTGACATAACGAGTCATCGCACGACGAGCGGCTTCAATCTGTCTGGCGGTGATTTCCGCACCAATCAATGATTTGAGTGCGAATGATCCGAAGGCAGGTCTGAAACCTTTAGTGGCAATTCTGGATTCTTTGCCTCTCAGTCTTTGTGATTTTCGATATTTGGTCTTCTTTGGTCCGAACATGATGGGAAGAAATAAATAATTTGATTGACGGGATATTAATTTAGCGTGGGGAGTCTACTATGCGAGCCTGTTTTGGTCAACAGGATTTTTGCCTATTCTTCTGAGTTGATATATTCACCTTTCTTATTGAAAACATCGCCCTTGTAAACCCAAACTTTGATACCGATAATACCATATGTGGTGCTAGCGTTGGCAGTAGCGTAATCAATATTGGCACGGAAAGTATGTAGTGGAATTTTACCTTCAGTGTAAAATTCTGAACGGGAGATTTCCACACCGTTCAATCTACCAGCAGCAGAAACTTTGACACCTTTGGCTCCAGTTTCCATTGCTCTTTCAATGGCCATTTTTGCTGCACGACGGTAAGAAACACGTTTTTCAATTTGACGAGCAATTGACTCAGCCAGTAGAGCGGCGTTCAAAGTAGGTTTCTTTACTTCTCTGATGCTCAAAGAAAAATCTTCATTAAATTTTTTCTTTAACTTGTCGCGTAAATTTTCGATGTTGGCGCCTTGTTTGCCAATGATAATACCTGGCTTAGCGCTGTGAATAAAAACATTCACTTTGTTGGCGGTTCTTTGAATTTCAACTTTGGCCACACCGGCCTCTTCCAATTCTTTCTTAATGATTTTTTCGATTTGGAAGTCTTGATGCAAGAATTTGGCAAACTTTTTCTTGTTGGCAAACCATTTTGCATCCCAAGTGCGGATGATGCCGATTCTCTGAACTATTGGATTAACTTTCTGTCCCATTGTAATGAGTGGAGTTAGGAGTTAGGTGCTGTTTTAGGCAGCGGATTTTTTAGTAGTAGTTTTTTTGGTAGCTTTCTTGGCTGGAGCTTCTTTCACTTCTGTAGATGTTTCTGCTTTGACTGGTTGTTCGGAAATGCCTAGTAAAACTGTAATATGAGCTGTTCTTTTGAGAATTGGATGAGCACGACCGCGGGATACAGAGACACTTCTTTTCAAAGTTGGACCTTTGTTGACGATGATTTCTTTTACAAACAAGGTTGTGATGTCTTGCTTGAGGTTGTGAACAGCGTTGTGAGCTGCGCTATGAATCACTTTATGGATAATTACACCAGCTTTTTTGGGTAAATATTTCAAAATTTTCAGTGCTTCATCGACTGGTTTTGTTCGTACCATGCCAGCGATAAGATTGGCTTTTTTTGGAGTGATTCTAATTGTTCTTGCGATAGCTTTCATAGTTGATAATTTAGAGCTTTGATTGTTACTGGGCTAAATGTTAAGCAGAAGTTGGAGCGGATGTTCCGGTAGCTTTAGCCAATTTACCACCGTGTCCTTTAAATTTGCGTGTATGTGCAAATTCTCCCAGTTTTTTACCAACCATATCTTCTGTCACAAAAACCGGTAAGTGTTGTTTGCCATTATGCACAGCCAAGGTGTGGCCAACGAATTCAGGAGAAATGGTGCTGGCGCGCGCCCAAGTTTTGATAACTTTTTTTTGGCCACTATCATTAAGTGCTTGTATTTTTTTAAGCAGTTTAGGATCGACGTAAGGTGCTTTTTTAGAACTTCTTGACATGAGAGTAAGTCTTTAGAATTAATTTGATTATTTACTTAATTTATTACCTCGGCGGCGACGAACAATTAGTTGATCGCTAAACTTCTTGCGTTTTCTGGTTTTAACACCAAGAGCAGGAAGTCCCCAAGGAGTTTTTGGATGTTTCAAACCGGTTGGTTGATTACCTTCACCACCTCCGTGTGGATGGTCTACCGGATTTTTCGCTTTACCTCTTACAGTAGGTCTGATTCCAAGGTGACGAGATCTACCAGCTTTACCGATATTTACTAGATTGTAATCCACATTGCTGACGATACCGATAGTGGCAAAACAATTTTTACTAACTTTGCGCATTTCTCCTGACGGAAGTTGGAGTAAAGCATGTTCTTTTTCGATGGCAACAATTGTTGCTCGAGAACCAGCACTGCGGACGATTTGTCCACCATTATCCTCACGCAATTCGATGTTGTGAACTGGGTAGCCGGTAGGTATATGCTTTAGCATCATGCGATTACCAGTTTCTACAGGAGCTTTTTCTTTGGTCAGAATTTCTTGTCCCACTTTTACGCCTTCTGGTGCTAGATGATATCTTTTATCACCGTCTGCATAATTAACTAACATAATCAGACAAGTGCGATTTGGATCATATTCAATTGCGGCAATTTTGCCAGGAACACCCATTTTATCGGTTTGTTTGAAGTCGATCAAACGGTAAACTCTTTTATGTCCGCCACCTTTGTGATGAACAGTAATTTTTCCTTGATTGTTACGACCGGAAGATTTTTGCTTGCCAACTGTTAAGCGTTTTTCAGGCTTAGCTTTGGTGATTGCATCGAAGGAGAGAACGCTCATGTTTCTTCTGCCCGGTGTGGTTGCTTTAAAATTTTTAACTGGCACAGTGGTATTTCTTAAAGATTATTGTTATTTAGCTTTGCTGGGAGCCTTTTTGGCAGGAGCTTTGACAGCTTTCGCCTTAGTATTGGTAGTAGTTTTTGCTTTAAGCGCTTTTACTTTGGCATCAGCTTTGACAGATTTATTGTCTTCTCTAAGCTTGATTTTTACTTCTTTATCTTCTGCTTTGGCTTGAGAAGGGGACTTAGTTAAATCCAGTTTGGCGCCTTTGGCAAGAGTGACATAAGCTTTTTTGCCTTCTGCTCTTTTCACCATCAAACCTTTACGGACTTTTCTCTCTTTACTAGTGGTGTTGGTAACTCTGACATCAGTCACTTCAGAGCCGTATTGTTGTTTGATGGCTCTTTTGATATCAATTTTTGTCGCTTTAGGATTAACCCAGAAAACGTAGACTTGTTTTTCGTTCAAGATAGTAGCTTTCTCGGTGTAAACTGGTTTGATGATGGTGTGATTTCCTTTCATTGCTGTTTAATTTAGTTGGGGTGATTATTGTAAAAATACTGCTTCCATTTTTTGAAGTGCATCTTCCAGGAAGACAACCTTGTCGTATTTCTGAAGATCAGCAACGTTCAAGTAACTAACATTAATAGTTTTAACATTAGGAATGTTGTTGGCTGATTTGACGATTAAGTCATTTTTTGCAGGTAATACAATCAAGAGATCTTTATCGAAGGGGAGTTTGGAAAGTGTTTCGGCAAATAGTTTAGTCTTTGCTTCTGTTGACTCATATTTGTCTAAACCAAATACTTTATCATCACGAAGTTTTTGAGAAATGGCAGCAAACAAGGCCAATCTTCTCTGTTTTTTGGGCATCATTTGGTTGTAATTGCGATTGTTGCGAGGACCAAAAGCAACACCACCACCAACCATATGAGGATTGTTGAGCGCACCTTGACGCGCATTACCAGTACCTTTTTTTTGTTTGGGTTTACGAGTACCGATTGCTACTTCACCTTTGGTTTTAGTGTGTGCAATCATACCCAAACGCCCATTCGCCAATTGTCGTTCTAAAGCCTGATGAACCAGATCTCTGTTAAATTCGGCGTCAAAGATAGTGGAAGAAACTTCCAAGTCTTTAACTTTTTTGCCTTGCTGATTATAGATTGTAATAGTAGCCATCGCTTATTTCAGTTTAGTAATTGATACATATGAATTGATTGATCCTGGAACTGGTCCGCGAATACCGATCAGATTTTTAGCAGGGTCAATAAATTCAATTGAGGTTTGACGAACAGTAACTGTTTCTCCACCCATGCGTCCGGCAAGTTTCTTTCCTGGGTGAATTTTTCCCGGTTTGGCACGTGCACCAACTGAACCAGGTTCTCGGTGGAAGTGAGATCCGTGTGAAGCAGGACCGCCAGCAAAGTGCC
>CAZJJZ010000002.1:37694-45269 GCA_964546505.1 uncultured Candidatus Peribacteria bacterium
TAACTACACCTTGAAAACCTTTACCTTTGGAGGTACCGGTCAAGCTCACTAAATCACCTTCATTGAAAATAGTCACATCAACAGTTTTACCTTTTTCTACTGAAGCTGTGTCCTCAATGCGAAATTCCTTTAAATTATAGAATTTCTTGGTTTTGGTTGGTTTATGGAGTGGATCCATACCCAAAACCACCGCATCATAGCCATCTTTGTCGGTGGTTTTAATTTGAGTGATAGTATTTGGTTGGCATTCAATAATTGTCACCGGTACGAAACCGTTTTCTTTGACAATTCTGGTCATGCCTAGTTTTTTTCCTAGTATTCCTTTCATGGTTGTTTAGAGGTTATTTCCTTGGGTCCGAACGGAGCTCCAGAGGGTTAGTCGGCTGAAGATTATTAACCCGCAGCCTAATAACATAAATTTTAAGTTGTTACTCGTTGGTAAGCATCCTAATTTCTATGTCCACTCCCGCTGGTAAGCTCAAATTTGTAAGAGAGTCTACTGTTTTGGGAGTACATTCAGTGATATCAATTAATCTTTTGTGAGTACGAATTTCATACTGATCACGAGCATTCTTATGAACAAAAGTGGAGCGGTTAATCGTGATTTTATCGATCTTGGTCGGAAGGGGGATTGGCCCAGCTACGATTGCACCTGTTTTTTCTGCTGTATCGATAATCAGTCTAGCTGAGTCGTCAACAATTTTGTGGTCGTAGGCTTGGATTTTGATGCGGATTTTCTGCTTTGCTGCCATAATTTTGCTCGTGATTAAAATTAACTAATTGGTAAAGGTCGAGAGTGAGAGGGAGAATTATTTGAGAATTTTGGTTACTACACCGGCACCTACTGTTCTACCTCCTTCACGGATAGCGAATCTGGTTCCGTCAGCCAAGGCGATTGGACAAGACAGTTTAACCACCATCTTGATATCTGTATCACCAGGCATTACCATTTCTACTCCAGCAGGCAATTCGATTTCTCCAGTTACATCTGTAGTTCTGATATAGAATTGAGGTTTGTAACCTTTGAAGAATGGAGTATGACGGCCACCTTCATCTTTTGTCAAGATATAAACTTGTGCATCAAATTCTGTATGAGGCTTAATTGATCCTGGTTTAGCCAATACTTGACCTCTTTCGATTTCTTCTCTTTCAATACCGCGGAGAAGTAAACCAACGTTATCACCAGCTTGACCTTGATCAAGATTTTTCTTGAACATTTCCACACCGGTAACAATAACTTTGCGAGTGTCTTTAATGCCGAGAATTTCTACTTCTTCATTTACTTTGATTACACCAGTTTCAATTCTTCCGGTTGCAACTGTACCTCTACCTTTAATAGAGAATACATCTTCCACAGGCATCAAGAATGGTTTGTCCAATTCACGAGTTGGGTCTGGGATGTAAGAATCCAAAGCGTCGAGAAGTTCTTGAATACATTTAGTAGCTTCTGGGTCAGTTGGATTTTCCAAAGCTTTGAGGGCAGAACCTTTGATGATAGGAGTTTTGTCTCCAGGGAATCCATATTTTGTCAAAAGGTCTCTAACTTCCATTTCTGAAAGTTCAGCAATTTCTGGATCAGCCATATCCATCTTGTTCATGAAAACAACGATGTATGGAACGTTAACTTGTTTTGCCAAAAGAATGTGTTCTCTAGTTTGAGGCATTGGGCCGTCAGCAGCAGAACATACCAGAATAGCACCGTCCATCTGAGCAGCACCAGTAATCATGTTTTTAACATAGTCGGCGTGACCTGGACAATCTACGTGAGCGTAGTGACGTTTGTCTGTTTCGTATTCTTGATGAGAAGTGTTAATAGTAATACCTCTGGCTTTTTCTTCCGGAGCTTTATCGATTTCATCGTATTTTCTAGCTTGCGCCATTCCTTTTTGTGCGCAGTAGAATGTAATAGCGGCAGTCAAAGTAGTTTTACCGTGGTCTACGTGACCGATGGTACCTACATTAACGTGCACCTTGTTTCTTTTAAAGTCTGCCATAGTATTTTTAGAGTTAGAGATAACGAATTGTCTTTTGGGGACAAGTGCCCCGTGATATTAAATGAAGTGATTTTAAATTGCAATATTTTTTTCTACTTTTCTAATTTGCCTAGAAAACGGCTTTGCTATGCCTTTATTTAGCTTCTTTGCCCTTGCTTCTTTCAGCGATAATTTTTTCCGCTACATTGTTTGGTACCTTTTCATAACGAGCAAATTCCATGGCGTAGGCGGCGCGGCCTTGTGAAAGTGAGCGGAGGTCAGTGGCGTAGCCGAACATTTCGGCAAGTGGAACGAATGCGGAAATTACTTTAGCCATACCACGATTGGTGGTTTCGTAAATTTGTCCACGACGAGAAGAAAGGTTACCCATTACATCACCAAAATAATCTTCTGGAGTGGTCACTTCCACTTTCATAATTGGTTCCAAGATTACCGGACTTGCGGCACGAGCACCTTTTTGGAAAGCTAATGAACCGGCGATTTTGAAGGCTAATTCGGATGAATCCACGTCATGATAAGAACCATCATATAATTCTACTTTAACATCCACAACTGGATATCCAGCTTGAATACCTCTTGAGAGAGCTTCTTGAATACCTTTATCAACTGCAGGGATATATTCTCTAGGAATTTTACCACCCACAATTTGATTGTCGAATTCATAACCTTTACCAGGTTCATTTGGGATGAGGCGAATTAATACATGTCCGTATTGACCACGTCCACCAGATTGTTTGGCGTATTTTTCTTCGGCTTTTTGTGGAACAGTGATTGTCTCACGGAATGCTACTTGTGGTTGACCGATATTGGCTTCTACCTTGAACTCTCTCTTCATACGATCGACGATGATATCAAGATGCAACTCACCCATACCTTCAATCAAAGTCTGGCCAGTTTCTTCATCTGAGGAAACACGGAATGTTGGATCTTCTTCAGCCAATTTGTGTAAAGCCACGCCCATTTTTTCTTGGTCGGCCTTGGTTTTTGGTTCGATGGCAATCTTGATTACTGGTTCTGGGAAATCAATTGATTCCAACAGAATTGGATGGTTTTCATCTGCCAGTGTGTGACCAGTGAAAGTGTCTTTCAAACCTACCAATGCGGCGATATCTCCGGCGTGTACGGCTTTGATTTCTTCTCTTTGATTGGCGTGCATTTGGAGGATGCGCCCGATTCTTTCTTTTTTACCATTATTCATATTTACTACGTAGCTTCCGGAATTCAAAACGCCAGAGTAAACACGGAAGTAAGCAATTTTTCCAACAAATGGATCAGTGGCAATTTTGAAAACTAATGCGGAGAATGGTTCAGAGTCAGAAAGTTTGCGTTCGATATCTTCACCGTTGTCTGGGTTGGTACCTTTGATGGCGCCAATGTCTAATGGAGAAGGCAAATAGGCATTAACCGCATCCAAAACCAATTGAACGCCTTTATTGGCCAAAGCTGAACCGCAGAATACTGGATATAGTTTGTTACTTACTACCGCATGACGCAATCCGCGTACTAATTCTTCTTCGGAAAGGGTTTCGCCATTGAGATATTTTTCCATCAAATCATCGTTGTTTTCAGCGATTTTTTCGATCAAAGTGTGGCGATATTCTTCTACTTGAGCTTTCATGTCGGCAGGAATTTCGATTTCAGTGATATTTTCACCATGTTTGCCTTCAAATTGGAAAGCCTTGTTTTTGATCAAATCCACAATGGCGGAAAATTCATTTTCCATTCCAATTGGTAATTGAGCAGCAACTGCGCTTTTGGAAAGTCTATCCCAGATAGATTTGATGGACATGTAGAAGTCGGCACCGATTTTATCCATTTTGTTAACGAAAGCGATACGTGGAACGCCGTATTTATCTGCTTGTCTCCATACTGTTTCGGATTGAGGTTCAACACCTTGTGAACCGTCAAAAACCACAACTCCTCCGTCAAGAACACGTAGAGATCGTTCTACTTCAGCAGTAAAGTCTACGTGGCCAGGAGTATCGATAATGTTGTAGCGGCATTCTTTCCATTTACAAGTGGTAGCGGCAGAAGTAATGGTAATACCTCTTTCTCTTTCTTGTTCCATCCAATCCATGGTGGCAGCACCTTCGTGCACTTCACCAATTTTATAGTTTCTTCCGGTATAAAAGAGGATTCTTTCGGTGGTGGTGGTTTTACCAGCATCGATATGCGCGATGATACCAAAATTGCGCAGTTTGCTTAAGTCTTCTGCCATAAAATGAAATTTTAGAAAATTAGTAATTTTGCCAGCGTATTATAAATAGAGAACTGGGTAAGTCAATCGTTTTTTGCAATGTGAAAGATTGCAGTATTTCCTTGACTAGTTAGTGAATTATTGTATTCTAATTTTGTAACTTCGCTGACACCTCTGTGTACGGTGAAGCTCGTTCTTTTTCTTCCCGTGAGGTGTCTATGTTGGAGGTTTTTTTCCCGGTTTTTGCCATCATGGCGGTTGGAGCAATGGCAGTTTGGTCGAAGGTTTTGAAGAGAGAGGATTCGGCGGTGCTCAACCGCTATAATCTCTACTTTGCCTTCCCAGCACTGATGTTTCAGAGCCTGGCGAAAGTGTCTTTTGCCAACCTGATGGACGGTGGTTTTGTTTTTTTGAACCTACTGGCACTGGTGTTGACTTTGTTGACGCTAGTGTTGGTGGGGCAGTGGTTTGGTTTTTCCAAGCGCTTTCTGGGCATTGCTGCCGTTGCCGGTACTTTTGGCAATGTTGCTTACATGGGGCTGCCGATTTTGTCTATTGCTTACGGCGAAAAGGTGGCTGCCTACGCCCCGCTGCAATGCGGTCTCACCATTGTGTTTTGCTTGGTGGTGGGAGTAGCGGTGATGGAAGCGATGAGTGGCAAGGCGACCGATGTTGCCAAGCTCTGGAAAGGCGTGCTACTGAATCCGCTGGTGCTTTCTATTTTGGCTGGGCTCTTGGCGAGTCTGCTGAAATGGGAGTTGTCGGTGGCATTGAGCAAGTCTGTGGGCATGTTGGCAGCGACGGCAGGGCCATCGGCACTGTTTGCAATCGGCATGTTCCTGGTTCGGAAGCGGCAGGATCAGCAGCTGAATTGGCCCAAAGTTTGGTGGATCATTATTGGCAACATGGTGTTTCTGCCTGGCTGGACTTTGGTCTTGTTGTGGATTTTTGGCAACAAAGGGCTTTCGGCTCAGGTGAGTATGCTGCAGGCTTCCATGCCATTGGCTGCCACTTGCTTTGTGATCGCGGAGCAGGGTGATAACCATCAGGCGGAGGTCGCGCAAGCCATCGTCTTGTCCACCATGATCTCCATTATATCGCTGCCGTTGACGCTGTTCTTTCTTGTTTGAAAAGTGGGGGTTTTTCTTGCTCTTGTAGAGTGAGGAGGCCCCCTTTTTTGATAGTTATTCGGTTTTTAAAAACCTGCATTTTGTGCTATAATATGAAGATTTTTTGAAAACTACTCACTTGGTTAGTAAAATAAAATTACAAATAGTCAAAAGAAAGGTTGTTTGGCGAGGAGCTGTGGTGATTTTCAGTTTATTGTTGTTGGGCGGGAAAGTGGCTGCCCAAAGCAGTTCGGCTAATTATCAAGCGGTCGATTTTTTGAATCCGGTGAGTGGTGTAGTAAATTCTGCTAATTATCAATCTGGAGGAAGCACGGACTTTTATGGTGGGGTAGCAAAGAGTGCAAATTATGTTGAATGTACCGGTGATTATCCGGTGATTCATGGTTGTACAACTGTAACCCCGCCCCCACCTCCACCACCACCCCCTCCACCGCCGACCTACACGGGTGGGGGAGGTGGTAGCGGAGGGATTTATTGGCCCCCGGGGGATACTCCCGATAATCCCGAACCACCAGAAATACCAATAGAAAAACCAATAGAGAAGCCTATTGATGAACCTACGAAACCCCTAGAACCTCAGCCACCAGAACCACCTAAGCCTCAATTGCCAGAAAATCCAGCGCCCTTACCGGAAGCTGTGTCGCCTCCTAGACCTGCCGCCCCGGAGATTGTTGAGCCGGTGCGTTTGCCCCAGGAAGAAAAATTGGTGAAAATTTCACCAGCTGTAGTGTTGGATGTGAAGCCAAAACTTACCGAAATCGCCTGTGCAGAAAAGTCTTGTGTAGAATTGCAATTGCGGGCGGCTGCAGAGCGTTTGAGTGAAGAATATGCGGTTGAAAGCAGTTGTCCAATTTATATCTTTGGCGGATTCAGATTGACGGTGGAGTGTGAACGGATTAATGATTTGCTATTCGCCACAACCGCTTTGTGCGGAATTTTTGTCATTAATAGCTATTATGTTTATCGCTGGAGAAGGTGGCGTAGATTTGCCAAAAAAGCTTGAGGATGAAATCGTGTTAGATTGCTAGGAGAGAATTGCTATTTTGATGGCTGCTTGAAATTGCAGCAGTTGTTTTAAAAAAGCCCTTGTTTGATTACCAAGGGCTTTTTCTGTGGTGTAAAATTTAGTATTTGGCGTAGTGAGCAAAAGCTTTGTTCGCTTGTGCCATTTTTACTACATCATCACGCTTTTTGATGGCGGCACCTTCGTTATTAGAAGCTAGAATTAATTCGTCAGCCAATTTTTTGGACATTGGCGCGTTTCTTTTTGCACGTGTAGTACCAAGTAACCATCTGATGGAAAGAGTTAATTGTCGATCAGGTTTTACTTCCACCGGAATTTGGTAGACGGCACCACCGATTCTCTTGGCCTTAACTTCTAAGGTTGGCTTGATATTGTCGATTGCTTTTTGGAAAATCTTTGCAGGTTCACCAATATTCTTGGTGGCGATGATTTCCATAGCTTCACGGAAGATTTTTTCCGCTAGGCTTTTTTTGCCTCTCTTCATAATGCAATTAATGAACTTTTCTTGAAGAGGGTTGGAGTAAGCTGGAATATGATTGATTCTTTTCTGTGCCATTGCTGGGTTTGGTAATTACGGAATAAATTATTTTTTAGCTGCGTCTTTTGGTCTCTTTGCTCCATAAAGTGAGCGACCCTGTTTGCGATTAGCAACACCTTGTGTATCCAAGTTGCCACGGACTATATGATAACGAACACCCGGCAAATCCTTTACTCTTCCGCCTCTAATCAATACTACGCTGTGTTCCTGTAAGTTGTGTCCTTCGCCAGGAATATAGGCGTTTACCTCGATACCATTAGTTAATCTAACCTTAGCAAATTTGCGTAATGCGGAGTTAGGTTTTTTAGGAGTCATGGTACCTACTTTAATACAGACACCTCTTTTTTGAGGACTGCGATTGTTGGTAGAACGATTTTTGAGCGTGTTTAGTCCAAATTGCAGTGCTGGTGATTTACTTTTTCTGACCTTATCTCTGCGAGATTTGCGGACTAATTGATTGATGGTTGGCATCTGTTACAAAGAGTTACATTAATAAATTTCTTGCTTGAGGCTTGCTAAATGTACACAAGGTCATCTGATTTCGCAAGTGAATTTTAGATGACTGGAAATTTTCGAGCGGGGTTAAAATCAGTGACTTTATTTGTGAAGATAACTTCTTCCGGAATGTCTGGATTGAGTTTGGCGAATTTGCGACGGAAAGTTTCACCTGCCGGAATTAATTTACCAATGAT
>CAZJJZ010000002.1:45349-45580 GCA_964546505.1 uncultured Candidatus Peribacteria bacterium
CTTGGAAAGACGCGGCAGAAAGCCAACTATCTGTGTATAATGAAATTCTGGTCAAACCTAACAGCAAACGTTCGAAAGTGGCTTTGCGTTTACCTTCTTCTTTCAGTTTTTGATTGTGATATTCGACATCCAAGATATCAGCAATTTCACCTGGTAAATAATTGCTGTCTCCAGACTCAATGCTTCTGACTTTGGAAAGCATTTGACGTGCAATAATTTCACTATGTTTAT
>CAZJJZ010000002.1:45637-56611 GCA_964546505.1 uncultured Candidatus Peribacteria bacterium
AACGATATATTTTTTTTTTTTTTTTACGCTAGTCAAAGCCATCAATTCTTTGAGGTTCAAGTGTCCTGTGGTTAGTGCTTGGCCTTTGACTACTTTTTGACCATTTTTCACTGTCACAATTTTTCCGACAGGAATTTTATATATCTTCTCGATATGGTCTTGAGAACGAATGGTAATGACATTGCCATCCACTTCAATTACCTGTCCATTAAAGTCAGAACGAAGGTGAGATTTATTGGAGTCTGCACGGGCTATGATTTCTTTTTCTTGAACTAGGTCTCCTTTTTTAACAATAATTTCCATCTCTTCCGTAGCCAAATAATTTTTTTCTACGGGTTCGTCACTTCGAATGGTGATTTCTACTTGTTGACCTTTTTGGTTGATTTCCACATCGCCGTTGAGGTCAGACATAATGGCAGGGGATTTGGGGGCGCGGGCTTCAAAAAGTTCTTCTACACGGGTTAAACCTTGTGTAATATCACCTTCACCGGCAACACCACCCTGGTGGAATGTACGCATAGTCAATTGTGTTCCTGGTTCACCAATTGATTGCGCGGCAATGATACCAGCAGCTGTTCCGATTTCTACTTTGCGATTGGTTCCTAAGTCACGACCATAACATTTGATACAAATTCCACCAATGGTTTTGCAGGTCATTACAGAACGCACCGCAACTTCATTGATTTTGTGTTTTTCAATTTGTTTAATCAACTCCCAATCTATTTCCTGATCTTGAGCACCAATAATTTCACCGGTTTCAGGATTGACTAAAGGTTGCGCAAGTGTTCGGCCAAAAATACGATTTTCAATTTTTTCACCGATTTTATTACTTTCTTCTCTGGAAACAATGTGTGAATCTGTTGAACCACAATCTAATTCTTTAATAATGATGTCTTGTACTGAATCTACCAGACGACGAGTCAAGTGTCCGGCTTCAGCTGTTTTAAGAGCTGTATCGGATTTACCTTTACGTCCACCGTGTGTGGCAATGAAGAATTCCAAAATTGTAAAACCTTCTTTCAGGGATGATTTAATTGGTAATTCAATGGTTTTACCAGAAGGATTGGCTACATTTCCTTTCATACCGCAAAGCTGGGTGATCTGGCTCCAATTACCTCTCGCGCCAGAATTTACCATGTAATGAAGATCATTTTCATCGTGGAAATTGGCAATCATCGATTTGGAAATTTCATTCTTAGCTTTAAACCAAATCTTGATGGTATGATTGTATCTTTCTGTATCGGTAATCAATCCATTGAGGTAAAGATTGCTGATTTTTTTTACTTCCAGAGAAGCTTCATCGATAATCGATTCTTTGTTGTTAGGTAAAATCATGTCGGCAGCACCGATGGAGAGACCGGAGTAAGTAGCGAATTGAAAACCGATTTTCTTGAGATCATCAACCATTACAGCAGTGGCATCTGAACCGGCCAAAGCAAAACAGTCATTAATCACATTGGCCAATCCTTTCTTGTCTTGAGTTTTGTTGTAGAAAGGTAATGGTTCTGGCATGAAGCTGTTGAAGATGGCGCGTCCTAAAGTGGTTTCAATAATTTCACCCTTCCAGCGTAACTTGATCATTGCTTGGAGGTGCAGTACGTCTGATTGCCAGGCAATAATTGCTTCTTGTAAATTAGCAAATGCCATGCCTTCACCTTTTTTGCCAGCAGTATGTTTGGTGAGGTAATAGCAACCTAAAATCATATCTTGTTGTGGGGCTACGATAGGTTCACCGGCAGATGGTTTAAGTAAGTTTTTATTAGAAGCGATAAGGTTTCTGGCTTCTTCTTGGGCATGGCGAGAAAGTGGTACATGTACGGCCATTTGGTCGCCGTCAAAGTCGGCATTGAAAGCTGAACAGACTAGGGGGTGAATTTGAATCGCTTTACCCTCAATTAGCACTGGTTGAAAGGCTTGAATTCCCAATCTATGTAAGGTTGGCGCACGGTTGAGTAGTACATATCTTTCTCGTGTAACTTCTTCCAAAATATCCCAAACTTCTTTTTGATTGGCTTGAATTAGTTTCTCAGCACTTTTAATATTATGAGCGTGTCCATCACGAATCAATCTGCCGATCACAAATGGCTTGAACAGTTCCATAGCCATTGATTTTGGTAATCCGCATTGATGTAGTTTGAGTTGTGGTCCAACCACGATTACAGAACGACCGGAGTAGTCAACACGTTTACCCAAGAGGTTTTGACGGAAACGTCCTTGTTTACCTTTAAGCATGTCGGACAAGGATCGTAATTTGCGTTTATCACCAGAGTTGAATACAGTTTTATTCTGACGTGCGCTGTTGTTTAGTAAAGTGTCTACGGCTTCTTGAAGCATTCTTTTTTCATTACGGCAAATTACTTCCGGAGCGCCAATGGACATCAGTCTCTTGAGACGATTATTTCTGTTGATGACTCTTCTGTATAAATCATTAAGGTCAGAAGCGGCAAAACGACCTCCATCCAATTGTACCATTGGGCGTAGATCCGGTGGAATAACTGGTAAAACAGTCATTATCATCCATTCCGGTTTGATGCCGGCTTTGAGCAAGCTGCCGATGAATTTGATTCTCTTGATCAATTTTTTCTGCTTTTGGCCGCTGGTTTTTTTGATTTCTTCTTCCAGGTCGGTTTGCAGTTTTTCCAAATCCAATCTTTCGATAATTCGACGAATCGCTTCAGCACCAATGCTGGCTTTAAAAATATGACCGTATTTGGTGGAAAGATCACGATACTCGATTTCAGAATAAGCCTTAGTAACGCGCAAGCCATCCAACATCTCTTTATTCTTTTGATTTTGAGTATCCAGTTCTGCTAGCTTTTTGGCATAGTCTTTTTCGATGGCGTCGATTTTTTTCTGGTCTTTTTGTGCGGCAGCAATTTCTTTGGCGCAATCTTCTTGGATCTTTTTGCGGAAATTTTTAAATTCGTTAAGTAGCTGATTACGGGTTTCTTCTTTGGCTTTTTCATCAATTTCGGTGATGATATAGGTAGCAAAGTAAACCACCTGTTCAATGGCTTTAATCGGCATATCCAAAAGTAGACCAATTCTGGAAGGAGTGGAGCGCAGGAACCAGATATGGGTTACAGGAACAGCTAATTTAATGTGAGCCATACGTACGCGACGAACAGAGGAGTGGGTTACTTCCACGCCACATTTTTCACAAATTACACCTTTGTAACGGATTCTTTTGTACTTTCCGCAATAACATTCCCAGTTTTTGGTTGGTCCAAAAATCTTTTCACAAAAGAGACCGTCACGTTCCGGTTTTTGCGTGCGATAATTGATAGTTTCTGGTTTTTTGACTTCACCATAGGACCAAGAAAGGATGGCCTCTGGAGACGCAACTGAGACAGAAATGGTGTCAAAGTTGTCGTTATGCAGTCTTTTATCATTTTTTTCAAAGCTCATGCGCTTGATTAGTTAAAGTTGATAATTGTGATTAGATGCCCAAGTCGCTGTCGATACTAATATTGCTATTACTAGCCAGCGCCGGACTGGGGGAAATTTCCGGGTTTTCAAAACTGATAAGAGTGGTGCTTTCTTCTTCCGGTATATATTCTGCTTTACTGTTACTACTTCTACGATCCAACATGATTAAGTCTTGAATGACGATTTCGGTTTTGAATCGTTTTTGCCCTTCGGGAGTTTCCCAACTGCGAGTTTTTAAATAACCTTCTACGTAAACCAGTTTACTTTTTTTGAGGTGAGTGGAACAAATTTCTGCCAATCTGGCCCAGGATACCAAGTCGTGATATTCGGTAAGAGAGTGTTTTTGTCCGTCTTGGGATATCCACTCGCGATTGGTAGCGATGGAGAAGGTACATACTGCTTGTCCTCCTGGAGTTTGACGTATTTCTGGGTCGCGGGTTAAGTTGCCGATCAAGATTACTTTGTTAACACTTCTCATAAAATTACTGGTTAGAGAATTGGTTATTCTTCATCATCGTAGGCTTTTTTGGGGAAATCGGTTTGGCTAGGATCATCTTCCAAATCTAAGTCGGTTACTTCCTCGTCGTCAAAACCTTCGTCTTCTTTGAATTTGGAATTTACTTCCACAAATTCATCCAATCCAGAATCGACTTCTTCAGTTTCCAATTGCTTCAATTCTTCATCTGGTACATCCTCGATTTGATCTAAATCAATATCGGCTTCCATTTGCGCGAAATCCTCTAAGTCGGCAGGATCACCTTCTTCTTTGATTTCCTTGATCTCAGTCTCTTCCGATTCGGTATCAGAAATTACTTCAATTCCTGGTACATGTTTTTCGACATCCTCTCCTTCAAAACTATCGTCTTCCATTGTCAATTTCTCGCTGATTTCTTTGACCAATTCTTCTTCACTGCGAGTTGCAGGTGCGGTTTCATCTAATTCAGGATTGCCTTCATAAAATTCATCGGTTACTTCTTCTGCTGATTCGAATTTCACGGCCAAGCCCAGAGATTGTAATTCTTTGACTAAAACGTTGAAAGATTCTGGAGTTTTCGGTTTTTTGATGATTTCATCTTTAACGATAGCTTCGTAGGCTTTGGCTCTACCATAAACATCATCAGATTTAATGGTCAGCATTTCTTGTAAGGTATGTGCAGCACCATAAGCTTCCAAAGCCCACACTTCCATTTCTCCAAATCTTTGTCCTCCATGTTGAGCTTTACCACCGAGTGGTTGTTGAGTAACCAGAGAGTAAGGACCAACTGAACGAGCGTGAATTTTATCCTCAACCAAGTGGGATAATTTGAGCATGTAGGCAATACCTACTGTGGTAAGATGGTCGAATGGTTCGCCGGTGAATCCGTCAAATAACTGTACTTTTCCGGTTTCCGGCAAATTGGCCTCTTGTAATAGCTCAGTGATTTTTTCGGTTTTAATACCATTTAAAGCTGGTGTAGCAACGGTAAAATTGAGTGTTCCAGCGGCCCATCCAAGATGAGTTTCCAGAATTTGTCCGATATTCATACGGGAAGAAACACCCAAGGGATTGAGGATGATGTCGATCGGAGTACCATCAGGTAAGAAAGGCATATTTTCTGCCGGTACAATAGTGGAAATAACACCTTTGTTTCCGTGTCTTCCAGCCATTTTGTCTCCCACAGAAATTTTTCTGGTTTGAGCAACATTCACTTTGATTTGCTGAATGACACCAGTTTGTAATTCATCTCCATTAGCGCGAGAGAAAATTTGTACTCCCACCACTTTACCTCCTTCACCACCGGGGAGGCGGAGGGAGGTGTCTTTCACATCTCTGGCTTTATCTCCAAAGATGGCACGCAATAATCTTTCTTCTGCGGATAATTCAGTTTCTCCTTTTGGAGTGATTTTTCCAACGAGAATATCACCTTCACGGACAGTGGCTCCGATGCGTACAATGCCATTTTCATCCAAATCTTTTAATCTTGCTTCTCCCACATTGGGAATATCACGTGTGATGATTTCCGGACCTAATTTGGTTTCACGGACATCAATGGTGAATGACTCAATATGAACTGAATCATACAAACCATCTTTTACTACTCTTTCAGAAATAATAATCGCATCTTCATAGTTGAAGCCTTGCCAAGAAAGATAAGCTACCAAGACGTTTTGACCGAGTGCTAACTCGCCGTTATCAATAGCTGGTCCGTCTGAAAGTACATCACCACGGCTAACTCTTTGGCCTTTTTTGACTTTTGCTCTTTGGTGAATACAAGTGGATTGATTTGATCTTTCGTAAGTGAGGAGATTGTAGGTGGCTTTGCGTCCATTATCGTAAATTACGACAACTTGTTGACCATCAACATAAGCCACGGTACCGTCATCTTCCGCCAAGTGAACTTGACCAGAAGATTTTGCAACAATTTCTTCCATACCAGTACCGACAATCGGTGCTTTGGGAGAAATTAAGGATACTGCTTGACGTTGCATGTTTGAACCCATGGAGGCACGTGTATTATCATCGTGTTCCAAAAATGGAATCAAGGCAGTGGTTTCAGAAATAATCTGTTTAGGAGAAATGTCGATATGGGTGATGTTTTTGGCAGTGACCAATTCTGGTTCTCCTTCTTGACGGGCAGACACCATGTTATCAACGATTTGGCCTTCTTGGTCCAATTGCGTATTAGCCTGAACAATTACCATATTTTCTTCTTCATCGGCAGCATAATAGCGTACATCTTCGGTCCAGTGTTTGAATACTGTTATTTCCTCGAAACCGAGTTTTTGCATTTCTTTAATGTGCTTGTCGGTAATTTTGGTTTCACGAGGCACAATTACTTTTCCAGTTTTGGGATCGGTGACGTCTACACGAGCGGTTTTACCCAATAATTCTTGGGTATTATCCAGAGAAAGCGTATCGGCCATGCGGCGGTAAGGAGTTTCGATAAAACCATATTTATTCACACGGGCATAAGTGGCTAAATGCACCACCAAACCAATGTTTGGACCTTCAGGCGTAGCAATCGGACAAATTCTGCCGTAGTGAGAAGGATGCACGTCACGGACATCAAAGGAAGCACGTTCTCGGGAAAGACCACCCGGACCCATCGCAGAAAGACGGCGTTTGTGAGCCAATTCTGCCAATGGATTGGTTTGATCCATGAATTGTGAAAGTTGGGAGCTGGCAAAGAATTCACGTAATGCAGCGGTGATTGGTCGTGAGTTGATCAGTTGAGTTGGTGTTGCTGTTTCCAGATCCATTACAGTCATACGATCTTTGGCAATACGATCGGTACGGAGAATACCCACACGGAATTTATTTTGAACCAATTCTCCTACAGCACGTACACGACGATTGGAGAGATGATCAATATCATCGGGATGAGCCTTGCCGTTATTCAGTTTGATCAAATGTTTGATAATGTGGACTAAATCGGCAACCTGGAAGGTATGGAACTCTTTGGTGTTGGGAGTATCCAATTCAAAACGTTTGTTCAATTTGTATCTGGCAACTGGTCCCATGTCATATTTCTTGTAGTCAAAGAACATTGATTGGATCAATGCTTTAGCATTTTCAGGAGTAGCTAAATCGCCGGGACGAATTTTACGATAGATGCTTTGGTAGGCTTCATCGACTGTTTTGGCTGTGTCTTTGTCTAGAGTGAATTGCAAATAATTTTTTTCTGGAGATTCAATATCGTCTTTAAATAAATCAGCAATTTCTTTGTCGGTACTATAACCAAAAACACGAAGCAAAGAAGTGACTGGGATTTTTCTCTTACGATCAATTTTGACCGTCATGATGCCCTTTTTGTCGGTTTCGATTTCCAACCAGGCACCGCGTTTAGGAATAATTTTGGCGTTGTGCATACCCATAGTGCCGGCATTTCTGGAAAAGAAAACACCAGGTGAACGCACGATTTGGGACACCACTACTCTTTCAATACCGTTAATAATGAAAGTCCCTTTATGTGTCATTAAAGGAATAGAACCCAAGAAAACATCTTGCTCTTTAATTTCTCCGGATTCTTTGTTGATGAGTTGCACATGCACTTTGAGTGGTGCTTCATAAGTTAAATTTTTGACGCGAGCAGTTTCCGCATCATATTTGGGTTCTTCGATGGAATGTTCCAAAAAGTGTAATTCCATTTTTTTGCCGGAGAAATCACTGATTGGCGTGATCTCATCCAACAATTCACGAATCCCATTATCCAAAAACCAACGATAAGAATCCAATTGGATTTCAATCAGGTTCGGTAAAACGATATTTTTGTCGATACGAGTTGTGAAGTATTTACGCTGAGAAGACTCCTTCATAACGATATTTTCTTTGGGCAGGAGTTTGTAGATCTCATCAGCAATTAAGCCTCTTTTTTCGATAGTTTTTTTAGGGGCTTTTTTAGTTTCTTCATCAATCATTTCAGTTACTATTTGCTTGGCAGCTTTGGCGGTTTTGGAACTACCACCTTTGACGGTTTCGATACTGAGGGTTTTACCTTTTTTAAGAGGCGTCTTGAGCGGGGGAGTTTTTTTCGCCACGGTTTTGGTGGCTGTTTTGGGACTGGCATTGCTTTTAGCAGGCACGGTTTTAGCCTTCACCTTAGCGGGGGCTTTGGCCGCCACTTTGGTGATTTTAGCTTTTGCCTGGGAAACTTTTTTAAGATCAGCCTTTTGGTCTTTTTTGGTAGGCTTGGCAGAAGTTTTTTTCGGCATTATGAAAAAAATTGATGGAAATACGATGTCCCTGAAACTCAGGGTGTGGCCATCTTCCTCAACACAATCGACTTTTTAAGCGCAAACAGGTAAGTGCACTGGCTACTTGTTTACGTTTAAAGATAGTATGCTGACAGCTTATACCAGTATAGTAATTGATTTAATGATGTCAAATGATTTTTTGCTTTGCTACTTGAATTTTTGTTTGGCATTTACCTAAAGGCGGTTGACTGCTTCGATGGGGTCCATTTTGGAGGCTTTAGCAGCCGGTAAAACCGAGAATATGATCGAGAAGGTAATGCTAAAAAGAATGGTAAAGATTGCTAAACTTGGACTGAACTGGAAAATACTTTCGGGTTTTTGGGAAGGGGGAATTAGATAATTAATGAGAATAAAATCAATTAAGCGGCTAAAAGCAAAAGCAATTAATAAACTACTGACTCCGGAAATGAAGCCGATGACACTGGCTTCAAAAATAAAAAGTTGCTTGATATTCTTTTGGGACGCGCCCATGGCTCTTAGTAAGCCGATTTCCTTGGTGCGGGCGGAAATTTTGGTCAGCGTACTGATGGTTATGATGAGACCGGAAAGTGTTAAGGCGGTGATGATGATAATGCTGAAAATTGCACTCAAAATGAGGAAAAATTGATTGATGCTGTCTTGGTTGTCCAAAACTGAACTGGTGGTGAGATTGATTTTGCGCAACTCTTCTTTGATTGTGGGATAGTTTTCTGGTGAGTCTATTTCCACTTGTACTGAGCTGTAAGAATTGGCAGCTGGTGTGATTTGGAAGTGCTCTTTGTTGTACTCTTGAACGACAGTTTCAGGGAGTGTAATACCTAGTAATTGCACCTGAGTGGAAAAGCCTGCTAATTTAGCTTTGATTGGGGGTAAATTGGCGTTGGTTCCGGACTTGATTGTGGATTGGCCAGGGAGAATGGTGATCGGCATGCCTATCAACATCTCTTTCTTGATGTTGGGGAGAGGTCCCTGTCCGGCGGCCGTCAAATTATAAAGATCTAGCAGTTTGCTGGAAATGATTGCTGGATAAGGTTCTGAAGTGGTGTTTTGCCAAGTTTCCGGTTTAACTCCGGATTTAGCGATCATTTGATAAGGAGCGCCAAACACTAAAGCATCACTTTGAAAGGCATTACCTAAAAAATCTAAACGAATGGATGAGATGGAAGCAATTTGCAGGCTTGGAATTATGCTCGTGATATGGGGAATGTTTTCGATTTGCTGGATTTTTTCCTGATCAATTTTGGGAGTGGTGGCGAGTGGGCCAATTTCGGTTTTGAGCGGACGGATGTCAATTTGGGTTAGAGGTGTACCGCTGATTTGTTGGAGCATGACGAGACGGAGACCAAAGACCAGTGCAATAAAGAAGGCCGTAACAGCGACGGAAATACTTAGACCCAGAATGGTTAAAACGGTTTCGCTAGTTTTGTTGCGCCAATTTTGGCGTAAGAGGTAGAAGTAGAATTTCATGGTTGTGTGTGAATAGTGTTGCTGTGTAAATATCCATTTTCCAGAACCAATACACGATCAGCCAACTTGGCTATTCTTAAGTCATGGGTGACAATAATTAAGGTGATGCGCTGCTCCTGATGAATTTCTTTGAGTAAATTGATAATACTGAGACCGGTTTCCAAATCTAAATTTCCTGTTGGTTCATCGGCCAGGATTAGGCTGGGGGAATTGATTAACGCGCGGCCAATGGCCGCGCGTTGCTTTTGTCCACCGGAAACCTGATGAGGTAAATGTTTGGCGACAGTAGCAATTTCCAAACGTTTGAGTAGTTCAGACATTTGCCAAAGCTGAGCCTTGTTTGATAGGGCTTGGTGCTGGCCATTGTTCTGCGCCAGAAGACGTGGCAACCAGATATTATCTTCTAAATTTAGATGATTCAGTAAATTGAAATCTTGAAAAATAAAGCCTATTTCCAGGTTGCGTAGCCGGCTCAACTCCTGATCAGACATTTTTTGCAAGGAGTGTCCCTGGAACAATAACTCGCCACTAGTTGGCATGGCTAATCCACTTAATAAATTGAGTAAAGTGGTTTTGCCTGAACCAGATTTTCCAATTAAACAAATAAATTCCCCCGACGCGATGTTCAAATCAATTTGCTGCAAGGCGGTATAATGTTTTTTTTGCGGCAAGGGATATGTTTTTCCGATTTTGGTAAGTTGCAGAAAGGCTTTAGTCTTCTGTGGAATTTGATGCTGTTTTGAGTGTTTCGATTTTAGCGAAATAGGTTTCATAAAATTTCTTAAGATCCGCTAGATGAGATAATAGTTTATCATCGTCACCGCAGTCCAGAAATTTAGGATTGATTTTCATCGAAATTGTCCCTGGGAAGCCATCTTGTTTCATTTTGGTCAAAAAGCTTTCATTGGGCAAAATGCCGTTTTGTGGTAGATTATATGGCTCACCTTTGCGAACATTGGAAAGGTGCACATGGACTAGAAATGGTTTCAGGATTTTGTAAATACGAATTAAATCTTCTTTTTTGGCAGCTATACGGGTGGTGTCGATACAAACATGTTTAAATTTTTTCAAATCGATCAGATTATTCATCGCATGTTCGGGAATTATGCCGATAAATGTTTCAGAGGGCGCGTTTTCCAGCGCAATGGAAATATTTTCATGTTGGCGTATTTTGGGTATTTCGTTTTTCAACCACTGAGTGAATTTAAAATCAAAGATTTTGGGGGGTTGCAAGACCAAGATGCGACAACCGATAGCTTTGGTCATGTCGACTGCTTCGTGGATTTTTTTGGGACTGGCGGTAACAGGCAAAGAGATGGCCAACACCGGCAATTGATATTGTTCTACGAGTGATTTTACGTAATT
>CAZJJZ010000002.1:56642-63045 GCA_964546505.1 uncultured Candidatus Peribacteria bacterium
ATCGAAATTACGCGGATCAATATTGAGGTCAATACCATCATAACCGGCTTTTTTGACCAACTCAAAAATGCGATTCAGTCCATATCCCTTCAAACTATCCGTACAAATTGCCAACATGTAATATTTAATTTAGATTTTCGCTCTTATTATAGCAGATTGGCAGATAATTTGGAAGAGATGCCTGTGCTTTGTCAAGTTAATGTACATATACGTGAAAAATTGCCGATGTTCCTGTGATTTCTTGGTGAACTTCTTTTGCTTAGTCTGGTTGAGCATGCTATGTTACTTTTGTTTTCTATAAGATCAAAATGAATTACAAAATTTTGCCAACTTTGTTGAGTTTACTAATTTTGACTGCCTGTGCGGCAGGCCCGGTAGTGACAGATCAAGATATCAACACAGAAAAAAACAATAATTCCAGCCAAAATCCCGAATCAAGTACTACAGCAACTAACACAAGCGGCTCTAATACTTCAAATCCCGCTGAGATTTCTGATGCTTCTGCCACCAAAACCTATTCTATGGCTGATGTAGCTCAACATGCTGATCAACGTAGTTGTTGGATGGTGATTGAAGGCAAGGTTTATGATGTTACCACTTTCATTGATCGGCATCCTGGAGGTGAGCGTATTTTGCAAGGTTGCGGAGTTGATGCCACAGGGCTTTTTGAGGGTACTTCTCCTGGAGGAAAAGTTCACTCGCAATTTGCCAAAATGATGCTGAAAGACTATCTGATTGGTGAATTAAAATAACCGTATGGAAGCTAACCAAACAGCCAGTTCTAAAAAGTATTCCCTGTTTTGGAAAAGAAACCTATTCTGGATGGCAAGTTTTCTGCTGGCGTTATTGATTTTAGTAATCTGGGAAAATTGGTTAATTTGGTCCGGGGTACGTTTGATGGCTTGGTTAGCAGTAATTTTCTTGGCCTTCACTGTCATACCCATGAACGCGTTAAAAATTAATCCGCAGATTCATGGCAAAGGGTTGTGGATTTGGCTGGCGGGTAAAAGACGGGATTGGGGGATTTTGGCTGGCTTATTTGCTGTATTGCATGCAGTGTTAGCATGGTATAAGTATGCTAATTTGGACTTCGGTTTTGCTTTTCTACAACCGATTTTCCCTGGTTTACTGGGATTGTTGATTCTAGTTTTAATGCTGATTACTTCCAGTTTGTGGAGTATGCGTATCTTGCAAAAAAACTGGAAGAGACTTCATTTGATGATTTATTTTTTCTTGCCGGCCATGCTTTTGCATGGTGTGCAGGCTGAAGATTTTTTTGATAATAGTTTTTCTTGGATAGCGGCCATTGGTTTGGGCCTCACCATGACTTTTGCTTTGTTGATGGATTTGCGACTATTCAATTCTCCCACAAAACCTAAACTAACAGCTTTTGTTCACACTTGGCTGGTTTTGGCGGGAATGGTCTTGGCTGGTTTACTGGTCTTATTCTATTCTGGGGTGTAAATTATTTGCCAATAAATTCCTGATTACCCATTAAAGGCCTTAAAACTTCCGGGATGCGGACGCTGCCGTCTTCCTGTTGGAAGTTTTCGACTATGGCAATAAGTGAGCGAATGGTGAAACCAGTGCCATTGAGCGTGTGAAGGTAATTGTTTTGATTGGCTTGTTTTACTCTAATATTTGCTCTTCTGGCTTGGTAATCAGTGCAATTGGAACAGCTGGTGATTTCGCGATAGCGATTTTGGGCTGGCATCCAAACTTCTAAATCGTATTTTTTAGCTGCTGGTACTCCCAAATCCGCGCCGCAAATATCAATGGATTGAAAGTGCAGGCCTAATCCCAGGTAAATTTCTTTTTCAATTTGGAAAATCAATTCATGCTCGGCGCGTGATTGTTCTGGTGTGCAAAAAACGAACATTTCCATTTTGTTGAATTGATGAACGCGCAGAATGCCAGCTGTATCTTTGCCATAACTGCCAGCTTCTCTGCGGAAGCAAGTGGAATAGCCCACGTAACGCAGTGGTAATTTTTCGGCCGGGATGAGTTGATCGGCATGAAGCATGCAAAGGGGGACTTCGGATGTGCCAATCAAATAGAGTTTGTCGTCGTTGGGGTTCACTTCATAGATTTCATTTTTATCTGCGGGGAAAAAACCTGTAGCTTCCATGGCCCGCTCTTTTACCAACATGGGGGTGGTGACAGGGGTAAACCCATGTTTGGCAATAGTATTCAAAACATAGTTCTGTAAAGCCATTTCCAGTCGTACGGCGTCTTTTTTGAGATAATAAAAACGTGATCCGCTCATCGCGGCAGCAGCTTCTGTATCAACTAAATCCAAATTTCTCAAAATTTCAAAATGATCTTTAACAGTAAAATTAAACTCTGGTTTAGTATTGAATTTTTCTATCACTGCATTGTCATCATCGCTGTCTCCAGGTAAAACTTCGGCAAAAGGTATATTGGGAATAGTGAGCATTTTGTTGCGCAGGTTTTGCTCTACTGCTGTTAATTGTGGTTCCAGATTTTTGAGACGTTCTTTCAGGTCTCTGGATCTTTCCAACAAAATAGTCTTTTGATCTGTAGCTGCTGCGGGAATTTCTTTAGCTACTTTATTCTGTTCTGAACGCAAAATTTCAATTTCTGTCAGCATTTTGCGGCGTTGTAAATCTAATTCAAGAACTTCATCCACGGTTTCCGGTTTAACCTTTTTTTTGGTTAAGGCCGCTTTGGCTGTCTCTATTTGCTCAGCTAGCAATTTGATATCAAGCATGTTTTTCTCTAGGAAATTTTACTTTGTTGGTATACACTGCTGAGCGATTTTTTTCAATATCAGAAATGAGTTTAGGAAAAGCTTTAAATCAACCTCGCTATGATGATCTCGCCAGTGAATCCAAGCTGATTCAGTTAGCCAAGAATGGTGATTTGGACTCTCAGGAAGCGCTGATTAAGATGCATGGTGGTCTCATTAGATCGACAGCCAGGAAATATCTTCGCTTCGGTTATCCTTATGAAGATGTGTTGCAGTTATGTATGGTCGCTTTTTTGAAAGCTGTGTTGATGTTTGAACCAGATAGGGGTGTGAAGTTGGCATCCTATGCGGTTTTTCATTTGAAGAATGTGGCCGTAATTTTGGAAAAGCAATATTTTAGTGTGTTACGCATTCCTACTTATGTACGGACAAAAGTAAATAAAGAATTGCAAACTGGAACTGCTAGCGAAAAGAATTTGCAGTTAAAAAAAATGATGAAGGGCTATGCTATTTCGTTTCAACAAGATTTAAGTATGCAAGAAGAGGATGAGGGGCGGACTTTTGCGGAGATTTTGGGCGTTGATGCGGAAGCTGAGGAACGTTTAATTATTGAGCAGGAAAGGTTACTTTTGCGACAGTGTTTGCAAGAGTTAACTGAACAGGAAAGAGAAATTATTCGGCAACGATTCGATTTTGATTTGGAAACGGACAAGAAGGAAAAAACATTTAGGGAAATTGCAGAAGCCATGGGGATTTCGCCTCAAGCAGTGCATATGCGTTATCAGAGAATCTTGGACAAAATCAGGGCGAGTTATATGCAGACAAGTAAGGCCGGCTAAGTCGTTTGATACTAGATGTTGTGCTCTGTTTGTATGTGAAATACCTGGTTTTGAATTGTGAAGAATTATTTGATTTATCTCTTTTTTGTGCAATAATTAAGTCTTATAATTATTGACAGATGAATCAAAGGTTGATTGATCACGTAAATCATCAGGTCGGAGAGAAGGAGAATTTTCCACTGCAAGAGAAAAAGCTCTCTATTGACAATGTTGTGAGAAAATATGGAAATTTAGTTCACAAAGTTGCCAGGAAATATGCTTATGCTTTTGGTTTGGAAAGTGAGGATTTGGCACAGGAAGGTTTTGTGGGTTTGCTGGACGCAATAGAAAAATATGAAGCCAGTAAATGTGCGGAATTTGGTTATTTTGCAAAATGGAAAATTAAATCGGCAATTAGAAATTATTTAAAAACAAGGGGTTTTCTGATCAAGGTGACTGATAAAGATGAGGCTGATCAGGACGGTGCGAATAGATCTACTCGCTTAGAGAGGCCAGTTGTGAAATCTTTGGACACAGATGTGGATCGCGATGAAATGCGCTTGTTATCTGTACCTATCACAGATTTAATCGGAGACGATTTAGCGCAAATCGAAAATTTCGAAACCAAAAAAGACTATCAGTGTTTGTTGGATTGTTTAGATAAGAGGCAAAAGTTTGTGATGAAGGCTTTACTGGGATGGGAGATGGAATTAAAAACTCCTGGTGAAGTTGGTGAAATTTTAGGAGTGACAGCTGCCAGAGTTAATCAAATTTATCAGGAAGCAAGAGAAACAATGGCAAAGGTAAATCACCTAAGAGAGTCTTTGCCAAGCAAATTGGCCAAGAAATATCTCTCAATACAAATACAGAAAGCGGAGGAAGTTCATCCACAAAACTCAAAAACAAAAGTCATGTGGGAGAGGAAAAGGGCACTGCGTAGGGTAGCGTAAACTATTTTTAAAAGGCTTATCTTTGAGGGATAAGCCTTTTTCGAAATTTATTCTTTTTTCTCTTCTGGATTTTCTACAATTTCACCTTCGGTGATATCGGGGTTTTCTGGTTCTTCTTTTACTCTGACACCTTCGTCAGTCGAGGAAGTTGTTGGCTCGCCGCTGCTCGATGGATTTTGATAAAGTGCTGCACCGAGTTTTTGAATCACGTCAGAAAGTTCATTAATACCTTTTTCTATTTCTTCTTTGCTGGTTTCTTTATTTTCCAAACTTTTTTTCAAGGCTTCAAGTTTTTCGTTAATCGGCTTTTTGATATCGTCACCAACTTTATCACCATTTTCCTTCAAAGTTTTTTCAGTTTGAATCACCATAGCTTCACCATGATTGCGAGTTTCAATCATTTCTTTCTTTTTCTTGTCTTCTTCAGCATGTAGTTCTGCTTCTTTTTTCATACGCTCAATTTCATCTGCAGGAATATTCGAAGAGCCTGTGATGGTGATATGTTGAGTTTTATTGCTGGCTTTATCTACGGCTTTAACATTCAAAATACCGTTAGCGTCAATATCAAAGGAAACTTCAATTTGTGGTACGCCACGAGGAGACGGAGGTATTCCATCAAGTACGAATCTACCTAAAGATTTGTTATCCGACGCCATGTGTCTTTCACCTTGTAAGACGTGAATTTCTACAGCGGTTTGACTGTCGGCAGCGGTTGAAAAGACTTGAGATTTACTGACTGGTATAGTGGTGTTGCGATCAATTAATCGAGTACAAACTCCGCCTAATGTTTCAATTCCCAAAGAGAGAGGAGTAACATCGAGCAAGATCACGTTTTTGACATCACCTTGCAATACTCCACCTTGAATAGCCGCACCTAGCGCTACCACTTCATCAGGATTGATACCACGATGCGGTTCTTTACCAAATATTTCTTTAACTTTGGCTTGAACTGCTGGAATACGTGTTGAGCCTCCGACTAAAACAATTTCATGTAGGTCTGAAGCGTAAATTTTGGCGTCATCAAGAGCTTTTTTGCAAGGTTCAACACATCTTTCTACTAAATCTGCCACCAAATCCTCGAACTTGGCACGACTTAAACGAACCGTCAGGTGTTTAGGTGTTCCGGATGCATCCATAGTAATGAAGGGTTCGCTAATTTCCACTTCATGTTGGCTGGAAAGTTGACATTTGGCTTTTTCCGCTGCGGTACGTACTCTTTGTAAAGCGATTGGATCTTTGGACAGGTCAAGGCCATTTTCTTTTTTGAATTCAGCTATAATCCAGTCCATTACTACGTTATCGAAATCGTCACCGCCTAGATGGGTGTCGCCATTGGTGGACAAAACTTCAAAAACGCCATCACCCAATTCCAATATCGAGACATCAAAAGTACCGCCGCCCAAGTCAAACACAGCGATTTTTTTGTCTGAACCCCTTTTGTCCAGCCCATAGGCCAGAGCGGCGGCGGTTGGTTCATTGATTATTCTTTTAACTTCCAACCCGGCAATTTTGCCGGCATCTTTGGTGGCTTGTCTTTGAGCGTCATTAAAGTAAGCTGGTACGGTGATTACTGCTTCTGTTACCGGCTCGCCTAAGTACGCTTCAGCGTCAGCTTTTAATTTTTGCAAAACCATTGCGGAAATTTCTGCTGGTTGACGTTGTTTGCCATCAAGCATAATTTCGGCTTCTCCGGCTCCGCCCTTGACTACTTCATAAGGTACTCTTTTAGTTTCTTCATTCACTTCGGAATGGTTGCGTCCGATAAATCTTTTGGCTGAATATATGGTGTTTTTGGGATTGGTAATGGCTTGGGCCTTAGCTATCGATCCAACCAGCCTTTCACCATTCTTAATTCCGACTACAGAAGGAGTAGTTCGATTGCCTTCCGCGTTAGGGATAACAACCGGTTCTGTTCCTTCCATTAC
>CAZJJZ010000002.1:63099-66465 GCA_964546505.1 uncultured Candidatus Peribacteria bacterium
GCATAATTGTTTGATGATGATTTTAGCACTCTCTATTTTAGACTGCTAACTTGGGCAAGTCAAGAGAGTAAATGTAAATTTTTTTAAGTACTTATTCGCTTTGATTTGTCGAGGATTTTTCTTCACCGTGGCCTACCACCACCTTGGATCTACGTAGAACTTTTTCGCCCATTTTGTAGCCGTGTTGCAAAGCTTTCAGAATTTGGTCTTTGGGACCGGAAGAGGTAGTAATGGCTTCATGAACATTAGGATCAAAGGCTGATTCGCTCGCGTCAATTTTGGTGAGGCCAAAATTGGCTAAAGTTTCTTCCAATTGTTTGAAAATTGCAATCACGCCAGCTGCCCAGTCTTTGGCTGCATTATCTGCAGGAGCGTGTTCCAGGGCGCGATGAAAATTGTCCAAGATCGGTAATAACTCTGACATCAAATTAGCGTTAGCAAATTCTACAAATTTTTTCTTTTCTTCTTCAGTACGTTTTTTGTAATTGGATAAATCGGCCAGAGCTTGCTGGCTAATGCGAGTGAGTTCTTGCAATTGTGCTTTGCTGGCTTCCAACTCTTGTTTTAATTGTTGAAAGGTTTGTCCGGCACTGTCGTCTCCTGTTCCCGCATCGTCACCGCCATTAGGGTTATCGCCGAAAGCTGGTTCAGGGTTATTGGTGGAATTTTCATCTGTACTATCCCAATTGCTGGAATTCCAATCGTTGGACATGAGTTAGAAGGTTAAATAATATCTTTGATTTGCTCCAAAACAGCTCGGTTAAAAGCGTAATTGGTGCGGGTAGGAGAAAGTAAACCAATAGTGGTGTAATGGTTGAGTAATTTGAGTTTGGTGACCATCAGGGCGCAGCTTTGAATTTCAGGAATGATGTTTTCTTTACCAATGTAAAGTTGCACAGAATCATTGATGGATAAATCTTTGAGTATGTTGATAAAATTATCGTTTTTTTCCAAAACTTCTATTACCTGGCTAGCCCTATTTGTATCATATATAAATTCTGGTTGACGGATGATATTGGACAGCCCTAGATAGAAAGTTCTTTCACTACCGGGAATAGTGGCAAAGCTAACATTATTGGTTACGTGGGCAAGTAAATTGACTAATTCATGAATTTTTTGTTTGGCTTGATGAATTTGCATTTCAGCTTGGGCTTTCTGGATGGCATTACGCGCCTCCAATAAAGCATTTTTGTAGTCGTCAAAGGTGTCTACATACAAACGGTAACCTTCATCTGTGGGTACGCGTCCAGCGGAGGTGTGAGGCTGATAAATTAAACCATCTTTTTCCAGACTGGCCATATCATTTCTAATTGTAGCAGGGCTGACATTAAAACTATAACTGACCAGAATGGTATTGGACCCTACTGGTTCAGCAGTGTCTACAAAGTGTTCAACTATGGCACGGAGAACTTCCATGCGGCGATCTAACTTCATGTTTTAATAAAAACTGATTTAGCAGTGTGTATTATATAGTGCTAAAATTGAGAACGCAAGCCGGGAGATGGAATTGAAATATAATTATCAGTATTGTCAAAGGAGCTTTTTTTGCTAAAATTGACGGGCTTAATTTATCTTTATGAAGAATAGGTTTGCCGTTAGTCCAGAGCTGAAGGTTGAGGAAGAATTGAGGAGGAGATTGAGTAAGTTATTGTTAAAGGCTGCCTTGTTGGGAAAGAGGGAGATTATTGCGCGGATAGAAAAGCATTGTCGTCAGCAGATTGTGGATTTATTGGAGAGTTCGCCGGTGTTTTTTGAAGATCGGGTGGGGCCCAAAAAAGTGCGCATTCGTAGTCGCTATTTACCTTATTTTGAGGATGCCAATTTGTTTAAATACCCGATGCGCTGGATTGAAAATTTGCCGATTTTTGAAACTCTCAAATCTACCAATGGTACAATTCGCGATTTACTAAATTGTCCTTATGATCAAACTAAATTTCGGGAATTGGTGGTAAAAAATGGTAAAAAAACTGAGAAATTAATTATCAAAAGAATTAATCGGGATCGTACTGAGGCCAAAAGGACAAAGTTGGCAGCCAAAAAAGGCATTCCCACGGTGACGGTGGTGGGGACGGTGCGGGATAGAGGTAATGCTTATTTGATTATGAAGCAGGAAAAGGCCAGGGATTTGCATGATTTGGAGAAAAAGGGTTATGGAGTGGAAGTGATTGAAAATTGCTTGATTTCTAGCTATCAGCCGTTGAATGAAGAGGAGGCGATGTTGCAAACAGCCTTACTGAGGGATTGGGATTGGCAACAGGATTTTGAGGAGGGGGTTTTGAGTAATTGGAAAAGTTTAATTCAGGAATTTCAAATTGGTGCGATACAGGGGTTGGATTGGCAGAGTTGGCAAGGTAAATTGAAGGAGGTGTTGGAGCGTTTGCATTATTTTAAAGCTCAAATTCCTGGTTTTCCGCAGTGTGAAATTGTTTTGCCGGAGGAAATTGATGAGCTTTGGTTGATTTTGAATTTCAAGAAAATGAGTGATTGTTTGGTTGATTGGCAAGTGAAAAGTGAATTTGAGAAGCGGAAAAGGAAATTGATTTATGGTGGGGAATTGTTGCCCAGAATTACCAAATTAGCGGAAAAAATCGAAAATGCGGGTATGACTCACCCGGATTTTGAGTTGCGAAATATTTTAATGAAATGGGACGACAAACGCCAACAGCCGCTAAAAGTAAAAGGAAAAGTGGCTTTGGTGGTAATTGATTGGGAAAATTTTACGGAGGATTCTTATTAGGGGTGGGGGAGAATATGAAGGTGCTAAAGTTTTACAGCAATCAATTGCTTTAAGTATTTGAGGGCTTCGGATTGACTTTTCTTTGGCCCACCAAAGTATTTGGCGGCATTCAATAAATATGTGTTCCATTTTACTTCATAGCCAATTTGGCATTTAACAGTGGTGTTTGGTGCTGGTTTATAAGTAGATAGCTCATCAAGTGTGATATTGCCTGCTGTGGCAAAGGCTTGTAAATCTGCGTTGACGATTTCTATATTCTCAAAGTCTGCTTTGGTGAATTCTCTTTGTTCAGACACTGTGAGGCCGATGAGGCGTTTAAGGTGGTCAAGTGCAATTGCCTTGCTTTTTTTGGGCCCACCAAAGTATTTGGCGGCATTTGTTAAATATGTGGTCCATTGTACCCCATAGCCAATTTGGCATTTAACAGTGGTGTTTCGTGCTGGTTTTGAAGTAGATAGCTCATCAAGTGTGATGTGGCCTGCTGTGGCAAAGGCTTGTAAATCCGCTGTGACAATTTCTATATTCTCAAAGTCTGCTTTGGTGAATTCTCTTCTCTTATTTCTTTCAGGCACTATGAGGCCGATGAGGCGTTTAAGGTGGTCAAGTGCAATTGCCTTGCTTTTTTTGGG
>CAZJJZ010000003.1:0-1942 GCA_964546505.1 uncultured Candidatus Peribacteria bacterium
CTTGCTTCCTTTAAGCTAATTAAGTTATCAGAATAAACTTCAGCATAATCACGAACTCTCTTTAATAATCTATTTGCTATTCTAGGTGTTCCTCTAGATCTTCTAGCAATTTCTATGGCTCCCTCTTTTGTTATATTACACCCGAGTACATGGGCACTCCTTATAACTATTTCTTTAAGTTGCTCTACAGTATAATACTCCATAGCGCACAAAACTCCGAATCTATCCCTTAAAGGAGCTGTTAACATTCCAATTCTAGTTGTAGCACCTATGAGTGTAAATGCTGGCAAATCTAATCTTATAGATTTTGCTGCTGCCCCTTTACCTATTACTATGTCTAATGCGTAATCCTCCATAGCAGGATAAAGAATTTCTTCTACACTTCTATTTAATCTATGAATTTCATCAATAAATAAAACATCTTTTTCTTTTAAATTAGTCAAAATCGAGGCAAGGTCACCTTGCTTCTCTAAAGCTGGACCAGAGGTTATCTTGAGTCCGACACCAGCTTCTTTGCTCAAAATATTCGCCAGAGTTGTTTTGCCAAGCCCAGGTGGGCCATAAAACAACAAATGATCCAAAGCTTCTTGTCTGCGTTTAGTAGCTTCCAAGAGCACAGCCAGATTATGCTTTAACTCACTTTGGCCAATATATTCCGCCAGTGAATTGGGACGTAAAGAATTTTCCAAATCCGGAACACTCGGACTCGACTGATTGGCTGCTATTGCTTTGGATTTTCTTTCAATTGCCATACATTGCCTTATTGCTGATTGATTATAACTCAATCAGATTTCCGCTCAAGACCTTTTTGTTAAGTCAATATTACAATGTTCTTTCACCAAATTATAAATGAAGAAGCGCAGGCCCTCCGGATTTGGAGCTTCATCAAAAAAAATCACACTGCGCGTTGATGAGGTCTCCACCCTTACTGTACCGAAATCGAATAAATCTATACCAGACAAAATGCCATTTTCTTTGGTGCTGATATTTTGAATATCAGCTAATTTACCCTGAATTTCTTCCCTCACAAAAGGAGTTTTCCAGTCCATGTAAATAATTCTCTTATTGGTCAGAATTAATGAATCCAGATAGTAAATCAAAGCGTCATAAAACCAAACCAGCGCAAAGACAATTGTAATGCCCAGATAAGTATAGAACTGAATTTGTAAACTCATTACATGGGTTATAACCCAGCCCATAAAATAAAATGGCAAACTATAAATCCAAATCCTAATTGCGTTTAGTATCACAAAAAAATAGTGGTGGTGTACTCTTTTAATGATCTTTTCTCCTTCCTGTAAATACATCAGCGAGGTTTAAATTAGTGTTAATTTACCACATATCCAAAAGAACGCAAGTGATTGGCGCTGATATTTTCAATGGTGCGCCCGACACGATTCGAACGTGTGACCTTTGCCTTAGAAGGGCACTGCTCTATCCTACTGAGCTACGGGCGCATATAAAAAAGCGGCGAAAGTATAATTTAACCCGCCGCTAGAAGCAAACTTTTTTTAATTTCGATAAAAATTTTCCGCGGCAGTACTCGATACTACCAATGAGTTACTATATTTATTAATTCCATTAAGCTTCAAAACAACCATTTTATAAAGTATTTGGGCTACTTCGGCTCTATCAATGGTGGCATTGGGATAAATTTTATTACTGTCACTTGGTAGAATTCCCTTGGCTTTTGCGAAAGCAAAATAGGCATTATACCAGCTAGAACTATCAATATCCTGATAGCTGCTTTTATTAATATATCCTGAAATATCCAGGTCGGCAGCGGCAATCAACATTTTAATAAATTCAGCTCTGGTTACCGAATTAGCCGGCTTGAATACATTTCCAGCATACCCTCGTACTACATTATCCTTCACCGCAGAGGCTACATAATTCGCGTACCACTCTCGACTATTGGTATCTTTGAAACCCAAAGTTTGAT
>CAZJJZ010000003.1:1958-4709 GCA_964546505.1 uncultured Candidatus Peribacteria bacterium
CAGTCAAAGGTAGATTTAAGCCTTCATAAATAAATTTAAGTGATTCTACCCTAGAAACCTTTTTCTGGGGCTGGAAAGTTCCATCCGGATAACCTTTTATTACCTGGTGTTTGCTCAGGAAAGCTACCGCAGAATAGGCAGGATCATCAGCTTCTATATCAGGGAACAAGCCTGTTTGCATGATTTTGGTGATTGCTTGTCTTTGGCCGTCACTAATGGAGATCTGCAGGCCGTAGGCTGCCATCGGAGTGACTGTAATTTCTGCAATACCGTTGCGGAAATCACCATTGCCCAACATATTATTTTTTATTGTAGCACTACCAGCTTCAACTTTAGCGTAAATTGTCGCGGTTGGCTGGAAGTTTTCAATTACTTTGCCTTCTGCATCTAATGCCAGCACTTTGATGGTTTTTACTGTATTTACTACGAATGTGTCTGTATAGATCAAGTCAAATTTGGCCAAAGTCTGTTTTTTAGACTCGATTGGGTTGTTGTTATCATTAACAACCGGATTTTCAATTACAGCTGGTGAGTTGTTGGTGCTATTATTTTCACCTGCACTTGAGCTGTTATTGCTGTTGTTGCTATTGCTATTGCTGTTGCTAGTAGGGGGTAACTGATCATTGACGGGTGTAGTGTTAACTGGAGCATTATTGGCTGTTGTGGTGGGGGTATTGGGAGTGGCGGGATTGCTATTGTTATTATTAGCTGTCGGCGGGTTGTCGGTATTAGTGTTACTAGGAGGAGTAATATTGGTAGTACTCGAAGCTGAGCCATTGCGGTATTTTTGTACATACAACATGGGATTGATCGTTGTTGCCAAAGCTTTTTCTTTACCTAATCCAGCATTGATAGCGGAAGTGAAGTTAAGTCCTGCATCACTGGCTTCTTTGGAGGTAAAAGGCCAATATGGGTGCCAGGGAGCCGCAGAATTATCTATTTGAAAATGAATATGGGGAGTAGATGCAATGCCTGTTTCACCGGATTTGGCTATCAATTGTCCCTTCCTTACCACTTCGCCTTCTTTGACTAGTATCGATGCCAAATGGCTGTAGGAAGAATAATATGTGGTCTTTTGGTTTGGATTGTCCAAGGTTGGAACATTGTCATGAGTGATAACCAGATGGTTGCCAAAACCGGAAGACTGATTGGCAACTTTTGAAACGTAGCCATTGGCTATCGCGTACACTGGTGTGTTAATAGGAACCTTGATGTCAATTGCTAAATGGCTGCCTGCATTTTCCAAACCATCCAGTTTGTAATTTCCCATATATGGTACACTGTAAGTAATTTGAGCATTTCTGATGCGTTTTTGATCATCGGTTGTCCATTTAGTTAGTTTTGTTGCCAATTCTGAAGCTACATAATCAGGAACTTCGACTTTTTTCTGTGCCGGAATTGAATCAAAGTCGGCTTTCCATTCTGCACTGGATAAATTCACCCAGTCTGGTATTTGTTTGATTGGCATTGCGGTGCCGTCAAAAGCCGGAACAGAACCGGTTGGCAAAACGCTGGTTTTTAAATTGACGAAATCACCTCTCAGCAACAGTCCTAAAACTACGAAGACTCCAATGATGATGAGAATCTGAAATCTATTTTTGGCAATAAAGTTTTTAATCATTTGTTTGTGTTTTTGTTTGAATCCACTAATTATATCACTAACAATACCTTTAAGCAATTATCGTGTCTGGTTATCAAGAAACAACATTACTGACTTTAGCTGATTTACAAAAATTCGCTCTGGAAATAGCTGAAAAGACTAGTCCACCAGCCATTTTTTTCTTGCAAGGAGATTTGGGGGCAGGGAAAACTGCTTTTGTTAAGGCTTATGCTGAAGTATTAGGCTTACCTGCCAAACATATCACCAGTCCGACTTTTGCTATCATGAATAGTTATCAATTGCCTCAAAATCAACTTTACCACCTGGATTTATATCGGTTGACAGAAAATGATTTTTTGCTGTTTTCAGAAATCAAACAGATTGTTAATATCGCTCAGGATTATTTGTTTATCGAATGGCCCGAAAAAATTAATTTCGAAAACTTGGATCTTTCGGCTTGGCAAATTCACAATTTACATTTCGAAAATCAATCCGGAATACGTAAAGTACGTCATCATCACCAAATATGAGTTTCGTTCACCTCAATGTTCACTCGCATTTCAGTCTCCTAGATGCTCTTGGCTCGCCCAAAAACTGGGCAAAAAAGGCTGCCGAGATTGGTTTTTCCGCTATGGCATTGACAGACAACTCACATCTTTATGGCGCCATCGAGTTTTATAAGGCAGCCAAAGACAACAATTTGAAGGGAATTATCGGAGCGGAATTTCATCTCACTGCTGGCTCAAGATTTGACAAATCTTTGGAAGCTAATCAACAAACTGGCAAAATCACCGTCTTGGCCAAAAATGAGGTCGGTTACCAGAATCTTCTCAAGCTTTCCAGCATCGCTTCACTCGAAGGTTTCAATCATTTTCCTCGCCTTGACTTTGAAGTCTTGGCAGCGCATGCTGCCGGCCTGATTGTCTTAAGTGGTGATGTTACCGGCTTACTTGCCAAAGCCATTCTCAATGGCCAGGAACAAGAACAACACAAGTTAATGGATTTTTTCCAACGCACTTTTGGTGCTGATTTTTATCTGGAAATACAAAGGCATGGTTCAGCTGATGAGGAACAAGTGATCGCGACCAGTATCCGTCTAAGCAAGCAATTCTCTGTCAAAATGGTCGCCACTAATGGCTGTCGCTACTTTT
>CAZJJZ010000003.1:4719-7683 GCA_964546505.1 uncultured Candidatus Peribacteria bacterium
CCACAGAAGATAATTTACCTCATGATATTTTGGTATGTATTGGCGAACAAACCAACTTGAGCAATCAAAACCGCAAAAAATACTCTGGAGACTACTCACTTCTTTCCGCAGATCAAATGCGTCAACTCTTCGCTGATTTGCCTGAAGCATGCGACACAACCCTGGAAATCGCCGAGAAATGTGACCTCAAAATCCAGCTTGGCCAAAACTTAATCCCCAAATTTCAGACACCACAAAATCAGCCTGCGTCGGAATATTTAAGAGAACTCTGTCTGCAGGGCGTGTCTGAATTGTATCCTCCTGAACGTCAAGCCGAAGCTATTCAGCAAATGGATTTTGAGCTGTCTGTAATTAATCGTATGGGCTTTGATGATTATTTTTTGATAGTCTGGGACTTCGTCAATTTTGCCAAAACCAACGGTATAGCCGTAGGGCCTGGTAGAGGTTCTGCAGCAGGAGCCTTGATCGCATACGCTCTCAAAATCACTGAACTTGATCCTTTAACTCATGGTTTGATTTTCGAGCGCTTTCTAAATCCAGAACGTGTCTCCATGCCTGATATCGATATCGATTTTGCCGATCATCGCCGTCATGAAGTTTTGGAATATACAATCAAAAAATATGGACGAGAATGTGTGTCTCAAGTGGTTACTTTTGGGACAATGTCCGCCAAAGCGGTGGTTAGAGATGTCGGGCGCGCCATGGGCTATCCCTATTCAGAAGTTGATAGAGTGGCCAAGGCTATTCCTCAGCCAGTCTTGGGTAAGCATGCGCCGCTGAAAGTATCTGTAAAGGAAAATGCAGATGTTGCCTTAATTTATAACAATGATCCACGAGCCAAGGCATTATTGGATAACGCCATTCGCTTGGAAGGTACTGTTCGTCAAGCCGGCACCCACGCCTGTGCTGTGATTATTTCACAAGAAGCCTTGGTTAACTACACGCCCATCCAAAAAGCGACAGATGGTAGTGACGGGATAGTGACACAATATGATATGAAAGCATTGGAGACTATAGGTTTGTTGAAAATGGACTTCTTGGGTCTCAAAAACCTGACCATTATGGAGGAGACCCAGAAAATTATCCAACAAACCCGCGGTGAAAAGGTTAATCTGCAGCAACTTCCCTTAGATGATGACGCTACTTTTCGAGTCTTACAATTAGGTGAAACTACCGGCATTTTTCAATTAGAATCCAATGGTATGCGACGCTACATTAGGGAGCTCAAGCCTACCGATTTCAACGATATTATCGCTATGCTTTCTTTGTATCGGCCCGGACCGATGGAGTACATTCCAGTGTACATTAAAGGAAAACATCATCCGGAAACTGTTGAGTACCAGGACCCTGCATTTGCCAGTATCTTGAGCGAAACCTACGGAGTGGCAGTATACCAAGAGCAAATTTTACAAATCGCTCGTATTTTTGCAGGTTTTAGCTTGGGTGAGGCGGATATTTTGCGCCGTGCCGTGGGGAAAAAAGATCCGAAACTGCTAGCTGAACAAAAAGAAAAATTCGTTGCCGGTGCCGTTAATTGCGGGCACACGCGCGAGCATGCAACCATGATTTTCGAAAAAGTGGTTGAGCCCTTTGCGGGTTATGGTTTTAATAAATCACATGCGGCTTGTTATGCCATGATTTCTTATCAGACATGTTATTTGAAGGCACACTACCCGACAGAGTTCATGACAGCATTACTAACCTGTGATTACGATAATACTGATAAAATCACTCTTGAAATTGCGGATTGTGAAATGATGGGCATCGAAGTTCAGCCGCCATCAATTAATCATTCAGAATCACTATTCTCAGTCAGTGGTCCACAGTCCATTCGCTTTGGTTTAAGTGCCATCAAAGGGATAGGGCAGGGGCAAGTTGAGGAAATTATTAGAGTCAGAAATAAGCTTGGAAGATTTCACAGTATAGAAGAATTTGCAGCCAATTTACCTCCCAAAATTCTCAATAAAAAAACCATTGAAAGTCTGGCTTATGCTGGTGCATTGGACGAATTTGGCGATCGTCGGCAATTGGCGGAGAATTATGATGTTATTAATAAATATTCCAAAAGCCATTATCAGGATGCCGCTCAAAGCACTGCGGAACCTCAGCACAGTCTGTTTGAAGAAGAGGACTTGTCGCTAAATTCGGGTAGCCGAGAAAAAATGATTTTCAAAAACACTGTCCCACTGACTCATATGGAAAGATTGCAACTGGAAAAAACCTATGTCGGACTTTATGTCAGCGGACATCCATTAAAAGGCTTGACGCAATACCTGAAAAGAAAGGGGACATTAATTGGCGAATTGAGTCCAAAAAATTTAGGTCAGCTGATCAGAGTAACTGGCGTGTTGAGTAATTTACGTACAGCCATCACTAAAGCCAACGTGGCCATGGCATACGGTCAAATAGAAGATACCACAGGCAATGTTGACGTGGTTTTTTTTCCAAAAGCATATGAGCAAGTAAAATTTAAATTGAATGATAATCAGGCGCTTACTATCGATGGCCGTCTAGACAATCGACGCGGCGGAGCACAAATTGTCGTCAATGACATCAGCGTGATGTCACTAGATAAGATGATTGAGAGTGCCAAAAACAGCGGCGCCTATCACCCTCAAGAAAAAGTACAAATCAAGCGTATACGTTTTGAAAGTGCTAAAACGCCAATAAATCCACCAGACAACTCCGAAAAACAGTTTGCTCAGGCCGTAACTGCAGCTGCGCCCACTACTGCAGTCAATCCGCAAGTGGATTTACCGCACCTTCAAATCCATGATCAATCAATCACAATAACCATCCCCCAAAACACTGCTGCCCAACAATTGCAAAATTTAAAAAACCTACTATCTGCTCAAAGTGGAACACACCAGGTAGAATTGAAAATGTTCAAGGACGGCAGCTGGCAAACCTTTCAAAGTAATTTGACTTTACAGCCAACTGAGCAATTGTGTCAGGAAAGAATGT
>CAZJJZ010000003.1:7693-23150 GCA_964546505.1 uncultured Candidatus Peribacteria bacterium
AAATTGAAAAATTGCTTGGTTAAATTTCAGCTTTAATTATACTGTTGTGGCTGAAAAGAAAACTCAGTGATTAGCAAGAATAATTTTTAACTATATGCTTAGAACCAATACCAACGGAGAATTAAACAAAAGCTCAATCGGACAAAGAGTAACCTTAACCGGCTGGGTGCACCGTCGCCGTGATCATGGAGGGGTGATTTTTATTGATCTTAGAGACCGCTACGGCCTCACCCAAACTGTCACTGATCCCATCAAGTTTGAAGCGGCACACCAAATTGCCAATGAAGTACGCCCAGAATTTGTTTTAAAACTATCTGGAGTTGTGCGCGCGCGACCAGAAGGTCAGGAAAACTCCAAACTTACCACTGGCGAAATCGAAGTGTTAATTGAAGAATGTGAAATTTTGAATCGAGCCAAAACACCTCCCTTCGAAATCGACTACGAAAATGATGTTAATGAAGAATTACGATTGAAATATCGCTATCTGGATTTGCGTCGAGAACGTATGCAACGCAATATCGTGTTCCGTCACAAAGCGGTCAAGTTGATTCGTGACTTTTATGATCAAAATCAGTTTATTGAAGTGGAAACGCCGATTTTGATCAAAGGAACGCCAGAAGGTAGCCGTGAATACATTGTGCCATCCAGACTGTATCCAGGTAATTATTATGTTTTACCTCAATCACCTCAGCAGCTCAAACAGCTATTAATGGTTGCTGGAATGGATCGTTATTTTCAAGTTGCTCGCTGTTTTCGTGATGAAGATCAAAGAGGAGATCGTCAACCAGAATTTACCCAAATCGACGTGGAAATGTCCTTTATCGAACAAGAAGACATAATCGCTCTGCATGAAAAACTACTCATTGAATTAACTGAAAAATTAGTTCCGCAGAAAAAAATTCAACAAAAACCTTTCCCTCGCCTGACTTGGCAGGAGGTTATGGATAGTTACGGGTCTGATAAACCGGATATTCGTTTTGAAATGAAAATTGTTGATGTATCAGAAATTGCTCAAAATACCGAATTCTCTGTATTTAAAGATGCCTTAGCAAGAGGTGGAGTCGTTAGAGCTTTGAAAGTTGATGGTGGGCTGGAATTAACTCGCAAAGAAATTGATGATTTAACCGAATTGGCCAGACATCACGGTGCCAAAGGCCTGGCTTATATCCAAATCACAAGTGAAGGGCCTAAATCCAACTTACTCAAATACCTCAAAGATGAGGAGGTTCAAGGATATATCAGCAAATCTGGAGCCAAACCAGGCGATATCATTTTCTTTGGCGCTGATTCTTTCGAGACTGTTTGCAAAGCCCTTGGTCAAGTGCGTCTGGCCTGTGCAGACCGCTTTAAATTACGTGATCCCAATAGTCTTGCTTATTTATGGGTAGTAGACTTTCCATTATTCGAACAAGATCCACTTAATGGGCAAATTTCAGCGGCACATCACCCCTTCACTTCCCCCAAAGACGATCAGTATGATTTACTGGCTCAAGATCCAGTAAAAGTAATCGCCAAAGCCTATGATATTGTCCTCAACGGCTACGAAATTGGCGGTGGAAGTGTTAGAATTCACAATCAAGACACTCAAAAACGTGTTTTTGATATTTTAGGCATTTCCGACGAAAATGCCGAGTTGAGATTTGGACATATGTTAGAGGCTTTTGGCTATGGCGCTCCTCCACATGGCGGTTTAGCACTTGGTTTGGAAAGACTTTTAATGGTATACTTAGATGAGCCCAACATTCGTGAAGTAATGGCTTTCCCAAAAGATCAAAAAGCCAAAGACTTAATGCTTGGAGCACCTTCATCCATGCCCATAGAAACACTTCAAGAACTTAAAATCAGCAACATCGAATAATGGATTACATAATCCTCAATCTGGCAGTTTATGGGGGTTTAGCTCTCATTCTCTGGATTGCCTACAAAATTTGGAAAAACAAAATTCTTGCTAAAAGCAACCTGGAAAGAGCCATGAACATGGTCTTTTTACAGGTTAGGGTTGGTTTGCGTGAATCCAAAGATGAAAAGTCGGAAGACACCTCTGGTGGCGGTTTCAAAGACTTTAAAGAGTTAATTACTGTATCTGCTCAGTTGTATGACTCCTTGCATTCCATTTATTCTGGCAAGTGGAAGAATAAATATGTCGGTGAAGATTTCTTCTCTTTTGAGTATGTAGTTCAAAACGAACAAATCGTTTTTTACATAGTTAGTCCTCAAAAACACGCCTCCTTAATTGAAAAACAAGTTAGTGGGTTTTTCCCGGAGGCCTACATTGAAAAAGTTGATGAGTATAATATTTTTCAAAAAAACTCCCAAATCGCCTGCAAAGCTCTAACGCTGAGCAAGCATTACATGTATCCCATCAAAACCTTCCAAAAATTAGGCTCAGACCCCATCAATACCATCACCAGCGCTCTCTCCAAGCTGCGTTCCAATGAATCAGCAGTTATCCAAATCATGGTTTGCCCCACAGACAAATGGCAAAAAGCCGGTCGTGAAGAAGCGAAGAATATACTCAATCAAAAAAAGAAAAAAAAGTTGGAACTAAATCCGTTCAAACTACTTAAACACTTGTTTGATTTATTGATTAGTGGACCGCCTAGTGGAAAAGACAAAGGTGATGGAGGTTCCAGATTGACTCAAGCGACTGAGGAAGAAGTGAAAGCCATGGAAGAAAAAAACAGTGGATTGGGTTTTGAGGTATTGATTCGTATAGTCTGTGCTTCGGAAAGTGCTAGTGAGGCAAAAACCAATCTGACCAATATTCTCAGCACCTTTGCTCAGTATAAAACCGCCAACAGCAACAAGTTTTCAGGAGTTAAACATTATGCTGATCACCAATTGGTCGAAGATTACATTTATCGTAATTTCAATTACCCCTGGTATCAAAAGTGGAAAAAGCAGATCACAATTCTTTCCTCAGAGGAGCTAGCCAGCATCTTCCATTTACCACATACCAAGTTCAACAAAACACCCAATATTTTGTGGCAAAAATATAAGGTAGCTCCTGCGCCCAAAAATATGCCAAAAGAAGGTTTACTATTAGGGCACAATCACTATCGAGGACTGGAAACCGAAGTACGTATGACGCGTAACGACCGTTTTAGACACTTCTATGTAATCGGTCAAACCGGTACCGGTAAGTCTTCCGTATTTTCTTTGATGATTAGGCAGGATTTAAGGAATGGTGACGGTCTGGGAATTATGGATCCTCACGGCTCTCTAGTAGAAGATAACCTCCCATTTATACCACGTGAACGTGCGGATGATGTGATTTATTTCAATCCGGCGGATACTGGAAGGCCAATGGGGTTGAATTTGCTGGAGGCGGAAACTGACGATGAAAGAGAGTTAGTTGCTTTGGACGCCATGAATATCATGATCAAATTATTTGGCAACGAAATTTTTGGTCCTCGTATTCAAGATTATTTCCGTAATGGCTGCTTAACACTTATGGCGCATCCTGAAGGGGGAACCATCACGGATATTGTACGCCTGTTTACTGATGATGAATTTCAACAGGAAAGAGTCACGCATGTCAAAAACCCCGTCGTAAAATCATTTTGGAACGACCAAATGGCCAAAACCGGTGCTCGTGAAAAACAGGAAATGATTCCTTACTTTGCCGCTAAATTCGGCCAATTCATTACTAATTCGATGATGCGTAATATCATTGGCCAAACCAAATCGGCTTTTGACTTTACGGATGTCATGCAAAACAAGAAAATTTTGCTTATCAACCTCTCTAAAGGTGAAGTGGGCGATATCAACTCCGAATTATTAGGTTTGATTATCGTTTCTAAATTGCAAATGGCTGCTTTGCGACGTCAACGTTTTGAAGCTTCTCAACGTACAGATTTTTTCCTCTATATTGACGAATTCCAAAACTACATTACCGATTCCATTGAAAGTATTTTGTCCGAAGCTAGAAAATATCGTCTTAGTTTAAATATGGCACATCAATATATTTCTCAGTTGGAAGGAAAAGACGGTAAATCTAAAGTCAAAAATGCTGTGTTTGGTAACGTTGGTACCATGCTAAGTTACAAAATCGGTGCCACTGATGCTGAATACATGGCCAAAGAAATGGCCCCGGTCTTCACCGACCAAGATTTGATCAACATGGACAACTTCAAAGGCGTGATGAAACTCTCTATTGACGGACAGCCCTGTCGGCCTTTTTCCATTACCGTACCAAAACCATGGTTAGAAAAAGGTGACGTCAAAATCGGCGAGGCGGTCAAGCAGCTTTCCAGACTTAAATACGGTCGAGATCGTGAATTTGTGGAAAGAGAAATCACCCGACGCATTGGTATCATTGAGTAACTAAACCATAAATACCAGCTAGCACAAGGCTAAAGCTAACAGTTTAGCCGCTTTTTTATGCTATAATATAAGGATTTATCTCACATTATGTTTAAAAAAATCCTTACAATAAGCGCTCTTTCCGCTACATATTTACTTGCTTCCACTTGTTTAGTGCATGCCCAGGAAGCACCTACTTATCCCTACCAACAAGTTTTTACTATCACCGCCTATTATTCGCCAATTGAAGGACAGCAAAAATACGTTAAAGGCAGTTTGGAAAAAGACAAAAAATTAAATGGTAATGGTACTCATGGTGCTGATGGTACACCTGTCTTTCCCGGCATGATTGCTGCGCCAAAAACCATTCCCTTCGATACCAAAATGTCTATTCCTGGTATTGGAACTGTAGCAGTACATGACAGAGGTGGAGCAATTGTTCCGGCAGGTCAAAGAGGGGAAAAATTTGATCGTCTGGATATTTGGATGGGCCATGGTGATCAGGGACTCAATCGCGCTTTGGCGTGGGGAAGACGTAATGTGACAGTTACCGTCTATGGTCCCGACGCCAGCAAGGTTGAACAGATTGATTTAAGCGCATTGGACCAATTAGCCCAAAAACTAGAATCGACCAATACCACCATCGCCAGTAGCCTTTTCCCACGGGATTTGGGATCCGGTAGTCAGGGTGATCAAGTAACTGCACTTCAAAAAGCTCTCAGTCAGCTGGGCTATTTTCAAGGTGAGTTAACTGGTAATTTTGGTGATTTAACTCAGGCGGCTGTTTTGAAATTTCAGTTAGCCTACGAAATAGTGGATGATGCTAATGATTTTGGTGCCGGTTATTTTGGGCCTCAAACTCGTAAAAAACTGGAGGCAGCACTTAACGGTTTAACTGCGAATCAGAACCACCAAAAAAACATTGTGCCCCAACAACTACTAACCCCCATTGGAGAAATAACAGTGGCTCAAGCCGCCCCAGTTGATCAACAAACTCTCAAAATCGAATTAGCCGGAAATGGACTCAGTTTTTTGGATACGGACTTAAAAGTGGGAGACAGCGGTCAAGCAGTAATTGAGTTGCAAACTGAATTGCGTAAACTAAATTTGTTTGGCATAGAACCAACCGGATTTTATGGTGAATTAACCGCTCACGCAGTGATGAAATTCCAGCAAACTCAAGGTTTAGTGAACGATCAACATTCTTTTGGGGCAGGACAATGGGGACCTCAAACTCGTGGCAAATTAGCCGATCTAGTTAAGCAGAGAATCGACTTACGCAGCCAAATCGCCCAGCGAAGCAGCGATAATTTATTGGCACTCCAATAACTTAGTCACTGGCCTATCAAGAACAGAGCCCGTTAACCAATATCGGTCAACGGGCTCTATGGGCATGTTTCGCCCGTTGCCCCAACCCCTTTCCGGGATTGAGTACCAGAACTTACTTTCTTTGACACCCCACCTACGCCGCTCGCCGACTGACGCTACTCCAGAGGATAGCCACCACCCTCGTGAGGGTAATAGCTGCTGTCGCAGACAGGTGGAGGGGCGGCCGGAGTGGGATCTTCATCCTGAACTACCTCGGCATCCTCTGCCTTGGACTCCTGCTGTGGAGCTTCACCCTCGGTTGACATCGGATCAGTTTCTGCCCTTTCCATGGCGGGAGCAAGCAGAGAAGCCTTCTCAGGCGCCAACACAGCCGGCATCACACAGCTCTCCGGATAGGGATCGGGGTCTTCTGGACCAATACCGCCCTCAAACGGGTACGTTGCCTCAGCCATATTTCTTCACCTCCTAGTTGATGTCTGTAAAAGTAAGAACAGCTGTTGAGTAAGCAAGTCAAACACTACCAACTCAAACCGACCAATCGAAATTGGCTTCCACATGCTAGACAAAAATTACGCTACAGTCAAAGCTTTCCATGTATTTCAGTAAAAGGCTTGAAAATAGAACAATTGTACTATATTATTAGAAGGATCAATTACTCAATTCTATGAAAAAAAGTAACCTCACCGCTAAACAAAAGGCTTTACTCCACACCATTGATACCTTTCGTCAGCAACAAGGTTATTTTCCCAGCACCAGGGAATTAGCGGACAAATTACGTATCAAATCGCCCAATACAATTTTTAGCCATTTAAAGGGACTAATCCAAAAGGGATATCTGCAAAAAAACCAAAAGGGGAGCATTACCAATATTACTGATCAGCCTTTTCAATTCCTCAGCAATCTCGGCAAAGCTCTCAGCATTCCATTTTTCCCGGAAAGCATACCAGCCGGTTTTCAAGCTCCGGCCGAAGATACGGGTAAAGATTTTTTGACCATTGACCAATATGTCATCACTAATCCAAGCAATACCTTTGCTCTTAAAGTGAGGGGGAACTCTATGGAACAGGCAGGCATTATGCCTGGTGATATTTTACTGGTAGAGCGACGCACCGATGCTAAATCCGGTCAGATTGTAGTAGCTCATTTACCGGATGGTTTTACTGTAAAACGTTATGTGCAAGAAGGAGGAAATGTGTTTTTGCGCGCCGAAAGTTCTGAAAATTATCAAATCAAATTGCAGGAGGGGACTCAATTATGGGGAATAGTGATCGGAATTATTAGAAAATATAATTAAAGGCCTATGTGTGTCTTTCAAAGAATATCTTTTCCTAGCGCCATCGCTCATATCGACTGCAACGCCTACTTCGCTTCAGTGGAACAGGCGTATAATCCTCAGTTAAAAGGTCAGCCTGTCATGGTCTTGGGTATGGGTGGAGGATGTGTTATTACTGCCAGTTATGAAGCTAGGAAATATGGAGTATCCACTGGCATGACCATTAAAGAGGCTAAGCAATTATGTCCACACGGAGTATTTGTGGAGGGAGATTTTAAAAAGTACCTGCTTTACCATCAAAGATTTTTAGAAATTTTAAGTACTTTCACTCCCACCATAGAAAGTAGCAGCATTGACGAAGCATTTATCGACCTCAAGGGCTTGCGTCGGCTCTATCGCCAACCTTATCAAGAAATTTGCCTCAAAATTAAAGAGACCATTAAACAACAACTGGGCATCACAGTATCTATTGGCCTTTCTACGAGCAAAATACTGGCCAAAATGGCCAGCGACTTCAAGAAACCCGATGCTTTAACCGTAGTTACGGGCAAAGATATTAAGCATTTTTTAGAACAACAAGAGTTATCGGATATCCCGGGAGTCGGCCGCAACACCCACTCCTTATTCACCAAGTTTAATATCCAAACACCACTGCAACTAGCGCTAGCCGACTCCCGCCTCCTCCAAAAAATCAGCGGTAAAAATGGTCTGGAGCTGCAGCAAGAATTAAAAGGCAATTCAGTGAAACCAGTTAATCCTCTAGTAGCTCCACCTAAGTCACTGTCCCGCACCCGGTCTTTTCGTCTGACTCACAATCCTCAAATTATCTATGCAGAATTACTTAAAAATCTGGAATTAGCATTTTGGCAACTGCGCAGCCAAAAAGTCAAAACCACCCTGGTAATCATCATGCTTCGCGATGAGCATTATCATGTTCACGGACAAGAAATACCTCTGGAAGAAGCTATTAACTGCCAAAGTAGTATTCATTTTCGTGTTAAGCAAGCTTTTCAGCGACTGTATCGTCCGGACTTGCAGTATCGTAGTAGTGGCATCATTACCACAAAGCTCATTCCGGAAGAGCGTATCATGCCTACTCTTTTTGGTCAGGAATTAGACAGCCCACAAACAGTTTCCCTGTTTAGTCAGATCGATAAAATTAATCATAAATACGGACGCCAGACCATTTGTTTTGCCGCCGCCAAAAGGGCTCCCATTCAGCGTCGCCAAATCGATAATTTACAAAATGCCTTTATTGGATTTGCCAACTAAGGAGAGATTACATCAAGTCACTGCCAAATGAATTCTACAAAGTCTATCTGGTGCTGGAGAGAGGACTCGAACCTCCATGCTTTTGGGCGCTAGCTCCTAAGGCTAGTGTGTCTACCAGTTCCACCACTCCAGCGAATATTAACCTCAAATGTGCAGAAAATATAGCTATCTCTTGATCTAAATGCAAATTAATCTTTGTGCGAGAACACCAGGGTGACTAGTAACAGTAGTGATGTTAGTTATTGTACAGCTCAAAGTTCTCCTAATGAACTAGGCTAACAAGTGCAAATGTACATGCATAATTTCCTGTCCACCACTCTTGCCAACATTAAATATTAACTTATAGCCGGTTAGTGACATCTCGGCTGCCAGTTTTTTTGCCACCAAAAATAGATGTCCAATCAAGGCTTGGTCTTCTTGTTCGATATCCATCATGGTAGGAATTGGCTTTTTAGGTATTATCAAGAGGTGTATAGGACTTTTGGGAAATTTATCTTTGATGGCAATACACAATTCATCTTCATACAAAAAATCAGCAGGAATTTCTTTCTTGATAATTTTACTGAAAATAGTATCACTCATTGTGATGAGATTTTAAAAAGCCCCAATAAATTAGGGGCTTTCAATGAAAAATTCAAGTAAATTAAGCAGTTTTCAAAGATTCGTCCAAAGTATAGACTGCTCTACCAACACGCACAAATTGAGGATTTTTCTGTAAGTTCAAAGAAATTGTACCCTTTTTTACTTTTCTTTGTCTCAGTACACCGGCAATAATTTCTTGCTTAGTTAAAGGTGCCTTTTTCTTGAGTAGATTTTCGATTACTTCCGCAACAGTACCCTTTTTAAATCCCCATTCCTTGAGAGCGTAGAGACCTCGACCAACCAACACGAATTGTTCATAGCGAATCAATTCATTATGCACAGCCTGAGTTGTAACCACTTTCTTGTCGAAACCAGAAGAGGCAATACGATTTGCGATTTCCACAAAATGCAATGGCTCATTTGCTCTTTTTAGCACGATATAAGCTTTGTCACGAATACTTCTGGGGTTAATATGTCTCCAGAATACTAGTCCAAAGCCTTCTGAGGTTCTCTTGACCTGTCTATCCACCTCCAGTGCGGACAAAACCAGGCTTTTATCGTATCTTTTACCTTTGTCCAGTGCCATCTCGCTCAGATTTCGATAAAGTTGATCTTCAGTCAACAAATCGCCATTCTTCTTCAAAACATCAACACCCAAAGCAACAATAGACTTGATGTCTTCCATGCTCACAAAACTGAGTTTCCAAAAGGTTTTAAAAACATTATTTTTCTCACATTCCACCAAATCAGCATTCACTTTTAAAGCCAATCTGATAATGTTGGCATCAGTAGGTTCCACGGAATTAATTCTTCTCACTAACTCGGAAATTAATTTGGTTTCCAGTGTCACACCTCCATTTTCCATCAAAATTTCCTTTGCTAATTTGTTTAAAATACTTAACTTAGTCGTTTCAACAGTTCTTCTTAATTTGCCCAAAGCAATTTTTTCAATCTGACGAACTCTTTCTCTGGTAACTGAAAACGCTTGACCGATCTTTTCTAGAGTCAGTTTAGGTTTATTGTCCAAACTAAAACGCTTGATAACAACGTCCTTTTCTTTATGAGTCAAAACCATAAAGAGATCTTCAATTATTGAAGACAAATTCAAGTTGAGAACTTCTTCAATGGCCTTTTTGTCGTTAATCACTGTCATAAGTATGAGTTAAGTTTTCCGGTCTGGACTCGGGCAGTGCCAAGATTAATTGCTCCACAATTTATTGTCAAGCCAGATATTTGACACGGAGAATAGTTATAGTTTTAACTTGAGCGCTAGAGTGTCAATCTAACAAAGTTGGTTAGTTTTGTCAAATTTGAAATTTATCACAAAATAGATTTAAATGGGTTTATGAAAAATCATATAAATAATCCTCGAGAGCTAATTTATGCTCATCGTTATTGGCGACTTTTGGAAATGGTACCTGGTTTGCTAACCTGGGGCGCACTATTTGGTGTAGTGATTGGTTCCTACTATTTCACTACCATTACAGCTAACCTGATCATTACCTATACCTTCATCTGGGTCTACCGGTCCTTTTACTTTATTTATCATCTTGGTAAATCCTTTTCCTTTTCCAACAGGGCAAATCAAGTGTGTTGGTCAGCATTGAACAGCTATATTGAACATCCAGAAAAACTCAAAAAAGTAATCAAAGAAAAACAGTTTCACATTGATCCAGTTGTATTTAAACAAAGCAGCCGCAATAAACCCCTAGAACCCATATTATTAGCCAAAATTAACGAATTACAAAAATTACATCAATACCTGAAGCCTTCTGAAGTAATTCACTGTGTCACTATTCCAACTTACAAGGAACCGTTAGAGGTGATTAGAGCTTCAGTCAAATCCTACGCAGACAGTAACTATGACACCAAAAAAATCATTCTGATTTTATCCTTCGAGGAAAGTCAACAGCAGGAAGCGCAAACCATTGGCCAAGCTATTGGTGCGGAATTTGGTTCTTGTTTTAGAGAATACATCTACACAGTTCATCCCAAAAACCTGCCCAACGAATATCGAGGTAGGGCAGCTAACGCCACCTGGGGAGCCAAAGTCCTCAAACAATATTTGGATTTTCACGGTATCTCATACAGTCATTTAATACTGTCTAGCTTCGATGCTGACACAGTGGTGTCACCGGAATATTTTAATGAGTTGACCTTCCGCTACTGTATCACCAAAAATCGAGTTGAAGTAGGTTATCAGCCAGTGCCTTTTTATCATAATAATATCTGGGAGGTACCGATTTTTAATCGTCTGGTGGCTATTTCCTGCTCATTTTGGCAAATGTCAGTTTCGCTCCGATACGACGAAAATAAAAGCTTTTCCTCTCGCGCTATGAGTTTTCAATCAGTTTTGGACTTTAATTACTGGGATACTCGCGTGGTTCAGGATGATTCTAGGCAGTACTGGACAGCGTTTTTCGTCTATAATGGCAGGCATTACATCGAAAATATCTACAGTCCGATATACATGGACGCCGTCCAGGACGAAGGACTATGGGCCAATTTTAGCAGTCAGTATTTGCAGCTAAGAAGATGGGCCTGGGGGGCGAGTGATTTTCCATTTATCGTCTTGAATCTGCTAAACAATCGTCAAATTACCTGGCGCAGAAAACTCTACGAGATCTTTCATTTTTTAGAAAGCATTTTTTTCTGGGCCACAGGACCAATCTTACTATTGCTTGCCGGTTACATCCCCAGCGCCATCAATGCCAGCTTCCGTAACACAGTCTTAAGCTACAATCTGCCCAAAATAATGAGTGATTTGATGAATATCGCCAGCATCGGCATTATTGTGGGGATATTTATCACATTAAAAGTTCTACCGATCCAGAAAAAAGACCCGCTCATCCGCAAGTTAAGTTTGGTACTACAGTGGTTGCTGGTGCCATTGATTTCGATCACTTTGAGCTCATTTCCAGCAATCGACGCACAAACCCGCCTGCTCTTGAACAAGCGTTTAGATTTCAATGTGACTATCAAAAAACGCTAAATTACTTTTTCTTCACTACGTAAGTATTCCACAAGCCGATAATATATTCTTCCGCAAGTCGTAAATAGTCCTTTAAAGATCCTAAGATCTGATTTAAATTTCTAATGCGAATCACGACAGCATTTAAATCTGCTGGAGAATAATCATGTCTTTTTTTGATCTCCCGCTCTTCTTGGTAACATTTCTGCAATTCAGTCATAATTGCAGCTTCAATCTGCACAGTCATTTGCTTAACTGTTGGTTTGGTTTGAATTGTCGTTACCGTTGTCGATTGACCACTTTTAACACCAGGATCTCCTGCAGCCTCCTTACCTTTCTTTTCATCTTCCACCACCTCGCCGGTATCCAAACTGTCCGCATTTTCATTTAAAAAATTCAAATCCACACCCACAACTTCGACTTTCGCTGAACTCTCAGCCGAAGTTTGGCTTTCCATTGCCTTTTCTATACTGTTATTTTTTTCTAAACTGTTACCTGGTTGCATATTTTAAATTACTACTTTAAGTTTAACACTTTTTCTTAATCTAGTAAATTCTCGACACTTTTGCTATAATGAAATGATTCATTTCATAGCTATGTCATCAAACATCACTCAAGAATTAGAGGGGAAAATCAGTGAACTGATCAAAGAAGAAAAATGGCGTGATGCCTACCAGCTTTGTAATCGCATTTTAAGTGTAGATCCGGAAAATAGCAAAGTGATACATTGGCGCAGCTTGATTGAAGAAGAGGTGGAAAAACACAACCGGGCCTTAATCGCCAGTGAAATCTATGAACTCCAAAAATTGAAAAAGCAGGGACAGTACCAGGAGTATTTTGAAAAAATCAGTCGTTACCAGCCCTACATTCCACATTTTCCTGATTTAACCAAAACCATTCTTGAGGCAAAATCTCTTTATGAGAAATATCTTCAAGATAGCCAAAAAAATTTTTTAAAGCAACGATTCGCTGAAATTGATCAGACTTTTTTAATTAATCGTCAAGAAGCATTAAAACAAGTTCAAGAAATTCTTACTGCGAATATCAACAATCCTGACGTTCTTACCTATTACCAGAAATTTCGCAGTACATACATAAAAGAAGAATTAAAAGCCAAAAACGCCTTCATCGAAAGTGAAAAATTTGAAGAAATTCTACTCTTTCTGTTTCAGCTTTATCAGCTGGACAATAAAAATCCACAAGTGAACAAACTTTTAAAAAAAGTGAATAAAAAATATGAGCGCTTTAAAGTAGAGCAAAGAAAAGACTTTATCTTTAAATTGACCGAGGAGGTGGACACTCTAATGCTGAAGAGAAAATACTTTGAAGCACTTAAAATCGCTGACAAAATCCTGGAAATCGATCCCACACACCAACTGGCGCTAAAACTAAAGAAAAAAGCTGAGTTCAATCTTATTAAGGCCACTGACAAAAAGATTGCCGACCAAATATTCTCTAACCACAGCAAATTTCGTCAAGAAATGAAATTTGATCGGCAAGGTTATATTAAAATCTAGGCATTAGCTGCCAAGGAATACTGCTTTCTACCAACTCTCACAAACTGGGCTTTATTCTTCAGACTCAAGATTATCGTGATTGGTTTAACTTTTCTCTGCTTCAACACCTCTTTGATAATTTCCTCTTGAGACATGGTTTGATGTTTCGTCAGCAGTTTTTCAATTATTTCTGCCACTGTTCCGTGCACAAAGCCCCACTCGGACAATCCATAGATACCACGACCAATCAATACAAATTCTTCATGTCTAATCAATTCATTGTGTACAGCTTGCAAATTGATTTTCTTTTTATCGAAACTCATTTCAATAATCTGATTGGCGATATCAACAAAATGCAAAGGCTCCTTCTTTTTTCTGAGTACGAAAAAGATTTTATCTCTCAGAGTACGTGGATTGATGTTTCTCCATTCCATTAAGCCGATTGTATCATCTGCAACGTACTTGATTGATTTATTTACAGTTAAAATCGATTTAAATGCTGCGCTAGCTATAGATAAACCTTTATTTGTCACAACCATTTTGTATAAGTTCTCCAAATTCATGGTTGAAACATTCTTTTTGAGTACTGTTTCAGCATTTTTTGAAAGGCTTTGTATTTGTTCCTCGGAAATATCATTAACTCGCACATAAGGGTGAAATTTAACGGTATTTGGCACCTTCACAAATCGCTTATCTACACTCAAAATCAATTGTAGAAATTCTGACTTATAGGATTGCTCTGCATTGATTAGTTTAGCCAAAATATGATCCTCTCTCATCACTCCGCCATTATTCATTAAAATTTCATAGGCGAGATTACTGATTGGAAACAAAGGCGCATTTTCAATATTTCTTCGTAATTTATTGAGGGCGTTTTTTTCTATTTGTCTGATTCTCTCTCTTGTTACAGAATAGTGTTGTCCGATTTCTTCTAGAGTCGCTCTTTCTTTCTCGTCCAAATTAAATCTTCTTTCTACCACAAAACGTTCTTTCTGCGTTAATAGTAGCAGAAAGTCTGAAACTAATTTTTGCAAGTTTAAGTTATTTGCAATACTCATATGATCACGAGGGTTATATATTTGTTTCTTGGAGTTCAATGAAGAAAGTATATGCAAAGTCTATTTAAAAAAAAGAAAATATACTTGTGAAAAAAGAAAAATTAATTTGTACTATACTGATTTGCCAAAAATATACCCGCCACATGGCACGGTTTGTATTAGATTGTCAGAGATTTGCAATGTTTTCAAAATCTTTCTTAATTTACTAATATGAACATCAACTGTATTTGTAACAGCCAGTGCATTAATATCCCAAACATTCTCTAGTATTTCCATCCTAGTCAGCAATTTACCTTGATTAATCATTAAATATTGCATCAAAGAAAATTCCTTATTAGTTAAACGAATTCTATGTTGTTGATTGGACAACTCTCTCAAATTTAAACTTAACTCCAGGGAATCATAATTCAGTTGCAATTGCTCATAATTTTGCTTTGCCTGATAAGCCGTCATGCGCAGTTCAAAAGCGATCTTCTGATAATTATAAGGTTTTTCAAAGCAATATGAAAACATTTCCCGATATTGTTTTAGGTTGTTTAATTGAAAATGATTCAAGAAAACAATTTTGGGCAGATGGCTCAAAGCAGTTAGAGATTTTTCCAAGTTAACTTCGTTTTGCATTAATACCACCAATAATTTTTGACTTTCCAGAACGAGCTTCTGTACTTCTACTTGCAAACAACCCGGGAAAATCAGTAACTCCACTTGTAGACCTTCTTTATAGAGGCCCCGTTGAACAATATTACCTGCCAATAAATTGTCGGTAAGTATGTAGACTTTCATAATTGAATTTTTATGCTAAAATTTAATTAACTCAGTTGTAAAGAAAACACTACTATTCAGCAAATGAATAAAAAATTTGAACAAGACTTAATGACTTCCTAATAAGGAAAAATGAGATTCAAAATAGTGTTGTCAAAAAAATGTAACAACCTCAAAATAGATGAAAAACTTCTCGGATTTGAAAACAGATTTAGCAGATTTAAACCTTCCAGATTTCCGGATCAGGCAAATTGTCAAAAATGTTTGTCACAATCTTATTACCGATTTTGAGGAATGTACTGATTTGTCTAAAGAACTACGTCAGGTGCTAAAAAACAGAGTGACTATTTTGTGTGTCAAACCACTGATTAGTAAGACTTCAGGCAATCGAGATACCACCAAAGTGTTA
>CAZJJZ010000003.1:23191-44418 GCA_964546505.1 uncultured Candidatus Peribacteria bacterium
TCTGTATTAATGCGTTTTAAAGATGGCCGCAACTCACTATGCATTTCTTGTCAGGCAGGATGTCAAATGGGGTGCAAATTTTGTGCCACTGGCAAACTTGGTTTATTGAAACATCTCACTTATGAGGAAATATTTGATCAAGTGTTATATTTCGCCCAGCTATTACATCAAGAAAACGCCGAGATAAGCAATATCGTATTCATGGGCATGGGAGAGCCATTTATGAATTATCAAAACACTCTTGCCGCAGCCAATTTACTTTCTGATCCGAAATATCTAGGCATCGGAGCACGCAAAATTACTATTTCGACTTCGGGTGTAGTGCCAGGCATTCTGCAATTGGCTGACGAACCTAAACAATATAACTTAGCCATTTCGTTACACGCTCCCAACCAAGCCGACCGTGAAAAAATTATGCCCATCGCCAAACGTTGGCCACTTCCTGAATTGATGTCAGCGGTGCAAACCTACTTACAAAAAACCAATCGGCGTGTTTCTTATGAATATGTCATGCTGCAGGGCGTTAACGATTCCAGGATACAGGCACAACAGCTTGCCGAACTAATTCAAGGCCAATTGTGTCATGTCAATCTGATTCCTTACAACCCAACAGACAGTGTTTTTACTGTTTCGCAACAAAATAATATCGAGGAATTTAAAAATATCTTACAAAAAAACGGCATTAATGCTACCATTCGTGTAACCATGGGACAGGACATTGATGCCGCCTGTGGACAACTAGCAAATAAAACTTCATAAATATCTCTATGGCTGATGAAAAAAATAATATCCATCTAAAAGTGGAAAGTGCAATGGAACAAGGCAGTTACAGCAATGCAGTATCTGTTCACGTAAATCACAATGAAGTGATTTTGGACTTCGGCTATATGATACCTAATCAAAACCCTGTCACAATTAAATTGGTTGGTAGAATCAATTTGACACATAAAACAGCTGAAAGTCTGGTAAGCGTGCTTTCCAATGCCATTTTAGACTGGCGCAACAAACAAAAAGAAGTAAAAGATAAACCAGTCAACAATGCAGAATAGTGTCACAATGGATCAAATACATTCTCTTTGCAAAAGAAGAGGATTTATTTTTTCATCTTCAGAAATCTATGGAGGTATGGCCAATTCATATACTTATGGTCCATACGGTATAGAGTTGAAAAATAATATCAAGAAATTGTGGTGGAAAATGTTCGTCACAGATAGAAAAGATTTGGTTGGTATTGATGGACCCATTCTCTTGCATCCCAAACTCTGGGAAGCAAGTGGGCATGCCACCGGATTTAATGATGCTATGGTAGATTGCAAAGAGTGCAAAAAACGCTTTCGTGCAGATCATTTAGTAGAAGAGCTAACCGGACAAGACCTGGAAGGGGATTTGATTGCCATGCAACGGGCCTTAACCGATAATCAGGCCAAATGTCCACATTGCGCAAAATCTAATTGGTCAGAAGTACGCTTTTTTAATATGATGTTCAAGACAGAAATGAATGGCATCGATCAGCCCATCTTTTTGAGGCCCGAAACAGCCGGCGCGATTTTTATAGAGTTCAAAAACATCGTAGACTCCATGAGGCCCAAACTTCCCTTTGGTATTGCTCAAATAGGTAAGGCTTTTCGCAATGAAATTATTGCCGGTAACTTTATCTTTCGCTTGAGAGAATTTGAACAAATGGAAATAGAGTACTTCATCAGGCCAGATGCCGAGTGGGAATCAATCTTCGAAAATTGGCTTCAAGAACAAGAGAAATTCGCAGCGGCACTTGGTGCTAAACCAGAAAATTTGCGCCGCAGAGAACATCCTCAGGAAAAACTCTCTCATTATTCCAAAAAAACCGTCGACATCGAATATCAATTTCCTTTTGGCTTCAAAGAATTGTTTGGCCTGGCCAATCGTACCGATTTTGACCTTACTCAGCACAGCAAGTTCAGCAATACCAAATTGGAATATTTTGATCAAGAAAAGAATGAAAGATTTATTCCTCATGTCCTGGAACCGAGTTTTGGTTTAGACAGAAGTATTTTACTAGCCCTTACTGCCGCGTATCAGGAAGAACAATTGGCAGAAGGTGATTCACGAATAGTAATGAAATTTCCTTTTCGCATCGCTCCAGTTCAAGTAGCAGTTTTTCCATTATTAAAAAACAAACCAGAATTAGTAGCAGCCGCCGAAAAGCTGTACGATCAGTTAAGGACCAAATTTGCTTGCGAATTTGACGACAATGGCAATATCGGCAAAAGATACCGTCGGCAAGATGAAATAGGCACTCCTTTTTGTATCACTGTAGATTTTGATACTTTACAAGACCAATCTGTGACTATTCGTGATCGTGACACCATGAAACAAGAACGCGTCGCGATCACAGAAATTGAACAGTTTTTACAGAATCGACAGAATTAAAAAACAATCGTCAATTTAGTATATCTAAATTGTCCTGAAATCGCTCTAGTAAATCGCTTACCTGAGCGATTTTTGCTATAATATTTGGATATAAAAAAACTTTCAAAATGGAAAATCCGATCTCACAACTAATGGCAGGAGACATATATGGTTTATATAACCTTCTTATCTGGCTTGCTGCCGTCTACTTTGGCTTCTTCTGGATCATTAGACCTACTATGCGATTTTTGTACATCATGATACAAAATCGCAGTGTTGTGTATCTTAAAGTTCGTGTACCAAGAGAAGATTCTGCCAAAGACAATGAAAAAAAAGAAGAAAAAGACTTCAAAGAAAAAGTATCTATTATGGAACAGTGCTTCCGCAATTTGCATGAGCTATCAGAGCTAAGTTTGTCAAACATCATTCGTACAACACTGTTTGATTGCAATATTATCTCTTTTGATTTAGTTGCCAGCAAAAAAATTATTGATTTCTACATTGCTACACCAGAAAAGTACCGAGTCTTAATCGAAAAACAAGTCACCACTTATTATCCTAATGCCGATATAGTTCCTGAGCCACAGTATCCATTGGTCAACAAAGGCAATAAGTTGAAAATGTACTTTGCCTATCTCAAAAAACCCTATTGGTTTCCTTTTAAAACCTACAAAAATCTGGAAAATGATCCAATCAACGATTTAACTAACATTTTCTCAAAACTGGAAGATGATGAAATAGCAGGTATTCAATTTACCTTTAGACCAATCAGAAAGAGAAAATACAATCACAAAGCTGAACAAGTAGCCTCCAGTTTATTCAAAGGTGAAAAAGAGGGAAGTAAAATTCCGGGTGGTAATTTCGTTTTCAATTTTTTTGCACTAATCTTCGGTGGCTATAGCGCCATGCGGCTTAAAAAGCCAGATAGCGGCGGATTCGTCCGTATGTTGCAACCGCTGGAAGAAAGATCGAAAAAAATGGGGGAAAAAGCCTCTCAACCCTTTTACCGATTAACCATTAGATATTTTGCCTCCGCGAAGACTTCTTTTGAAGCAGAGCAAATTACCAATAATGTCAATTTGGCCTTTAACATGTATCAAGATGAGCTTTCCAACTGGTTTCAAACCAGAAGAGCAATTATCATTGATAGTATTAATAACATGATACTTAGCTTCAACTACAAAAATCGACTTCTGGATAATATTCCGGAAAAAACGATGATTGTCAGTCCTGAAGAATTGGCATCATTATTTCATTTTCCCTGCAGCCGGTACAATCACACTCCACAGATTAACTGGCTGCCCTATAAGGTATTACCCGCACCAGTGGACACACCAAAAGATGGAATTTTGTTGGGGTATAATGTTTTCCGAGGTGTGAAAAAAGACATTCGTATGCTACGCAAAGATCGTACCAGACATCACTACTGCATCGGTAAATCCGGTTCAGGAAAATCAGTCTTTTTAAGCTGGCTAGCCAGACAAGACATGATAGCTGGCGATGGTGTAGGAGTGATTGATCCACATGGTGATTTGATTGAAGAATTAGTTCAATTCGTTCCTAAAGAAAGAGTAAAACAGGTAATCGTCTTTAATCCAGCCGACAATGAAAGGCCAATGGGATTGAATATTTTGGAAGCAAAAACCCCCGAACAAATGGATATGGCTGCCGGCCAAGCAACGGAAATTTTTATCAAACTATTTGGAGATGAAATTTTTGGTCCCCGCATTCAACACTACTTTAGAAATGCCAGTTTAACGTTAATGGAAGACCAGGATGAAGGTGCCACATTAATTGATGTACCTCGTATTTTTGTGGATGATGATTTTATGAAATATAAAGTATCAAAATGTAAAAATCCGGTAGTGAGATCATTCTGGCAAAATGAATATGCCCATACGGGACAAAGAGAAAAAGAAGAAATGGTACCGTTTTTCTCGGCCAAATTCGGTCCATTTATCACTAACTCCATTATGAGAAATGTGATTGGACAGAGTAAATCAGCCTTTAATATCAGGGAAGCTATGGATAGTAAAAGTATTCTCTTGGTAAACCTGTCCAAGGGTAAAATTGGTGATTTGAATACTCAACTTTTAGGATTAATCTTAGTGGCGAGAATCCAAATGGCCGCGATGTCCCGCGTAGACCTTGCAGAAGACAAAAGAGCGGACTTCTACCTCTATGTGGATGAATTTCAAAATTTCGCCACTGACAGTTTTTGCTCAATCCTATCGGAAGCCAGAAAATACCATTTAGCTTTAATAATGGCTCATCAATATATCAAACAACTGGAAAAAAAGAATGACACTCAAATTCGCGACGCTGTTTTTGGTAACGTTGGTACTATGATGTCATTCAAGGTTGGTGCCGAAGATGGTGAGTACTTGGCCAAAGAATATGCTCCAGTGCTGACAGAACAAGATATTATCTCTATCGCCAATTTCAAAGCTTACATCAAGCTAAACATTAATAATACCACTTCACGTCCTTTCTCTTTGGAAACCATTTATGATATGAGTGCGGCAAATGCCAAAATCGGCGACATCGTCACTCAATATTCTCGCATCAAGTACGGTCGCAAAAAAGAGTTTGTCAATCAGGAAATTCTCAATCGTATCGGTATCGAAATCTAATGTCCAATAACCATATAAAATCAGGATTCTGGCTTTTTTGTTTGATTATGATAGTCCTTGTGGAATCAGTGGTTTTTTTCTATCTGTCTAAGCAACTGTATTCAGAAAGTTATCAACAAAGGGCTCAAATCAGCAACCTGATATCCGAGATTGGTGAATTAAAAGCCGAAAACGAAAATTTATCAGTCCTCTTCAACTCACAACAGAACGCTCTCAAAGCCGCTGAAATACTACTAAAAGTACAAAATCAACAAATCGAAGAAATCACGGGGAATCAATCTGCATTTTCAACGCAAGCAAACTCTTTAAATAGTATCATTACTGAAAATCAATTAGCCTTTCAAAACCAATTAGCTCAAAAAAATCAGGAAATTGACTTGCTCAAGGAAAAGAACGCTTTAAGTCAAAAATTTCAGCAATACTCAAGTCAAAATCCAACATTTCTGGCCTTGGGAATTAATGAAGGTTTAACAGACAGTATTCAGCTAATCACTATCAATCACGAAAAAAAACAAATCACTGTCATCGGTATACCTAGAGATTTGCAAATTGCCGGACGAAAAATCAACGAATATTATAGCAAATTTGGCATTGAAAGTCTGAAGCAGCAATTAAACGAAATTACCGGGCTTACTATTAACAAAAGTACCATAGTCAATCAGCAAGCCTTCATTGATTTTATTAATTTAATTGGCGGCATATCGATCAATATAGATAAAAAGCTAGTTGATGATCGCTATCCTACCCCTAATTTCGGTTACAAAACTGTTACTTTTGAGACTGGCCTGCAACAACTCGATGGAGAGAAAGCCTTGGAATACGCTCGTAGCCGCAAATCCACAACTGACTTTGATCGTATTTTAAGACAACAAAAAATTATGATTGCCATCAAGGATCAAGTAATTCAAAACAACTTACTGGCAGATTTGGATAAACTTAAGTCTACTTTCGAAATTGGCCTAAAAAACATCCAGACAGATTTAAACTTTTTTGATTTGATCAGTCTCTACAATTTAAGCAAAGACTACACTATCAAAATCGGCAATATTTTGGATCATTCTAATCATCTTTATTCCACCAACAACAAAGCTGGTCAATATATTCTCCTACCAAAAAATGGCAATTTTATTGAGATTCAAAAGCAGATTCTCAACATTATTTAATTACCACCAGACTTTCTTTAATTTCAACCAATAGGCGATTACATTCGTAAAAAAATGTAATGGAGGCACAATCAAGGCACTCCAAAATAAAACTGACCACTCTATTTCAATCCCGACTATTCTAGCAAAGAAAAAAGCACCGATTATAAAATCCAATTGATCAAAGACAGGCCATACCTTACCAGATTCTATACCCACCCTTCTTTTTAGAAAGCTTTTCAGCAAATCACCGAGTATTGCGCCAGTAGCAATAGCGGCATTAAAATAGATGGTTTCTTGCCAGGTTGACTGAGCGAGTATGCCAGTAAAACTCAAAAGACCGCCCAAAATAAAGCCAGATAAAACGGCCCATAACAATCCTCCCCAAGTTTTTCCCTGTCCGAAAATCCTAGCACCTCCTAACTTTTTACCGCCATCAACCGGGTATCGATGCAGTATCTTAACAATGGGAATTTTCGCAATCACAACCGGCATCATGTTAGCAATTGCAGCTGGCAGCAAAAACTGCAGAATAGTTTTCATATGGAATTTTTTAATTTATTCAGCAGCAGAAAATTATTGACTGACATGTAGATGGAAAACAGTACGAAATAGGGGAAAAACCAGTTTATTTGACCATTTGAGAGTAAATATAAGAAATAGACCAAAAAAAACAGATACGTACTTTTGAAAACAAAAAAGTAATTGATCTTCAAAAAATTCAGTAGCAGTAAAACAAAAGTTAAAATCACATAATTAAACAGGTAAAAGACAGCAAAAAAACCTTCGAATACACCATAAAAATAAAGCATTAAAAATACAAACCACAGAAAAAAATGATCAGCAATCAAATCGGTCAAAGCGCCTGCTTTGCTGGCATGACCACTTTTGCGAGCCATTGGACCATCTAGTCCATCCAAAATAAAATTAAAAAGGATAAACAATGCAGAAAGCCAGCTGTTAATAGGGTACAAGAAAATCACCGGTACTATCATCGAAAATGCCGCCAAAGAAATTTGGTTTGGAGAGATTTTGCATTTCAATAACAGAGTCACCAGTGGTCCTAGAAGAAAGTCCTTGTAGCGTTTGGCAAAAGCAATGATGCGGTAGTCCGGTTTTAGATTGATTGGTTTTTTAAGTGTCATTTTGCTGTTTAATTGCCAGTAATTTAGCAAATTATACTTTTTTTGACAATTTTCTTGTCAGATTAATAGAAAATACCTAAAATACAGCCACTTTACACAAAAGGCTGGGTAGCTCAGTTGGTTAGAGCGCGGGACTCATAAGCCCGAGGTCGAGAGTTCGATTCTCTCCCCAGCCACCAGAATTTCAGAATTGTTTTGCGTCTCTAACAAGTACAAAAAATTGCTTCAGCAGACTTCTTGTACGGCTTGGCTATTTCTCCATTTTTAAAAAACCGAATTCCACGTCCAGACTACTTAAGTAAATGAGCTTTGCCTTCATAGGAATAGAAAATTTATAATGTCTGCTCTTATTAGGCCTGTAACTCAATACATATTAAAAAAGCTTTTTTGGTTGCGGGGGGTGGATTCGAACCACCGACCTCCGGGTTATGAGCCCGACGAGCTGCCTCTGCTCTACCCCGCGTCAGCTAAATGAATTACCTTTTGGAAGGCGTGCTGATTCTATTGCAATTATCTGTTTCTGTCAAAAAGAAAAACATACCATTTCTCCCAATTACTTAAATCACTTACATCGCTTTTTTGCTGCACTTCTTCTGCATTTAACGTTTCTTCAATACTTTTCTTGGGGAGTATAATGACTTGCTCGCCCGGTTTAACCAAATTTAAATTTCTTTTAGCAATTTTCTCCACATAATTTGGCGATGTAAAATAATCTAAATCCTCCGCTTTAGTTTGATTTTCTTCAGTCAGTCTAGCATTTTCACTTTCAAATTCCTGCACCACTCTGTCAATTTGATAACTTTTGTAAACAGACAAAGTTAGTGTATAAAGCAGGTAAGAGACTAGAATTAGTTCTGTGATAATGATTATTTTTGTAACTCCGGAACTGGGATGAAATTTGATAGCCATTAAAAACATGTCGATAAATTCATTAAGCTTATATCAGAAAATTCATTGTATTGGAATTGGTGGAATCGGAATTTCCGGTCTTGCTAGAATTTTGGCAAGTAAAAAAATTAAAGTTAGTGGTTCAGACCAGACTGCCAATCAATTGACCAGTGAGCTAAAACAAGAAGGCATCACTGTATTTACCGGTCATTCCGCAAACAATTTAACCGATGATGTACAACTAGTAGTTCACAGCGCTGCCGTACCTGCCAACAACATCGAACTAGAAACAGCAAAATCCAAAAATATTCCCACCATGACTTATGCCCAGGCAGTAGGCTTACTCACCAGTGAATACGACCTTATAGCTGTCTGTGGCACGCATGGCAAAACTACTACCACAGGGCTGACCAGTGTGGCAATGTTAGCGGCTGGTCAAGACCCCAGCGTCATTATTGGCGCCGTAATGAAAGAATTTGGACAAAAAAATGAACGTATCGGGTCTGGGAAATTCTTTATTTTGGAAGCATGTGAATATCAACACTCCTTCCTAAATTACCAGCCAAAATACATTATACTAAACAATATTGAGCTTGATCATTTAGATTTTTACAGCAATCTCAGTGACTATTTGAGTGCTTTTAGACAATTCATCGCCAAACTGCCTTCCAATGGCTTACTAATTGCTAATGGTGATGATGAGAATATACGTCTGATCACCAAAAATTTTACCAATTGCCCTGTGATCTTCTTTGGTGAACAAATACACAATCACTATCAGATTCGCGGGCCTGAAATTTATCTTTCTGGTCAACTTTTATGCACACTTGATTTGCGATTGCCCGGTACTCACAATATCTTTAATAGCACTGCAGCACTTGCTCTTTGCAATCAACTGGGATTAAATCTTCAGCACTGTCTGGACGCAATCAATCTATTTTCCGGAGCCAGTCGTCGTTTTGAGTACAAAGGCAAAATTAATCGTGCCGACTTGATAGACGATTACGCCCACCACCCCTCAGAAATTCGTTCAACAATTCAGGCTGTGCGCCAAAAATATGGTCAACAGTCCAAAATTTTGGGTGTTTTTCAACCACATCAATATTCGCGAACAAAACATTTATTGAACGAATTCAGCCAGGCATTTGCCGGACTGGATGAAGTAATTATCCCCAACATCTACGCTTCCAGAGATTCAGCTGAAGATCAACAAGCCATTAGCACTGATATTTTGATCAATAAAATTGCCGAATACTATCCCGGTCCCATTTCCAATGGTCAAAATATTGATAACACTGCCAAACTAATCAAGGCCAAATCCTCTGATTTTGATGTAATATTATTAATGGGAGCAGGGGACATCACCACTATACCGAACCTCATTTTTACTTAAATCTTTCTCCAAACTGTCTCTGAGGCTGATTTGTCCAAAATTTGCACCTGAAACTCATTAAGCAAACGGTCTCGAATCTGATCTGCCAGCTGATAATTTTTACCTGCCCGGGCAATATTGCGTTGTTTGATCAGCTCATCAATTTGCTGAGCTTGTTGCTGATCAGTATCTGGAACAATAAATCCTAAAACGCGATCAATTTTGTTTAACATTTCAACAATTTGCAAAGCTTGCTGTTGAGCAATTTTCCCCTGACTATTAAGCGAATTCACCTCCTTGATAAAGGCGTAAAAATCAACCAAAAAGCCTTCAACATCCAAATCGTTTTCTAAATTTTTCTGAAAACTCTCGATCAATTCGTCACTCATTGCCTGTAAATGCTCATCGAAAGGACTGGTGTTATTAATTTCTAAGAGAGCAGTATAAAAATTTCTAATCTTACTGAGAGCATTTTCCGCCTGATCTAAAGCCTGTTCATGAAAATCTAATGGCTTACGATAATGTACTTGCAGATAATAAAATCTTATTACCTCGGGTTTTCTCATCTTTAGCAAATCAGCAAGAGTAACAAAATTTTTCAAAGACTTCGACATTTTTTCTGAGTTTACTGTCACAAAAGCATTATGAACCCAGTAATTTGCCAAACGATGATTCTCAGCTACGGCGGTTTGGGCTATCTCACACTCATGATGTGGAAATTTCAAATCCTCTCCACCTCCATGAATATCAATAGTATTTTGTTGAAATAGCTGACTAATCATCGCGGAACATTCAATATGCCAGCCAGGTCTACCCGCTCCAAAAGGTGCCTCCCAAACTGGTTCTCCAGGTTTTGCAAATTTCCACAACACGAAATCCTGGTGATTTTTTTTACCATCTTTCAATTCTACTCTAGCCCCTGCCTTCATATCGGCCAGTTTTTGATTAGTTAATTTGCCATATTCAGGAAATTTAGCTATATCGAAGTACACGCCATCATCCTCAATGATATACGCATTTTTTGTCTCTAGCAAAGCAAGCACCATTTCTATCATTGCTGCAACATAGTCAGTCGCTCGAGGCTGAAAATCTGCCAGATCAACACCAATTCTGGCATACATTTGTTGATACTGAGGGATGATCTGCTTTGCCAAATCAGCAACACTGAGATTCATTTCCTTGGCACGATTAATCATTTTGTCGTCAATATCCGTGTAATTAGACGCATACAAAACTTCTTTACCTAAAAATTGTAAAAATTTTCTTAATAAATCAAAAACCACGGCAGACCTACCATGTCCTGCATGTGGCAGATCATATACGGTAGGACCACAGGCGTACATTGTTACCTTGCCAGGTACATTCTCCACGAATTCCTCAACATTTCTGGACCAGCTATTATAAATTTTCATGAGAAAAAGCCAATAATTAAATAATCCACTATCTCTAAAACCAGAAAGACAATCATGGGTGAAAAGTCAAACATACCTATAGGTGGTAAAATTTTCCTTGCGGCATTTAACAAGGGATCCGTAATATCGCTGATAAATTTGATAATCCAATTCTCCTTATTTGGATTGAACCAAGAAATAACTATATTGGCAATCACCAATACTTTGAGTATGTTTAAAAATAAACTGACTGCAAATAAGATGTATTCTTGCAACGTAATCAATTAAAAGCTGTCCACATCTTACAAATTGAACCAGCATTTTACAACTGCTTCTTTTTGCGTTTGAACCAACCTGCTAAAGCGACACTTGGTATCGCCAAAAATAACAATTCTGGACCAGTTTGAGTTGTATTACTTGGAAAAGGACCGCTGTAAGCGGCAGGTCGTAAATTTGGATCATTTAATTGTTCAGTTGGTCTTTCTGAAAGGGCATTATTAATTTCGAGTCTGAAGGGAACACCACTAACAATTTCACTTCTGGCAGCACTCTCATTACCGTCTGTATCGATTGCAGTAATGGCGAAAAAGTATTCTTTGCCGTTTTCTAGACCGGGAATATACCAAGTTGTACTAGCATCTTTGGTAGTCACAACTTGATTTAATTGATTCAAAGTTGAACCATAATAAATTTTATAATTTTTGATTCCTTTATCATCCTTAGCTGCGTCCCAGACTAACGTAACTCTTTTTTCGGAATTATAAGGAATTACACCAGTGACAGTACTTGGCAAACCTGCCAGTTCTTCAACAGGAGTCGTTGTAGTTGGTGGGGTTACCTCCGGAGTTGTTGGTGTAGCAGGAGGTTCTGTAGTACCAGTACTAGGTTTCTTATCTTTGTTGATTACTGTTACGCCACTAGGACCTACTTGAACTGTTATCTTTTGCTCATAGGTTTGCTCATTACCTAACTCGTCTGCCAGAAGTACATCAACCGGATAGTTACCAGCGGTTGTTGGTGCTCCAATATCAGCTGAATACATCGTAATATCCTCAATACTCGGGTTTAATTCAACAATGTCTCCATTAAAGATCACTGCTGCCTGAGAAAGATTTTTTTCTGAATAAATAACTATAGTCAATTTGTCTCCCGCTTTAATACCTGTCGTTGGTAAAACTTTCACCTCATCAACTACAGGTGGTTTAGTGTCTATGTTAACTTCCACTTTGTCGCTAGTTCCTTGTACCTGAAAAGTTATCGGATCAATAACTGTTACGTAAAGTGTATTGAGTCCTTCATTTAGTTGTGGAGTCTGAAAATTAAACTTGCCAGAAATACCAGTATTTACCTCACCAATTGCCACATCATTATTGTAAACTTTGATAGTCGCTCCCATTTTTGCCGTTCCAGACACAGTTTGTACTGCATTGCTGTAAGTTCCTGCTACTGGAGCAGTGATTACAGGTTTATTTTCTTCAGAGCCTGTTGTATTTGGAGTCACGGTACCTGAATCAACCACCACCGCAAGTGTGCCTTTAATTGATTTATCTGCAGTGTCGGTGACTACTAATTGGTAAGTACCAGCTTCCTTGAAACTTAAACCCAAGTTGAACTGATGTACACCTAAGTCATTGGCCACGAATTTATAATCTAAAGGAAGATTGACAGCATTGGAATTAGTACCCTCAACAGAAAACCGCACAGTACCAGTATAGTCTTGCACAACATTTTCCTCACTATCAACAGCTTTTACAGTAAAACTAACATTTTGATTTGGTTTGATAGTGCTTGGCAAATCGTCAATCGTAAACCCAGCCAATGGACCTGCCTCTTCAGCATTGGCGACTTTAAATAAACTTGTAGCAGCCACGAGGTCATTCATTTTTTCTACTTTGATTGACAAACGGTTTTTCAAAACTACACCAGATGTAATATCCAATGCAGTTAAATCCACAATTCCCGATTTTTGAGTGGAAAGAACAAAACTCGCCAAACCAGCTTGATCAGTAATGGAATTGCTGGTCACGATTTTGTCTTCAGCACGATTGGCTAACAATTTAACTTTGTGTCCGGTAACTACATTGCCATAATCATCTAATAATTTTACTACAACACGTGCTTCATCAGTAGAAGTATTACTCAAAATTAACTTATCAGCAGAAATGGTTGATTTATCAGCATTAACCTCTCCTGGGTAAACAATAAATTGAGCATTGACTGCGGTCTCACTTCCTAAACTGGAAAAATAACTGGAAAACTGATAATTTCCAGCAGTTTTTAAATGATACCCATCCAAAACGGTAGAATATTCGCCATTTTGATCAGTCAATCCTACCAAAGTAACAATCAAGCCATCTGGTTTAGTAATATTGAGGGTTACTTTAGCGTTTGCCAAACCCGAATTAACCTTTAAGTAATTATGTTCTCCCGCTGTCACATTTCCTGCAGACAACGTCATGGAAAATGCCTTGGCAAAAAGTTGATTAGGTAGATTAAATAAAGCCAAAATCGTGACAATCAGCAGTCCGGTTCTTGCAAAATGGATAAGTTTGTTTGATGATTTCATGTTGGTAATTTGATTTTTCTAATTAGTATACCATAAATCACTCTACAGTGCCAATTATCCACCTTTCTATCATACAATTCCTGAAAAAAAGGGTGTCGACGCTAATAATGTCGGGAATTTGTCTATTTTTAGCCATTATCGCATACTTTCAACCTTTCAGGTACATGTTAATAGAAAAACATTTCTTAACGATTGGCAATTCAGAACTTTACTTACTACTAATTTTCCCGTTGCTTCTGTTGATTTTGAATTTTTTGCGTATTTTTATCGGTTTTCAACCTTATTATTACTGGAGTTTAGTCATTTTAGTGTTTCAACTTCTATTGTCTTCATATTGGCTCGTCTTTATGCAATTAATGTTATTTTTAATCAATACTTGGGTGATTAAAAGCCTCTTCGAGATACTTCAAATTCATCTGGTGTCCAAGAATTATTTGCTCTCTACTTGCAATTTCGTCTTATTAATCGTCACATCTCTGGTCTTTCAACCTGAAGACCTAATCATTAATGGCTTAATCACTTTTTTACTGATTTTGGATCTTCAAAAGACCTACAATAGTCCTTGCATCTTTCGTCATCAGCTTAAGGAATTCAAACATTTATTGTACAACTATTGTTTCGCTGTTTTATTAGTTATAATACTTGGAAAAAATTTTTTCTGTTTTGAAGCCTGCCTACATTTCGCTTTCCTCGAACGCATCATCTCCAACTATCCCGATTTGATTTTTATTTACTTAATCTTGAATCTATTGATTGGTCGTTATACAGGTCTGAGATTGGTGGAATTATATCGATTTAGAAATATTATCTTTAAATAATGAGCATTTTCAATTCTAGTGGAGTTTTGGGTATGAATGCTAGAAATCTGCTATATATCAAAGCTCTCAATAGTCAGCAAAAAATCAACTTGGCTGACAATAAACTCAGTACTAAAGCTTTCTTGAGCGCGCGGAGTATTCCAGTGCCGCGATTATACAAGATAATTAGCACAGGATTTGAAATACAACATTTACGAATTAAGGAATTACCTGGACAATTTGTGGTTAAACCCAATCGCGGTCTCAAAGGTGAGGGGATTTTGATAGTAGACAAAAATCATCCCATCACTGAAAAAGATTTAAAGAAACATCTACAAAAAATTCTTTATGGTGATTATTCTATTGATGGAAAATCTGATACAGCCTTTTTTGAACAGAAAATTATTAATCACAGTTTTCTACAAGAATTTTCCTACCAGGGTTTAGCCGACATCAGGATAATTGTCTTTAATCAAGTCCCTGTAATGGCCATGTTACGTCTGCCCTCCAAAGTTTCACACGGAAAGGCCAATCTTTATCAGGGTGCTTACGGAGCAGGAGTTAACCTGGCTAATGGCACAATCACAAATTTAATTCAAGGTCATCATGTAATTAGCAAACTTGATGGTCTTGCAAGTCCTGTGGGTAAACAGATACCTTTTTGGGATCAAGTTCTGGAAATTGCCAGTATTTGTCAGAAATCCACAGAAATCGGCTTCTTATCTGTTGATATAGCTATTGATAAGCATCAAGGACCGGTTTTGCTGGAGATCAACGCTCGCGCAGGTCTGGGTATTCAACTAGCCAATTTGCAACCTTTAAGACAAAGATTGGAAAAAGTAGCTGATCTCAAAATCACCAGCGTAGACAAAGCGCTACAAATTGCTAAAGATCTCTTTTCTGAGCAGCCCAAATCGCGAAGGTTAGTCAAAAAAAACAGGCCAATAATTAGCCTATACCCAATTGTAAAATTACAAGTTGGTAAAACCTATCAATCAATAAACAGCCATGTTTCAACTCAAATCAAACAATCAATCATAAGCGCGGAATTCATCGCGCTTCACCCAGAGATAAATATCAACTCTAAAAAACAAATTAACTTAAAAGTTAAAATTAATCAGCACAAATTTTTTTTGAAGGCACATGTCAGAAAATTTAGAAATAATCGACAATTTCCACTGATCATTGCCGCTCAAGAGCTTAGAGGAGAATTTCTGATCGATCCAAGTCCACCAGAAAGTAGAGTGGAGAAGGCAAGTTCTAGCTTTACTTTCAACCACTTTATCGCCAGCGACTTGCAAGAAATTGATCAACAAATTTATCAATGCTCTGAAGGAGTCAAAATTCTCTATCAGTTACGCCCTATCAATTACCACTCCGAATTAAACAAGGCAATCGCACAACCTGGTTATAATCCACAATTTGCCTATCGCCAACTCCCGGAAAACTATTCAGACATTGTTCGGAAATTGCAATCCATACCTCAACATGACTCCAAAATCGGTAAAGCGCTTCAGGATCGTATTGACGAAATGCTGCAACAAATTGCATTACTGAAACATCTCGGCAATTCGGACTTTAAGCACTACAATGAACAGCTTTATCTGATGCCAACTGAATTAGATTTGATCTACTTAAAAAATCTAATCGGGCCTAAACACCCAAACAACAAGTCTAGAATTACCTTAAATTTAAGCCAAATCATTGATAAGTTCAATAACTATCTATCAGAGAAAAAAATACGCAACTGGCAAATCGAAGTTTTGCCAAATCTGATTGCCACTTGTGTCATCAACAAAAATCGGAAAATCTTACTCAGAGAAAACTTGATCATCTCCGAAGCAAGACTGCAGGAGTTGATAATTCATGAACTTGATTCCCATCTTCTCACAACAGAAAACGCTTATGCTCAACCTTTGAAAATTTTTCTGTATGGCTTCAAAAACTACTTGGTTACCCAAGAAGGTTTGGCCGTCCACAATACACTTAAATACGCTAAACAGAAACTACCTCGACGTTTGTATCTACTCGCAAACGCCTGTTTCCTGGGAAATCTATATTCCTTTGCCGAAGGAGCTCGCAAATTGCAACAATTTGGTCTCAACTACAATACAGCTGTCAGATTTATGGGCAGAGTGAAAAGGGGTATGGGAGATACCAGTACGCCAGGCTGCTTTGGTAAAGACTTTATCTATGTCAGAGGTCTCAATTTAATTGAAAATTTCCTCAATCAAGGTGGAAAAATCAAAGATTTATATCAAGGAAAAATTAGCATTGAACAATTACCCCTCATCAGAACGCTACCAGCCGGCAATCAAAGTCTAGTCTATCCAGATTGGCTCATTTAAGCCACATCACATCACCAAAACTAAAAAATCTCCAACGTCTGTTCACAGCATACTGATAAATTCTTCTGGCATTTTCAATTCCGACGAAAGCGGCGACAAGTAGAAGTAAACTGCTTTTTGGTAAATGAAAATTAGTTATTAAGCTATCCACAAAGCCAAATTTAATGCCAGGATGAATAAAAATATTTGTCTCAAATTGTCCTGGTAAAATTTGCTGATACTTACCAAAGTTATCTTCCAAAACACGACAAACTGTAGTGCCAACTGCCAAAATTCGTTTATTATGCTGCTTTGCCAGATTTAATCTTTGAGCTGTATGAAAATTGATCGAGTAATGCTCCGAATGCATTTGATGTTGTTCAATTCGTTTCACTTTAATTGGCCTAAAAGTACCAATGCCAACATGGAGCGTAACAAACAAAATCTCTATATTTTTTTCCTGCAATTTGCGTAATACTTCCTTGGTAAAATGCAAACCTGCAGTAGGTACAGCTACACTACCGGGATTATGGGCATAGACATTCTGATATTTTGCAGCCGCTTGTTGAGTTTTGATATAGGGAGGCAAAGGCACTGATCCATATACCTCCAGCCATTTTGATAAATCCTCAGCTTTCAGATTTATTGCAACTTCAAAAACTCCTTCAGAAATTTCGCCAACATAATGCAAATCCAAACCTTGGTAGTTCAGTCTTAGTCGCTTTTTGAAGTATTTTGCCGGCTTCAGAAGCACTTGCCAATGAAAATCGCCAATTGACTTCAAAAAAAACACTTCCAGTATTTGTTCATCTATCATAAACGAAACTCTAGCCGGATAAACCTTAGAATCATTGAAAATTACAACATCATTTTCTGTCAATAAATCAACAATTTTCCAAAAAGGGTACTCCTGAATTGATCCTTTATCAAACACCAGCAATTTCGAATTGTGCGCCGGCTCCGCCGGCACCTGTGCTATCAAATTGTCCGGTAAATAATAGTCAAACTCGTCTAAATTCATCAAAAATAAATAAGAGTTCAGTATTCTAACCCGGGAATCACAATTTTCAAAATTTTAAGCACTCCAACGCTCCACCTTTTGATCAAATATTACCTCACCAGCCTTTTCACTACCGGTATATTTTAGTACAATCAAGGTTACATCATCTTCCTGAACATGTTCTTCCACAAAAATTGAAAAATCTTTGGCAATATTTTGGACGAGTTGGGCAGCTGTTAAATCAGGTGCGTAAAAGTTTACTTTGTCTACCAGACGGTTTAAGCCAAACATTTCTCCTTTCATATTCTTTGCCTCAGTAATTCCATCTGTGTACAACACAATTACATCTCCAGGCTCCAAAGGCACTTCCTTCTCTTTCACAATTTTACTATTGTCCGCCACCATACCTAGAGCAATTCCACCAGAAACTGTTACTTCACATTTCCCCAATTTGGCTCGATAAATGATCAGATGTTCATGTCCACATCCTATATAACTCAATTTTTTTTGCGTTTTATTCCACTTTAACATCAACATGGTCATAAACATAGTTGCCCGGATTCTCCGCTTCAGTCTTCTATTGGTATTTACCACTATGTCATAAGCTGTGTCATATATCTCTACAAATGCATTTAACAAAGTATTTACCATGGTCATGACAATTGCTGCCGGTAAACCATGACCTGTTACATCACCCACATAAAAATAGACTGAGTCTTTTACAGCCATGAAATCGAAATTATCACCCCCTAATTCCTCTGCTGAACGATTTTTGACCGCAATTTCGAAGCCTTCCATAGCAGGTGGGACTATGGGCATCAATTCCTTCTGCAAATTTCCCGCAATCTGTAATTCGACATTAACCTTTCGACCTTCTGCGAGCTGTTCGTTTACCCTTTCAAAAGAATCTGTCACTTCATTGAAAAAATGCGCGATAATACCAATTTCATCTGTTCTGGCTGTATAAATTTTCTTGTAATCGCGTCCAGCCAACAGCATTTTGATTTGCAAAATTACTTTTCTGATTGGATTAACAAAATCAACAATATAGACGATTACAGCCACAGAAGTCATTATCAAACCCAAAATCAGAATGTAGTCGATAGAAAGTCGATTGATTTCCTGCAAGTAAAAAAACAAGTATGTCATTACTGTAACAAAAGTTAAGGTAATGACCAGTTTCAAAAGAAGTTTTTTTGATAATAACAGTTTTAATTTATTCATTTATCCCACTTGTGTTTTGTATTCCTGCTCAGAAGCGAAATAGGGGATTACTGACAACATTCCCACCTGATTAAGAACATCCCAGACATTTTTTTTGGCATTTACCAATCCCAACTTCACTGATTTTTGTTCTAGACTACTATTCAGATTAAATAAAAAACTAACTGCCTCACTATTCAAAAAATCCAAATTTGCCAAATTGATGGCAATATTGCCTGTCGAAATTTTGGCAATACTAGCCTCCATATCCGCCTTTTTTGCCTTTAAAGCAAAGCTGTCCAACTCACCTTTCAAATCTACAACCGCATAATTTTGCTCTGACCTGATGGCAAAAAGAAAATTTGGTTCCATAGCAGTTTTAATAAAATCAACTTATTATATACTGATTTTTGAAAATTGTAAAACAACAAAAAAAAGACCCGTGTAAACGGGTCTCTTAGATAACAAGACTACATCTCAAACCTAGCAAAGCGTACAATTTTGATATTTTCTCCTAGTTTGATGACATTCTCAGAGATAATTTGACTGACCTTCTTCTCTGGATCTTTGATGAAAGGTTGTTCCAACAAAGCCATTTCTTCACGGAATTTCTTTTCTTTTCCAACTAAAATCATCTCTATTTTGTCAGCTGCTTTACCTTCATTCTTTAACTGTTCTGCCCAGATTTCCTTTTCTTTTGCAATTAAATCGCTGTTTATCTCGTCGGGAGAAATTGTTAAAGGTCGAGCTGCAACAATATGCATGGCTATTTCGTAAGCCAAATCGATAAATTTTTCATTTTTGGCAACGAAATCAGTTTCGCAAGCCAATTGCACCATCGCACCAACTTTTCGATTGGTGTGAATATAACTATGAATAACACCCTGAGCTGTAGCTCGATCTGACTTTTCGGCAGCTTTTGCTTCTCCCTTCTTGCGCAAATACTCAATTGCTTTTTCATAGTCACCAGTTTCTTCTAAGGCTTTCTTGCATGCCATCATTGAAGCACCAGTAGTTTCTCTTAATAATTTTACATCTTCCAAATTTACTGTCATTGAAATTACATTAAATAATAAAATTAGTTTTGTCCTGAACCTGTATTCTGATTGTTTGTAGAACCGTTATTGTCTATTGGTTGTATAGGTGGTTGCTGAACCTGAGGATTGACCAGATTAGCATTGCTCTCGGCCTTCAAGGTTTCCTGGCGATTTTGATAATCATCCTTAGCTACTTGTATTTCTCCAGGAACATTATCTTTAGCAAACTTGGCTATCAAATCAATTGGTAAAAGTTCAGATAGTTGACCCAAAAAAGGAATCTTCCACCAAACTCCACTAAATGCCAGATACATCGAATAAATCATCAAAAAGAAATAGGACAAAGAAAATATCACAGAAAGAAATCCACTCAATAAATCCAGCTTTAAAATTAGCAGAATTAGATTGAAAAAATTTGCTGCAAAAAAGAGTAAAAACAGAAATTGTCCTTGTCTGACATGCAGTCTCACGAATGCGCTAGTAGGATAAAACAACAAGGTAAACAGTCCAAAAAAAGGTACATATGACACCGCCCCATACAGTTTTTCCTCTTTCTTCACCGGAGGTTGAGCAATAGTGGGATTCACTGAAGAATTTACCAAATTTTGCGGATTAACTTGATTTTGATCACTAGTCGATTGAATTTGCTGGCCGGGTACTTGATTAGCTTCGTTCATAAACTTGATTATTTATTTTTACCTTTTCCCTCTAAAATAGCTGTTTTAACTAAATCAAAAACGTAATTAATTGCAGATAGCGCATCATCATTAGCAGGAATTGGGTAATCAACGCCGTCAGGATTAGCATTGGTGTCGACTATTGCCACAACCGGAACTTTCATTTTGTTTGCCTCAGCAACAATTATTCTATCCTTAACCACATCTGCAACAAATACCACATTTGGTAATCTATCCATATCCTTTACACCTCCAAAGGCATCTTCTAATTTAATTATTTCCTTCTTGAGTTTAGCTGCCTCTTTCTTGGTATATTTCTCGAAATCACCTTCCTTTTCCTGTCTCATCAAATCATTAAAGTACTTGATTCTTCGTTTGATAGTAGAAAAGTTGGTAAACAAGCCAGGCATCCATTTATTAACAACAAATGGCATTTGAGTTTCTTTAGCTGACTGAATAACCGCTCTACTTGCTTGTGGTTTTGTACTTGCCAATAAAATTGTTCTCCCTTGAGAAGCCTGTAACTTCAAAAATTCCAAAGCTTTTTCCAAAGCTGTTTTGGTTTTATCCAAGTCAATAATATGAATACCATTCTTGGAACCATAGATAAATGAACGCATTTTTGGATTCCATTTCTGTGTACGATGACCGAAATGCAATG
>CAZJJZ010000003.1:44445-50547 GCA_964546505.1 uncultured Candidatus Peribacteria bacterium
ATCATTCCTTTAATACTTACTTCTGTCTTGCTCATATCCTTTTGGGGTTAAATAAATAATGCGCTTACCCTGGCTGTCCCGCCGTCGGGAGGATTACGCAAATAAATGAACAGCAAGAATTTAGTATAAATGTGACCTTTTAGCAAGGTTAAATTCACTTTCCACAAAAGTTATCAATTGCAGTTTTGACGTACTGACAATTTCTTGATATAATACTAAGATCAAAGCCTAAACAAACGTGGAAAACACCAACAACAACGCACAAACAGCTCCTGTAGGGCAGAAAAAAAGTGTAGAAATTACTATCACGATGCCAACACATGCCTATTTTTTATCTGGAATCCGTGATTTTACACTCAATTTGATCAAGAATATGACAGAATTTAGTGAGAAATGGGCTTATCGTTTTCAATCTATTGTGGATGAGCTTTGCAATAATGCCATTGAACACGGCTCCAAAGAAGGAGAAATGATCAAAATCATTTTCAAAACTGAGCCGAATGATTTTATTCAAATTAGCGTTGAAGACACTGGCACGGCTATACCTCATTTAACCGCCTTACAAATCGAAAAAATTGTTGATGAGAGAAGACAACAAACCGGCATTCAAAATTTGATCCGCGGGCGAGGTTTACCTAAAATAGTTTATGAATGGACGGAAGAATTAAAGTTTCAAGACACAGAAAAGGGTGGTATACTAGTAACAGTAAAAAAATTCCTCAATGATCCAAGTCTTAGTCAAACCGAATCAAGTCTGGATCAACCCAACAAAATTGTTTTAAATTAAAAAATAAACTTAATGCAATGACAGAAATCAATATTTCCATCGAAGAGTTACTAAATCAAGAAGACAAAGTAGTTAAAATTTACAAATTTCAAGGTCAACTTGATGAAAGCAATGTTGATGAAAAGTCTAAAATTATTTATGCCGAAATAGAAAAACATCCCAAAAAACTGAATATGATCATGGATTTTGAGATGCTGGAATATATGAATAGTAAATCAATCGGCTTTTTAACAGACTGGTATAGCAAGGTTACCGAAGGAGAAGGAAAAATTGTGATAGCAAAAGCCAAAGCCAATATTTTAGATATTTTGGAAGTAGTTGGTTTAAGTCAATTAATCACTTGTTACCCCTCATTGGAGGAAGCTAAAATGGCTATTATGGGTAATAACACTCCTACGACACCTAGCGCACAACCAACGGCTTAATACCTTACGATGGAAAATAGCCAATATTATTATCTTCTAGCGGGTGTATTGGCACTCTTTCCGGCCTTAATTTGGTTTTTTTTACTATTAAAAAAACGACAACACAAGGGTGTTCAATTATTAATTTTCAGCAGTGGAGTATTTGCGGTAATTCCCATTTTGTTGATTCAGATTTTATTCGTCAATTATCCCGAGTGGAATTTCATTGAAATTATCGACCAGCGTATCACCGATAGAAATCTTCACTTTTTACTAACTTTTGCTTGGGTAAGTATCACCGAAGAGTTAGTTAAACAGTGGTTGGTTAGATCATTGGATCGCAGAAAACTGATCGTGCAAACCATTAATGATTCCATTCGGTACAGCTTGATTGCCGCGTTAGGTTTCTCATTTGCAGAAAATATCTTTTACTTTGTCAACATTGGCAGCCAATTTGGGTATGAAACCTTCATCACCGCTTTCTTCTTTCGCTCGATATTCACCACCGCCGCGCACTTGGTGTTCTCAGGATTTTTTGGTTATTATTATGGCATTGCGAAATTCGCAATTAATATATTTGAACAAAATAAAATCTCCGGCAAAAAAATGCTTTTTAGCACTTGGGTGGGGCGCTTACTTAACATCTCCAAGTTACAGGCCTTCCGTGAAACAATGATTATCAAAGGGTTGTTTTTTGCGATTACACTCCATACATTTTACAATTATTTGTTGCAATTTCAGCTAATCATTCCTGCTACATTATTCATTACAGTCTGTTTCATTTATTTGTTAATTTTACTCAAGAATAAGGCTGGAAGATCGATCTTAATTACCGATAGCGCCAATAATCAAGCCTCTACCATGGCTCCCAAAGATGAGGATGTCGTTATCGAACTTCTTGGCATGTGGTTTACTCAAAAAAAATATGTCGATGTCATCCATATCTGTGAACGCTTGTTAAAACGCGATCCCGATAATAAAATCGTACAACTGTTCAAAGCTCAGGCCGTAGATAAAATGGAAAGTACCAATCCATACAAGAAAATTCTCGGAGTTTTATTTGAGCCTAAGCAAAAAAGATAAAGGTCTTGGCTTTACCGAAAAAAACTTTTATTATTCGGTAAAAGCAAATTTTATGAAGTTATTAAAAAATCTTAAACTGGCCATTGTGTGTGACTGGTTAACAGTTGCTGGTGGCGCCGAAAAAGTGATTCTTGCGCTGCATCAACTATTTCCGAACGCTCCAATTTACACCACAATGTACAATCCGGAAAAGGTAAAAGGATTTGAAAAGGCACAGATACACACTTCATATCTACAAAAAATCACCTTCGCCCGCAAACATCATCAGCTATTTTTGACACTTTACCCGCAGATTTTTGAGAATTTTGATCTAGATCAATACGACATTGTCATTTCTAGTTCACATTCATGCGCCAAGGGGATAATCACCAAGCCTTCCACCTTACATATCAGCTATTGCCACTCTCCTATGCGTTATGCTTGGGAGTATAGTCAAAAGTACATCAATGAATACTCTATGTCGTCCTTTCTGAAACGGTTTGTCCCTCTCTTCATGCACGATATCCGAATTTGGGATCGACTAACCGCTGATCGAGTAGATCATTTCGTTGCCAATTCTCAATATATTGCTCAGCGTATTCAAAAATACTATCGACGCGATGCTACCGTCATCTATCCTTTCATCAAATGTGCAGAATTCTTCAGTTCACCAGAGAAAGGTGATTATTACATCGCCTATGGACGTCTGACATCTTATAAGAAATTTGATCTTCTAGTTCAAGCATTTAATCTGAATGGTAAACCCTTAATAATTTGTGGTTCAGGACCTGAATTTGAAAAATTGAAGAAAATGGCTAAACCAAACATACAACTATTAGGTTTTACTCCTGATACTGAGCTCAAAAAATATCTCTCCAAAGCAAAAGCATTACTTTTTCCTCAGGTGGAAGATTTTGGCATCATTCCATTAGAAGCAATGGCCAGCGGCTGTCCTGTTATCGCTTATGGCAAAGGTGGCGCCCTGGAAACTGTGAAAGAAGGTGTTTCTGGTCTGTTTTTTTCCTCTCAAGATGTGGCCAGTTTAAATAATACTATTGAAGAATTTGAGAAAAAAACGTTTAATATAGAAGATATTATCGCTCAAGCCAATCAATTCGACATCAAAAAATTCAATCAACAATTGACTGAATATGTTGAACACCAATGGCAAAAACATCTAACAAAACACACATGAAAATACCAGAAACAATCCATTTTCTACTTCGCAATTTCAAGTTCATATTTATTTTCACCTTAATATCTATTTTCATTGGCTTAATAGTGATTGTAACGGATAAGGAACTCAGCACACAAAATACCGTTTTTGTAAGCATAGCCAGCAGCGCCAAAAATAGAGCCACCAATACTTTATACGCCGAGGGTTTAATGATACCAGATAATTTCACGGAAACTCTGCAAGGGTGGTTAAAAAATCCCGCATTTTTATCGAGAATTAGTAGTCAAGGAATCATCTTCACTGATTTTGGAGGAAAGAGACAGGAAAAAAATAATCTAATTATTAGCTACAAAACTTCAGATCAAACAGCTGGTAATAAATTGTCCAATATTCTACGCACTGAATTGAATAAATTAATCAGTCAATATAACCAATCATCCGATTTCCAATTCAGTATCGCTGTCTATGACTTCCAAAACGCGCCAGTCGAAAACAAGTTCTATAAAGCAATTGTAGTCAGCTTCATAATCGGTATTTTGCTCGGTATCCTTTTTTCTTTACTCAAAGAAGTCAGTCAAAACAAAATCATTTTCAGTTCTCAATTAGAAGAAAAGGGCTTTATAGTACACCATACTCACTTTGGACGCTCACACAAATTAGAAGAATTGTTGGCTCATCGTATGGAAAAAGAAACTTCAGAGAAAATTCAAATAATTAATCTGCATAAAGAGATCAAAAAAATAGATCCACTTAAACCAACTTTAATTGTTAGTTATTTGGGACACACAGAATTACAAACTGTCATAGAACTAACCAGAGTATTAACTCGCTATGAAATACTCTTGGTAAGCTAATTACAATCAAAAAGAAGCCTTACTCCAAGGCTTCTTTTTTTGTTTTGGCATGAATTTTTTCACCAATATCCTTGGCAAAAACTGCAATAATAGTAGCTACTGGAATGGATAATATCAAACCGGTAATACCCATCAATTGAGATCCCACCAGTAAGACAAACATTATCAATAAAGGAGATAAACCAACTGCTCTACTCATCATTTTTGGGACTAAGTAATTGCCTTCTACTTGTGCAATCACTAAATAAAAAATTGACAGCACCACCAAAGCATAAAATGATTGATTAAGTACAATTGGAACGGAAATTATCCAGGCAAAGACTCTGCCAAAGACTGGTATAATCATCAAAATTCCGGCAATTATAGAAAGGGTTAACGAGTATTTGACTCCAAAGATAGCCAAGACAATCAAAGTAGATAACGCAGCCACTAAACACACACTTAATTGGCCCAAAATCCAATGACCAATTTTTTGTTTCACCATATTCATCCTCGCGGTAATATAGTTGCCATACTTATTTGGAAAAATAGACAAGAAAAAATTTTGCAGCGCATTTTCATCCACAGTCAAAAAGAAAACCAATACCAACATAATAATAAAGTTCATCAGACCATTAAACAGATACATCATCACATTCCAAACATTTCCGCTTAAATTCACTAATTGAGATGACACAATAGCAATTGAAGATTGTAACTGAATGATTAAAGATTTGACATCAATGGTATCCAGAAATTCCTTCAGTGATACTTTAATATTTTCCGCCAAAGGTAAGGTATTGATATATTCAGGCGATGAAATGTTTAATACCAAATTATTAATAGAAGTTGCGATAGAAACCAGCTGCCCGGCTATGACTGGTAATAATTGGGCAATAATCAAAGATATGAGTAGAAAAGACAGAAAATAAACAATGATAATTCCCCAAGTCCTGGATATCCTGAATTTCTCTAACCAATCAATCAAAGGATCCAATGCCGCAGCGATAAAAAAAGAAATTAAAAAAAGAATCAATATATTGCTAATCTGTACAATCAAAAAAGCAGCTACAGAAATTCCCATGAGAATTAAGACTAATTGGGCGAAATTATAAGGATCAAATCTAAGCAAGTTTTTTTTCATTAGCCTGTAAATAAATAAAGTAAGATATTAATAAATGACCAAGACATAAAGGCTATGCCCATACCAATCAATGCATTTCTAATGTAGGTTTTCCCTTTATCTTTAGCATTGGTATAGGGAGTGATAGCATATTGAAATCCGCCAATCACCACAAACAATACGGAGATCAAACTGACAATGCCCAATAAGTAATTACTAAAGTAAGAGATGAAGTAGGGGACCATGGATAAGGTTAACTTACCGGTCGTAATGGCACAGGCCACCAACTGGGTCTTATCTCCCGAATATTTTGTGTTCGCCGCCTGTCCTTTGATGAATTCATTAACTTTAGTCATACAATCTTCGCTTTCCACCTTCGGAATTACGGTTCCACTTTGCGCAAACACAGCATCAACGAATAATAAGTTCGCCAGCAACAAAGGAAGTATCAAAAATATTTTCCAATTCTTTTTCATTAACTTTAATCTTTATTTGTATATTTCAAGCTTTAGATTATACTCTAGCAAAATTTTATGCAATACCATGGCGCAACATCAGCTTCCGCAAATAGCTCTAATTGGACGACCAAACGTGGGCAAATCCAGCATTTTCAACCGTCTAATTCAGGAAAGAAAAGCCATTACATCTGATCAGGCCGGTACCACCAGAGACCGACTTTTTGCTAAAATTGCACTCGGCCAATATCCAGCGATTTT
>CAZJJZ010000003.1:50600-58308 GCA_964546505.1 uncultured Candidatus Peribacteria bacterium
TCCGCCGACCCACTACTCAAAGAGGCACAAGCACAGGCAGAAATGGCTAGAAATCAGGCCGACTTAATTCTTTTTGTCTTGGACGCCAATACAGAACCCAATCAAGAGGAGCTGGAAATCGCCAAAATTTTGCGCAAAAATAGTAAAAAAGTAATTTTAGTAGCCAACAAATCCGATAATCCGCAAGCAACTCAAAATACCTATAATTTAGCACAATTAGGTTTTGGCCTACCCATACCTGTTTCCGCCATTCACAACTTCAATTTTTCCGAGCTTCTCCAAAACATTGAAAAACATCTGCATCAACTTGGTTTCAAACCTTCAAAAGACAATTTGCCAATCATTTCAGACACCATCAAAATCGCTTTTATTGGAAGACCAAATGCAGGAAAATCTTCATTGATTAATGCCATTCTAGGAGAAAGTCGTTTAACTGTATCAGATATCCCAGGCACAACCAGAGATAGCATTGATGTAGAATTAACTTATCAGAACCAAGCCTTCAAACTAATCGATACCGCCGGGATAAGACGCCGTGGAAGAATAGAAAAGGGGATTGAAAAGTATTCCATCTTCCGAACCATCGATGCCATCGAGAAAGCCGATTTGGTCTGCCTGATCCTAGACTATTCAGTTGGGGTCAGAGCTCAAGATTTACATATTTCAGAATACGTCCAGGACAATAGCAAGGGCTTAATTATCATAGTCAACAAAATGGATTTGATGGAGGAAAAGGAAACAGAGCGTAATCGTATTACCAATTTATTGAGACATCGTTTCGACTTTTTATCTTGGGCGCCAGTAATTTTTACATCGGCCAAAAATAAAAAAAATATTTACGTAATTTTTGATGTTGCCCAACAAATCTACACGGAAAGACGTAAAGAAATTGATCAAGAAACGCTAAAAACAGCATTACAAGAAATTATTCAGGCACACAAACCACCGATCAAAGGCAGAACAGTCTTACGCTTCTATGACATTAAACAAGTAGGTATCAACCCACCAACTTTTGAATTACTGGTTAACGATCCTGACATCAATCACTTCTCTTATCAACGCTACCTAGAAAATAACTTTCGAGAAAGATTCGGGTTTTCAGGAACGGCTATCGATTTTATATACAAACCGATCGACCCCAAGCTCGCGCGTAAATCCATCTCGTTGTAGATTCACTTCAAATAGTCGACGAAATTCAGCTCGACGATCATTCTCGTGATATTTTAAATGTTGATCACTAATCATTACCGATCGATTGGGACTATCAGTTTGCTTTTGTGCTAATTTACTCAATGCCCGTCGTCGCAAATAATTTTCTAATTTCTGACCAATCTTGCCAGCAAAAAGTTTTTCGACAAAAATACTGACCAGACTAGACTTTCTTTGATTAGCTGGCGTCAACAAATTTTCATCTAGATGTAAATACTCTCTAATCCAGAAATTTTTCTTTACTACCTCTGTCAAAATTTCAGGCTTTCCCCACAAGGGCATCAATGCAATAAGCCAATAGTAAAAATAGATATCGTAAGGATGTAGTAAAAATCGCCTTAAGTCTAAAAAGTCCTCATTGACCCAAAAACTTAAACAAAAACGTCGTTTTATCTTGTTTCCATGTCGCCGAATGCCCAGGATTGATGTCACGACAGTGACCAAAAACTTGGCGGTAAAAATTCTATCTTTTGCTGCAACGATGAACAAATCAATATCGCTCTCCTCGTCCAAAATACCAAATTTGAAATAATTGCAAATATAGACCGCCCTCACAAACGGCAAAAAACGCCACAACCAATTCCATCTTTTGATGAATCGCCAATAGTGATCATAAAGTTTTGACCGACCTAAATGTTCTGCCTGAATTGGCGTCCGTTGCATTGCATGCTGCAACTTTCCACCGAGGCACCACTGAGACAATTCCTCATCGGTAAGCTCACGTTTAAAGACAGCAAAATAAGCTCTAGTGGCAAGAATTCTTTCTGCATCAGTCCATTTTTGCGGTTCAAAAAACGATTTCACTCACTCTCAAAATTAGTTATTATTCATTAGCAAAACTTACACCAAATGAACTCATACCTCAAACATTTAGTCAAAAATATTCCTCATCAGCCCGGAGTATACAAAATGAAAGATCAGGAGGGAGAAATAATTTATATCGGTAAAGCCAAAGATCTCAAAAATCGTGTCAGTAGCTATTTTTTACGCAACAAAGATCAAAATACCAAAACCATTAAAATGGTGGAACAGATCGCGGACCTGGAATACATCCTTACCAATACTGAGCTGGAAGCTTATATATTGGAAACCAATTTAATCAAAGAGTATCGCCCGAAGTATAATATTTTGATGAAAGACGACAAAAATTTCGCTTATATCAAAATAACAGTTCAAGAAGATTACCCACGACTATTAGTCGTACGCAAGATGCAAAAAGATCAGGCCAAGTATTTTGGCCCCAAAACCAATGCCAGCAGAATCTACACACTACTCAATCTTTTACGCAAAATTTTTCCTTTTCGTAATTGTCAATTGGACATTCAAGATCTAGGGACTAATCCCCAAAATGACCCTCAACAAAAACAGTTGGTCAAGGTTACTAAAGCAAGCATCAAATTCCCTTGTCTTGACCTGCAAATCAAGCGCTGTCTTGGTCCTTGTATCGGTAGACCTCAACAAGCAGATTACGATTTAGTCATTGATTCGGTAATCAAAATCCTGGAAGGCAAATATCAATTCGTCGTCGAGCAGCTAAAAAATAAAATGTTGCAGTTAGCACAAGCCAAGAAATTTGAGCAAGCTGCTAAAATCCGTGATCAAATCACTGAAATAGAACATCTTTTCGAAAAACAAATTATTTCGGACGCCAGTTATTTTAACTGTGATGTGATTAACTTTTTTTCCGAGGGCAGTAAAACATTTTTTTGTGTTTTTCAAATTCGCAATGGCAAAATTATTGATCAACAAAACCTGACTTTTAGCAGTGAAAACACATCTGACAGTGAAGAATTATTGGCCAACTTTATTACTCAATTTTACAGCCTTTCTTCAGATCTTCCTGAACAAATCATCATTCCTGAGACTTTGGAAAAAAATGAATTATTGTCAACATGGCTTCAAGAATTAGCCGGTAGAAAAATAAAAATCACTATTCCACATCTAGGCAAAAAAGATCAATTGATCGATTTGGCACTGAAAAATGCCATCAATTTCGCCAAATTGAGCAAAACAAGATGGGAGGGGAATTTATCTGAAAGTAGACAGCTTGCACTAGATCAACTTGCGCAAATAGTTGGCCTGCCAAAAATTCCGAAAAGAATTGAATGTTATGATATTTCACATTTATCAGGAACTCATACAGTGGCTTCCATGGTCGTTTTTGAGAACGGATTTCCCAAAAAAGAACATTATCGTCACTTTAAATTGGCGCAGAATACCATCGGTGAACCAAACGATTTTGCTAGCATGCAGGAGGTAATTCTTAGACGCTTGAAATATCTCAAAACCGCCAAGTCGGATTATCAAGTCATACATCAAAAAAAAGCAAAAAATATCATTGTCAAACTTGCTCAGAAAAAAGAACAGATTTATCGTGTCATCGCGAACACTGAAAGTAAAAGTATCTTGATCAATGAAAACCTGGATACAACAATCTTAGAGCAAATCTATCAGCAATTATTAGCTAAACTAGCCGGCCAGAGAATTTATTTGATTTGCCCGCAACATTGCCAGGAAACACTTCTAAAAAAAGGCTTTCAGTCTATTAATGATTTTCAATCGCCAATCAGTTATGATTCTCAATTACAGGTCTTTTTGCTTGATCGAAAAAAATATCGCGAAGACCCTTCCTTTAGTAGTGAGCCCGATCTAATAATCATCGATGGTGGGAAGGGGCAGCTAGGATCAGCAATCAAAGCTAGCGGGGAAATTGCAGTTAATATTCCCCTCATTAGTTTGGCCAAAAAAGAAGAAGAAATTTTCATGCCTGGTAGGTCAGAGTCAATTAAATTAGCCGCCAACAACCCATCGCGTCTGCTAATTCAACACCTCCGAGACGAAGCACACCGCTTCGCAGTTGATTTTAATCGTCAAATCAGAGGCAAGGACCTTTTACAATCAGAGCTTGCTACTATTCCAGGAGTCGGTAAAATTAAGGAACGTAAGCTTTTACAAAAATTTGGCTCTCTACAAGGAATCAAAAACGCCAGTCTGGATGAAATCGCGACCATCACTGGTCTCAAAACTGCTTTAAATATTCAAAAACAACTTAAATAATATGGAATACCTGATCATAGGACTAATCATCATCATACTTGGTGGAATAGTATATCTACTTTCACAATTAAGAAATATCTCTGCGCAGCCTCAGCAACAGGAGCAACAAAATAAAATGTTTCTGGATTTACTGGATCATTTGCGTAAAGAAATGCATGATTCAAGCCACAAAGATCGCGTGGAGCTTCAGCAACAGCTGGATAAAATAAATGATAATCTCAAAAAAGGAATTGTCGAGAATTCCAACACTTTACAAACTCAATTCAAACAAACCTACGAAATCGTTAAAGACGTTACTAGCAAATTAACCAAATTGGATGAAACCAATAAGCAGGTAGTAGGCTTCGCAGAACAAATGAAATCACTGGAAAACATTCTCCGCAACCCCAAACAAAGGGGTATTTTAGGAGAATATTTTCTGGAAACCTTATTGGCAAATATTCTCCCCCCGAACAGTTACAAGATTCAATATGCATTCAAAAATGGAGAAATTGTAGATGCAGTTATCTTTCTCAAAGAAAAAGTCATCCCAATTGACTCCAAATTTTCACTTGAGAAATACAATCAAATTATGGAAGAGAGTGACGCTGTGCAAAGAGAAAAACTGGAAAAAGAATTTAAAAACGACGTCAAAAAACGTATCGATGAGACCAGCAAATACATCCGACCACAAGAAGACACCACAGACTTTGCTTTTATGTTTATTCCTGCAGAAGGAATTTATTATAATCTACTTATTTACAAACAGGGTACTATCGAATTAAATGCCAAAAATTTAATTGAATATGCCTTCGAAAAAAGAGTGATCATCGTCTCTCCTACATCCTTTTATGCCTATTTACAAACTGTCTTACAGGGACTCAAAAATTTAGAAATGGAAAAAAACGTCCAAGAGGTGATTAAGCGTGTCGATGAATTGGGCAAACATCTCAATGGCTACCAGACTTATTTGCAAAAACTGGGAAACAATCTGGGTACAACTGTTAATATGTACAATTCTGCCGCCAAGGAATTCGCAAAAATTGATAAAGATGTTTTGAAAATTACAGATGGCAATTCCAATGTAGCAGCCGACTTACCAGTTCTGGAAAAGCCTCAATTCGAATAGCCCAACAAATCATTTAACTGACCCGCTGAGATCACACCTTCACGCAATATTCGCGGCGAATATGTAGTTAAATCGACAATGGTTGACTCTTGATTATACTTTAATTTTTCTAATACAACTGCTCCAGCAATTCGCTTTTCATCAGCGAAATAGTGATTTAAATCCAAAAAATTCACGGCACTTTTTTCTCCAGAAATATTTGCTGATGGCATAACCAATGGACTACCGCATTTTTCCACAACCTCACGTGTCTCAAGACAATCCGCAATCCGCACACCCAAAGTTCCTGAACCATCAGTTTTCGGTAAAATTAAGGTTAAAGGACCTGGCCAAAACTTTTCTGCCAAAAGTTGTGCCCAATCATTCCAAATAACGAACTTTTTAACTTCCGAAACCTCCGCGAATTGCCAAATCAAAGCTTTTTCCAAAGGCCGTCTCTTCACCTCAAATACCCTTGCAATCGCCTTTTCATTATTAGCCAAAGCAGCAATCCCATACACAGTGTCAGTAGGTAGAATTACCAGTTCACCAGCAAGTAGGAAAGTAACTGCTTGATTGACATCGATCAGTCTCAACATATTAATTGAAAATTACTTTCAAAAATTGTTTCTTGCCGCGCTTTAAGACTAAATATCCTTCTGGATAATCAGCAAATTTCACAATCATAGTAGAGTCAGTGATTTTCTGATCACCAATGCTTAGACCACCTTGATCAATAATTCTTCTTACTTCTCCTTTTGATGAAATAAAGCCGGATTGCGTTGCCAAATCTAAAATAGTAATTTCCTTAGCACCAGCCAAATTTAATTGAAAAGTGGGAACATTGGAAAGATCGCCAGAACCGGCAAAGAGTGCTTTCGCAGCTTCTACAACTGCCTCAGCTTCTTCCTGCCCATGTACTAACTTGGTAATTTCAAAGGCCATCAATTGCTTGGCAGCTATGATATCTGCCTTCAACAACTCCTCAATTTTGTCAAGTTCCACGCGAGTAAATAATTTGAGCAACATACCGACATCCTCATCCGCGACATTATAGAAGTATTGATAAAAATCATAAACCGTAGTTTTTTCTCTAGCTACCCAAAGTGCACCTCCCGAAGTTTTTCCCATTTTTTTCCCATCTTTATTCACAAGTAAAGGACAGGTAATCCCAAAAATGTCACCTGCAAAGGTTTTATCTTCTTCCACTAGATTTAACTTACGATGCAAAGTGGTACCAGCGGTAATATTACCCCATTGATCGCTACCTCCTATTTGTAAAATACAACTATATTTTTTGTTCAAATAAACAAAATCATAAGCCTGCATCAACATATAACCCATTTCCAAAAAAGTTAGTCCGCCCGCCTCCAATCTATTGACATAAGCATCAGCAGACAACATTTTATTGACATTAAAATGCACACCAATATCGCGCATAAAAGAGACATAGTCATAACCACTAAACCAATCAGCATTATTGACAATTATAGCGGGATTATCACCATCGGTTTTGATGAAACGTTTTGCCAAAGTTTTTACTTCTTCCAAATTGTGATCAACTTGCTCTTTGGTGAGCATTTTTCGTAAATCCGTACGAGCAGTGGGGTCACCAACCATAGCAGTTGCTCCACCTATTAATAAAACTCCCTGATGTCCAGCATCTTGCAGGTAACGAAACATCATCAGAGCGAAAAAATGGCCAATATGTAAACTATCAGCAGTAGGATCGATACCAAGGTAAAATGTAATTGGCTCACCAGTTAATTTCTGCTTCACTTCCTCCAAATTGGTACTTTGGTAAATATAGCCTCTATCGGACAAAATCTGAAATAAATCACTGCGTTGAATCATTGTATTTCTAATTTAAACTTGCCAGTGAAGCATACCTAAAAAGCATATAAGTTCAAAATCAATTTATCACTAATAATCGATGAAAGTGTGATCAGAATGGTCATTACTAAAAAAAACAAGACCCTGTACGAGTTCCAAAGGAAGAAGGGTAATCCAATCCTATAATCAAAATTTTTGCAGCGAAGCATAGCAAAAATCCCCATCAACTCCCCCAATTTTGCAGCGAAGCATAGCAAAATCCCCCCATCAACTCCCCCGCGGGCAGCAAAGCGCCCCCGCACCACCCCTAGACCTAGCAACAGCTACTAGAAAAAAGACAGCTAGAGTTAAGCACCAAAGATAATCGACCAACAAAAGTTTACCGAGAACCAAAGCACAGAATCAAAGGAAACGGTGCAGTGCAAGGCATTTTTGCGTGAGACGAGCTAAGCCTACATTAGTAGGCGTGCGAGCGAACCAAAAATAACGCCGCAATGCGCCGTTTCCTTTGATTCTGGTGGG
>CAZJJZ010000004.1:0-12476 GCA_964546505.1 uncultured Candidatus Peribacteria bacterium
GTTGCCGTTGCAACGATTGTCTCCGCAGACCTGGTTGATTGCCCAGAGGACCTGGTTGGAAGGAGTGGTGGCGAGGTAGAACAGGTCGCCGGTGGTGGTGTCAACCACGGCAATCATCTCGTTGTTAGATGTGTTGACCGTGCCGTAGGTCGACAAGTCGTTCATGTTAACGCGACTTCCCGAGCAGGTTGAGCCTGTCCAGGCCATACGCATTACATCGAACCCTCCAATCGTTCCAGTGCTGTTGGACGTGAAGTAGAAGAAGCCGTTGAACAATCCCATGGAGCTACCGCCATTACCCGGAGCACCGCATGCCGTCAAGGCAGTAGTGCTTCCCGTAGACAGATCCAGCTCCTTGAAGCTGGTTGGATCTATGTACACGAGAAGCTTTCCGGTGTTGCTGGAAAGCGCCATTGGACCAATGACAAACACGTCACTGAACGGAAGGTTGTCCAAGCAGTTGGACGTGCTCACGCCATCATCAGCAATGTCGCAGCGAACAGTCTTTGCCACTCCCAATCGCTGGAAGTAGACCTTTCCAGCACAGAAACTGCCGCTAGGGCACACCAGAGGAAAGCGCTCGCTGTCCCCGGCAGTATTGGCTTCACCAGTCAGAAACTGATGACTCCAAGTGCTACCATTGTAGTGAAGGCGCGAGATGTCACGCCCTCCAGTGGTACCAGTTCTGGTGGAAGAACCATATACGTATATTTGACTGCCGTTGTGCACGACGCTGGCAGGCCAGAACGCATCGCCAGAGTCAATGACAATCGGCGAAGGTCCGCTGCCCGCGAGGGCAGGGACGCTGAAGAGGACGAATACCAGGGCCATCAGGCCCACGAAGAGGTTTTTGAACATTTCTGAATCTCCTGATTTTCATGGACCGAAGCACCTAGTTTTTCCTCAGCACCATGCTGCGAAAAAAGCTAAGAATGCCTATGGCGAGAAGGTACAACTAAAACCACGATATGTCAAATCTACTGAGCTAGCTTATTGTAGCAAAAAATCGATGAGTAAGCGCACTCCGAAGCCAGTAGCACCATCATGTTCAGTATCCCAAACCTTGGCGGGTTTGGCCACCCCTGCTATATCCAAATGTGCCCAGGGAGTTTTTTCCACGAATTCTTCCAAGAAGGCCGCAGCAGTTGAAGCACCACCCAATCTGGATCCGCTAACATTATTTAAGTCCGCGAATTTTCCTTTCATCTCTTCTCGGTGTTTTTCGTGAATGGGTAAATGCCAAACTTCTTCACCGGTGCGCTCTGCAGAGGCTTGCAATTGTTTGATCAAATCAACATTGTTGCCAAAAAGACCAGCCAAACAATCTCCCAAGGCTATCATACAGGCACCAGTTAAAGTAGCGATATCAACAATTTGAGCAGGCTGATACTTTTTGATTGCATAACTAATTGCATCCGCCAAAATCAAACGACCTTCCGCGTCAGTGTTACCAATTTCAATAGTTTTTCCGCTAAAAGAAGTGACAATGTCTTGTGGTTTTTGCGCCAACGCATCTACAGAATTATCGGTCAAAGGCAATAATCCTATCACTTTCTGTCGCACCTTGAGGTCTCTGAGTAAGTTAAACACTCCCAGCACCACAGCCGCCCCCGCCATATCCATCTTCATCCAATCCATTGCATCACTGGGTTTTAGGTTTATGCCTCCGGTATCAAAAGTAACCCCCTTCCCTACCAGAGCGATTGGTTTGCCAGATACTTTGGGTGGAGAATATTCCATTACTACCAATTTTGCGCCAATTTCTGAACCTCGGTTCACACCGAGTAAAGCGCCTAGTCCCAATTTTTCCAACTGAACCTTTTCGATTACTGATACTTTGAATCCACTGTTCTTTGCCAATTTCTTGGCTTGTTCTGCCATAGTTTTTGGGTTGACATAATTTGGTGGCGCATTAACCAAATCTCTCACTAAATTAACGCTGTCGGCAATTTTCAGACCATTTTTGAGGTGTTGAATTTGTTCAGAAGATAATTTTGGAGAGCTACTGATCATGAGACTCTCGATGGTCTGTGGTTTTTCTTCTGAATTTTTGGAAGTTTTGAATTTAGCAGGTTGATAATTTGCCAGACCAATTCCCTCTGCCAGTGATTGCAAAAATGGCATCAGCTCTGGTATCAAATGTAATGCCAAATGCTTTGGTTTTTTTGCTATCAGCGATTTTACAGCTACAGCGCTGGCGCGACGAACTTTGGTGGCTGTGATTTCTTGAGCATTACCCAGACCAAAGACGACGACAGTTTGGTGATCGTTGGGGTATAGCAGGTGTATTTCTCCGACTTTCAACTTAATTTGTTGTTTGTGCATCTGCGCGCTGATCCAGGAATCAACCAGAGGATGCCAGTTTTTTGCATCAGCACAGGCGGGAATCAGTATATATTGATCATTGTTTTGGAGTTTGATTTGTGATTTTAGTTGCATTGTCATTTTGTTAAGTGTTGTTCTGCTTCTACAAGTATATTTTTAGTATTTTCAAAAGTAATGGTTCGTAATGCTGACGAATAATCCAGCCAGAGATAACGTAGATGTTCATCAGAAATCTGAATGTCAGGCGTGGCAGTTTGTGCAAGGAAAAAAGTTACTGATTCACGGACTAAATTTTTACCACGAATGTACTCGTAACTGATTTGTTCTTCATAGCCTGAGATCACTTGTGGATCAATTATGCCAGTCTCCTCCCACAATTCACGCAGAGCTGCTTGAAAATTATTTTCGCCTTTTTCCAAATGTCCTTTGCATAGATCATAGTGACCATCCCTGCAGTGTAGAATCAAATACAGTCTTTGCCCTTCTTGTACCCGAAAAATCACAAATCCAGCAGAAAATTCTTGTATCATGATGACAGAATAGTTTTAATCAATATAATAGCTCTGCAATGGCTTTGCAAAAGTTATTATGAAAAAAATCAACGGTACGGAAAATTGGAATCAACTTCGCCAGAATCACCCGGAGGCAGAGCAGGTGTTGGCGAGTTTTGGTATTGAAGTGGCTGGTATCAAAGCGGACTGCTCAGTAGTGGAAATTGCCCAAAAATACAAAATTCCATTACCGGTATTATTAAATAATTTAGCCAAAGCTATACAGACGGAGGTTGAATGGCCACATATCAGTGGTTTGAAAAATGAAAACTTTTTTGCAAATTCCACCAACTTACGCGTCACTAAACCTTCAGGAATCAAACAAATCTGGGCTATTCACAGCGGCAAAGGTGGAGTGGGTAAAACCTTCTTGGCCAGTCATTTGTCTATGGCCATGGCTCAAAAAGGCTATCGCGTGGGTTTATTGGACCTCGATTTGGATTGTCCCAATGTGATGACAACACTTGGAAAAGTGCAAAAATTGATAACAAATGCGCATCGCAAAATCTTACCTGCCGACTACGCAGGATTGAAAGTCATCTCCATGGAGGGTATTCAAGAAGCCAAAGATCAGCCGATTATGTGGCGTGGTCCAATATTATCTAAAGCCCTGGAACAATTGATACATGACACCGAATGGGGTGAATTGGATTATTTACTTTTGGATTTACCTCCCGGAACTGGCGATGTACCTCTCACTGTATTGAATAGCTTAACGATTGATCAATGGCTTGTAGTGAGTACTGCGGCCGCTACTGCTGTACATGACAGCTTAAAGTCTGCGAAAATGGCTAGGCAATTTGGTGTGAGCGGCCGTGGAGTTGTTTTTAACATGTCCAAAGAAATTCCTACAGAAATGTGGTCAATGAGGGATTGGCCGGTATTGGGCACATTACCCTTTCTTGAAACGATACAGCAAGGTACTGTGCGTGAAAACTTAGTTCATCCCGAATTAAAGTTGCTGATAGAAAAAATACTTGGCTAAATAGAAGAAATCCGCTATTTTGTGTTTAAGATTTTTGATCAAAGATGCCCAAAAAAAGCTTAAAAGAGATGTATCAGGACTTTGGAAAGTGGTTGTTGGTATTGATTGTATTGGTGCTTTTGGTTTTTGTAGGTATGTATATTTACTCAAGAAACAATCAGACGCCAGAAAATACTGCCACCTCCGCAGTCAATGCTGTGGAAACGCCGATTAGAAATTAGTTTACTCCCATTTTTTCACTCTCAGACCTGCTTTTGCAGCTTCTTGTTCAGCTTTTTGCTTACTTGAGCCGTTGCCTTCCGCTATTTTTTGCACCCCCAAAAACAAACCCATGGTAAATACTTTTTGATGATCCGGACCGCTTTCGGACAAAAAGCGATATTCAGGTGTGATGCCAAGTTTTTCTTGTGCTAATTCCTGAAATCGTGATTTTGCGTCGATATGCTCTCCTTTGGCTAAAATTTCATCCAATCTACTCAAGATAAAATGTCCAATGAATTTCATCGTTTGGCGATATCCACGATCTAAATAATACGCACCAATCAAAGCCTCCAAGGTATTGGCTAATAAATACCCCTTTTGCCTGCCCCCTGACCTTTCCTCCCCTTTGGAGAGGTACAAATAGATGCCCAAATCCAATTCCTCGGCAATTGTTGCCAAATGCTTTCCCTGTACCAACGCCGTGCGCCAATTAGTTAATACACCCTCTTCTTGATCTGGGTATTTTTTGTATAGATACTCGGTAACTGCCAATTCCAACACAGCATCACCTAAAAACTCCAAACGTTCATTGTGACTTTCTTTCAGTCTCCGATGTTCATTAAGATAAGACTTGTGCACGAATGCCAAATCCAGTAATTCTAGATCTTTAAATTCCAGGTTAAGACGTTGGATCAAAGCCTGATATCTATTTTGCAGATTTTTGTTTTTTTCCGGCTTTTGTTCCATTTTTTTCAGCTTCTAATGGTCTATATTTTGTCATCACGCTACTCAAGACACCATTGATGAATTTGCCACTGTTGGTGTCACCAAAGGACTTGGCCATTTCAATCGCTTCATTGATTGCTACAATTGGCGGTACATCCGCAGAATGTAGCAATTCACAAATTCCGATTTCCAGAATTACTCGATCAATCGGAGCTATTCTGGCAATGGGCCATTCCGGTGCCATTTCTGTAATTATACGATGAATTTCCTCCTGATGCTTCAAAACAGCTTGGAGTAGATCTATGGCAAAACTATCATCTTTGAGCTTGTCGGCGTATTCTTTTAAATTAGCCTGCAAATCTGGCTCTGCACTACCAGCTCTAAACTCGTAAGCAAAGAGTGTTTGCATAACTGCTACACGGGCAAGGTGACGATAACTAGCCATAAGTAATTGTTAAATATCGACCTATTATACCCTATTTAGGGTTATGACGCCAATTAAGCTTTGACCTTTTTGACTATTTTTTTGGTTGTTTTGGCGCGTAATGCCAGATTGCCTTTCTTTTCCAAATTTTGCATTTTAGTAACAACACCGGCAAGTTTTTTGCGAGTGTTAGACATAAAAGTGGAGTGTCTTTGCTTACTTTTAGCCCGGGTGGTTTTGTACTTTGGTACTGGATGCTTAGCCATAGTTGTTTAAAGTTTTACTGAATGAGATCTTTTAAATTAGCAAAAGGTTTGTAAGAAGTATCACTGTCGTTTTTTGCTGTAGTTACCTGACAATCAGAATGGTGCTTCTGGTGATTTAAATTCGCTCCACAGGCAGAGCATAGCCCTTTACAGCGATCAGAGCATACTGGAATTAAAGGAAAATGCAAGATAATTTCTTGCCGGATAAATTCCGCGATATCAATGGTCATTTCTTTGACGTTGATCAGAAAATTTTCGAATAATTCTGGTTCGTTCATTGGATCTGGCGCCAGAAATTTGCGCTCACTCTCATCCACATGTATAGAAAATTGCAATTGATCAAGACATTTGGAGCAATGTTGAATAGCTTGCGCCTGCAAATTCTTGACTATGACCGCCAAACCCTCCTTGATACGGTAAATTTCCAAATCAAAATCCAGATTTTGCTTTAATTTAATTTGATCCTCTTCGGCAAAATCAGGCCGCACTGTAAAATGCTGTTTATCCATTGTACCGGTGGGAGAATTCCAAACCCCACCAATTTTCAGGATATTCCAAGTTGAATTAGCCATTAGTTTCGATTCAATGAAAGAATAAGGCGAACAATGTAGATGAAAAGATTAAAGATATCCAAATACAGTTGTAAAGCAGCGTCAATATAGGCATTTTCCGGGTAATTTTTGATCATTTGAATATCATACATGGCATAGGCGCTAAAGACCAAAACACCGACACCGGCAAAAATCATTTCAAAAGTACTGCCCCAAGGTAAAAAGATGCCAATGATGGACACAATGACCATTCCCAATACCGCCAAAGTCAAAAAACCACGCATGCCCTGCAGATTGAGATTGGTGGTATAACCAAAAATGGCCGCACCGGAAAACATCAAGGCCGTGGCCAATAATGCCTGAAGTATCAAGTTGAAACTACCAGTAACCGCTAGTACATAACCCAAAAGTGGAACTACTGTGAATCCAGATATAAAAGCGAATGCCGCAAACATCAAATAGGATAGTGGGGCTTTTTTACTCCACCATTTGGCGGAAAAAATCATAATCAATTGGATCACAAACATTACCATCATCGCAGGAGTTGATAAAAACAGGTTGGCAAAATAGTTAAGACCAACATAGGCACCAGCGGCCGTGGTGAGGATAGCCAGACCAAAGAACAAAAAAACTTTGGCTAAGAAACCAGATTTAAGTGCAGTATTTTGGGAAACGTAGGATTCAAATGTTGACATATCAAAATATTTAAAATTTGATGTTGGTAATATAACAGAAAAACTATCTTACAACAAGAAAACTCACCAAAAATTCAGTATGCGGATTTTTTAGGATTGCCGCAGGGACAGCTTTGATTTAGAATCCGCCTGATTATCTGCCTTGTGACGCTCAATATGATAAACAAAAAGGTCAAAATCGAAGATTTGGATATCAACTACTTGGAGGTGGGAAAAGGTTTAAATTTAGTATTTCTCCATGGCTGGGGGGGTAGCAAAGATAGCTGGCTGCCAATTATTAAACAGCTCGATCTGAATCAATATCACTGTTTGGCAGTGGATATGCCAGGTTTTGGCGAGAGCGATAGGCCTAATAAAGCTTGGCACATAGAAGACTATGTCGCTTTTTTGGAAAATTTTTTGGCTGCGACCATACCAGGCCAGCAATACGCGCTGGTGGTACATTCCTTTGGCGGCCGTGTCGCTATTAAACACGCCAGTGCTCACCCTCCCCTCTTGACCAGAATGATCTTGATTGCGGCGGCAGCTATCAAAAGACCTAAAACCAGAGGCTTGATCATAGTCGAATATATCTCCAAGTTTGTCAAAAAGGTGTTTTCGGTGCCTTTATTAAAGGTCTTTCAACCACTTTTACGTAAAACTATTTACAAATTGCTATATGTTCATGATTATGAAACCAGCAAGGGCACAATGGTGGCAACATTTTTGAACTCTATCAATGAAGATTTGACACCCTATTTACCCAAAATTAAAGTCCCCGCTTTGATTGTCTGGGGTACTATGGATCGTTATGTACCGGTGATTGACGCAGGAACAATGCTCGCACTGATTAATCAATCTCAAGCTAAAATAATTAGGGGTGGAACGCATAATGTGCATCAAAGATTCGCCAAAAAGATAGTCTTATGGATAGATCAATTTATTTATGATAAGCAAATATGATGTTTTTTTCAGCATCAAGTGAAATTTACTTGGCGATAATGATCGGTTTGTACGCAGTCGCCAGTTTGAATTGGGTAATTTATTTTTTGTATGTTTGGCAACTCAAAGAATATCGTTGGGATCGTTTTTGGGAAATGCTTAGCACGCGATCAGGATTAAGCAGAATCATCAATTGGAATTCCTTAACCAAATGGGCGCTTGGCTTGAGTCTGTTGATCAATCTGTTGATTATCAGAAATGAATTTTGGCTAACCCTATCGGCATTAGCGATTTTTTTGGTCGATTGGCTAGATTTACTATTCAGAATCACCAAAAGGAAACTTTTTCGTCCGATTTGGACTCTCAAAGCCAAATTATTACTCGTATTAAATTTATTCTTGGTCACTTTGCCATTAGTGATTTTTCCATTCTTCAGCAACAACTGGCAAATGTTAACTGTTATTTTGGCTATTTTGTCATTAATGGGATTGCCGATTGTGGCCTGTTCGGTGTTGTTCTTTGCGCCGCTGTCTATTTTTCTAAAAAATCGTACTATTCGCCAAGCTGCAGCCAAACTCAAGAAATTTCCTCAATTAAAGGTAATAGGCATTACCGGTTCTTACGGTAAAAGTAGCACTAAAGAATTTTTGTATCAGATATTGAGCAAACGATATGCCGTTCTGAAAACACCCAAAAATATCAATGTAGACATCGGTGTGGCACAAGTCATCTTGCAAGACCTCAAACCAGAGCATCAGATATTTATCTGTGAAATGGGCGCCTATAAAATTGGCGAAATCAAAAAAATCGGTGACCTGGTGCGTCCACAAATCGGGATCATTACAGCTGTAAAAGATTCGCACTTAGCTTTATTTGGCTCTTTGGAGAATATCAAAAGAGCAAAGGCAGAACTAATCGAGTCTTTACCAAAAAATGGCTGTGGTATTTTTAATTTTGATAATGAAACGGCCAAATTAATGGCTCACGAGGCCAAGTTCGCCAAAGTTGTCGGCTTCAGCACTGACCATAAAGAAAAAGATCAATTGGTCAAAATCAAGGCCGAAAACATTATCGTGACACCTGAGGCCATAGATTTGGAAATCAACTCTCATCATGTGCGCTTGAAGATGTTTGGCAAACAGAATATACCTAATGTTTTAGGCGCTGTTTGCGCAGCTTTGGAACTGGGGATGACGCTTGAGGAAATCTGCGCTGAATTGCCCAACTTAAAGGCTCCCGACAAAGTCATGCAATTGCAAAAAATTAATCAGCAATTATATATTATTGACGATAGTTATAATGCCAATCCGGATGGAGTAATCGCCGCCTTAAATTATCTCAATTGTTTTCAGGATTATCGTAAAATTGTCGTTTTCCCCGGTATGATAGAATTGGGCGAAAAATCAGCCAGCGAGCATTGGAGAGTAGGCAAAAAAATCGGCGAAGTGGCTGATTTTGCACTTTTGACCTCTTTGGATTTTGCTGAAGAGTTGGAGAAAGGTTTGGCCAAAACTCGACTGAAGGATTTTCAGTTTATCGAAGGTAATCAACAGCAAATATGGCAAATTTTACAGCAACAAACCAAAGGTCAGCCCTCGGTAGTATTGTTTGAATCCAGGGGCGCGGAAATTGCCCTCCAAAAGTTTTTACAGTTGAAACAAAATGACTAAAAAATTAATTCACATCGCCCTGGCGCCCAATTTGCAAGCTGCAGATGTACTGCAAGCCTTGGCTTTTTTGATCTGGCCCGGACGGTGGTTGCAGTGGCGCCAGGGGAAAGCCAGGCAGAAGCTGAGAGAGAAATTTAGAGATTGGGGCAGTTTTGAAGGTGCATGGCCTGTGGGAGCCGGCCGGGAAGCACTTTATTTGGCAATTAAAGCCCTTGATCTGCCGGCCGGCTCAGAAGTGATTTTGCAGGCATTTACCTGTCAGGTAGTCGTGAATGCTATTAAGTGGAATGGTTTAGTGCCGGTTTTTGCCGATCTCGACCCAAAATCAATGAATATCAGCTTATCAAATATCAAAGCCAAATTTACCGACAAGACCAAGGCCGTGATAATTCAACATACTTTTGGCATTCCCACTCCAGACACTATGGAAATAAGCCAATTCACAAAGGAAAAGAGGGTTTATTTGATTGAAGATTGTGCCCATGCTCTGGGCGCCAAAATAACTGAACAAAAAATGGTGGGGACGGTTGGTGACTTGGCGATTTTTAGTTTAGGTAGAAGCAAAGTTATTTCCTGTGTTAATGGTGGTGTTGTGGTATGCAATAATCAGCAGATAGTCCCGTCAATAGCAAAACTTTGGCAGGATTTGCCGGAAGCTTCCTTGTTTTGGACTTGGCAAACACTTAATCACTTCATCATAACTTGGTTGGCAAAAAAGCTTTATCACGTCGGAGTTCTGGGCAAGCTCTTGCTGGTCTGGTCTCAGAAACTAAAGCTGATTAATCTGGAAGTGACAGCTGCGGAAAAACAAGCCCAGCCCAATACTCCCCTCGCCCGAAAATTGCCAAATGCCCTGGCGCAAATCGCCCTTGGTCAGCTCAATGAATTAGATCAGATCAATCAAAAAAGGCAGATTTTGGCTCAAGAGTATTATCACGCACTTCACAAAGCCGCTCCAAAAGCTCTGCTCTACGCCCCCAATCCTGAACATTTTCCGGGAGCCTGCTGGTTGCGTTATCCTCTGTTGGTGAAGAATCCGGAACAAATTTTACGACGGGCTAAAGATAGCAATATCGTGTTGGGCGATTGGTATGCTGTAGAAGTAGCGCCTCGTGATGTCAAAGCTGAAGCTTCAGGCTATCAATCAGGTATGGCGCCGATGGCAGAAAAAGCCTGTTTGCAGGTCATAAATTTGCCGACTATAACTAGTCTAAATAAAGCTGATGTTAACAAAATTGTAAAAATAATTGCCGATGAAAAGATTATCGCTGACTAACAATCGCACAGACTATAGGGTAGGGCAGGACAAAATCGCCCAGGCTGATCGCTCCTTTTTGCAAGCCTTTGAATATGGCCAATTACAAGAAAAAATTGGCAATCAAGCCTTTTATGTATTGCTGCAGGACAAAACGGAAATACTGAAAAGCTGGCTATTTATTTTGTTCAAAGCCAAAAGGGGTGTCTATTTATTTTGTCCTTATGGTAATTTTTCGACTGCAGAATTGGAGTTGGTGATTGACTTCTGGAAAAAGTGGCAGCAGCAGAATTTGAAAATCGACTTTTTGCGAATCAGCCCTTTATGTTCAGACAACAAAGAGAATCTGATCACTTATCAACAAGCAGGTTTTAGACCAGCGCCAGTGCATATGATGCATCCTGAACTGGATTGGCGGTTGGATATTACCAAAAATGATCAAACTTTACTGGCAGAAATGAGGAAAAATAATCGCTATGGTATCAACAAAGCAAAAAAAGACGGTGTTAAAATTCTGACCGGAGATTCCCAAGAAATGTTGAATCAATTTTATCTTTTGCATGAGAAAACCGCCAGACGGCAAGGCTTTATCCCCTGGAGTAAACAGTTTTTGGACGCGCAAAGAGCGGTTTTCGCGCCGCTGGACGCCATCAAAATTTATTTGGCAGAATATGATGGGCAAATTATTTCGGGAGCAATTATCATGTTTTATGAAGGACGTGCATACTATCATCATGGAGCCTCCGATGAAAATTTTAACAAAATCCCTTCTTCCTACCTAATTCAATGGGAGGCGATTCAGGAAGCCAAAAAACGCGGTTTTCCGGAATACAGCTTTTACGGCGTAATTGAAGATGCCCCCAAACACCCCTGGGCTGGTTTAAGTTTTTTCAAAAAGGGATTTGGCGGTGCCGGCAAACATCTTTTACATTGCCAAGACTATGCTTTCTCCGCACGTTATTGGCTAATCTGGTTACTGGAGAAATATCAACGCTGGCGCAAAGGTTATTAATTTACTGATTGACTTGGAGCAAGTCGGAGAATAAAATTTTTGCACTTGCTGTGGCATAGAAAATAAAAAATAATGGTATAATTTGATGGCTCTTTTTAAAAAAACTAAAGCGAAACCCAAAGGGCAGATTTATTTGGCCTTGGACATCGGTACGGAACAAGTTAAAGCATTGATTTGTAGTGCCGAGGGCAATAAAGGTCGCATATTGGGCGTGGGAAAAAAGAAACAGAGACTGGGCGATATGAGCAGTGGTGCTGTAACGGATATCGGTGCGGTTATTAATAATTGCCATGAGGCGATCAATCAGGCAGAAAAGATGGCTGGAGTAAGGGCCAATCAGTTGGTCATGGGCATTGCCGGAGAACTGGTAAAAGGCGCTACAACCACAATTTCCTATACTCGTCGCGAACCGGACACTAAAATTGATTTGGCTGAGTTGAAAAATATTGTTCATAAAGTTCAATGGAAGGCTTTTGACGAAGTTCGCTCAGAAATGGCATATGAAACAGGCTATAACGAAATCGATATCAAATTGGTTAATGCAGCGATTGTGGATGTACGCATAGATGGCTACAAAGTTTCCAATCCTTTAGGATTTCAAGGCAAGGAAGTTACGATTAGTATTTTCAATGCCTTCGCCCCCTTAGTGCATTTTGGTTCATTGCAAACCATTGCAGCGGAGCTGGGAATGGATTTATTAGCGATTACTGCTGAACCTTATGCCGTAGCCCGCTGTCTGGGGAATGAGGACGGTGGCACTTTTAGCGCTATTTTTATTGACATTGGTGGAGGAACAACTGATTTAGCAGTAGTGAATAATGGTAGCGTGGTCGGTACTAAAATGTTCACTTTGGGGGGTAGAACATTTACCAAAAGACTAGCTCAGGCGCTCTC
>CAZJJZ010000004.1:12486-41897 GCA_964546505.1 uncultured Candidatus Peribacteria bacterium
TTACGGTTTAAAAGAAAAGTATCACATTTCTATTTCTGAAGAAAAATTAGAAAAACAATCTCACAAAATCGTACGTGAAGCGATGAAGAGTGACTGTGAAGTATGGGTGTCAGGAGTAGCTTTGACGCTAAGTGAATTAACAAATTTAGATATTTTACCTTCTCGAATACTGTTGTGTGGAGGCGGCTCCAATTTGCCAGAAATCAAAGAAATTTTAGAAAGCAGAGAATGGACTCAAAAATTGCCCTTTCCCAAAAAACCACAGATTAGTTTTGTGGAACCGAAAATGATTACTAATATGTTAGATGAAACACGATTAATGAAAGATCCGGAAGACGTGACGCCGATGTCTTTGGCAAATATCGCCCTGGAATATGTTGGCGAAGAGCAAATTCTGGCAAAATTGCTCAAAAAAGTTGTTCGCTTAATGCAAATATAAACATTATGGCTATTCAAAAAAAACGAATCAGCGAAACCAAAGAAGAAACGGTAAAAAAAGAGCTAAAAAACCGCAAAGTGATTTACGTGGAAATTGATGACGAAATTACTTCGGTTTTTGATAAAATAGCCAAATTAAAGTTCAAAAGCATTTACTTGGTAGTGCCCCAGAGAGCGGTTTTATTTCAAAGCGCTATCAATTTAAAAATTCTCAAACGCAAAGCTGAAGATTTGGAAAAGAAAATCTTTATTATCACCAATGACAGTAATGGGCTGAATTTATGTCAAAGAGTTGGGATTGAAGTTTTTGATAAATTAGAGGGACAAGAACACCCTTCATTGGTATCTGGAAAATTTTCTGATAACAATGAAATTACTCCTCTCAAAGCCACTATTAACAGTGTTGATGAAGCCAGTCCCAGCCGCAGGGTAGAAAAGAAATTATCGATTTCTGAATTAATTCGCAAAGGCAGCAAAGGCTTTCAGATTATCCCCAAAAAGCAAACCCTGCGAGCCGCAGATGTCAAAGAAAATATCAAAAAAGAAAAGAAAACTTCATTTGTGTTGGTAACGCCAAACAAAAGAGCTCTTTTCGGCTTAATCTTGGTGAGCTGTATTTTGCTCTTGTTTATCTCTTATATTGCACTTCCCGGGGCGACAATTTTATTAACTCCCAAGTCCAATGTGGTAGATGTGACAAGTAATGTAACACTCGCAGATTATGATAGAAATAAAGCTGAGCTGGATACCCGTCCGGCAAAAATGATACCCAGCTATCAAGTAACCACCAAAATAGAAAGAGTTTTTACCTATCAAGCGACTGGAAAGGATTTCCAAGGCACCAATGCGCGGGGTAAAGTATTGATTAAAAATACCAGTGGAAATGACTGGCCGCTCATTCCCAAAACACGTTTCCAAACTTCGGATGGCTTAGTCTTCAGATTAGAACGTCAAGTTTTAGTTCCATCCGGCACAGCAGAGAATCCCGGCGTCTTGGAGGCAGAGGTGGTGGCTGATCCTTTGGATGCTTTTGGCCAAGTCATTGGTGAAAAAGGTAATTTACCAGAAAATATCAATTTCTTTTTACCTGGACTTTCTGCGGACAATCAGAAAAAGATTTTTGCTGTTAGTAAAGCAGGATTTGCTGGCGGTCAAACTCAGGTCAATAAATTAATTAGCGCAGAAGACATCGAGGCCGCTAGAACTAAAATGGATAATGAATTAAAAGCTGCGGCGGCTGTGGAATTAAAGAGTTTGATAGACAAGAAAAATCAAGAACAAAAAACAGCTCTAGCTCTGCTGGAAGGCAAAAACACTATACAAATGGGAACACCAGAAATCATTATTCCAGAAAATTTGGCAGGGCAAAAATTGGAGTCTTTTGATGTGAAAGGGCGTATGGTGGCAACAGGAATTGCTTATAATAAAGATGAAATGTTGAGCATTTTGAAAAATGAATTACGTCTCAAGAAAAATCCGGAAAAAAGTTTGGCTTTCATAGATGAAGATTCACTCAGCTACCGTATTGCTAATAATGATGATAACGCCAAAAAAATCACAATTACCGCTACCATTAAGGGAATAGAAGAATTTGAAGTCAGTCCCAAGAAAGAAAATGGTGAGCGGTTGATACGGAAAATTAAAGAGCAAGTCATTGGTAAAGACATTCGTGAGGCTAAGGATTTTATTCAAAATTTAGCAGAAATCGAACGTGTGGAGATTGTGAGCTGGCCAGCTTGGGCGCCAACGATGCCTAGTGTAGCGGATAATATCAAGATTGAGATCAGGCGTAACGATAATTAAATCTGCAATACGCTCACTCCTTGACTTTCCCCCGTCTTTGTTGTATAAAATACTCTAATTTTGTTTCTAACATTCTATGTTTAGAGCTAGAGTATTTACAATTCGAGCTGCTATCTTTACAACATTTTTAGCAAGTTCCTTGTACCCAAATTTGGTTCAAGCTGGAGTATTTCAAGATACCACAGAGTTGTTTGATGTACCCTATGTGAGGACGAATGGTAATGGCATGGAAGTTTATCAGCCCCAAACTGGATTTGGATATACCGGTAAGGTGGGACAATCCGCAGTATTACGCGATTCCAGGCCTATTCCCGGAAATTTCCCTGCCGGCAGCATGAATTTTTCCAACGGCTCCCCCGCCTCTACGCCATCACCAACACAGACCATTGAACTACAAAAATTAGACACCCCTAATCCGCAATCAGGCAGCTGGTGGTCAAACTTAAAAACTACTACCGAGAATGTCTGGTATTATAGAACTCCTTTTTATGATCCTTTTGTAACAGGGTCACATGAAAATGTACCTGCAGAACTATTGAATTATCAGAAGCCAATAATCCCCCCTCCGGGCGATTTGGGCATTCAGGTTACGAATAATATCAGTAATAGCAATAATAAATCAGCTGGAACAACCGCGACTGTTTTTACTTTTAGTGGACAAGCCAATTCCACTACATATAGTAATGATTCTTTGCGATTTCGTTGGGATTTTACCAGTGATGGTATGCCTGATACTTACTTTTCCGCTACCCCAAGGGTTACTTTTCAATACCCTGAAGTGGGAGATTATACTGTTACTATGCAAGTACTGGATCCAGCAGGAAATATAGTCAGTAAATCTACCAAAATAACTATAGTGCAGAACACTCCTCCCAGAGCACATTTTGTGGTCTCGGCTGAGACAGTTTTTGAAGGTCAAATATTAAATTTTGATACTGGATTGTCCAGTGATGATCAATACCCCAGAAATAATTTAAATTACCGCTTTGATTGGAATGGAGATGGTCATTATGATACTCCATGGAGCACCAAAACCAGCTGGAATCATCGTTTTGATCAAGTGGGGACATTTAGGGTGAAAATGCAAGCAGCTGATCCCGAAGGTTTAATTGATGATACCTATTTTGATATTACCGTGAGAATGGACTTGCCACCCAAAGCCGATTTTCAAGTTGAATCTTTGAGAAAAGGAATTTACTACTTCAACGCGAATCAAAGTAATGATGACGCCACAAAATTACTCAAATATCGCTGGGATAGCAATTATACCGGTAAGGATGATATTTTGTTTGATACAGACTTTTCCTATTTCTCAATCTATACCATCAATTATCAGCTGTCTGGAAACAAAACCGTGAGACTGCAAGTGATGGATGAAAAAGGTCAAATTGACGAAAGTATGGCAACATTTTTTGTAGAATAGTTGCCTTGGAAAGTTGGCAAAATGTCGAGTTTGCTCAACCAAATTTACCCTGAAAAGTATAGGTTCATATTTTCATAATGGACTTGCCAATAAATGATCATTTTTGTATCATCAGATTGAAAAAAAACTCATAACACAAAAATGAAAAGAAAAAAAACAACTTCCCATATCAAGTTCGCTAGATTGATAACTTGGCTAATAGCAGTAACTGTTTTGGTTTCTACAGCTTTTGTGATGGCAGAAACCGGCCCAAAGGCCACACCTTCAGCAGACAGCAATTTACCATTAGCCACTTTCAGCGGCATCAAGTTTCCTGATCAAACTGAGCAGGTTAGTGCTTACCCACAGTTTGTGGGGGTGACGAAAAATGGATATAACGGTGCTTTACAGCCTTTACAGGCAACAGGCTATAATGTAGCAAAGATGCTTTGTAATGCGGATTACCCCGGTTCTCATGTTTGTTCAGCAAATGAGATAATTAATAGTTACGAATACAGTCCACAAAAAATGCTAAACTTGAACTCTTTTGCATGGATCAACAATGGACCTCCTGGTTACGATACTGTTGCGGCAAATGATTGTATTGGCTGGACCTCCAGTGATCCTGAGTATTATGGATCTTTCTGGGACTTTGAAAGTAGAAGTTCATTTGTAACTATTTGCAAGTCTCAATTACCAATGGCTTGTTGTAAATAAATAACATTCATCTTTTTAAATATGAAAATTCAGTATAAGTTTTTGACTATTTTGATCACTTTTTCTCTACCCTTTGGGGTTTCAGCCCTCAGTGAGTCTTGCTATAAGGCAGCCAAGTGTCCTGGCCAACCTGGAAAAGATGTTTACTATCAAAAACAGCTTAATTCTACAACCATCAAAGATTGTTATCCAAGAATTAATGACGTACAAAAAGATTGCGCTGCAGCAAAACCACCTTTTACTTTATCAGCTGGTGAGACCTGGCAGTTTAGCTGCAGTAATGGCTGCACACCACTTATACCATCTAAAACTGTAGAAAAAAACGTCCCAAAAGTGGATCCTATTTGTCCAATTGGAAATACTCATATAGATCTTAATGCTAATAAAAAAGTTGAGAGTGATGAATGTTTTGAAACTGGCTATTTCTTGAAGAAAGCTACTAACACTTTCTACCAGTTCTGGGACCAGGTTGCTGGAAAATGGCAGTCAATTAATATTTTACCTGATGGGAAGGTCGGCATTGGAACAACCACCCCTCAAGCAATTTTGGATGTTCAAGGCACGGGGACACTCAGTCAAACTACATGCACAAGAAACATGGTTAATTTCTGCGATACGTTTAGAAGTAACTGCCTTTCTGAAGGTGGCACTTTAACCCCTCCAGGAAACTTAAGTATCGGGCAAACAGTAACTTGCAGCATTGAAACTCCTGTAAATATTGCTGCTTTTGGTACAATCAAAGTTATTGGTCAAAGCCTTTACATTGATTCTTTAAAAAATAGTAAAGATAAGCTTTTAGGTATTGGAGATAATGGTCAGATTAAGGCTTCTAATGTAAAAATTGACTCTCTGGGGAATTTAAGCGTTACAGCTTCCGGCGATAATTTGGGGAATCATCAAGCAACCAAAGCTCTTGATCTTAATAGCAATAATATCAATGAAGCTAATAACGTGAATTCTAAGAGAATTATCACACAAGACAGTAAGTGTGGTCCAAGTTGTAAAATTGCTGAATTTATTGGGAGCAAAACAGTTACGATTTTTGGCGATGGTTGGATAACAGCACAAGGAAGTTTAGAAGTTGACGGCGGTGTCACAGCAGGCAATGGTCTTTCTGTGGAAAAAGGCGGGGCAAATATTATTGGAAATACTTCAATCACAAATACATCATGTGGTTCTGGTTGTAAAATTGCTAATTTTGTTGGAACAAAAGTTGTGACAATTTTTGGTGATGGCTGGATATCTGCTGACAATTCTATCGCTAGTAAAGAATGGGTTACAGCTGGAAAATCCATTAGTGCTGGTGGCGCTATTTTAGCTAATGATAAGTTTGAACAAAGATTTCAGAAATATACTAATTTTGGACCATTCTTATACGCCTCTGGAAAAGAAGCTGGGCATTTTGATGGGAATGAATTTAGTTGGGGATTTGGTGGAAATTCAAATTATTTTGCTGATGATGTTAAGGTAGGAACTAATGGTACTTCAAAACAAATATGTTTAAATGGTGATTGTAGAAGTAGTTGGAATCCTCAACAGTTTGTTAATTTACAAGTAGATCAGACTGGTAAAGACTATAAAAGTCAGGGGGTTAGCTACAAATTGCTGAGCAATTCAGCTGTATATGGTGGAATAAGTTTAACTGTGAGATTAACCTGCCCAAGTGGATTAAATGCAGTTACATGCGGACCAAGTTATTCTTTTGGAGAAATTGGACCTGGACTAACTTACTCAATTCCAACGACCTTTATTAGAAATGATACATGCTACGCAACATTCACCTCAAAAAATACAAATTTGAAAGATAATTACTTTTTCGTGAACTGCGAATAGTATAATTTGAATTAGAGCCCAGCATTTGCTGGGCTTTTTTGTTTTGCGCGTGATTTGAAAATGTGTTAGAATGTTCTGATACTTTTATTAAATCGCCAAAATGAAAAACAAAAAATATTTTGCCTATGGCGCCATCTGCGGCTTGCTGATAACAATTGTGAGCGTCGCAATTGCTGCGCCGGCAAGCGAACCGCCAAATGATAATTTGCCTGTCGCCAGCTTTTCTGGGATAAAATTTCCTGATAATACTGAAAAGAGAAGTGCGTATGCTCGATTTTTAGGCTATACGTCTTTGAAGTTCAACGGAAATGTTGGAGGTTACGCAGAGGCAAATGCCAAGTGTTCTGCAGAGTTTGGAACACAATACCCTGGTGCTCATGTTTGCACACCCACAGAAATTGTTACAATGAATCAACCTAAATTAGTAACAGTAGGTAACGTAACACCTGCTGGCTTCGCCTGGGTTAGTAAAGGACCTTCAGCATATGATGCATCTGAAACTAATGATTGTAGAGGCTGGTCTGCAAATAGTGATGCTGCGAATCCCGCTAATACAATCTCAGGCGCAACCTGGAGCAATACCTCCTCCACATTTGCATTAAGACCGTGTGATCTTGCACCTATACCATTTGCTTGTTGCCAATAAATACATAACTAAAAAAAAATGAAAACTTACTTAAAATATCTTTTTGTGGCAACTGTCTCAATTGCCACTATACCTACAGCTACATTTGCCAGTAGTTACAGTAATAATTGTTTTGTAGCAATTACGAATTCTACATGCCAGGAAGAAAACCCTGGAACGCATTTTTATAAACAAGACGGTCTTGGAAAGTGTAGCCCGGAAGTTAGATCTGATAATATTAATACTGTTTGTCCCGTGGTGAGTGGAAAAACATTGGGTAAAGATCAATATGGAAGAGATCAATATTGGGCATTCTCTTGTGAAAGAGGCTGCCAAGTATCTAATTATCCCTATAATCCTACAACTTATAAATGTCCTGAGGGATCATTTAAAGTTGATCCAAGCAAGACTGGCTTAAATTCTCAAGCTGACATCGATGCAAAGTGTCTTCCTATCGCACCACTAGTGTATAAAGCGGCAGACAATGTTCATCAAATATGGAATCAACTTGCGAATTCTGGCGAGGGTGGTTGGGGAGGTATAAAGATTGATGCCAATAGTGGAAAAATTGAAATTGGTGATGCCAATCCTGCTTGTTCTTTGTTTAATGGAGGTTCATTTTTAACACTTTTGCATGATGCAGCAACTGGTCAGAGCTCCACACAATTAAGTGCAGGATGTTATTATTCATCGTCAAGGTTATCGATGAGTGACTTAGAATCCAGTTTAAGTGCTGGCAAAGTTGTAATAACAAATAATGTCGGTGCTTCAGCGCAAAATGCGACTCTTACTTTGGATAGAGAAAAAGCAACACTGCAGAATCAGGATGGAAGTACAATTTCAACCAATACATTTGCACCTGGAAAGTATGAGGTGTCTAATTCATACGGTGCACCAGGTGGAAAAATTTTTAATATACTATCATTTACAGATGGATTGTCTCTCTCAAGAAAAGACGGTGAAGCAAATCCAGAAAGAAATCTTGTACAGATCAATGACCAGGGTGTTGCTTTAGCTGGTGAGGACAAACCGCTAATCACTCGTGGCTTTGATAGATTCACAAGTGGCTCAAAAAATGGTCTTGGCAGATGGGGGTTATTTATGGAGCCACATGCGCTAGTAGCAGGCATTCCAAACATGGCTGGGAAATGGTTTGTGGTCGGTAGATACAATCAAGATGGTACAAAAAATGATTTACTGAGTATAAACTCTGAAGGTGAAACAACATTTAAATTAGATCAACAACCCGATAGCAACCCATATAACGACCCCTATTATGATTCGACATTGAAATTTAAGAAGAATTTATTTGAAATATTTTTAACAGATGATGGTGATGCAAGCGATTCAATGCTCATTAGTAGTGATTCAACAAACTTACAAAACACTTTAAGTATCTCAGAGAGCCAAGGAAAGAACGAGAATAATTTCACTCAGTCAATTAATAAAACCGAAAGTATAGTTGGCCAATTTGAGACTCCATCCAATGTTGAAATAAAAGAGTATTCAACAGTGAATCAACAAAAGAATGTAATTTGGACTGAGGTCAGAAAATTTCAAACTAACGGCACTTCCTGGAGCGCTCTATCAACTGCCATCAATTCTGATGCATTTAGCATTAGTTCATCCGGTGGAAGTACGATGGGAGGCGGCGGTTCTCAACTACTAACAGTATTACGTAATGGTAATGTGGGGATTGGTACAACAACACCTTCTACAAAATTAGATGTAAACGGTGACATTGAAGCAAATGGCTTGACTCTTGATAAATCAAACAATTCAGGCAATACCAATGCCCTGATTATTGATTCTACTGACAATGGAAATGGTGGAGCATATGGTATTAGGGCAACTGCAACCAATACTGTTGGCAATAATGAATCAATTGCAGGATATTTTTGGACTGTAGATAATAGCGCAGCTTCTGGAGGAACAGGTAGAGCAATTGGTGTTTACGGATTTGCACGTAATAACTCTGGTGGTAAAGCCTATAGTATTTACGCTGCTACTCCTGCATCTGGCTCCGAAAGACATGCAATTTTTTCTGAAGGCTCAGTCTACTCTCAAGGCGCATTCAATACTGAAGGTGCACTTAACACCAGAGTTACCAATATAGATGGTGGGTTTTTATATGCACAGGGCAAAGAAGCGGGATGGTTTGATGGAAGTCATTTCAGTTGGGGTTATGGCGGAACATACAATTACTTTGCAAGACCATTAACTGTAGGAGGTACCGATGCTATTCCTGCAAGTGGTACTTTGTTGCAAGTTAACGGAGATATTAGAAGTTCTAATAGAGTCTTTGCAAATGGAGTCCAATTATCTTCCGACTCGCGCCTCAAACATGATATTAACAATCTGAAATACGGTTTAGGAGACTTATTAAAACTGCGTCCTGTGAAATATACATGGAATAGCGATAATACAGATGACATTGGCTTTATTGCTCAAGAGATTAAAAACATAGTTCCTGAAATCGTAAAGCAAGATAGTGAAGGCATTTACAGTCTAGACTACTCCAAACTCACCTCTGTCATCGTCAACGCCATTAAAGAATTAAATGCCAAGGTTGACTCAAAAGTGGCAAATTTGGAGAAAGAAAATGCTGAATTGAAGGCAAAATTGGATACTTTGGAAAGCCGTTTGGAAGCTTTGGAGAAGAAGGTTAAATAATAATTTATGTTTAAAAATATGAACATGACAAAAAAAATGCTGCTTGCCACTTCCCTCTTTGGGATAATTGCTGTGACCGCTTGTACTTCTGTGAATGAAGCACCTGCTCCAGCTCCTAAGGCTGAAGTCCCTGCAGTTCAGTCTACTCAAACCGCTACGATGGAAATCAAGCCGCAGGAAAAATTGCTTTCTTGCGATAACTTAAAAACCGCAGAGTCTAAAGAATTCTGTTTACGTCAGACAAGTGACCTAGTTAATTCTATGTTAAGTAGAGAAATTTTAGAAAGTTTTGACGCTGCGCGTTGTGGAGAATTGTCTGAGTTCCAAGCTAAAAACTGTCAGGAAACGATCACTGCTACTGGAGTTAAAGGTCCGGTTTCTGCTGCAGAGGTAGCCATTTACAATCAAGCTTTGGCGGAAATTAAGCTCGATCAATGCGCAGAACTAAAAACTGCCGGTTATAAAGAATATTGCCAGAAGAATATTCAAGAAAGATTACTGGCTCAAAAATTTAACTCAGTCATTTCTGAAGGAAAACTCTCCAGATGTTCCGAATTAGCTGAAAACACACAATTACAAGAACAATGCCAATTGCTTTTGGCAGAGAGAACACAATAAACTACTTCGGTCTGCTCAAATAAATACCTCAGCTAAAATTTGGCTGAGGTATTTAAAATTGACATACACACTTACTTTCGCTATCATTGTATTACTTTTATACATAAATTCTTACTACATGCCACTCACAACTTCCCGGCCAACCAGTAAGTTTCAAATCACGATCCCAGCATGGGTTCGCCAAAAGTATAAAATCGATAAAAACACCGATGTGGTTTGGATGGAAACTGGTAATGGTGAATTAACAATTGTTCCAAAACCAGCAGCAAATGATTTTGAAACTTGGTTGAAAAATATTACAGGATTTTTGAAAGATGATTCCTGGGATTCAGTTGAAGAAATTAGAAAATACAGGCAGGAAGAATTAGAGATAGAAAAAAGAAAGTATAGTTAAAATTATCATGCATATTTTAGACGCATCTGCTCTTTTATGCTTAATCAAAGGAGAAAGGGGCAGTGAAAAGGTCGCCCAATTACTCAGAGAAAGTGAAGCAAAAATCGAATCTACTATGATTCACCAAATTAACCTTTGCGAAGTTGAATACAAAGTCTCGCAATTGAGATCTAATCAATTAAGAAATCGACTAATTGCTCTGTTAGACACTCCCTTCTTGGGCGTATTTAAGTATGTTGATTATGACATAACTCACTTCGCATCATATTTAAAAAGCAAATATCCGATAGCACTTGGCGATGCCATAGGTTTGGCTTTTACCAAAGTAAATGACGGAACTTTTTGGACTGCGGATCAAGAACTTAAAAATGTCGCAGATAGTGAAAAAGTCCAGCTTTCCTTAATTCGCTGACTTAATTCCTACAATCCCAAACTCTTTCTGATTTCGTCGGCTTTGGCTTGGTCGTCCTGTTTTTTGTTGGCTGCGACTGCTTCTGTTTCCAAATCTTGCCAATCTAAATATTGTTGCTTGGCCATTTTTTCCAATTGTGGAACATGTTTGGCATTCAATGCTGCAAATTTTTCGATTTCTTCTTCAAAAATGCGGATTAATTCATCAACTTGCTCTTGTCTCAGTTTGGGAATGCTTTCAATAATTTTCTTTTTTTCTACTTTACTGAGTGATAGTGAGCCCGCAAGCAGTCTCAAAAAATGTTGCTCATCAAATTTTAGTTGATGTGCCGGAATAGCAACTTTGAGCTGAGCAGGCAGCATGCTACCTAAACGGAAGTTAGCAGGAGTATTATCTTCAGGTTCCGTCGTGCCAGCTGCTGGATCTGACATATTTGCTTGATCATCTTGCTGACCTTGTGGCTGAGAACCTTGACTTGTGTGTTGATCTCCTTGTGGATTGGAATTACCTGGCGTGCCACTTCCTGGATTGCTGGTATTTTGATCTTGCATGAGAATAAGTTATGATTTACGACGCAAAGTTTTGAGGAAAGCGAATAAGCTGATGAAATTTATTCCCCATAGTATTACCGTGACAACTGTATCAAAAAAGAGGTAATTTTGAAACTGAATTGTTGTATCTAATTGCAGCTTGGCTAGATTATTGACAATTCCAGCGGGCAGAATAAAGAAAACAAATAAGAAATAAAGCCATTTATAGCGCAGAGGCTCAGACACGGCATGTAACATGGTAAGCGCTACTATACCAGCAAAAACACCTGAGATTTCCAAAAGTAGTAAATTACCGATGGAAGGATCAAAAGGTAAAGTGAAAAAAGGCGATATTTGTCCAAAACCCTGAAAACTACCCAAGAGTGTTATGGCGGCAAAAGCCAGATAATAGATAGCATTCAGAACAAACGCGATTCGCATTGGCAAAAACCAGATTTTTTGGGGACTTTCCAGTTCTGCTACCTCTTTGGTAAATTCTTGCGCCAGCTGCGACGGAGTAGTTTTAATTGCAGCAAGTAGCTGATGATGGAGAGAATAAGGTTCAGCAACTTTGATTGGCTGAGTTTTTGGTAAATTGCCTTGGCTTTGGGATAATTTCTTCGTAGCCATTTGGCTACTCGACCGAGCGCTGGTTTTAAGCTGTTCAGAATTGGCATGATTTGGCTTAATTAAAGATTGTTTGCGGCTGGTTTTGATTTTTTTCGATGATGCTTTTGATTTAGACGGCATAGACTTTTAGTTTTTATTTAGGATTAGTTTAAGTCGCTTTGATAGTATCAGAAAACAATTATCTTGCAAAGATGGCAATACATTTTGGCAGTAAAATCTTAACATTGATCGGTAATCTTTTTTTTCCAACTACCTGCTTGGGATGTGGTGCTGGCGGTAGTACGGTGTGTAGAAAATGTTATCTGCAAGCTTACCAGAAGCTGTCTTGGCACTGGCAGGAGGGGCGGCACCAGGCAGCCTATTTCTTTCACTACGATACAGATTGTTGGACAATTAAAGCTTTACATTTACTAAAATACTCGGGTTATTCCAATATGGTGATCGAATTGGGTAACTTACTGCGTCCTGTGCTGCCCATGATGCCGATTTGCAGCATACCGATGCATTATAAAAAGCAAAAAAGTCGTGGGTTTAATCAAGTTGATTTATTGCTGAAAACTGCCGGTTGCCGTAGTATCCACAATTTGTTAACTAAAAAGCGCCAGACAAAGGCTCAAATGGAACTGTCTGCTGAGTCCAGAGCCAAGAATCTGAATCAGGCATATGCCGTTATTTTGGGGACTTTACCTCCCAGGCAATTAGTAATCTTTGATGATGTCGCCACCACTTACGCTACTTTGGAGGAAGCCGCGCGCGTGCTGCGCGCGGCCGGTGTTGAAGAGATATTTTTTTTAAGTATGTTCAAAAAAACTTAATTTTGATAGTCAGTTAGATTATGACATTCGCTTTCCCTCCCCTCTCCTTTAAGCTAAAATGACAATCGACTTAGCAAATTCTATGCAATTGGCAATTGACGCTTCGCGTTACAAAATCAAAGACCCTACCGGAGTTGAGTGGTATTCATACCATCTGCTCAATCATTTGATACCTTTGCTGGGTAGAGACCATCACACCAAAACCAAGCTATTTCTTCAGCAGGATTTGCAATTTGAAGAAGAATTACCTTTCAATGTTTATAAAAAAATTATTCCCGGCAAGAAACTCTGGACACAAGGGCGACTTTCTTGGGAATTACTAACTCATCAAGTGGATAAATTATTTGTACCATCACATATTTTACCGCTATACACACCCAAAAAAACTATTTTAACAGTACATGATTTGGCTTTCATGTATCCGGAACTCAGACCCGCGTACGATTTCAAAAATTATACTTTATTGAAGTGGAGTACAGCCCGAGCAGTACAAAAAGCTACAAAATTAATTGTTCCTAGCCAAGCTACCAAAGCTGATTTGATCAAATTTTTTAATTGTCCGGAAAAAAAAATCGAAGTAATTTATCATGGCGGACCAGACTTGACGGGCGATAAAAACCCTTTGCTTTTAAAGTGGTCAGAAAGTCAAAAAAACACTCATTTACAACGACTAGGTATCGCTGATGGTGATTTAACAATGCTATACGTTGGTAGAATTGAATTCAAAAAAAATTTGGTGCGAGTTGTAGAGGCTTTTAAACGTTTTTTGCAGGAATTTCCCGGCTGGAAACTGGTTCTGGCAGGGAAAAATGGACAAGGAGCGGAAGCGGTATTGGCGAAAGTAGAAGAAGTGGGACTACAAGATAGCGTTAAATTCACTGGATATGTGACTGAGGATGAAAAAAACTTTTTGCTTCAAAAATGTCGTTTATTGGTATTCCCTACTCTTTGCGAAGGTTTTGGACTCCCAATTTTGGAAGCTTTTGCTTTCAGACGTCCGGTCTTGACTTCCAATCTGACTGCCATGCCGGAAATCGCTGGGAAGGCAGCTTATTTGGTAAATCCTTTAAAAACCGAAGAGATCAGCGTAGGAATGAAACGTTTGGCCTCTGACGGTATGTTGATCTCACGTTTGATTTTGGAAGGAGAAAAACAACTTGCCAAATTTAGTTGGGACCAATGCGCCAGGCAGACCTGGGAAGTTTTGATGGACTAATGATTATTCAATCTCCGCGTACAACAGCTCAAAATTAGGATGGGCTTTTAGATAATGAGCTGGGAAGACTGAAGCTGTTTTTGTGCCATAAACAAATTCTTGAAAAGCGAGCTTTTTCTCCGCTCCTCTGATGAGGATTAGTAAGCGTTTACTTTTCATAATTAAGCGAGGACAGACAGTAATGCGTTTACGGATAGCAAAATTGTCATTTTCAGTAATCAATGCCAATTCTTCAGTGTCGAAAGCGGTAAATCCAGGGAAAATGGAGGCAAAATGTCCATCCGGTCCCATCCCGAGCATCACTAAATCCAATTCTTGATGTGGAATTTTAGCTAATTGTTGGCCGTAATCTGCCGCGCACTGTTTGAGGCTTAAATTGGTATTGGGGAAGTGAAAATTAGGTGGTGCCGACTTTTTTCTTTGTTGGCGAAAAAGTTCAGAATTGATCAAACTGAAGTTGGATTTGGGACTGTCCAATTCCACATAACGTTCATCCATTAAATAAACTTGTGTTTTTGACCAATCCAAGCCCTGATATTGACCGAGTTTTTGATAGATAGGACCTGGGGTACTGCCTCCGGAAAGTCCCAGGTAAGCCAAACCATTGCTGTTAATGGCTTTTTGTACTTCCTGAACGGTTTGAGTGACAGTATAGTCTATCAATTCACGTAGACTGTTGAATTTTTTGATCATGGGAAAAGTTAATTGTTTCATGGTCAATCGGACCTCCATTGGCATAAATCTGCGGTTTTAGGCCTAATTTTTGCTTCACCTCAGACAAATAATCCAACAATTTCCAGGCCGATAGAATTTCTGGATAACTGACAAAGTAGATTTTGCGATTGCTCATGATGTCCAAAAGCAAACTGGCATAATCACCCAGGCAACCAGATGTGTTGCAGGTAATGGATTGTTGCAACATAACAGGCTCGAAAAGCGGTGTTTGAAAGTTGTACTGCTCATCATTGGGAAGGCTCAGACTGACACTGAGACTTTCTCCCGGTTTAGCCTCGAAAATCAAGGTGTTGGCAGGAACATCTACTGACTGAAACGGCATCTTTTTGAAGGTGATAATAACTTTGGTCTGGTTTTGAGCCATTTTCTTACCAGTCCTCAAGTAAATCGGTACATTATACCAATCACGACGATCCAAAAATAATTTGATTGCGATGTAGGTTTCAATCTCAGAATTAGCTTGAACTTGCGGACTATCCAAATACCCCTGATACTGTCCCAAAAATAAATCCTGAGCTGCACCTGAAAAACGTAAAGCGGAGAGAATATTTTGTTTTTCTCTCTGAATGCTTTCCACAGTGGGTGAAAGCGGAATATCCATTGTGATCAAAGCTAAAATCTGTAACAAATGGGATTGCAGCATGTCTTTTGCAGCTCCAACCTGGTCATAATAACCGATTCTTTGTCCTACCTCTGCTGTTTCATCAGCGATGATTTGGATGGAGGCGATTTCCGGCCCACGTAAGAGCAGATTGATGATTGAATTTTCGAGACGTAGCTTGAGTATGCTTTGTATCGGCTTTTTGCCCAAGAAATGATCCAATAAAAAAAGATTTTCTGAAGGAAAATGACTGCTTAGTACTCCATGTAAATGTTCTGCGTCACTATGATTTAAACCAAAGGGCTTTTCGATGATTAAACGAATTTTGGCGTGTAAGTGTTGTGGCCAAGCCTGTGCCAAATTATTGGCAAGGTGTTCGAAAACTGTTGGTGGTACGGAAAAATAAGCACTGACAATCATCTCTTCTTGATAACCTCTTTCTTTCATAAAATCCTGTAAACGCTGAAAGTCTGCTACTTGATCATATTGACCGGCAAAATAGCTGAATAGCTGCAGGAACTGTGGTAAATTTTGTGCTTCCGGAAATACCTTCAAAATACTGTTGGCAACTTTTTGCTGAAATTGTTCTGTGTCTAGCGGAGTACGACCAAAACCGATAATTCCAAAATCGGCGGGTAGTCTGGCTTCCTGGAAAAGCTCAAATAATGCTGGAAAAAGTTTGATTTGTGCCAAGTCGCCGGTAGCTCCGAAGAGAATTAGTCTTTGCGGATCTTGTACTGTAATTTTGCTCATGTCGTAGGGGTTAACCAATCTGTGTGAAAGTCACCGTCACGGTCGATTCTTTGATAGGTATGAGCACCAAAGCAATCGCGTAAGGCTTGAATCAAATTCGTGGGCAATTTTTCGTTGCAATTGATGTAAAAATAGCTCAAGCAACTACTTAGCACCGGAGTGGGAATCTGATTTTGCAGCGCTTCAAGATTGATTTTTTGCAAAGCTGGGATACTAGCCAGCAATAACTGATGTATTTGGGCAGATAACAATAAATTTTCCAAATTACCATTTTTGAGGAAGACTTCCTGTATTGGCAATAATAATTGCGAACGGATGATACAACCTCCTTGCCAGAGGCGCACAACCTCCGCGAGACTTATCTCCCACTGATGTGTTTTGGCGGCTTCTAGTAGCAGTGCCAATCCTTGAGCATAAGTAATAAGCTGAGCCGCCAGGAGTGCTGATTCCAATACCTTGGGTTTCATTCTAGAATGCTTTTTGCTTTGTGTATTGGGATGCAGCAAATCACGGTAGATTTCGCCCAGATTGAGCCGGAGAGCATGGTTTGGAGAAATTGATCGAACAAATACAGACTCAATGATAGCAGTGGTCGGTATCATCTGTTCCAAAGCTTCTTTCCCGGTCCAGGCTCCGGTGCCTTTTTGTTGGGCTTTATCTGAAACATAGTCAATTAAATCACCACCAGAGATGAGATCTTTTTTCCTCAAAATAGCCGGAATTAAGGAGATTAGAAAAGATGCCAGTTGACCTTCATTCCAGTCCTCAAAGACATCTGCGATTTCGGCGTTGCTGAGACCCGAGCTGCGCAAAATGGAAAAGGCTTCTGCCAAGCTCTGCATCTGCGCATATTCAATCCCATTGTGTATCATCTTAACATAATGCCCTGCTCCATCCGTCCCCAATAAACCCACACAGGGATTACCAGCAAAATCCTTTGCCGCTATTGCTTCCAAGAACGGCTTAATCTGATTCCAGGTACTGGTGGTGCATCCGGGCATCAGGCTAGGCCCCACCAGAGCCCCCTCCTCCCCTCCTGAAACTCCTAAACCAACGTACTCAATGTCATGATTAAAAAGCTCCTTACTCCTTCTTTGCGTATCCTGATACCAGGAATTACCGGCATCAATCAAAATATCGCCTGCAGTCAAATATGGACGTAGTTCGGAGATTACTTCATCAACTGCAGAGCCCGCCTTTACCATGATAATGATTTTGCGCGGCAGCTTTAAAGAAGTGACAAAGGCCTTGAGGTCAGTTGCAGGTAGCAAATTGGCGGACGGGTGCTGCCGCGTCAATTCCTCAGTCCGAGCAAAAGTTCTGTTATAGACTGCCACTTGGTAGTGATGATTGGCAAGATTGAGAGCTAGATTTGCTCCCATTACCGCCAAACCGATAACTCCCAAGTCTGCTTGTGGTGTAGAATTCGGCATAGAGTTTAAAATAAAAGGTCAGTAATAGCTTGGCGCAATGATTCAAAACCAGATTTATTTTGAGCTGAAAGAAAAACGGGACTCATGCGCTCAAATTGCTTGGCTATTGGTTTGAGAGCGAATTTAGATGGTAGAGCATCAATTTTATTGAAAACAAAAATTGTCGGCTTTTCATTGACTTTCAAACTAGTCAAAACTTCATTAACTACGGCTATTTTTTGCTCCCAACGAGGATCGCTCAAGTCAATGACATGCAATAGTAAATCAGCATGAATCGTTTCTTCCAATGTGGAAGCAAAAGATTTGATCAAAGAATGTGGTAAATCCTGAATAAATCCAATAGTGTCCGAAATCAGCACTTCCTGGCCGCCGTCTGGCAGGTACATTTTGCCTACTCTGGTATCCAAGGTGGCAAATAGTTTATCGGCAGACAAAGCACCTTTATTGGTTAAGGCATTAAGCAGTGTCGACTTACCGGCATTGGTATAGCCGATGATACTAACTGTTTTGAGATTTTTTCGTTCCCTTGCCAAGCGATGTAGTTGTCTGCCTTGCGCACATCGCTCCAACTCTTTTTCAATGCCACGTGTTTGCTGTGCTAAGTGTCGTTTCATGATTTCCAAATTGGTTTCACCCAATCCCCTACCACCGATTCCACCACCCTGACGAGACAGCTCCATTCCCATACCATAAATTCTTGGGCCCATGTGTTTGATACTGGCCAATTGGATTTCCAGTTTAGCTTCTTTGGTATCGGCATGCTTCTGGAAAATTTTTAAGATCAAATCGATTCGATCCCAGACTTGCATATTGACCTTGCTCAATATTTCTCCCAAATTGTAGCTCTGCATGGGTTTTAATTCATTATTGACGATCAAAATATTAGCGCCAATTTTCATACCCTCCTCTTTTAACTCATTCAATCTACCGGTACCCAAATAAGTAGCATAAACCGGCTTGATTTTACGTTGAATTGATTTCAGTAACACTACTCCACCATAGGTTTTTATTAAGCTTTCAGCCTCTTTGAGTCGATATTCGGAGTCTTCTTTGCTCATCTCCAGGGGCACACAGTCGACTAAAATTGCTTTCAGCATGCTTAAAATTGGTAAAGTGAATAGTGATTTCCAGTATAATCCAGAAAGCGTCGATAATCCGTACTAGAAATTTCAAAAGTTTGAGTATTGATTAGTGGATGAAGATAAACATACTTCTCCTCAAAAATGTCTTGATCCACAATTACTTTAACATGCTTCTGCAGGTCATTGATCAAAGCGAATGTGGACACACTACCGGGCTTCACACCCAAAAACTGCATTAAACGATCGTCTGAAGCCATCCCCAATTTACTATCGTCTACGAATTCTCTCAGTTTTGCTAAGTCAGCTGCTTTATTATCTTTCATAACCACCAAATAGTGTTGATGACCTTTTTTATTCCTTAGGAATAAATTTTTTGTTCTCGCTCCTTGAAAATCCTTGGCATGCTCATCATTATCTCCAACGTGAAAAGAGGCTTCGTGCTCAAAGGCTCGATAAGTAATTTTTAATTCAGACAGAATGTTGAGTAGCTTATTTTGCTGTTCTTGCACGATTTTTTTTTATTTACTTTTATCTTAGCAAAGAAATGCAGTCTATAAAACATTTATTTCAGATTTCCCCAATCAATTGGTTTAATTTGGTGGTCTGATAAATATTGATTGGCTTGACTAAAGTGTCTGCAACCAAAAAAACCATGATAGGCTGAAAAAGGCGAAGGATGTGCCGCGCTGAGAACGCAATGTTTGGATCGATCAATAATTTTACCTTTCTCTTGAGCATACTTCCCCCATAGCAGGAAGACCAAGTTCTGTTTTTGATCGGATAGTGTTTTTACAACAGCATCGGTAAAAAGTTCCCAACCTTTTTTTTGATGCGAACCTGCCTGATTGGCGCGGACAGTCAAGGTAGCGTTCAGTAATAAAACCCCCTGTTTAGCCCATCCGCTCAAATCTCCAGACTGTGGTATATCGCAACCCAGGTCACTCTGAATTTCTTTATAGATATTTTGCAATGAAGGTGGTAAAGAAATACCCGCATTTACCGCAAAACAAAGACCATTGGCCTGGCCTGGGCCATGGTAAGGATCCTGGCCAAGCACCACTAATTTGACCTGATCAAATGGACATAGTTCAAAAGCTTGGAAAATTTCTTTACCGGGTGGGTAAACGGTATGACTTTGATATTCACTTTTCACAAAAGCGGTCAAAAGCTGGAAATATTCTTGATGAAATTCCTCAGAGAGGGCGGTAAGCCAGCTGGGATGAATTTTGATGGAGGCCACAATAATTTTGCTATTACCATTTCATTTTAGATGAGTTGTGGAAAAAGAAAAAGCCGGAGTTTGCGTACTCCGGCTGTACTGTGATTACACCTTTTCTAATACTCCCAAATATTTGACCAATCGGTTTGGAAATCGATTCTACCAACAGCAGTCAGGTCACTTAACTTGTTTGCCAACAATGATGCACGAGAAATTGAATATAAATTGTCGCCAATATATAATAGACGATTGATTGTTTTGTTGTAATCTGCATAACCTTTGCTAGCTAAATCGGATTGATCCTGAGCTGTTAAGTGGGTGATTTTACCCTTCAGTTTGAAGCCATCCTGCAAGCTCAATCCATACACATACGCACCATCAAATACAGTTTTGGTTTGTTTGTAATCAAAATCCTGACAGCTCTTGGCACCGTCACAATCACTGGTACAAATTTTTACACCATTTTCATAGGAACAAGTACTTGGTACGCACACCTTGTTGCAGGTGGTTGGGCAATTTGAATAGGTAAATTTGCCACATTGCGCGTTCTCTACAGCTGCAGTTTCGGTGATTGGAAAGGCAATGAGATTTTTTTCTTGATCAAAAAGCAGTGCTTTATGATTGTAGAGAAGTTCAGAATAAGTCCCTGTATCACCTATTGTAACTGTGTATTTTTGCTTGGGGTTGTTTGGATCAGTGACATCAAAAAGTCCCATTTTGAAACCCTTGATATCATCCCAACGAATCTGCTCTGAACCATCTTCTGGAGCCTCCACGTCTTTACCAAAACCAATTAAATGGTTTTCATCATAGGGGTGCAGGTAGTCGCTGTAGCCGGGGATTTTTAACTCTCCCAGAACTTTGGGCATGGCTGGATCTTTTAAGTCAAAAACAAATAAGGGATCAACATTTTTGAAAGTAACCAGGTAACCTCTATCACCCATAAAACGTGCAGAATAAATCCTTTCTCCAGGAGCCAAATTTTCCAGTTTACCGCTAATTTTCAAATTGCGATCCAAAATGTATAGCTGATTATTGGAACTTTGACTTGAGCTGGACCAATCGGTGGTAGTAGTGGCGATGCGCAAATACCCCCGATGTTCATCCATCGAAAATTGATTTAAAACAGTTCCAGGAACTTTGCCTTCAGCTGCGAAACTGATGTTATTTTGATCAATCGCTAAACGGTAAATTTTGCTGGAAGGACGTTGAGTTTCACCTTGAAAAGGGCCATACCAATTACTAACGATCAAATACAGATTTTCCGCTGAAGCATACATTTGATCAACATCTCCTTCAATTACAACTCTTTTCACGGTTTGCTTCAAATTATTGAGCGGAATTGCCGCAGCAATGACATAATTTGGCTGTGCTGGCTTAGGCAAAATGTAAACTTGATCACAAGGAGCCACTAACTCTTCTTTATTGACAGTTGTATCAAGCATTTTAGGCAGGGTATCCACAAATTCAGATTCTGCTGCATTATTGTCAGCGGAGCTGTCTTCGACCATTGGCTCTGTCATTGACCTATAAGGCATTGGATAGAAGTTGGAGTACTGGTTGAGAACTACGTAGAGATAATCATCTACACGTCGCGAATGCTGTAAATTGCCGTCAAACTCTACCGCCCGCAGTACTTTTGGTTTGCTACGATCCTTAATATCAACTACATAAACTTTAGTCCGGTTGCGATAGTAGATCGGCGGCATAATCATCTTGGCTGAGCTGTCTATATCGGCTGAGTCGTATAAATAATTTGTACTTTTATTGCCGATAGCGACCAAAATATCACCATTCAAATAGAGTTCGGAAGGATAAAAATTCTCTTTTTCCTGTTCGGCCAGTTGAAAATTGACTAGCTCCTTCATTTGTCCCGCTGGATAAGCTTCGATAATTTTGATTTTGCCGTCTTGTAAAATGTAGACGTATTTGCCATCATTTTTTATTATGTCCCCCTCATCAACACCCGCCTCTTGGATATTGGTCGTGGAGTATTCGGCTGAACCGCCGGCTGTTGACTCGGCAGGAGCAGCATTTACCGCAGATTTTTCGTCTGTTAATACATCTCTAGAAGGTGAGACACTCATGACAGGAAAATTGCCATCAATCGACTGATTGAAGCGAACAAAAGACTGTCTTTCAGCCAACTCTGCACAACTGCGGGCCTTTACAAAACCTTCACCGGAAAGCTCAGAGGTAGTCCTACTGGCTTTGTCTTCTACCTGGGCCTTGAGTCGATAGATCATTTCCGCCATTTCATCGCGGGTGATGTTTTCATTGTAAAAATTAACTGTCAGAGGAATAGCCCGTTCACTAGCCAAAGTTTGAACATATGGCAGATACCAATCACTGCCTTCCTGAGAGGTTATTCTTGCAGTACTAAATGCATTAGCAATTATTTTAGCCGCTTCACTGAAATTGATATTCTCAGCAGGTCGAAAAGTTCCATCTGGATAACCATCAATCAAACCACGTGACTTGGCTTCGCAGACGTATTTTGCATACCAATCACTACGAACGTCTTGAAAGCAATTTTCGCCTTTAGGATCACTAGTTAACGCTCCCACCAAAATTTTGGTAAATTCAGCACGATTGATGTTTTGCGCAGGTTTAAAGCTACCATCGGGATAACCTTCCAGCAATTGTGCTTGTTTGAGGTATTGAATACCAGTTTTAAAAGGGTGATTAGCATCTAAATCACTAAACACCGCTGTGGTGTTGGAACCGGTCTGTGCTAGCGCGGTTGTAGCCACTATAGGCACTATCAACAGCAGAGAAAGCATTACCGACCAGGTATGGGAGAGCTTTTTCATATAAAAAAATTAAAGGTACAATCAGTGTAATACGGTGAAGATTGTTTTATTAATAAATTAGCAAATTTAAACTTGCTAAAATAATGAACCTTGTTCTACCTTCTTTTCGATTTTTTTAGGTCGGAATAAATTTTTGTCCAAAAGGACTTTTAAGCATCTCCCCAGCGCTTCCACATCAAAAATGGCATTGTGTGTTCCGGAAAAGTCTTTGCCCAATAAAAATTGATGCAACTCTGTTAATCGAGGGGATTTATAGTTTCCCGCAGTCTTACCCGGTAATTTACAAAGTTCACGGGTTTCTTCCATGGTGTCATAGGTGTAGTCTGGCAAATAATCAAGTAAATCCTGACGATAACGAGTAAATTCATTGTTCAACATCAATAGATCAAAGCTGATATTATGCGCTACAGCTACATCCACGTTGCGAAAGATTTTGAAAATTTTCTCGGATACTTCAGCAAATATAGGCGCAGTTGCTACCTTTGCATCCGTGATTCCGTGGATAGCAATCACTTCCTGAGGCATGCTGATTGGCGGTTTGATCAATTGATCGAAACGAAAAATTTCCTCCAGGCGACGCAGGCTATTATCGTACTCATAAACAATTCCAGCAAATTGACAAATATGCGGTTGTCGTTCCAATGGAGCTTGATCAACCGGTGTTCCTGTCGTCTCTGTATCAAAACAAAGTAATTTCATCTTGGTGTTTTAGCTACCCTGGCTCTCTAAACCAATAGTGGTGCCAAGGGGCAGAATTCAGCTTCGCTGACGACGCAAGGCTATTAATATTCTTTGGCAGTCCTTCGCTCTACCACTGAGCTACCCTGGCTCTCTAAACCAATAGTGGTGCCAAGGGGCAGAATCGAACTGCCGACGCAAGGATTTTCAGTCCTTCGCTCTACCACTGAGCTACCCTGGCATTTTTGGCTTGGGCTTAGTCTAGGGCAGCGTCGGCACCGACGCAAGCTATTAATATTGTTGGTCAGTCCTTCGCTCTACCACTGAGCTACCCTGGCATTTTTGGCTTGGGCTTAGTCTAGGGCAGCGTCGGCACCGACGCAAGCTATTAATATTGTTGGTCAGTCCTTCGCTCTACCACTGAGCTACCCTGGCATTTTTTTCAGCAAGAGATTTTCTGCTGTCGAAGCGCGAGTAATGTAACTGAAAGGAATCCGAATTTCAAATCGTTTTTTTTATTTTGTTTTTTGCTATCTTGACGTTTTTATTGTTTTGTTTTATAATATAATGAATTGTTCATTGAGAGAGTTTAATTCATTGAGGAAAGGAATGTGCTTAAAGATCTTCAGCCCAGCCCCTTCCTCAGCTGAAAATCATCGAATTTGGCAAGGCGGTTATTAGTTTTTCCGCTGAAGAAATCAAAGCTGGTCACTTTGATTTTGCACCAAGATGTTCAGCTGAGGATTTTTAAAATTATAAAATCTGTGCGCTATTTGTATACTTATTTTGTAGAATTCTGCTGTTTTGTACTTCGAATAACATACTCTTTTGTGCTAGAATGTAGGGATTTCACAAAAACAAAAACTAAATCAACAGTTTATGACTAATCAAGATCAACCAACAAACAATACCGATTTCATCGCGGTAAGTCCGGATCAATCAGACTTGTTTGAAGTACCTCCTACAAACTTGGAAATTTCGCATGATGATGCTGCCGGAATGTCCGAAGCTAAATTGGAAACAGCAGAAGCCGTTACTGCCAACACTAGCGTTTTCGCAGTCAGCAAGGCCAAGATTGCAGCAGCACTGGTAATTGTAGCAGCCGCTGGATACCTTGCTTACTGGGTACAGGAGCCGGTTCAAGTAAAAACTGACGTTATAAATAGCGATACTACTGCCAATACAGTCGACTCTGAGACAAATTCTACTATGGATGAAAACAATGCCGCTTTGGCCTCTGATTCGCTGGAAGCAGCTGTAGCTGCCAATGACGAAGACACATTAACCACCGATATTGCTGTAAACGAAGAGGCTGTAGTGGTAAAAAATGTTGACCTTGGGGCCTTCGGCTTTGAACCAGCAGTTTTAAAAATTGAAAAAGGAGTAACAGTAAAATGGACCAATACGTCCAATGACGAACAAACAATTATCGGTAGCATTTCAGATGGAGAAAGCTTTACCAGCCAAACTTTGCAACCGGGAGAATCCTATGAATATCTTTTCGAAAATGATGTAGAGGTGGAATACTATTCGACTTTGAACCCTGCAGTAAAAGCCACAATAACTGTTGGCACTGGCGATCAATCACTTTCTTCAGCTGAGGCAGAAGATTCTACAACAATTGATACTCTTGATTCCGTCACTGCTGAACTAGTCACTGAACCTACAGTGAACAACACAACAGATAACAGTGAAATGATGGAATTGAAACCCGCAGCAGACGAAAAACCCGTTACAGAAGCGCAAAAAGCTTCAGCAGCCTTGGAGGATGTGGCCATGAAGGGCGCTGCTCCAAACAACCAAAAACAAATTACCAAAACAGGTCCGGAAGATATTCTCTATCTGGTAGGACTGGGCGTAGTATTGTATTTCAATCGCCACAAATTGCTTCAAGCAATCAAAAAATAGTTGTTGACAGACCCATATTCAAATTTACTCCCCAGTCCCAGGGGAGTTTTTTGATTTTCAGAAAAAAAAGAGTATCATAATTGAGTCATTTTTTGGAGATAACCCGTCCTTGAATGAGTCAATTGTTGGCTACAATTATCAATGGCATCTCCGGTCTAGCCGAAGACTTTTGGCAAAACTTACAGTACTCCGAGGTAAGTCCGTGGCAGTCAGCTATCGATATTGTACTGGTTGCTATCATCATTTATTATCTTTTTTCTTTTCTGAAAGGATCCAGGTCGATTAGCGTGATCTTGGGATTAATTGTAATTAGTTTGGTCTTTCTACTTAGCAAAAGCTTAAACTTACTGACACTGGGCTGGTTATTGGATAAGTTTTTCACAGTCATTTTGGTGGCTATACCGGTAATTTTTCAACAGGAATTGCGTTTAGCCTTGGAAAGAATTGGTAAAAATCCTTTTTTTTCCACTGATAAAGGCAGCCAAAATCACAAATTGATCAAAGAGCTGGTCAGTACCTGTTTTTCAATGGCTGAAATGAAAATCGGCGCCTTGATTGTTATTCAAAAAACCATTCCTTTGAAAGAACAAATTGAAACTGGCGTGGCAATCAATGCTGACTTGTCTGAAGAATTATTGATGACTATTTTTACAAACAAAAGTCCCCTGCATGATGGAGCAGTAATTATTGATAACGGTAAAATAATAGCGGCAAAATGCATTCTACCCAATATCACAGACGCTAGGCACAAAGATTTGGGGACCAGACACAAAGCCGCCTTGGGCCTGAGTGATTTAACCGATGCCATTGTATTGGTCATCTCAGAAGAAAGGGGCATGGTCAGTTTAGCGCAAAATGGTTATTTGGAGAGAAATTTGAGTGAGGAAAAACTCAGAAGTAAACTAGAAAAAGCAATTTTAAAAACTCCCTATGCGGTTTAACCCTATCAACAATTGGCAGCTGAAATTGTTAGCCTTAGTCTCGTCACTACTATTATGGCTGTTTGTGGTGGGCGTGGAAAACTATGTGGTGGAGGTGCCGTTTAGTTATACGCCGAAGGTGGAGGGATTGCAGGCAAATTGGCAAGTGTTGAATGACTTGGAAAAAGTACATTTGAAAGTGAAGTCAAATAATCTTGCCGATCTGAAAACTGAAAATTGGCAAATAACCGTGGATGCTAGCCAGGCAAAACTGGGTGAAAATACTTTGCCAATACAAGTAAAAGAATCTGTCGGGGCAGCTAAAGTGGTTTCCGTAGAACCCAAAGAAATCAAAGTTATGATTGATCAAATCGAAGAAAAGTCGATACCAATAAAATTGCAAGTGAAGGGCCAGCCTGCTGAAGGTTTTCAACTATACAAAACTACCATCTCTCCTTCCACCGTTGCAGTGAAAGGTTTTTCCGCTGAGTTAAGCAATTTAAATGAATTAAACTTAGTGTATAATCTGACTGGGACTGAACAGAATAATTTGAGCGAATTCATCAAGATCCGCAACTCCTTGAACGGCAAAAAAGAAATTTTAGAAAAAGTGAGTTTGGCACAGGAAGAGATAGCCATAAATCTTAATTTCAAGAAATTAGAACCGGAAAGACCCCTAAACACGGGTAATACAACAAATTCTGAAGCAGAAACAAGCAATACACCTACCGGTTAAAGTCGCTCCAATTCGGCCAACAAATTTTCTGATGACTTTTGATCAACTTGTTTATCAGCTTCTTCCGCTTGACGCAGTTGCAGTAATTTGTTTTTTAAAGTCTCTTCTTTTGCCAATCTAATATTTTGTTCGTATTGTTGATTCGCGGCCGCAATTTCCACTTGAGCCTTGGCAGTATCTTCATCCAAAATGGCTATCCCCGACTGCAAAGTTTCCACATCAGCATCTTGATATGAAGCAATAATTTCCTGCTGATCTCCTTGAGATAAATTAACAAAATTAGGTGATTGACCTAATTTCTCTAAAAATAGCTGTAGTAAAGCTGCTTGTTCCATGCTTACATTATAACATTTTTTGGCTGTTGGAAAAAGATTTGGGAGAAAGAATGCTTTTTGGTAAGATATGCTCACTTTTTAAGCATTTTTTTCATGAAAATCGGAATTGTAGGATTGCCTAATGTGGGTAAATCTACTTTATTTAATGCGCTGACAAAATCAGCTTCTGCTCAAGCGGCAAACTATCCCTTCTGCACAATTGATCCCAATGTCGGAGTGGTTGAAGTTCCTGATCATCGTCTGCAGCAATTGGCGGAAGTGGTACATCCGGAAAGAGTGTTACCGGCAGTGGTAGAGTTTGTGGATATAGCCGGTTTGGTAAAGGGAGCATCCGAAGGTGAAGGTCTAGGTAATCAATTTTTAGCTCATATTCGTGAATGTGATGCGATAGCACAGGTTTTGCGCTGGTTCAAAGATGATAATGTCATACATGTTCACGGTGGTGTGGATGCTAAACGAGACAAAGAAATTATTGAAACCGAACTATTGCTAGCTGATTTACAAACCATGCAAAAGCGTTTAGGGAAGGCACAAAGCGACGCCAAGTCTGGGGACAAGAAAAAGCTGGAATATTTGGCACTGCTGCAGAAAGTTGAGAAGGCCATGCAGGCTGGCGAAAAAATTATCGATCTGGATTTGAATGAAGAAGAAAAATTGCAGATTAATGATCTACATTTGTTAACCGCCAAGCCTTTTTTGTACATTTTAAATGTCACTGACAGCGACCTAGTTAATTTGGACCTTCAAAAAATTAAATATGAAATCGGCCTTAATGAAAAAGCACAATTGATTCCCATTTCCGCCAAGGTAGAAGAGGAATTGGTGGGTTTTTCCGAAGAAGAAGCAGCTGAGTTTTTGGCTAGTTTGGGAATTACTGAGCGTGGTTTGAATACATTAATTAGAGCTGCTTATCAAACTTTAGGCCTGCAGACTTATTTTACTGCAGGTGTCAAAGAGGTCAGGGCTTGGACAATACATCAAGGAGATACCGCACCAAAAGCTGCCGGCGTTATACATAGTGATTTTGAAAATAAATTCATTCGAGCGGAAGTGATTTTTTGGGAAGACTTTGTACGCGAAGGCGGCGAAACTAAAGCCAAAGAAAAGGGATTAATGCGTGCCGAAGGTAAAGAGTATGTGGTGAGAGATGGAGATATCATGCACTTCAGACATTCCTAGAGCAATTTTAAATGTTTGGGCTTATTTTTGAAATTGGGTAGAAAGAGAAACAATGAAATAACCAACGCGATGCCCATCAATAAATATAAATCGAAGCTGAGATTGAAAAAGTAAAGCTCGGCTAAAATAATACCGATCACGAAAAAGTTGAGCAAATTGATAGCAAAGAGGATTTTCTTCCCTTCTCTTAATCCAGGGAAGGCGTTTACTGAGAATTGTTTGATCAGGTAAGTGATGGTCATCATATAAATGGAACCACTTAGAATTAAAGAATTGACCAGGGTGGACTTGAAGCCAGCATCAATTCCTTCTTGCCAGATAATATTTGCTAAAATCACTGGATGCATTGCCCAACTGGCCACCGCCAATAAGGATAAGAGACCGAAAACCACACTTTTCCAAAAGAAAATACGCTTAACACTGATCACTCCATCAACTTGTTCCAACTCTGAACAAACTATGGAAACATCATTGTACTTTTTGGCAAAAGCATAAAGTATTACTATTTTCTTTTTACTGCGCAGATCTATTCGATATTCAGCCTTATCGACCAAAATTGCTTCGCCTTTGCTCTCAATAATATCGATAATGCGCGATAATTTGATAAAATGTTCTCCATAAATCTTCATCCGATAGCGATGATACTCACCATATGGCTTTAAAACCGCTAATTGTTTCTTATTGTCGTTTTGACGGTAAAGAGAGTTTATCACCTCCAACGGCATCAGAGTTCCCTCGGCAATGTGCACGAGCACATCTTCCAGATTAGCCATTTTTAAATTACCAAACTGAGCAAAGAGTTTGTTCAAGCGCCAATTCGGGAGATTACCAATTAAACCCAGTCCGGCCCGGTCAAATTCCTTCTGTAGCATTTTCTTGCCAACTTTGATGTTCGCACTCAATGACTCACGCT
>CAZJJZ010000004.1:41924-57855 GCA_964546505.1 uncultured Candidatus Peribacteria bacterium
TTTTGCGTGCAAAGCTGGTCTTGCAAAAAGAAAGCCATTCATAGCTGGGGCTTTTGGCGTAGTCAGTGGTGATAATCTTCACCACATCTCCATTCGCCAGTTCACAACTCAAAGGCATGTTCACTTCATTCACTACAGCCCTGATGGAACGATGCCCCACTTCTGTATGTATACTATAGGCAAAATCGATACAGGTTGCTTGTTTGGGTAGGTTGATCGCTTCTCCCCTGGGAGTAAAGACGGTGATGCGATCTTGAAAAATTTCTGTTTTTAATTCATTTAGATAGCGCTCGCGATCCGTTTCTTCATTCTGAATTTCAATGACATCTTCCAGCCAACGTGAGCGTGGGTCATTTTCCTCAAATTTCAGTTCTCTGCGTTTTTCCTCCACAAAATGGCTGGCGGCGACTCCGTAAAGTGCTTCATAATGCATTTGATGAGTACGGATTTTGATTTTGGTGAGAATTCCACCAACTCCAAAAACAGCCGTATGGAGACTTTGGTAACCGTTGGACTTGGCAATGGCAATATAATCTCTAAAAGCAGAAGAAACGGGCTTGTAAACTCGGTGCAGATGCCCCAAAGTTTGATAACAGTCCTCAACAGTACCAACCAATACCGTAATCATAAAATGAAGCTCCAACTCCTCCACCAACTTGCGTTCGCGCTTTAAGTACTTGTAGAGATCATACACGTGACGATCTTCACTGAATACCGTTACTTCCAATTTCTCTTTTTTGAGTGCAACTTTGATTTGTTCGATAGCCGTATCCAATTCAAATTGATGTTCTTCCTTTGCTTTCTTAACCTTTTCTTTCAAATCCCAGTAACGCTCTGGGTGAAGTGTTTTGAAGCACAATTCTTCCAACTCTTTTTGAATTTCTGTGATTCCCAACAAATTTGCTACCGGAGCATAGATTTCCAGAGTTTCTCTGGCAATACGCGTCTTTTTCTCTGGCTTATCCATAAATTCCAGAGTGCGCATATTATGCAAACGATCAGCCAGTTTGATCAACATAGTCCGAGGATCCTCTGCCACGTGTATAAAAAGCTGTTTTAGGCTTTCTACCTGCCTTTGCTGCATATCGTGTCGGTAGTGAACCTTGGACAGTTTGGTAATTCCCTCCACCAAAAAAGCCACTTTCTTGCCGAAGCGGGCTTCAATTTCCTCTAAAGTGTGCGTGGTGTCTTCCGGTACATCGTGCAGTAGAGCGGCAATCAGTGTAGTTTCGTCAGCATGGATTTGTGAAAGGATTTTGGCTGCTTCCAAAGGGTGTGCAATGTAGGGAATACCCTGTTTGCGAATTTGACCATCATGAGCATGAGCAGCAAAGTAAAAGGCGTCACGCAGTTTAGCTTCGTTGATTTCTGGTGAATAACTTTTTACATATTTGATTAATGGCTCAATACTTAGGTTGTATTGCTGTTGAAGCTGCCGGATTAAGCTATCTTCTTTGAGCTTGGCCATTGGTCTTATTATTGACTAAATAGTATAGTATCTATTTTGTCAGAAATAGACAAGAAAATTTTTTATGATACAGCAATGGTTCCAGCCCCCAAACAAAGTTCATCTGCGTAGAAAACCGCAAATTGTCCCGGCGCAAGCCCTTGATCGTCTTCAGAAAGCGTCAAATCGCCATTTTGTGGATTAATGGGATCAATCTTGAGTAAACAATTGTAAAAATGACTACCGTGGCGGATTTTTACTTGTAGAATTTGCAGTTGTTCGGCTGTTGGAGGTAAAGCGATCCAATGCAGATTCTCTAATCGACAGCTTCTTCGTGCCAAATCTTCTTGATGATAATGATTGGAGATGAAAACACGATTATGAAGGTGATCTTTTTTGACCACAAACCAGGGACCACCACTCAGCTCTATTCCCTTACGCTGACCTACTGTAAAAAACCAAAAACCGGGATGCTCACCCAGTTTCCTGCCCGTTTCATATTCGATCAAATCACCTTTTTCTTCTCCCAAATGAAATTTGACGAATTCTTTATATTTAATTTTCCCCAAAAAACAAACACCCTGACTGTCCTTACGTGCTTGATTGGGTAAATTATAGGCAGCTGCGAGCTGGCGGACTTGTGTCTTGTTGAGTTGACCAAGCGGAAAAGTAGCTCTTGATAATTGTCTTTGAGTGAGGTGTGCCAAAAAGTAAGTTTGGTCTTTGATCGGGTCCGGCGTGGTTTTAAGGTAAAATAAGCCGTTTTTTTGAATTTTATCTGCATAATGTCCCGTTGCAACCAAGTCAAAACTGGCATCAATTAAATCGTAAAATTTTCCGAATTTGACCTTGGCATTACACATCAGGTCGGAATTGGGCGTACGACCGGCTTTAATTTCAGCAATAGCATAACTAACTACTTCATCCCAATAGGTTTTTTGTAAGTTTAAGACTTGAAGAGGCACTTGCGCCTGTGAACAAACCTGTTGCACATAACTCAAATCCTCTTCCCATGGACAAGAGCCCAGGAATGCCAACTCATCTTCCAACCAGATTTTCAGATAAAAAGCCGATACTTCGTGACCTTGCTCTTGCAATAGTTTTAAAGCAACGGAACTATCAACCCCACCGGATATTAAAACGGCAACTTTCATAGTCAATTAATGAACACTTGGATTTTAAAATTTTTCCGCCAATCTGACAAGTTATTGTGGAATTGGTTTAGCCAAGACAATTAGACGATTCAAGGCCGTGCCAACAGGTGTACAGGTGATCAAAGTTAGGCGTTCATCCCCTTTTTGAGTCAGTACTTCCACTTGAGAAGGCTTGACTACTTTTTTTTCGTAAACTTCATAATAGTATTTTTGCTGTTCGTGATAGACCACAATTTGATCACCGACATTGACCTGATGCAACAGAGCAAAAACATCCTTAAAGCGCCCTGGATCCCAGGCAAAATAGGAACTATGACCCGTAATCACCACATTACCCCGGTCTCCCGGATAAGCAGTTCCAGGGAAGTGGACCACGCCAAAGCGTAAGGCCTCCTGAATTTGCGATTCCAAGGCGGCCCAGTCCTTTTGAATCAATTTCTCGGTGCTGACTTTCACTATCGGCACATTTTTGGCAATTCGGGGTATGATGATACGATCATCAGGCGGAGCCACCTCCAAATTCAATGGAGGAATCTGTTTTTTGGCTTCCTGGACATTGTGGGCGATAGGTAAAGGTTTTTGGCTTTCGGGTGCGGCACGTAATACTTTTTGCTTTTCCTGTTCGGTATACGGATTGCTAGGAATACCTGATTGACCGTTTAATTGAGCCAATTTGTTCCAAAACAAAGCACTGTAAGAGTCATAGTTAACCGCCAAAAACAAAATTGCGAAGATGGCAGCAGAAGTTGCCAGCCACTCAAACAGGTTCCAGAATCGAAATCCCCAGCCATTACCGGGAGTACGTGGAGGAGAATGAGGTTTAGACTTGATCTTGCCGGAGGGTCTGGAGTTTTGATGCTGCGCGGCGCTTTGATGCCCAAACAGTTTTGCACCTGCAGACTGTGCCGGGAAGCTAACCACATGATGTTCCTTCGGTGGTAAATGATCTTGGTTTGCTACGTTTTGGTGAATGGAAAACTGTGTGGAAGGTTTTTTTATGCCCAGATCAAAACTAACATTGGGCTCGAGATTACCGTCTGTAATACCCACTTTTCTTGTTTGTTTCTCGCCGGATTTTGATTGTTCATCAGACATCGGCCAATTTGGCTAACAAATCCTCTTCCAGACTCTTTTCTTGGCTAGCTGAAACCGCCTCCGCAGTTTTTAGTGCTTTGGACTTTTCTTTGTTTTCGAATTCTTGCCATTCGATTTGATGTTTTTGATTCAAATCATTTAATGTTTCGGTGTATTCTTGATCCAAAGCTGCCAATTGCTCTTTTTCTACAGTCAAAATATGCTGCAATTTTTCAATTTGCTCCGCAGTCATGATCGGCAGGATATTAAACCAATATTCACGTTCCTGATCGTCCATCGATTCAGCGCTTTTGATCAATTCAATCAGTTCTGGATACTTTTGCAAAGCAGAAGCTGGAATCACAAACTTTGCGGGTTGTGTTTGATTACTTTGAGCCTGTTCCACATCCTGTTCCAGATTAAAAGCCCGTTGGTTAAGCGGTTTGTTTGAATTGGCAGCCACTGCAGCCGTATTGTTGCTATCTGTCGCTGGGCTAACAGTGCTGGTTGTGGGATTGGCAGAGCTGGAAGTCGTTTGTCCGCCGCCGGCTGGTTTTATCTGTAAATCGTCCATTTAGTTTTAATTTATCTCCCTATTTTACACTTTTTTTGGTTAATGAGCAAACCTAGATAATAAAGATATCTCCTGCGAATTGTTCCAATCTTTCTTTGGTTAAGCGCAAACTATGTACTACGTTGTAGAGTTGGTAAGAATCATGGTATCCAGCGTCCCAAAGTTTTTTGATTTCACGAATTTTATGCGCCAAAATCAAGATATCAAATTCAGCTTTGGCTTTCATTTCCGGCTCCAGATTTTCATAGACTGGCAAATTCAACAGACTGGATGGTGTAAACAACTTAATCACTCCCTGTTCTACTTTTTTGAGCAAATCTTGCAAAAATAGTTGATCCAAAGGGTCGATGGTAAATTGTTGAGACTGGATTTTCTCCGGTTGATTGAGTCGCGCTTGAATTTCTGGTGGCAAATCGTTGCTGGCAAAAAAAGTACCTTCCCGATAAGCTTTTCTGAGTTGATAAATTCGAAACTGCCCAGGATTGCTGATTTCAATCGGCTCGTTACTGATTGGATCAACCAGTTGAAGGGGAGATTGTGCACTCATATTTGAAAAATTGTGTTTTTTAATCTAGATTGTGGGCGGACACCAATATTTTAACACAAAAATGGATAAAAAAGAAGTTGCTCTTAGGATTGAAAAGCTGAAAGAAAAGATCAAAGAGTTGAATTACCAGTATTTTGTTTTGAATCGCTCAGAGGTTTCGGAAGCAGTGCGTGATAGTTTGAAACAGGAGTTAAAGCAATTAGAAGAACGTTTCCCGGAATTTATCACAGCGGATTCACCGACTCAAAGAGTAGGAGCTCCTCTCTCAGCGAAATTTGAAAAATTTCCCCATTTGAATAAGCGCTGGAGTTTGGCGGATGCTTTCAGTTTGGAGGATTTGGATGAGTGGGAAAATAAATTTAAAAAACTGCTCCCCGCCAATCAAAAAGTGCATTTTGTTTCAGAGTTAAAGATAGATGGCTTAAACATTTCTTTACATTATCAACAGGGAAAATTGGTAAGGGCTTTGACTCGCGGTGACGGCGTAATGGGAGAAGATGTTACTCATACAGTCAAAACGATTGAAGCAGTACCACTGAGATTGGCAGTGGAGGTGGATTTGGAAGTCAATGGTGAAGTTTATATTGATAAGGATTCTTTTTTGCGCATCAATGAGGAAAGAAAAAATCGTGACGAAGAACCCTTTGAAAATCCACGCAACTTGGCTGCAGGTACGGTTAGACAACTGGATCCACAAATTGCCTTTCAACGCAATTTAAAAGCCTATTTTTACGAAATTGGTCAAAATAACTTGGTAGGCGCTCCGCGCTATCAACAGCATGTCCTGGAAAGACTGATGGACTTGGGTTTTCCGGTTAATCCGCATTTTCATTTTTCAGAAGACTTGGTGGATGTGAAAAAATTTTTGAAGGAAGCTCAGGATTTAAGAGATAAATTGCCATATGAGATTGATGGGGTGGTGGTAAAAATCAATGAAATAAACGCTCAACAAATATTAGGTTATACCGCAAAAGCCCCACGTTTTGCCATTGCGTACAAATTTCCGGCAGAACAATCCACCACCAAAGTCTTGGATATTCATGTACAGGTGGGTAGAACAGGCGCCCTTACCCCCGTGGCGGTACTTAGTCCGGTTCGAGTAGCCGGCTCTACTATTACACGCGCCACTTTGCACAATGAAGATGAGATGCTGCGTAAAGATGTGCGTATCGGGGATACAGTTATTATCCAAAAAGCTGGAGATGTGATACCAGAAATTGTGGCAGTATTGAAAGATTTGAGAACCGGACTTGAGAGAGAATTCAAATTTCCCAAACTATGTCCCGTTTGCAATAGCAGAGTGGAAAGGAAAGCTGGTGAATCAGCCACTCGCTGTTCCAATCCAGATTGTTTCGCACAAGACCGCGAAAGGTACATTCACTTCGCCACAGTATTGGATATAGAAGGATTGGGTGAAAAAATAGTTGATCAATTGTTGGAAGCCCAATATTTGGATGATTTAGCAGATGTTTTTCTGATTACTAAAGACGAGTTATTGACTCTGCCTCTATTCAAAGAGAAAAAAGCCGAAAAATTACTGGCAGCGATAGAAAAAGCCAAGAAGGTCAGTTTGGAAAGATTTCTCTTTGCGGTAGGCATCAGGCATGTTGGAGAGGAAACAGCAAGTGCGCTGGCAGAGTATTTTCGACAAGACTGGGATCGAAAATTAGCTGAATTGAAAGCTAAACACGGGGAACAATTCGACAGTCCGTCCGAATTAGGCTTCAAACAGCTGTTACTGCTGGTAAATGAAATGAATAAAGACAAATTGCTACAAGTTGAAGGTTTTGGCGATAAAGTGGCAGAAGAAATTTTGCGGTGGTTTGGCAACGAAAGAAACCTGCAACTGATCAATCACCTGGAAGCTGCAGGCATGCAGCTGACCGCTGACGGCAAGCCGTTATCTCTGAAGCTTCAAGGAATGTCTTTTGTGTTAACAGGTACTTTAATTTCCATGTCCAGAGATCAGGCAAAAGAACGGATTAAACAAAATGGTGGTAAGGTAATGGGCGCCATTAGCTCCAACACTTCTTTTCTGATTCAGGGTGAAAGTGAAAAAGATAGTACCAAAGCCAAGGAAGCATTAAAGTTGGGTGTAAAAGTAATTTCGGAAGCTGAATTTTTAAAAATGATTGAATTATGAAAGTAGCCTTAGTACATGATTTTTTGGTGAAACTGGGTGGTGCCGAGAAGGTTTTACAGTCTTTGGCTGAGATTTTTCCGGATGCCCCAATTTACACCACAATTTACGATCAAAAAAAATGCGGCGGCGTCTTCCCGAAAGAAAGAGTGCGCTCTTCATTTTTGCAACGCTGGCCCGGTTTTTTGCGCCGCCGCTATCCCCTTTTACTGAGCTGGATGCCCTTGGCGGTGGAAAGTTTCGATTTGATGGATTTTGACCTGGTAATCTCTTCCAGTGGGGCTTTTTCACATGGCGTACTTACCTCCTCCGCCGCTAAACACATTTGCTACTGTCACTCGCCTATGCGTTATGCTTGGGACTATACTCATCGCTATTTAGAAGAAAAGAAAGTCGGCTGGTTGTTGCGCAAAATCGCGGGAAGGAAGCTGCACAAATTGCGACTTTGGGATCAAGTGGCGGCGGATAGAGCTGATTTTTATATTGCCAATTCCCAGCATGTGCAGTCGAGAATTGAAAAATATTATCGCTTACCCGCCAGAGTAATTTATCCACCTGTGGCGGTAGAAAGCTTCAATGCGGCAGGTGAAAAAGGTGATTATTTTTTGATCATCGCCACTTTAACGCCCTATAAAAAAATCGATATAGCCGTGAATTTATTTAATCGCTTGGGCAAAAAATTGGTGATTGTGGGTGATGGCCCGCAAAAAGCCTATTTAGAGAGAATTGCCGCTAAAAATGTCGAAATCAAGGGACGGCTTAGTGATGGTGAATTACGGCATTATCTGGAAAATTGCCGAGCATTGATTCAAATGAATGAAGAAGATTTTGGTATTAATGTGGTAGAGGCAATGGCTTGCGGGAAGCCTGTTTTAGCTTATGGCGTGGGAGGAGCAGCAGAGTTGGTGCAAAGCGGATTCAATGGCGAATTGTTTTACGCTTATGACTATGCTGTTTTGGAGAATGCTTTAGCGAAGTTGATGATTAATGAGTTAAAGTATCACCCCCAGAAAATTAGAGAGAGGGCAATGCAATTTTCCGGCGAGAGATTCAAAAAAGAGATTTTGGACTTGGTAAAAGAACTGCAAAAAGAGTAAAATTCCGCTCGATCGTTTATATTTTTAAAATGGCTTTATATAGAGTTTATCGTCCCAAAGATTTTCCCAGTTTGGTTGGACAGGAGCATGTCCGCACCACCCTTTTGAATGCAATCAAGAATCAAAAATTAGCACATGCTTATCTATTTACCGGCCCCAGAGGAACCGGCAAGACCACTGTTGCTCGATTGCTGGCCAAAGCATTGAATTCAGACAAAATGACCGCCGACGGGCGTTTTGATGACTGTGAATTGGCTGCGGAAATTGATCAGGGGAAATTAATTGACGTTTTGGAAATTGATGCCGCTTCCAATCGTGGAATTGATGAAATTAGAGATTTAAGGGAGAAAATTAATTTTGCTCCCACACGGGCGCGCAATAAGGTCTATATTATCGATGAAGTCCATATGCTGACCAAAGAAGCCTTTAATGCCCTTTTGAAGACTTTGGAAGAACCACCAACATTCGTATATTTTATTCTTGCCACTACTGAAATTCAGAAAGTTCCGGAAACCATTATTTCACGCTGTCAGAGATTTGATTTTAAGCGTATTGCTGATGGCGATATAGCTAAACGTTTGCAAGAAGTTTGTGTTCTGGAAAATTTTGAATATGAGGAGGCCGCCTTGGAGCTAATCGCCAAGCAAGCCCGGGGTGGGCTAAGAGACGCGCTGACTTTACTGGAGCAGGCGGCCGCCAATGCTAAAGTGCTTTTAGTTGAGACTCAAAAACTCTTAGGTATTGCCACCAAAAGTATGGCTCAATCACTATTTACAGCGTTACAGCAGAAGGATACTCAGGCGGCGATAACTCTGGTTGGCCAGGCTTATGACCAAGGCCTGGATTTGAACCTGGTAATTAAGGATTTCTTGAATTTTTTACGAGAAGAATTATTAAATGCGGTAAAAGCGAATTTAGTCGATCAAGCAGATTGGCTGATGTCAGTAATTGAAAATTTTCAAGTTGCCGCCGAAAGACAGAAAAATAGCTACATCCCACAGCTTCCCTGCGAGATAGCGATTATCAAAAGCACCTTGGATCAAAAAAAAAATTTGATAGCCACTCCACCAGCGAAATCGCAGATTGTTGATAGCCAGGTCTTAGCTTCTGTAAATGCTAATGCAGTGATCGCCAAGGAGAAAGTTGAGGTAAATAATGCTTCAGCGATGGTTGCAGATGCAACGACTTTATCATCTACAGAATCAGCAAAAAACGTTTCCGAAAATACTGTGGAAGTTTCTTTGGCCAGTTTTTTGGAAAATTGGCAGGTATTGGGTGAAAGAGTGCACAACAGCACTTTGAAACGAAGTTTGGGTGCTGCAAAACCAATCAAATTTAGTGGAAACAGTTTAACTCTGGGTTTTCAGAATAATTTTTATAAAGACAAGTTGTTGGAACCGGAATTGTTGGCGGAATTGGAACGAGAGTTAGCCAATTTAACCGGTCAAAATATCAAAATTGAAGGACAAATCATGGAGGAGGCGCAGGCGAATTTGCAGCCAGCGGCTAGCTCTGATCCAATGGCAATTTTGGGAGATTTATTGTCTTAGAATATGATTTTCCGACGGGATATTTTGGAAAGTAGGTTTTTGATTTTCCACATTACAGATTGTAGAGACAAAGTTTTGATGGCATGCAAAAATAGTGCCAAAAACTTTTTATGGCTGCGAAGGTCCTGACAAGCATGGCTTTTCCAGGACTTGAGTACGTCGATATTTCTCATTTTGTTTTGCTATGTGATATTTTTGAATCATCTAGATATTTTACCACATTTTATTTTTTCGTCAATAGCTTGGACAGGTACTCAGTTTCTGAAAAAATCTATTAAAAAAAACTCCCTGAGGTAAGGGAGTTTTCTTGGCTAGAACGTGTTAGATGGTAGGAGTAGATGGTGTTGCCGGTGCTGAAGCGGTGGGTGGGGTCAGGAGGGCTTTGCGGGATAATTTGTATCTACCTTGGGAATCAATTTCCAACAATTTCACTTTGACCAGCTCTCCCTCTTTGATAACGTCTTCAACTTTGGCTACTCGTTTGTGATCTAATTCAGAAATGTGGACCAAGCCATCTTTGCCTGGCGTAATCTCTACGAAAGCACCAAAATCTGTAATACGGACAACTTTACCTTCAAATACATCACCTACTTCAGGCTGCCAGACAATTTTTTTGATCCATTCCTCGGCAGCTTTTCCGGCCTCCTGATTAAGAGCCGTCACTAATACCAAACCGGAATCTTCAATATCGATTTCCACACCGGTTTCTTTGATAATTTTTTGAATTGTTTCGCCACCTTTACCAATCACATCGCGAATTTTTTCTGGATCGATTTTGATTGTAGTTATTCTGGGAGCATTTGGTGAAAGTTCTGGGCGAGCTGCAGGAAGCGCTTGTTGCATACTCTCCAACAATGCTTGTCGGGCTGTTTTGGCTCTTGATAAAGCTTCTCTCAACAAATCCAAAGACAATCCTTTTACCTTGATATCCATTTGTAGGGCGGTAATTCCATCATTAGTACCAGCCACCTTGAAATCCATATCACCAGCAAAGTCTTCTTGACCTTGAATATCTGTCAAAATTTTATAGCCATTGGCCAAATCGCCATCATAAGTTACCAAGCCCATGGCAATACCAGCAACCGGTTTCTTGAGCGGTACACCAGCATCCATCAAAGAAAGTGATGAGCCACAGACAGAAGCCATGGAACTAGAACCATTACAAGACATAATTTCTGATACTACCCAGATGGTATAGGGGAACTGTTCCTTGGCAGGTAAAACAGGCAAAAGGGCGCGTTCTGCTAAATTGCCATGACCAATGTCACGTCGGGAAGGGCCACGCAGTGGCTTAGTTTCACCAACAGAGAAAGGAGGAAAATTGTAGTGATGAAAATAGTGTTTCTCCACATCTTCATCCATTGTATCGATCACTTGCGCGGCCCCAGGAGCACCTAAAGTGGTAATACTGAGAGCCTGAGTTTCACCTCTTTGAAAAAGGGCAGAACCGTGTGTTTTGGGAAGTAGAGAAGTGCGGATTTCCAAAGGTCGGATTTCGTCCAAAGCACGGCCATCCAAACGTATGGATTTTTCCAAAATATTTTGGCGCATACGTTTTTCGAACAAATAATGCAAGGCATCAGCTAATTCATCTGCAGAAAATTCTGCTGCTTCTATTTGAGGTGCAAAATGATTGAGTAATTCTGCTTCTAAGGTTTTGATTTTACCTTTTACTTCAGCTTTGGTTACACCAACCAGTAAGTCTAATTGCTCTGGTTTGATATATGATTCGGCTGCTAATTTAGCTTTTTCATTTTCTGGAGCAAAACTGACTTCAACTGGAGTTTTGGCATGAGCTTTTACAAACTCCAATTGCAAATGGCAGATTTTTTTGATTTCCTGATGAGCTAAATCCAAAGCTTTGAGCATGGTTTCATCATCAACTTCTTTGGCTCCAGCTTCCACCATAGTGATAGCTTCCAACGTTCCGGCAGCCACTAAATCCAATTTACCTTCCTCAACCTGTTTGTAAGTAGGATTGATGATTAATTTTGCGGTGCCGTTTTCTTCCACCAACCCCACACGGACAGCTGAAACTGGTCCTTCAAATGGACATCCGGTCAAACAGACCGCTGCTGAAGCTGCGATTACCGCCGTGGTTGATGGCTCAACCTCCAAATCTGCTGATAACACTGAACTGATCAATTGAACATCATTGATCATTTTTTTATTGAACATCGGACGTAGTGGCCGATCGATCAGACGCGAAACTAAAACGGATTTTTCTGAAGGTTTGCCCTCCCTTTTGACAAAGCGGCTACCTTTAATTTTGCCGGCGGCATAGTACTTTTCTTCATAATCCACCGTGAGTGGGAAGAAATCCGCGCCTTCTCTGGGGTTACCGATCACACAACTTGCAAAGACTACTGTGTCTCCCAGTGTTACTGTTACTGAGCCGGTTGATTGATTTGCCAAAAGTCCAGTTTCTAAGGTTAACTTTCTTCCTGCCAAATCCATACTGAATAGCTGTTTTTCCATGATTAATGATAATTTACTAAAAATATTTGTTTCGGCCACATCTTAACACAAAAAAAGTCTGTTTTAAATGCAGACTTTTTTGATTGAGAATGACTGAGTTGCATTTTGATTGGAGAGTTTATTTGCGAAGTTCCAAATCACCGATCAATTTGTCGTAACTTTCCTTATCGTTTAAGCGGAGATAATTGATCAGTTTTCTTCTTTTACCAACCATCATCAGCAGACCACGACGTGAATGATTATCTTTCGGATGGGTTTCCAAATGAGCAGACAATTGCTTGATCCTCTCTGTCAAAATAGCGATTTGTACTTGAGGTGAGCCAGTATCTTTGGGGTGTACTGCGTATTTATTGATAATCTTTTTCTTTTCTGGTCTCTGCATTGCTGTATGTTAAAAATTAAGTATATTGCGAGCGGCGCCATCAGAATTTAGCAGAGTTCTTCGTAGTATTCAAGAATAATTTTTTCAGTTTTGAGAGTTGGAGGTTTTATGATAAACATATTTAGCCTCAAGACAAAACTTTAAAGACAATGGATTACAAGAAAATTGCTGCAGAAGCCTGGATCTTTACGCAAGAAAACAAGGGGATGGTTTATTGGCTGGGTTCGATTCCAGCTTTTTTTACCACGCTCTTTGGTATTGGCTATTTACTCTTTCAGATTTTTTCTTTTCAAGGTTCTATTTTGTTTGAAAACTGGCCGACAAGTTTCACCATGATGACCTTACAGTATCTATATGACTTCTTAAGTCGCTTTCCCAATGCGCTTGTGCCACTAATAATCGGGCTGTTACTGGTGCTGTCAGGAAATTTCATACTACCTATTTTAACTGATGCCGCCTTGATTCAGATGGTTGCCCGCAAGCGCAATAAACAAGTGGTGAGAATTCGTCACGGTTTGAGTTATGGGATGATGTCTTTTCTGCCCTTGTTTGAATATAAACTATTGGTGAGAAGTTTGAGTGCCTGGTCGTTTCTGGGAATTATGGCTATGGCCATGCGCTCTTTTGGTTGGAGCGCATTTAATGTGCTATTCCCCTTCGCCATCGTGATAATGATAGTTGGCTTTTTGGTAGAAATGCTATTAACCTATGCCGATTTACTCATTGTGATCGATAATAAAGGTGTTTTTGCAGCTATAGCTGAAAGTGCCACTTTGGTGGCTAAACATCTAGAAGAAACCATTTTCCTAAGTCTATTAATGTTACTGATTGCCGTGCGCATTTTGATTCAATTGGTTTTTGTTTTATTAATTCCGTCCGCTGCGATCGGTGTGGTTTATCTGTTCACTGCCGCCAATTTACCTCAATTAGCCACTATTTTGGGTTCTGTTATCGGTGGAATTATGTTGTTATTTGCTGCCTATTTTAATGGTGTGGTACATGTCTTTGCGGTGTCGGTGTGGACTTTTTCCTTTTTGGAATTGACCAGCAAAAGTGATTTGAGTGCGCGAGACAAAATCGAAGAAGTGGTTGCTGAAATCAAAGCAGAAGAAAAGAAGGCTTTAAGCGCGCGGGATGTGGGGGCAGTTGAAGAAGCGGTTGTTGAGGCTAAACCGGAAGAAAAGTGATACCAAGTCACTCCGTCAGGCTAAGCCTGACTGTGGATCAGCAAGGGAATAGTTAAAGCCAAATAAGCTGCAACAAGAAGGGCAACTCTGATGGCGATTTTTTTATGATTGAAATGTGGCCTGGGAAGAGTCACTTGGCCGGGTTGTCGTTTCTTTTGTAATTCACCGAATTCAATAGTGAAAGTGCTAAAAATCAAGAGGGAAAAGAACAACAGCCAAAAGGGGTTGAGCCAATGGCAAATTGGACCGCAGCCCAGATAATTGCTAAAACCAAAGGAGATAAGGCCCAAAGTCAGGTAATGAGCAATTTGATCTAACCAGTAATTGCGATAAAAATGGATAGTTTGTTTTTCGGATTGAATTTTGAGCCAGTCTATTAAAAGATGAAAAGCAGCCAACAAAAAGGCTGGATAAAAAGCCCACCAAGTCCCATAAACCATTAATAATAAAGCAAAATAAACCAAAAAATGAATAGCCACATGAATCAAAAGACCAGATTTGGCGTGATTTTTCCAGTTAACCAATTGTCGTGGCTGAAGCAAATAGTCCGCGACAAAATGGCCTAATAAAAGTAGAAGAAAAGTTTGCATGGGCATTACAGTAATTCACGACCGGAGCGAATATTGACCTTTAATCTGCTCAGGTATTCATTACTGATCTTCGCAGCAATATCTGGATTTTCGGTTATCAGTTTAATTAAATCTTGTTTATTGAGTTTAAACACCTGGGCTGGCTCTACTACCATGGCCGTGGCATTGCGTGGATAATCAGAAATCAAAGCCATTTCACCAAAGAAATCATTATCGCCCAGTACAGCAATATCCAAATCTTCTTCTGGAGTTTTGCCTTGATGATAGATTTTGACCAAGCCGGTCTTGATGATGTACATGTCATTACCCACATCCCCTTCTTTAAAAATGGCATAATTTTGCGGAAAATATTCCATGGTAATATGCTTAATCACTTCTTGATGCATGGTAGGATCAAGGTTTTCAAAAAGCGGTATTTTTTTGAGAATATTGGAAATGGTGGAGATGTCCTGATTTTCCATAAGTTTTGTTTTAAAGTTTGAGAGACTGGGATGGTTTTCCGATGTAATTATACCAGATTTTTGGAATATCGAGAAGAGTAACAGCTCGTCAATGTAAAGCTGATTTATTGACTGCAAGCGTGAAGTATCTCTTTAAGTTCGTGTTTCACTCTTCCTCCACAAAATCTTCCGGGGCAATCATGACTACAAATTCGCCTTTGGGTGAGCGTTTTTGGAAATGTTCAGACAATTCCCTAGCGGTGCCACGTAAAAATTCTTCATAGATTTTGGTCAGCTCGCGTGCCAAAACAATTGGTCTTTCCGGAAAATATAACTGTAATTCAGCCAGTGTTTTTTGGATGCGATGGGGAGATTCGTAAAAAACCAAAGTATTGTCGATATGCTGCAATTTTTCAAATAGTGTTTTACGCCCTTTCTTGAGCGGCAAAAAACCCAGATGAGTGAAGCGGTTGATTGGTAGGCCGCTGGCGGAAAGGGCGGTTAAAAAAGCGGAAGGGCCAGGAATTGGTACAACTTTAATCTTTCTGGCTTGAGCGGCGGCGACCAATCTAAAACCCGGATCGCTAATACCTGGTGTCCCGGCATCTGTAATTAAAGCCACTTTTTTCCCCTCTTCCAGAAGCTGAATAATTTCTAATAGCCGGCGATCATCGCTATGAGAGTGAAAACTTTTTAGTGGTACTTGGATTTGATATTTCTTGAGCAGAATGCCGGAGGTGCGAGTATCTTCCGCGGCAATCAGATCAACATTTTTAAGTGTTTCCAGGGCCCTTAGAGTGATATCTTCCAGATTCCCAATAGGTGTGGCAACTATGTAAAGCATTTAGAAAAATTTAGGTTTTTTGGAGGGGGTGATTTTGGGCGGAGCGGTGTATTGAGGTGGGATGATGGGAAGTGGCTGCGGATTTTGGGCGAAAAAGAGGGGTAGAAAATTGGTCAAATTTTGGTATTGATCGGCAAAGAAAGTTTTATTGAGAGAATTGATGACACCTTCAGGTGGAATTTGGTCTGCTGAGGTGGCTACAGTAAAAGCATAAAGTTTCGCTTGGGGATGAGCTATTTGTAAAGTATTGGCTATGGTCACGCCGATGCGGGTGCTGGAAAATGGCCCCAAGCCATTAGCAACCACTAAACTGGAAAATTGAAGGTTTGGAGAATGTTCTTCCAAAATTTGCTGAAACTTGGCAAAAATACTGTTTAATTCAGCGTTTTCTGCAGACCAAACCTCATAGTGCAGGGGTAGAATCTGC
>CAZJJZ010000004.1:57892-58268 GCA_964546505.1 uncultured Candidatus Peribacteria bacterium
CTGATTTTCTGAGATTTCAAACAGCAAAATTTCTTTTTGGGGCAGGACGGTTTGTAGGGCCAGGCCAAGTTGAGGCATAAAAACAATTGTGATGCAGAAATTGTAATGCAAATTGAGTGCTATTTCTAGTTTTTCTAGAGCAGAGTGCTGCAGCGTGTGTTCGCTTCCTCACCGATAAAACTTTTCACTTCGCCCAAGACGCGTGGAGAAATGGTATTTTGCAAAGTTACCACCGGAATTTCTGCAGCATTACCAAAGCGGGAGAGCTGATCTTGGCTGGGTGTGATGGAAAGGTTGACTGTGACTTTGGGTTGGCTGATGCTGCCTGGTTCGGCAAAGGCTTTGTTGGGATCTTCCACCGGTGAAATGGTGAAGG
>CAZJJZ010000005.1:0-10761 GCA_964546505.1 uncultured Candidatus Peribacteria bacterium
AAAGGTGAAATGGAGAATGAGTGGCCACTGAGCCCGCCGCAGGCTGGCCTGCGGCGGGCGATGGTCAGCGACATACTCACCTGCTGAAGTAGCGTTCGGAGTAGCTAGGCCGTGGAGGCCGCGCGGTACTCTGTCTGGCCAAATCGTTGCAGAAATTGTTGAAGGTCTGGCTCTCCGGAACGTACTGCTGCAAAGACAGGAGATGCTCCCTCGACTTCAGCCACTTCTGGTGAGCGATGATGGAGAGTCGGCGATTGGTGTGGTACTGTTGCAAGAGGAAAATCAAGGCGGCGGCACGATGCACAGACTTCTCGAACCCTCCTTTGCGCTGCAATACGTAGTCAAGCCGCGATTGCCGCTGTTTTTTGACTTCACGAAGCTGCAGATCGAGCGCGCACACCTGGAAGTAGCTGAGACTGCAGAGCTCACCGGCCATCTTCCAACGCGTGGAGATTTGCTGGTTATCGACGTGCTGATGGTGAGAGAGGGGCATGCTGTTAGACATTTTTCCTATTCCTTTCTGGTTGGGGTAAACACTTCACCCCCTCATATGAATTGGTTGATGCACATGAGGTGATGAAGTGCCTTGATTTGTCAAAGTACAAAAAACTCTCCCTTTGCCAGGGAGAGTTTGAATAGTTGAGATCGATAAATTTACTCCACCCTGGCAAATTTTGAACACACGCAAAGCACCACTCTGTTGGAGTTGAGTGCTTGGAAATGCCAGTTTGAGGATGAAGTAAAAATTTTCATGCTCAGAATATAATTCGATGGAAATTTTTTAGCAAGTTTTTTTGTTGTATTTAGTGGGGGCTTAATCATACAATACTGTTGTCCAATTAAACTTTATTATGAAAAAAACTTTTTTAGTTTTGCTGATTTTTTCGGCACTTGTCCTTGCTGCCTGTAGTAATGCTGGTTCAACCACCACCAACTCTGATGGTCAAAGTACAAATTCTGCCGAAAGGACTGTTAGTAAGGTGACAAAAAATCTTAATCCTTGTGAATTGATGACAGCTGCTGAAGCTCAAGAAGTGATTGGTTCTGCCAGTAAGTTATCACCGACTCCCCAAACTCAAGGAAATATCGCCTTGGCAGGACAAAAAATCTGCTATTATGAAGGGGCAACTGCAGAAGACTCTGCATTTGCGCAAATCGCTTTGATCGATCCTGCCGAATTTACAGCCATGTCTGTGAAAGAGTTGTTTATACAGACCAAGGCCATGTTACAGGAAAGCGAAGGTTTTCAGGAAGTGAGTAATGTGGGGACAATGGCTTATCGCTTAGGTGGCTTGGCGGGTGGTTTGGAGGTTTATGATGAAAAAAGTAATGCCAGTTTCAAAATCACTTTTAGTCATGGAGCCAATGAAGCTACTGCCGATCAAGAAGCCAGACAAGAAGCGTTGGCCAGAAGAATTGTGGAAAAACTGAATCGGTAATTTATTGATCCTCTAGTATGATTCTTAATTCAAAGCTGCCTTTCTGGGCAGCTTTTGTTTGTTGGTATAGATCAACTTCTGTCTTGGTAATGCCATGATACTTCAAGATAGCTTGAATAACTTCCTGTATGTCTGCAATTTCCTCGATGATTTGGTCTCGTGCCATACTGCTATTTTCTTTTTTGATTTGTAAATATTCGTTGGTTTCCTCAAGCAATTTCTGGTCTAGAGCAAGACCATATTCGGCTTCTTCTGCTTGATGGATAACAGCAACTTCCTGGTTGGCAGCAATAATTTGCGGAATAAAATCACGAACTAATTTAGGCATATCAATAAATATATTTTGTATTACAATACTACTGATAGTTCAGAAATGTAATCGCTAAATTGTCAGCAAAATATCAGACAAAAAGTTTTAATTTAGCATAATTTCTTTTCAGCCTTCACAAATATACTATGAAACTAACTTCACCAACTGGCTTGAAAGAAGCGAATGCTACTATACCCTTGATCACTCCTCCGGAAGTCTATGTTATGCCTCCGATGTTGGAGGTACCAATGGAACGATTAAATGTGCTGGTTTTAACAGATGGGAATAATCGCGCTATGGGGCTTAATCAGGACTATAGTGAAGGCGGTAAAAACGTGGTCAAAATTGCGCAATATTTGGCTAGAAGAGGAGATGTGCAAAAAATGCTGGCATGTATTATCTCGAAGGATAATTTTCAGAAACGCAGTGCGGATTTTTTTTGGAAAATGTATCAGGCTTTTTTGGGTTTAGGTGTGAATATTTTGAGTAATGGTGTGTTGGTGGAAGACGGCATCGTGATAAAAGTGGAAGGGGATTTGGAAGCCTTGAAAAGAAAAAATGAAATAGCGTCACTGTTGGCGGATGCGATAGAACGTGTTTGCAAATTAACCAACTTGGTGAAAAAACCTCAGATGGAATTGGTTTTAGGTGTCAATTACGATCAAACCATTGCCTGTAAACATCAGGTCAATTTGTTGTTTAGATCTGGTATGGAAGAGTCGGGCGCGGTCCGGGCTAGTGGCATACAAGCAAGTCCTGGTATGCTCAGTAAAGGCTCAACAACTTTATGGCCGAATGTAAGTAATCAGGAAATTGGTGAAATCATTGATCAGGCGAAAAATCATTTTGCATGTCATCCCAAATTTTTGACTGAAGGATACAAAATAACAGAGGCATTAACTTTGGTGCGATATTTATTGTCAGATTCTTTGATGAGGGCTAAGGTAACCATACCTTTGAGTGAAAACACCAAACCTTTGCAAAGTGCTTTTTCCAAGTTAGCTAATTTGGATACAACCTATCAATCACTGGCTTTGGAAGATAGAAAAATGTCTTTGGCAATGAATATTCCGCCCCAACCTACGCAAGAAGAACCAATCTATGATGTAGCTATTGCACCAGGTCAAACTGGTCAAATCTTACTGCCTCTTTCGCCCCAATTGGATTATGCTACCATATTTGAATGTCCGCAAAACAACTTGGAAGCTATTTGTAAAAAGATTCGTTCAGCAATTGAATTTTCCTTAAAGCATGTCAGTTTGAAAGGCGCAGAAAGAAAAATGAAATCTGAACCACCACCCTGGGAAGACGACCAGCGCAAAAGTTTGGATTTGTTGAGCATTAATTCAGTGCAAAGAAAACAAAAGATTATGTCTTTGACTGCCGATTTTCAAAACGCTAGTGAAGTGGTGGAAGCGTCAGAGCAACAGCAAGAAAAATTTTTGCAGGCGGCCGATTTTTTTGTCGCTGAAATTTTGTCATGGGTGCAGGAACACGGGGGAACTTTGACTGAAAAAAAGCATTGGTTGGCAGGGGTGAATTATTCCTTGACAGCTTTTTTTATGTGCTTTAATCCTGAGCGTGAAGATTGGCTTACTGCTGCGGAATGGACAGCTAAATATATGCAAACTGTTTATCATTTGGATGAAGCGATCTTTGATAAAGAGTTAGAAGGAGAGACTCATGCAGCTAAAATGCTGCGCCTGGAAGGCTATGCCTCTCTATATCAAGACCTATTTAAAGGTAGAAGACCAAAGGTAAAGAATGGGCAACCTGTGGCGGCAGAAGAACACCAAATCTTGACTGAAAAGGTGGCAATATGGCGAGCATTTGAGAAAGAGTTTGCCCGGACTGCTCATAAGCAAATTTGGAAATTATGGCAGGAAGAAATTTATCGTTTCGCTGGTTGTAGCTTGAATGAGAATAGAGATGCTAGTTTTCAACACCCGGCAACCAGATATTTGGAAAATGACTTTCAGGAGCAAAGAGTTTTACGCTGGGCAGGGCAGAAGATTTCCGGCATGGTCGAGTCCAGATTGCAGAAATTATTTGCTTTGGCGCGTCATGAAAATGATTTTGACTTAGTAAAGACAGAAGTTAATTTGTGGCATTATTTATATCGGATTGAAGCGAGTATGGGAGCTGGGCAGACCTATCTGACGATTTGTTTGGGCTTACCCAAAGCTCGATTTAATCCTGAAAATCTCAAAGTAATCCATGATATAGCTATTTTAAGTAATTGTTATTATCGCATATTAAATGATTTAAGCGGCAAGATGAAACGTAATTTGGATGATCGGGAAAATAAAGAAGATTCTTTGGAGATTATGAAAAATTATTTTGCACTGCACGAATCAGATTACGATGCGTCTCTGCAGGCAATTACCTATTTGAAGGATTTGGCTGACACCATAGCGCAAGAATTACAGCAGTTGGGCGAAAAAATTAAAGACGATCTTCCCGAGTTGAAAATTGCCATGGATCGCACAGTAATTGCTAAAGATTTGTACACTGAAGGTCACTATAGAACTTTGGAACGATCTAGCGTTAATCAAATAATCAAAAAAAGATTCTCAGTTGGTTTTAGTAAAAATTAAATTACACATGTCACCACAAATTGAATTATCTGCTCTCATCACTGATATCAATAAAATTGCCCAGAGTATTTTGGGAGATGAAGCTTCAGCTGATGTTGCCCTGAATATTCTCAAGACTTTGAGGACACAATTTAACGCTTATGGAGGTGTAATTTATCTCTATGATGAGGAATGCAAATCATTGGTAACTCATGCTTTTTCACAAAATGCCTACATCAATTCCGCGCTCAAGAAAATTTTGGGGAGTTTGGATAGGTATCGTTTTCCAATTGAAGCAAAAAACTATATTTCTAAAAGTTTCCGAGAAAATGTGATACTGCGTTCTACGCGTTTAAGTGATTTTTTCAAAGAAGTGTTGGATGCCAGATTCGTGGATAATGTTCAAAAAATATTGGGTGTTAAATTGATTGTCACTGTGCCGATTGCGGTCAAAGAAAAAGTGATTGGAGTTTTGTTTGTAGCTTTCAAGAGAAGTACAGGACTGACTCAGGAAGCGATGGATTTGTTGAATTTTTACGCCAATTTGTCGGGTATCGCTATTCAGAACTATCAGAAGAATTTAGAGCTGGGCAATAAATATGAGATGGAGAAAAACACCACCATCATGTTCAGTCATGAAATTAAAACGCCAATTGCCATCGCTTTTCAAGAGGCACAGTTAATGGCGAGTAATTTAGCTGGCGCAACTGCAGAAAACTGGCAGGAGTTGGTGACCAAAGCCAAGCTCAATCTGGAGGTGATGTTAAAAAGTTTACGACGCATTGAGTATGCCAGTTCATCAATTTTTACTTTGCGTGAAGTGGAGGGTGATTTTCCGGCTGCAGTCAATGTGATAGATTTGGACTTACACTTTGCGCCGATTGTGAAGCTTTTTAGTAAAAAGGCAGAAGAAAAAAAGCTAAGTTTTCATTATCATTTCAAGCAAAAGCAGGAGAGATTGTATGCGGCTTTGGTGCAGTTGGAACAGGTGTTGATCATTTTACTCGATAATGCCTTGAAATATACACCAGCAGGTTTTGTGGAAGTGACGGTGGTGGCAAACTCCAAAACAGTGAAATTGACCGTGATTGATAGCGGCTTAGGCATTCCGGCGGCCCAAAGACAAAAGATTTTTGAGCGTTTTTATCGCTATCACAGTTTGATGAGTAGACGTGTGGAGGGGTTGGGATTGGGCCTTTATATTGCCGGCAAAATTGTGGCAAAATTAAATGGTAAGATCGATATTCAATCGGGTAAGTTAGGCAAGGGCACGGTTTTTTCTGTAGAGATTCCCGTATTCAAAAAACTATTGGTCAAAAATAAAATATTACTGACAAAGCAGACTTAGGTCTGGCATTCATTCGTTTCTTTGGTTATATTGAAATATCTAATTTACCCCCATCAATATGAAAGTATTAATCATTGAGGATGAAGAACAATTGAGTCAATTGGTGAAGCAAGTAGTAGAGAAGGAAGGTAATGTGGTTACTTGTGTGGATTCTATAGAAGAGGCATTACAAAAAAACTATCAGTATACACATGATATAGTCATACTGGATTTGATGCTAGTTGGCAAACGGGGTGAATATTTCGTTCAGGAAGTCAGAAAAAATCGTTTATCTATACCTATTCTGGTGATGAGTGCTTTGCAAACCACTTCCTCCAAAATTGAATTACTCAATATTGGTGCTGATGATTATTTGACTAAGCCATTTGATTCAAATGAATTGATTGCTCGTTTAAATAGTTTGTATCGACGCTCATTAAACATCAGTCAAAAAGAAGAAATGGCTTTTGAAAAATTGACCTATTTAACCGGATCTAATCGGGTAAAAATTGGTGATCAGGAAATTAAATTAACCAAAAAAGAGGGGGAATTATTGGAAATTTTAATCTCCAATCACGGTAAAACAGTGCGAGCTGAAGATTTGATACGAAAATTATGGGGTTCCAAAGTCAGCTATCATTCCAATGTTTTACAAGCCTGTGTGCGCCGTTTGCGCAAGAAGATAGAGTCCGGAGAAAGGCCTGAACTGATTATTAATCATCACGGAATAGGCTATTCCATCAACGTTTAGAGTCTAATTTCAATACCAAAAAGCGGGAAATAAACATCCCGCTTTTTTAGCTTTTTAGAGGCAATGGTCCCAGATAATCATTTTTGCCTATATCACAGCCATTTTTACGTAATATGGCATATGCTGTGGCTACGTGGAAATAAAAGTTGGGTAGTAAATATTGAGTAGCATAATCAAAACCAGTGAAGTGTTGATCTTTGAAATAAGGCAAAGTTACTTGTATATCTTCTTTACCGATAATTTGTTCCGGTTTGATAGTTTCTAAATATTGCAGAGTTTTATTGATGCGTGCTTTCAATTCTTCAATTGTTTTTTCATTATCTTCGAATTTAGGAATTTCCACTTGCGCCAATCTTCCAGCTCCACCTTTGGCATTGTCGCAGGCCATTTGAATTTGGCGGGCTAATGAAAACTGGTCGAAAACTAATCGATCATTCAAAAGATTTTCGATTTGGGTATTTGCTGGATGCCAGGCAGTGGCTTTACTTTCTGCAAGCTTGGTGGCTTTATCCAAAATGCTAGACAGATTCTGCAGGCCCTTGGTAAGGGCGGGTATGGTGATGCTGTATAAATTTATTTGTGACATGCTTATTGATTGTTAATAAGTTTCTTATTGTAATTATTTTTGTCTTTGTCGCCAAGCTTAAATTCTCCTTTGGGTTGTAGAAGTTCTAAAAGGGTTTGTGCATTATCCACAGCGTAACCACCCACATCATTGTTAAAATAAACATAAACATCCAAATTTTCGGCCAGGTATTGTTTGATTTTGGTGGCTACTTTTTGTAGTGCACGTTTAGGATATTTAGAAGAGTAAACTGCGATGGCGCCATGCATTCTAATGTAGACAAAATGTCCGATGTTTTGCTCTATCATTGGCCATTTTTGAGAGTTCGCAATGACTAAGGTGAAAAATAACTGGGACTGTTTAAATAGGTCGATTACTTCCTGGTCAAACCAACTATCATGACGAAATTCGAAAGCATAAAGCAATTCTGGAGCGGTGTTTTGTAAAATTTGCAGGAATTCTTTTAAGCGCGCTAGGTTTTTGGCGAAGCGAGGCGGTAATTGAATCAAAATTGGTCCTAATTTTTCTCTCAACTCGGTAATATTGGTCAAAAAATTTTGCCATGGTTCTTGGGAGTCTAGCAGTCTTTTACGGTGGGTGATGTAGCGGGAAAGTTTGACCGCAAAGCGAAAATCCGCAGGTACTTTGGATTGCCAATTCTGAAAAGTTTTAATTGGGGGTAAACGGTAAAAGGTGACATTCAATTCCAGGGTTTTGAAATGTTTTCCAAAAAAGGTTAAATGTTCTTTTTGAGGTATATCGCCATAAAATTTGGGACCCCAATCCTTATATTCAAACCCGGATGTGCCGATGTAAAATGTTGCCATCCTGTATTTTAACACTTTAGAATGGCTGGTGGGAGGTGTGTTTTTGATTTGTCATAAATATCCAGCTCTTTACAAGAAGGTAAATCTTTCTATAATTTAACTGAAAATTTGCTTACATTTTTTTATGCCTAAACAGGGTGGGTTTAAGACGTGTGAAAATCATATAGAGAGATTGATGAGTGAGAATGCCGAAGTATTAAATCGGTTGTTTGGTTTGGCTCAACTGCTGAAAGAGGGAATGGAGATTATTGTTAAACACAAAAGAACTGGGCAGGAATATCCATTAATCTTTAATTCTAATGGTGATGTTTGTTTTTTGGAAGGAAGGAATTTGAAGTTGATGCAAACCAGAGAGGCGGAATTTGTTATTGCCAGTAAAGAGGTGATTGAGCGTTTGCAAAGTTGGGATAGGGGTGTGGTTACCAAGATCAAACAAACTATGGCGCCATTTGCTGATTCATTGAATGAATTGATGGAGAATTTGGAATACGCAGAAAAGCAGGATGATCCGGGTGTGCAACTCTCAGAGCAAGAAAAATATCTCGATTTTATTCGAAGAGCGGATGAGTTGGAGGATGATATGTATCGAAAAAGCCGTTTGAATAGTGTCTTAGCCAAGGCATTAGTGGCCGAGGCTTATGCGGAAAAGTCTGGTGCTTACTTCTCCTATCTCAGGACTAAATTCAAAAAAATGCCTCTGCTGAGGAATTTGTGTTATAACTATCAGAGGGGGCAGAAGTAGGAAGTTTTATTTGTGGTAAAAACATCATCAGAAAAGAACCAAAAAGAGTTTTTCTGGCGCTTATTTTTTTCTGAATGGCTCCCCCGACTGGGCTCGAACCAGTGACCTACCGGTTAACAGCCGGTTGCTCTACCACTGAGCTACAGGGGATCAGTTGTGGAATTGCGCTTGTAAGCCGTTTTTACTGACTCAAAAGCGCGTGAAGTATAGCCTAGCCTTTTTTAACTTTCAATCTTTTTTTTGAATTTTGGTTTGAAGGTGCTTTTTGGGCTTTTTCTGTGGTTTTTTTTGTGGGGGATTGGCCGGAGTTGCTACTGACGAACTTGTATATCGTGCGGCAAACCACTTGGGCTGGTCTTTCGTATAGCAAACTGGTGACTGGTTCTTTGGCTAGACTGAATTTTCGAGTAATTTCACCAGGAATTAATTCCGCTGGATGATAACCTAAATCGGCCATTCTTTTGAGCAAATTCGGTAGAGGATAATAGTGGTCTTGATGATTTTTGCGCACGCGATAGGTGAGCGTGCAAAGAATTAAAGGACAATTTTGCGGTATCACATTTTGTAGACCTCTGGCGCTTTCCACCAGCAAATCTTCCACTTCTTGCAATACACTCCGTAACATCTCAGCCGGCGGTTCATCATAAATTGGCGGACCCAAAAATGTTTCAGAAACAACAGCACTAACTTTATCAGGTAAATTTTGTTTATTTACCGCTCTACTATCTGCCACAAAAACTTGAAAGTTAGGAGCAACATTAAAAAACTGACTGAGCCATTGCAGATTTTTTTGACATCGGAAAATTGTTTCGCCGTTAATGTCTGAACCGATGGTACGACGGTTTTGTAATAGTGCTTCACCTAAAATGGTTCCCAGTCCGCAAAAGGGGTCATAGATTAAAGTTTTTTCTGGACTTGCAGCTGGACCGCTTAAATTCAGCATAATTTGTGCGAGTTTTGGTGGGAGCATGCCGATTTTGGGGTCTCTTTCCGGTCTTTCATAATCACGGATCGAATACGCTTCTATATCCTGAATTGCAACGGTTTTGCCAATAAAATAGCGGTTGGAGTTGACTACCAGGCAGAGTTCCACTCCCTTTTGAAGAATTTTTTCGTGTTTGAGGCTGGCAATTTCCGGATTTTGAAAGTTTTTATTGATAAAACGACAACGAATGCCTAGTTTGGTGAGCTGCTTTTTGCATTCCAGTAAGGAATTTTTGATAGCACGATCGCTATGTTGATCAAGTCCTTCCACACTGATGGCGAATTTTGCTTTATCAATGCGTCCGGCAAATTCTCTGCACAAAACTTCCGCAAAAAAATTGGGAATTTGAAAGCTTTTAGCAGGAAATTCTTGCAATATCTCGATGATTTTTTTGGTACCACCTAATTGGTCTAATTGCTTGACTGGATTTTTGATCTCTCCTTCCCAAATGAGGGATTTTTGATCTAAAAAAAGAATTTTACTGGAATCAATGCAGAGGGTATTGGTTAACTCGGCAACAGAGAGCAGGTCTTTACGACCGAGCAAGAAGGCATATTTAGCCATTGAGGGAAAATTAGGATATATTTATCTTTAATACTATTTGGTAAAAAAGCAATGAAAAAAGCGGAAATTTAAGCGGTTTCAAGTTTGGCAATTAGCCTGCTTGGATTATAGTGACTGGGAAATTTTTAATCAAAAAGCTATGGCAATGTCCTTAAATCGAGTGCAGTTAATCGGCAATCTCACCAGAGATCCGGAAGTTCGCCAAATTCCCGGTGGCCAAAATGTAGCAACTTTGGCAATTGCTACTAATTTCAGTTGGGTTGATGCTTCCGGCCAGAAACAAGATAAAGCTGAGTACCATAATGTGGTGGCTTGGAGAAAATTGGCCGATATCTGTGGTCAATATTTGCGTAAAGGTAGCAAAGTTTTTGTGGAAGGTCGGTTGCAGACCAGAGAATGGGAGGGGGAAGACGGAGTTAAGCGATATCGTACCGAAATTGTCGCTGATAACATGATTATGTTAGACCGCAGAGGTGAAGGTGGCGTGGCGGATCCGGGTTTTGGAGGCGGAATTAGAACTGGTGCCAATGACAAAGCAGATGTGAGCGCTCCGGTGATGGTGGGGGATGAAGTTTCTATTGATGATTTACCCTTTTAAAAAAGCTTTCTTGCGGCGCGCTGCGGCGTTGCTCGGCAACAAAAAAATCCTCACGTGCCTGTGCACGCTGCGGTTTT
>CAZJJZ010000005.1:10779-20636 GCA_964546505.1 uncultured Candidatus Peribacteria bacterium
AGCGCCTTGCATCGCTTGCAATAAAGCTTTTTTAAGCTATCGAAAGACTTGAAGCTTTTGGGAACGGGGGCGGGAGCGGGAGCGTTGAGGACGGCTTGTGCCTGCGGCTTAGCCGGGTATTTTTTGGTGCGCGTAGCGCTTGCAATAAAGCTTTTTTAAGTTATCGAAAGACTTGAAGCTTTTGAGGAACGGGGGCGGGAGCGTTGAGGACGGCTTGTGCTGCGGCTTAGCCGGGGTATTTTTTGGTGGTCTTCGAAGCTGCTGGGTCTGGGGAGTATAAGAGAAATTAAAAAAGCGGGCCAAGGCCCGCTTAACGCTTTGATCAGCTCCTATCGATATTAACTATTGAATATCGAGGTAATAAAACTGATTCAGGGAACGTTTGAATTAAATCTGCGACTAAATTTGATTTAATTCCTCTCTCTACCATTCTCTGGTGTTTTGTTTTATGACGTTAATCACCGCCGTCTTTTTTTTGATTTTTGATTTGTTTTGTCTCACCCTTGCGGGAGAAGACTGTTTGTTAAATTTTTTTTTGTTTTTTCCGCATATTAATACTTGTTGTGCTAATATGGGTTGTTTCAGGTAGTAGCCGACTACCGATGCGAAAAGTAGAGAGAATCAGTTTCCAAGTATCAGTTGGCCATTTCGGCTGCGTGGAACTTTGTTGGCAGCTGATTGCCACTACTTTTCTGGCTGACTGATTGTTAAGGTGCAAATCTTGTTAGTATAGCATTTTTGTAATTTTCCTGCAATCCACTTGGCGTTGTTGTACTCTATTGCTATATTTCTTCCAAAGATCAAGTATTCATTAAATTATAACATTTTGCAAAGTATTGTCAATAATCAAAATAGCGGCTTTTCTAAGCCGGAATTAAGAGGTAATGGATTTATGGTTGTTTTTTCCGGACCATCAGGAGTAGGTAAAACTACCATTATGAAGGCTTTGCGTAAACGTTTCCATCACGCCAAAATGCTTATTTCTGAAACAACCAGATCAATTCGTCCGGGTGAAAAGGCTGGTGAGCAATACAACTTTATCACTAAGGAACAATTTGAGGCTGGCATTGCTCAGGAAAAATATTTGGAATGGGCGCTGGTTCATCAAAAAAACTATTATGGTATTTTGAAGTCAGCTTTTGAGGAAGGGGTCAGAAATGGTGATTTAATGCTGAGGGAGGTAGATATGCAGGGGTTAAAAAATTTACGTCAGATTATTCCTGCTGAATTTCTGGTCTCTATATTTATCGAGCCGGAAAATTTGCCAGTTTTGTTGGATAGAATTCATAAAAGAGGAGATTTACCTGCGGAAGAATTGCAGAGAAGAATGGAAAGTGCACGTCGTGAGATGGCCGACAAAGATTTGGCTGACTATCGAGTACCCAGTTATGAAGGAAAATTGCAGGATTGCGTGCAAAGCGTTGTGGAAATTGTAAATGCCGAAAGCCGTAAACGTACTCAACAAAATTAGAGAAAAATTTTGCTTTTTAGCTTGCTTTTGTGTATTTTACAAGCCGTTCAGCGAAACGTTGGGGATTCGCCAAGTGGTAAGGCATCGCCCTCTGGAGGCGACATTCGGGGGTTCGAATCCCTCATCCCCAGCCAAAATTTATTGCTGACTTTTTTCGTCATACTCAATCATCCATTCTATTCCGTATTTATCTCTGAACATTCCGAAGTAGGTACCCCAGGAGCTGTCTCCAATCGGTGCTTCCACTTGTCCTCCGCTGGAAAGACCGTTAAATAACTTTTCTGCTTCAGCCTTACTTTCAGTGGAGATAAAAATTTTGCTGCGGTTTTCTTGCTCATTTACTTTGCCCATAATGTTGGGTACATCATTGGCCATCAAAGTGCTTTTTCCAATTGGCAAGGCGATATACATGATTTTGTTCGCTTCACTTTCTGACCACTGATTGTTTAAGTCAACTGGTAAATCTTTGAATCGCACTAATCGGCTAAATTCTCCCCCAAAAACTGATTTGTAAAAATTAAAAGCTTCTTCAGTGTTTCCGTTAAACATGATGTACGGGTTGATTTGAGGCATTTGAGGTGTAGTTTAAGTAGTTAAAAATGGCATTCATCCTTTTGAGAGTAGCTGTTATTTTCCGCTTTGTCGATGAGATTCTGGAAAAGCTTCAAAACCCAAACACATCTTCAATTTTTCCTTGCTTGAGGGCTTTGGTTATTTCATATGCTAACTTGAGTGAGGGGTTGTAGCGGTTTTGTTCTAGCGCGATGATGGTTTGGCGGGAAACGGCGGTGTTTTTGGCTAGTTCTTCTTGTGTTATGCCGATTTTCTTACGGAGTTGTGCAATTTTATTGTTCATCAATTTTTGTGGTCAAGATAAAGATTGGAGAGGGATTTTGCCAGTACTGCAGCAATGATGGCAATAATAATTACTGGGTCAATGGCTGGTGTTGCTTGGTCTATGCTGCTGATTACTTGCCATCCCAGACCCAAAATGAGGACCAATAAAGTAGTCCACATTGCGTTACGTTCAGCTTTGGCTTCATGTTCACGTTCTCTTTCGTCCATCGGTATTTGCACCATCATGATACCTACGTCAATCAAAATCACAGCTACCAATGCCAAGGTGGCGTAAAAATTGTATTTAACATTACCCAAAGGCAAAATTTGAATCAGTCCACCAATTGCAATAAAGGCGCCAACATATGCCCAGCCTTGCCAAGTTTTTGGCGTGAGGCCCCAGCCGCTGTATTTACGACGTTGAAACCATTTTGCTTTGCCTATCATAAGTTTGATGTAAAAAATATATTACGTAAGAAATATATTACATCAGTGAAATTATTGCAAGCTTTTTTCTTGGAAATCAGCAAATCAGCTTAGCCCCAGACGGCTCATCAGCCAATTGCGGGACTCTTTGATGCCGGACATTAAGTTTTGGCGAAGACTTTTACTGACTAGTTTAAGGTAATTATAGTCGGATGGATAACCAACAAGTTCCATAAAGCCTCGGCCAAGGACTTTTTTGCCATTCACTCGTGCTTCCACAGCAGTTGGACCCTCCCAATAATTGATCGCCCCGAATATCATTTCCTGGTCAGGCATTAAAGACTGAATATTTAATTCGATCTTGGCTTCTGGGATAGAGATTAAAAAGCTTTGTGGATAGCGTGCTTTAGTTGTTTTGCTCACCCAAACTTTTTTGCTGGGTAAGATTTGCATACTGTCAAAATGTTGCTGTTTTCCCTGTCGATCAATAATATCCACCAAGTAACTTTTGCTTTTTCCATCGCTGTATTCTGCGCACATTAGGTCAATGCCGTTTGCTAATTGCACAGAAAACCAAGTCCATTGATCGTTGCGGTAAGACTCATCAGCCCATTGATGATCCATCCAGGCTTTCCCGGAAACATTGAGTGTTTTTCCCTTTAAATACAGCTTCCCCTCCACTTGCAAATCAGTCAGAGAATAGTAGAAGCTTTGTCGTCCGCAGACTTCGATAAAACCGGCACCTCCTTCCAGCAAAGCTGGTTTGCGAGATGTAAGTAGTAGATCCAAGCGTTCAGTTTTGAGGTGAAATTGACGGTCGTTGATTTGAGCAATTTCTGAGTTGCTAAACCCTTGAACAATAAGTGGATTGATATAGTTCACGAATAGTTTTTCACGTTGGAAGCTATCTCTGGAAATCAGCGATATATTTTGAATTTCTTTATAATTTTTACGACGCTGCAAATCTGAAACAACACTGTGAGCGAAGTAGACGTCAAATTTTTTGCCTAGGCTTTTTTTAAGTGGTATTTGGCTCAAATAGGGGATGTTTACTTTCAGCAAATCGGCTTTAAAGAGGCAATCCATAAAGGAAAATTCTTGTCCGTCAGTAGATTTTAGTAATCCGTTGAAATACCACCATTCAATAATCGAGTCATGGGCTTGATGATCTTTGGGGAAATTGATTTTGCGTTTTTTCATGTTGATTTTAACTGGAACGAGTCAATTATAATCCTAAAAAACTGCAAGTTTAAATCAATTTATTTTTGCATATCGAATAATTGGTTGTATAGTTGTTTGGAAATGTGAAAAATCACCATGTTTAATGATTTGCCCATTCGAGAAATGGATTCAACCAGGAAATCGGCTAGTGATGAGCAGTTTGAGCAGTTTTTGAAGCAAATTTTGGCTGCTGGTGCTGAACTGGTGAGGGATGAAGAAACACCGTTGTTTTATGATACAGGTAGAGAAGAGGTGGAAATCGGTGTGCATCGAGAAGTGGAGTTCAACCTCAATAGAACTGATTTTTTGGTTTTAAGGGATGTCAAAAACCGACGTATTTTGGGGGCGGGTAATAAAAGGACATTTGAGGAGCTGTCTGTACCGATTATCGATTTAAAATTAAAAAAGAAATCAGAGCTGGCTGAGCGTTGGGAATTTGTTGATGTTGATGAACTATTTAAGTAAACAAAAATGAAATATTTGGGATTACAGGTTTTAATAACCGGGGCGGCTAGTGGTATTGGCGCGGCAATGGCGGCTAAATTGACTAAATTTGGTGCTAAAGTTTGGTGTTTGGATCCGGCTGAACCGGAAGCGGCTATTCCCGGCGTGGAGTATTTGCCTGTAGATATCACTAATGCTGAACAGGTTTCCAAAGCTGTAGAAAAAATACCAGCCAAGCTGGATTATTTGCTTTTGAATGCGGGTGTGATGCGTCGTGGCAGCTGGCAATTATTAAGTGAACAAGATTTTGATTTAACAATGAATGTCAATTTAAAAGGTAGCTGGCTGGTTGCCAAAGCGGTGGCTGCTAAAATGAATGAATCGGCTAAGGTGCTATTAATGTCTTCCAAAAATGGTTTATTTTTGAAAGCAGATACATTTGTTTATTCCATCTCTAAGCTGGCTGTAGCTGGTTTTGGTAAAATCATGCAGCAGGATCACCCTCAGTGGCAGGTGAAAGTTGCTTTTCCCGGTTTGGTTGATACCAAGCTTCTTTGGCAGGGTACGTCCGAACAAGAAAAAGAAGCCAAAATGCAGAAAACAATTTCAAGTGATGAAATGGCTGAACTGTTACTTAATTTATTAAATGCTGAGGAACGATTTTTGGTTTATGACCCTCAAACTGGTGCTCATAATTTGCATACTGAGTTAAAAGTCGATGTGTTAAGTTGATTTAACTTCAACTGGTACGGTTTTGCGATAATTAATGATTTTACCATTGGTGATTTCTCGATTGGTAATAATAATTTCCTCACCATTGAGGCCCTCCAATCTGGTGGTTTTGATGCCAATCATGCGCACATAGCCTCTGGTACCGCTGACTTCAATCAAATCTCCCAAATTAAACGGTTTATCCAGGATAATAGCCAAAGAACTAAACAAATCCTGTAAAATGTTTTGGGCTGCCAAAGCGAAGGCGATGCCACCAATTCCCAGCCCGGCTATCAAGGAGGTAACATTGATATCTAAATTGGAGAGAATAAAGATGATGCTGATAATCCAGAGAGACAATTTGAGCAATTTCTGGATGATCAAGGTCGCGAGATTATTGCTTTGATTATTGCTATTATTCAGTCTTTGTTTGACAAAAAACTCTGTAATCAACTCCAGAAAGCGAATTATTTGCCAAGACAAAACCACAATCAGACCTACCAATAAGACTTTTTGCAGCAGAGTATCCATGGCTAGCGGCAAAGTGGTGAAATATAGAGATAAATACAGTAAAACCCACTTATTGGTGTGTTGTAGTCCCAGATGAATGCCACGCCAAAAAATATTATGACTGGCACGACGATGTAGGATTTTGATTGATAAAGCGATGGTAATGTAGAGAACGGAAGCAATTACCAGGCCAATAACTAGTGAAACCAAATAATTCTGCAGAGAGTTGCCTAGGAAGTTTTGTTGTAAGTAGTCCGTCATGATAATCTATTTTAAATTGTCTCGAATTGCATTATAACTGTCTTGTTACATTTTCAAATTCAAAAATGCCAACAACTACCCAAAAAAATGGCCCCAAAAATAAAAGTCAGCAAAAAAGCAGCGCAGGTAAACAGTCAAAAACAGATAAAGTAAATAATGAAACTAACTCAGACAGTAAACAAACTTTCAAGACCAAGGGTGAGGATTTGGTCAAAAAGATCAAGCAAATTGTCAAGGAGGGAAATGCTAAGCGCATTATTCTCAAAGATGACAAGGGGAATGTTTTAATGGAAATTCCTGTAACTATTGGAGTTATTGGTACATTATTATTACCAGTTTTGGCTGCCGTAGGAGCTTTGGCTGCGATGGTTGGTTGGGTAACTGTTGAATTAGTGCAGTCAGGTAAGAAGAAAAAATAAAGTTTCACAATGATTAATAAAAAAGAAGCACAAAAACTTCATGCACATCATGATTATCTTGGGCAGAAGGGTGGAGAATTTTTAAGTGATATTATATTGGGGGGACAAGATGGCTTGGTGAACACTTTGGGTGTTATTTTAGGAATTACTGCTGCCTCGGCAGACATTAGAGTAATAGTTGCTGGTGGTTTGGCAGGGGCTGTGGCGGAAGCTATTTCTATGGGTGCAGTAGGGTATACTAGTAAATTAGCAGAGAGAGATTATTATCAAATGCATCGAGAGAGGGAAATCAAAGAGATTTCTCTAATTCCCGAAATGGAAAAGGAAGAGATTAGGCAAATCTATGCGGCCAAAGGATTTAAAGGAGAATTGTTGGAAAAAGTGGTAGAGGTGATTACTTCAAATCATGATACTTGGCTGGAAACAATGATGAGAGAAGAATTGAAATTAGCAGAGGTAGATGCCAAGCGACCTTTAGAAGCAGCGGTTTCTGTGGGTATTTCAGCTTTATTGGGTTCGATGGTGCCTTTAGCTCCTTTTTTGTTTTATTATTTTGTAGGGCAGGATTTAAATGGCAATCGTCTATGGGCGGTTCTGGTTAGTTTATTGATTTCCGCCTTGACCCTATTTGCACTCGGCGCTTATAAAGCGCGCAAAACAGTTGGTAAGTGGTATCGTGGTGGACTACAAATTGCAATCATTGGAATTGTCTCCGCTTTATCTGGTTATTTGATCGGTTCTATTTTTGGAGTACAAGCTTAGGGCGTGGGATAAAGAATTTTTTATAAGCTTCACGGATGAGCAGGTAAACAAACCCTGCGATAATTGCTAGCAGCCAATGAATTGGTTGAAGTGGTGCTGTACCGAAATAAATGTTAATCCAGGGATTATAGAGTAAATTGAAGATGCAAAAGAGCGAAATGGCGAAAGCAGACAATAAGCGAGGATTGGAGATGATATAGGAAGAAAAAACGCTTTCAGTGGTGGCGCGACGGGAAAGGATGTTCGCAAATTGACAAAAAATAATGGTAATGTAGGTGAGACTGCTGGCTTGCTGATACATGAAAGTGTCTGTGGCAAGTCCTTGTGGGTTTAGTTGATGCCAAACAAAAAACAGGTAAAAATTTGCGTAACCGAAAGCTCCCATTAGGAAACCTGAGATCAGTAAATCTTTGATGGTATGTGAATTGAGTAGGTGTGCGTGTGTGTTTCTGGGTTTTTCGGTCATCAGACTGTTTTGTGGTGGGTCCCAGGTTAGTGCCGCCAGAGGAAACATTTCTCCAATCAAATCGATTGCTAAAATCTGTACGGCGGTAATTGCTAATGGTATATCGAACAGTGCGTTAAATAGTAAGCTTAACAGGACCACAAATAGCTCTCCGCCATTTGAAGTGATACAAGAGAGAATGGTTTTACTGAGGTTTTTAAAGATTACGCGACCTTCTTTGACGGCATAAACCAATGTACTGAAGCTGTCATCGGTGAGAATGATTTTAGCAGATTGTTTTGCCACATCAGTACCTGTTTTCCCCATGGCCACTCCAATATTTGCCTTTTTGAGAGCTGGTGCATCATTAATGCCGTCACCAGTCACTGCTATCACTTCACCTCTCAGCTTGAGTAGTTCCACAATACGGAGTTTGTCCTCGGGCGCTGTACGGGCAAAGATTAAATGCTGATTACTGGCAAGAATTTTGGAGAGAGCAATATCACTTTTTTGTCGAATGTCAGCCCCGGTATAAAGTGCGGAGGTTTTCTTTTTGGATAGGCCGATTTTTTGAGCTATGGCTTCTGCGGTCAGGGCATTGTCTCCTGTGATGATAATAACTTTGATCTGTGCTCTTGATGCTATACTTAAGGCGTCTTTAACATCTGCTCGGGGTGGATCAATCATGGTGATCATGCCGGCGAATACTAAATCTTGTTCAGCTTCTTCAATTGTCATCTGCGCAGCATGTTTAACTTTTTTGAATGCAAATGCTAACACCCGCAGTGCCTGTGAGGATTGATTATCATTAAATTGATTGATTTTAGCTAAATCTGCTTTGGTAAGTGGTCGGATTTTTTGTCCATCCCAGATTTGGCTGCTGACTTCCAAAATCGAGCTTGGTGCACCTTTTACTAGGACATATTCCGTCCCGTCAATTTTTCTAAAACTGGACATGCGTTTGCGAACGGAGTCGAAACTGAATTCTTTGATTTCAGGAAAATGTTTTTCTTCGCTTTCTGGATTAAGTCCTGCTTTTTGGGCTAACGTGATCAAGGCGCCCTCAGTTGGATCACCGATACAATACCAACTGCCGTGTTGTTCATCGGGTGGACTGATACGAGCATTGGAGGCCATTAAACCGATTTGGAAGAATAGTTTATAGTTGGCTAGCTCTTTCTGTTTTAGCTCTTTTTTTTGCGCATTGAGAAATTTACCAACCGGCTCATAGCCCAGTCCGGTGACAAAAAGTATATTGCCATTAATCCAAACCTTTTCCACGGTCATTTCATTTTTAGTCAGTGTTCCGGTTTTATCTGTACAAATTATGCTCGTGGAGCCAAGGGTTTCCACAGAGGCTAATTGTTTGACAATGGCTTTATTTTTGGCCAATCGCCCTGCCGCCAAAGAAAGTGCGATACTAACTTGGGCTGGTAAACCCTGGGGAACCATGGCGGATGCAATTCCTAATGCAAAAATAAAAGCTTCTTTGGTGGTGAAACTGAGATTTAAGGCCAAAATCGTCAAAATAGTGCCCAGAATTAGCGTGCCAATAGTCAGTTTTTGAGCGATATTGTTCATCTCCATTTGCAAAGGAGACAGACTGTTTTCTTGTTGTTGACTGAGGTGGGCTATTCGTCCCAGTTCAGTATTCATGCCTGTATGGATCACAATTCCTTTGGCATTGCCGGTAGCCACTGTGGTCCCCATGAAACAAAGATTATTACGTTCACCCAACTCACAATAACCACCAATACTTCGGCTGAATTTTCTGGTGGGATTGGATTCGCCGGTTAAAGAAAAGTCATTGGTTCCCAGCTCCATCTCTTCCAGAACTCTTAAGTCTGCCGGCACACTGTCGCCGGCTTCTATATAAACTAAGTCACCCACCACCAAGTTCTCACTGTTAATTTCTTTGAGTTGTCCATTACGATAAACTTTGGCAACAGGCTGCACAATTTTCAGTAACGATTTCATGATTTTTTCCGCTTTGTATTCTTGAGCAAAGCCGATCAGGGCATTAATCAAAACGATCACAAACAGAATGATACTGGTATGATATTCGTTTAAATAGAGTGCTACAAAACCGGAAACAATCAGCAGTATAATCATTAAATCTTTAAAATTGCTGAAAAATTTGACGATGACAGGCACTCGATTGACTTCTTTTAATTCATTGTGACCATGTATTTTTAACCTTTCAGTAGCTTCTTTTTCGGTCAAACCTTTAGCCGAAGTAGACAACTCATGTAAAACTTCATTGGCGCTTAACTGGTAAAAATCTTGGTTTTTCATAGATTGTTGTTTATTTTTTTCTTTGCTATAGTATAAAAAACTTTTGTTTTAAAAT
>CAZJJZ010000005.1:20672-24315 GCA_964546505.1 uncultured Candidatus Peribacteria bacterium
TAATTTCCAAAGCGGAAAACGGTATGATACTGGAAAAACTGCCGGCGCTTTTTTTGTTTTTATGTTTTGGTTTGATCATTTACTTTCTTTATCGGATTGTAGAACCTTTTATCATCGTACTGTTATTGACAGGCGTATTAGCTACTGTCACTTTTCCATTATATGAATGGTTTTTGAAGAAAATGAAAAAACCGGGTTTAGCTTCCTTATTGACCTGTTTGATTGTAATTTTTGCCATAATCATACCATTGGTACTTTTCATCTTTGTATTGGTACAACAATTGGTTGACCTCTATCATTATGTGGAGGAAATCGTCAGAGTGATCAATGTCAATGATTTAATCAGCTGGAAACCCGGAAATTGGCTTTATGATTTTTCTGGAGCCTATCGGGAAACTATCGCTTCTTTTGTTCGATCTAATTTGGAGTCATTCAAATCCGCATTAGCTGAATCGGCAAGGTTTATTAGTACTTTTGCTGCCAGTCAAAGTGCCAAAATTTTGGCAAGTATTGGCTTGTTGATTTTTAATTTCTTTCTACTCTTTTTTGCCCTCTATTTCTTTTATAAGGACGGTCGCAAAATCGTAGCCAAAGTGATGTCCATCAGTCCGATTCCCATCAAGCATGAGCAAGAAATCTTGAGGAAATTTCGGGAAATCAGTTACGTTACTTTAATTGGTACTTTTTTGACGGCATGTGTACAGGGTTTGATTGCCTGGTTGGGATTCTCCATAGCGGGCGTGGCTAACTCCTTCTTTTGGGGAGCGGCTGTTGCGGTAGCTTCTTTGATTCCAGTGGTTGGAACAACGTTGGTTACCATACCAATTGGCTTGGCTTTGTTGATTTCCGGAAATGTGGGTTGGGGATTATTCGTCCTGGTATGGGCAATTGGCGTGGTGGCAACAGTGGATAATTTAGTGAGAATTATTTTTATCGGTTCAACAGTTAATTTAAATCCCTTATTGGCCTTTTTAGCTGTATTTGGTGGAATTACTGCTTTCGGATTGCCAGGTGTTGTCATTGGACCGATGATACTGGTTTTATTTTTGACGTTCTTACACATTTATGAAGAAGAATATCAAGAATTACTATTGGATCCTCAAGTTGCCGAAAAAGTAATTGATAAAGTGGCTAAAGAAGATATCAAACAGGATAAAGAGTAAAATATTTAATACCTACCCCTTGACATTTCAAAATATAATGGTGTATTATGAATTGAAGTAAAATAATTTTTACTCGTGAAAATACCTAAAATAGAAATAAATAGGGGTACCAATCGCCTGGAATCGGAATTGGGAAAGGGGAAGTCAATGTTTAGAGTTATCTATGACATTTTCTTCTTTATTCCCGTAACCATTGTGGTGGCAGCAGTGATTGTAATCACTGTGGCCATAGGGGTTCCGACTGCCATGGATTTAGCGGCAAATGTCTTGGGTGTTAATTCTCAGCAAAATGAGCAAGAACACCAGGCACTCGATTTTATATTTAATGATGTTCCAGCTAATTCTTCGAATTTTGACTCGGTGATGTACCTGTATAAGCAAAATATCATTACTGGTTTTGAAGATGGCACCATCAGACCGGAATTGCCAATTACTAGGGCAGAAATGATCAAAATGGTGGTTACTGCGAAAAAGCTCTATCCTTTGGTGATAAATTATCGAAACTGTTATACCGATGTGCATAATGAATGGTTTGCCCAGTACGTTTGTTTAGCTAAAGAAAAGGGATGGATTAAGTCTGGGGGAAAGTTTCGTCCTAATGACACTTTATCTCGTGCTGAGGCGGTTACCGTCTTGGTTCAGGCTTTTGATTTAAAACCGGGTAGCGAAAAGGGTTTGATTCCTTTCCAGGATGTAGAAAAGGGCAGCTGGTACTATCAAAATATCATCACTGCCCAAAGTCATCATATGTTTAAAGAAGATCCGATTCATCAGTTTTTCTATCCCGAGGAATTGGCTACGCGTGGAGATATTTTCAAAATGCTTTACCGCTTAATTTTGTTGTAATTTTGCCTCCAGAAAAGCTTTCAAGTCAGCAGGATCCTGCGCGCCAATCAACTTTTCTCCATTGATGATAAAAGTGGGTGTGCCAGAGATGCCGTTCTTTTGGCCTTCCTGTCTATCAGATGTGATAGCTGCCTGATACTTCTTGCTTTCCATACATTGGTTAAACTGGGTGAGGTTTAACCCCAATTTCTCGGCATATTTGCGGAAACTGATCGAGGCATCGCTTTGATCACTCCACTCTGTTTGATTGCGATATAATTGATCATGCATTTCCCAAAATTTCTGTTGTTCCAGTGCGCAATCACTAGCCAGCGCAGCGGGTTGAGCGTTGGCATGAAATGATAAGGGAAAATGTTTGAAGACATATTTGACCTTGCCAGTATCGATATATTCATTTTTGAGCATTTCCCAGTTTTCCCGGAAGAATTTGCCGCAGAGAGGACATTGAAAATCGCTGAACTCAACCATGGTTATGGGCGCGTCAGCTTTACCAATTTCTCTGTTGATTGACATTGCTTCTCCAGTTTGGACGATGTTTGTCCGTACAAAAGGGCTAAAGTCGTATTTGCCAATGGTAAAACCGATGAGTAGACCAGCCAAGAAGATTGCTACGAATTGCCAAATTTTTTGAGTTTCCATAATTATTTTGAGCTAAATTTGTTTTTAAATTAAGTGAATTTTTCTAAACCTAGGCTAATATATATTTGACTTAGCCAATTTACAAGCCCAGACATCTGATTGGTAAGGAGCAAGATGCCTACCAAAATGAGTAAAATACCAGCTAGCAGATGTGCGTATTGGATCAAATAGCGGTTTTTGGCGATTAAATTGGAGCCGTGATAAATGGCTACGGTAAAAATCATCAAGGGGATTAAAAACCCCAGACTGTAGAAGAAAAACAACCAAATACTGGTCCAAAAGCTCACAGAAGAAGCTGCCAATGTAAAGATCGACCCTAAAATTGGACCATAACAGGGAGTCCAGGAGAAGGCAAAAATAATGCCGGTGAGGAAACTTTTTAACCTTTGCGAGTGGACTGATGTAAGATGTAATTGATGTTGGGCGGAGAGAAACTTCAGTTTAATTACTCCCAGACTCATCAAGCCAAATAGAATAATCAAGACGCCGCCAATTTTTTGTAGTAATTCTTGTTGCATTACCAAGAAGCTACCAAGCCAACCGATGACGGCCCCAAAAATCAAAAAAGTGATTAAAAAACCTAAGGCAAAGATGGCTGTATGAGAGATTAAGGTGCCAAAATGAGCTTTTCTGTTTTGTTGTTGATGTAAAGAAACTCCGGTGATATAGCCTAGAAATGATGGAAGGACAGGTAGAATACATGGAGAAAAGATGGAAAACATTCCGCCCAAAAAGGCAATTAAGAAATCAATTTTCAACATTGCGAAATTTTATTTTAAAACATTATACAACTAATGCTCCAGCTGATGACAGTCAAATATTTTGACACAACGTGGTAGGTGTGATTTGATACTCTTTGTAAGACAAAAGATTTTACCTAAAATATTTTTAAGAATTATTTGCGCAGTTTCGGTTGGTTACCGGTGGAAAGTAGCCAGCACAATGCATTATTAACCAGGGAGGATTTCGACGATGCCCTGCGGATCGCGAATGGG
>CAZJJZ010000005.1:24325-30823 GCA_964546505.1 uncultured Candidatus Peribacteria bacterium
TGCCGATGAACAAACCAAAAACATTCTGCAGGAGGCCAATGCTAAAGCTAAGGAGATTTTGCTGGAAGCCAAGAATGAGGCTTTCAAAAATTTAAATCAATTGAAAGAAGAGGAGGAGAAAAAGCGACAGCAGTTGGATCAGCTGGAGTCTAGACTATTGAATAAGGAGGAAAATCTGGAGAAGAAAATTCAACAGGCGGATACCTTGCGCGAGGATTTGGAAAAGAAAAATGAAACGATTCGCCAAATTAAAGATGAGACAGAGAAATTGAAGGATTTACAGAAATTGGAATTGGAAAAAGTCGCCGGTCTGAGTAAAGACGAGGCAAAAGCAATCTTATTAAAAGAAGTCGAAGAAAAAGCCAAGGCGGATATAGCAGAAACTATTCGACGTTCCGAAGCTCAGCTTAAAAAGGAAGCTGCTGATAAGGCAAAATTTATTTTGGCTGATGCTGTACAGAAATATGCGGCGGAAGTAGCTACAGAATCGACAGCTACAATAGTCAATTTGCCGGGTGATGATTTGAAAGGCAGAATTATTGGAAAAGAGGGGCGAAATGTGATGGCCTTCGAGCAAATTACTGGTGTGGACGTAATTATTGATGATACCCCTGGTTCTTTGGTAATTTCCGGTTTTGATTTAGTACGACGCTATATTGCCAAAATTGCCTTGGAAAAATTGATTGCTGATGGTCGTATCCATCCGGCTAGAATTGAAGAAGTGGTGGAGAAAACCAAACAAGAAGTGGATAATTTGATCAAAGAATTGGGAGAAAAGGCGGCCTTTGATGCTGGGGTGGCAGGTTTACCGGCCAATTTGATTAAATTACTAGGTCGTTTGAAGTTTAGAACCAGTCATGGTCAGAATGTACTTAAGCACTCTTTGGAGGTTTCCTATATCGCCTCAGCTTTAGCGGCTGAACTAGGTGCTGATGTCAATATCTGTAAACGTGCTGGCTTGCTACATGATATCGGCAAGGCTGTGGATCACGAAGTTCCTGGACATCATGCTGTGGTAGGCAGAGATATTTTGAAGAAATTTGATCTACATCCCGCTGTGATACATTGTGTAGAAACCCATGAAGGTGAAATTGAGCCAAAATCGCTGGAAGCAATGATTGTAGCTGCTGCTAATCAGATTACTATCGCTCGTCCTGGTGCTAATAAAGATAATTTAGAAGCTTATATTAAACGTTTGGAGGAGCTGGAAAATGCGGTTAATTCTTTTGCTGGAGTACGTTCTACTTATGCTGTTCAGGCTGGTTCGGAAGTGAGGGTTTTTGTCAATCCGGAGGAAGTGGATGATGATGCAACTGTAATTTTGAGTAATAATATTGCCCGTAAATTGGAAAAAGACTTGCAATTTCCCGGTCAAATCAAAATTAATGTAATTAGAGAAACTCGTTCAGAAGCCATTGCCAAATAATCTATGACTGAAAATTTGGTTAGTAAATTCAGGGTAGAGCAGGAAAAATTATTGATGATTGAAGATGTCTTGGGTTTTGATCGCGCCAGATTAATGGCTGTAGAAAACAAGTCCAAGGCATTTGCCGGTTTATCGACTTTACTATTCAAGCCCAAAGAAAGCGAAATTGAAATAGTTTATGAAGAAAAACGTTATGAAGCTTTTTGGCATTTGGTGGGTGTTTCCAAGTTTGAATACTTGCGTAAGGCCAAATACAAAGTACCGGTTGAGGACCATGTCAAAGAGGTGCAGTTAATGGAACGAGTTTTGCCAGTGCAGGGTTCAGTTTTTGAGATTGAAACCGTTGATCGTTGTAAAGAAGAGTATCGCAAGGAAATCATGGTTGAGGCATTAACGGCGAAAGAAAAGGACTTTTCGGACTATTTACGTTGTGATTATCGGCCCATAACATCCACAGATCAATTGACAATAGATGGTGCCAAAATTGTCAATCTGGAAGCTAAATCCAGTTTTCTGGTCAGAGAAGTGCTGAATGTTTTAAGTAAGCCGATTAAGGCTGATGAAATTTTACAGGAAAGCGTTATTATCCATGAATTGAATCTCTTTTTCTTTCCTGTCTATGTATTTGAATATCACTGGGTGTCCAAAAACAAAAAGGCAATGGTGTCATTTAATGGAGCTAACGGTGAAATCTCATTCAAAGCTACCAAAATCGGTGAGACTTTGGGTGGAGCTTTTACTGCTGATGATTTGTTTGAAATGGGTAAAGAAATTGCCGCTACCATTATACCTGGCGGTGGCATTGCCATGATGATGGGTAAGAAAGCGATAGAAATGGTTTCTAAAAAGAAAAATTAATTATTGACAGAGTTTTTGTCTCGACTTATATTATTAGCACTCACCTTCAAGGTGTGCTAAAGATAAGTATATCATTTAACCAAAGTGCTATGAGTGATATTTCTAAAAGAATTAAACCGATGCAAGATCGAATTTTGCTAAAAGGTTTAAGTGATGTTGATACTTCCGCTTCAGGAATTATCATTCCAGAAACCGCCAAAAAAGATCGTCCGCAGAAAGCGGAGGTAGTCGCGGTCGGTCCGGGTAAGCGTGATGAAAAAGGGGTGATTCATCCCCTGGAAGTAAGGGTGGGCGATGTGGTGATTTTTTCCAAGTATGCGCCTGATGAAATTCAATTAGAGGGTGAAGAATTCATTATTGCCAGGGAAGATCATATTTTGGCAATCGTCGAGAAAAAATAATTACTAATTCTAACTTTTAACAACTATGGCTAAAGATATTAAATTTGGAGATGAGGCCAGAAAAAAAATGATAACAGGTGTTACTAAACTGGCCAAAACAGTCAAATTAACCATTGGACCCAAAGGTCGTAATGTGATCTTGGATAAAAAATATGGCTCACCGTTAATTACCAACGATGGTGTGACCATTGCTAAGGAAATTGATTTCAAAGATCCGTACGAAAACATGGGAGCTCAAATGGTGAAAGATGCTGCTAGTAAAACCAATGATGTGGCTGGAGATGGTACAACTACCGCAACGATTCTGACTGAAGCGATGATTGTGGAAGGACATCGGAATATTACAGCCGGCGCTGATCCAATTGCGCTTAAACGTGGTATGGAAAAGGCGGTGGAAAAAGCTTGTGAAGTGTTGGAAAAAATGAAAACTGAAGTTGGAGATTCAAAAGACAAAATTCGCCAGGTGGCGACTATTTCCGCACAAGATGCTAATGTGGGTACTTTGATTGCCGATGTTTTGGAAATGGTAGGTCATGACGGTGTGATAACGGTTGAAGAATCACAGGCTATGGGTTTGGAAAAAGAAGTGGTCAAGGGTATGCAGTTTGATAATGGCTATATTTCTCCGTACATGGTTACCGATCCACAAAGGATGGAAGCTGTTTATGAAGATGCGCATATTTTGATTACAGATAAAAAACTTTCATCTATTCAGGAATTGGTGCCAGTAATTGAAAAAGTTGCCGCTCAGGGCAAGAAAGAACTGGTTATAATCTGTGAAGATTTGGATGGTGAGGCTTTAACTACTTTAATTTTAAATAAAATTCGGGGAATCTTTAGTGTTCTTGCGGTAAAGGCACCTGCATATGGAGATAGACGTAAAGAAATGCTCAAAGATATTGCGGCTTTGACTGGAGGCAAGGTCATCACAGAAGAACTTGGTTTGAAATTGGCAAATGTGGAATTCGCGGATTTGGGAAGAGCGCGTAAAGTTGTTGCCGATAAAGATAAAACCACTGTGGTGGAAGGTAAAGGTGATAAAAAAGAAGTGGAAGCAAGGGTAGCAGAAATCAAGGTGATGATGGAAAAGTCTACTTCCGATTTTGACAAGGAAAAATTAGCTGAAAGATTAGCTAAATTGGCTGGTGGAGTGGGTGTGATCCGTGTGGGTGCAGCCACAGAAGTGGAATTGAAGGAAAAGAAATTACGTATTGAAGACGCCGTGGCTGCCACCAAAGCAGCTGTGGCTGAGGGAATTATTCCGGGCGGTGGAGTGGCATTGATGCAAGTTGCTAAAGAATTAGTTAGTTTAGCTGGAGAGCAAACAGATGAAGGAACTGGTGCTCATATCGTTATGACGGCTTTGGCTCAACCTTTGTTAAGCATCGCTTTCAATGCTGGTTTGAAACCAGAAGTTGTGGCTCATAAAGTAGCTACAGCAAAGGCGGGTATGGGCTTTGATTTCTCCAAATTCACCAAAAATATGTTGATGGATGATGCAACATTGGATGGAGCAATGGTCGATATGGTTAAATCAGGTATTATTGATCCAAAAATGGTGGCACGCGCAGCGCTACAAAATGCGGTGTCTGTAGCCGGGACTTTCCTGACTACAGAAGCGGCCGTGGTTGACTTGCCAGAGAAGGAGAAGAAGGTGTCGATGGCCCCAGGAATGGACGACATGATGTAAAAACCTTTTCAAGCTTCGCGTCGCGTTGTCGCTCAAACCAAAAATTCGTCTTTAGTATCATGAGTAGGCATTTGGAAATACTTCATGTTGACATTTGTGCCTAAGTATGCTTTAATCTAGCTAAGCTATTTCAGCTACAAAAGCATGGTGCTAGTGTAGTTTGAAGGCTAAAAGCGTCCGATGAAATACGAAAAAATCGCGTCTATCTTACTGATAATGCTTTCCTTTGCTCTCGTAGCAAAGGAGGCAATCGCGGTTTTCACACCGCCACCCGCCGCATTCGACTACTCCGATAAGGGGAGGGGATGTTGGGAGGAGGAACCGCAGGAAAAACACTGTGGTTGGGACCGAGAGGTCGCCCACTCGCATGAGATTGATGTGATGTGGGACGGCCAAGCGATCAACCGGGAAATTGAGGAGCTTGAGAACCCCAAGCTCTTCACCCCGCTAGAGCAACACCCCCAAGTGGGGTGTAAATGTCGCTGACGCTGACCATTTTTACCCCCTGATATTCGAAAGAAATCAGGGGGTTTCCCTTATGCAAAAAAGCCTAATATACAATTTTTATTTCGTAGACGCGTCGCGTTGTCGCTCAAAAACAAAATCCGTCCTCACGTATATTAATACGCTGCGGCGGATTTTGTTTTTGGCTCCTAGCGGCGCTCGCTTGAAATGATTTTTAGTTTTAGCTCTTGCTGTTACTGGTTTAGGGGAGGCCTTATGCATGGGTACATGCATTGCGGAGGGGGGCTTATGCATGGGTACATGCATTGCGGAGGGGAGGCCTTATGCATGAGTACATGCATGCTGGCCTTATATTCAAAATATCTTCACCTATCAGTACTGCGCTGCGGGTATTGCTTACTTGATATTTCTCATTAAATAAGTTGTTTCCCCATGCAAATAGCTTTTGCGTTCTGCTGGTTTTTGCGCTAAAATTTGGACAGAAAATTTTCAAAACAAATGTCTAAATCAATAAAAAAAGTGGAATTGGCGGCGGATGAAGGAGTGGTGGATTTGCGCAGTAAAGATCGTTTGCAGGCTGGTTTCAAGGTACACAAAATTGAAGACAACAAGCTAGAAATTTCACCCGCGGTAGAGGATTTGAGTTTTCGAAGTCAAAACCATACTGGCGAGGCGCAATCGCCCAAACATCTCGATCCAGATGAAATTAATCGTCGAATGGAAAGTTTTGCCGAGAAGCTGGAAAAGGTAGTGGTAAAAGTTGCCCCTGCGGAACAGAAAGATGAAGCTTCTGCGGCTAAAGATTTGATAAAAGTGAAATTCGTTAAATTTGTACAATTGGTGGCTAGTCGTGATTTTATGAGCGTGTTGGAGAAAAATCAGGATGAAGATATTATCATTTCTTCCAACTTACTAACCGATTTAGCTGGAGCGGTTGATCAAAAAACCGGCGATAAAAAAATTCCCATCATCTTCATAGTGGGATTGGCGATCGGCGTGGTTTTAACTTATTTTTTATTTAGAAGATAATGCTGAAATATCCAAGAGTGATGTTAAAAATTTCCGGTGAAGTTTTGGCCGGAGAAAATCGTTGGGGTTTGGATTTTGTGATGTTGCAAACTTTAGCGCAGGAAATCAAACAAGTTTATGAAATGGGTGTGGAATTAGTTTTGGTGGTAGGTGGAGGAAATATTTGGCGTTTTAGGGATTTTGCCCATACTCATATTGATAGAACCAGTTCGGATTATTTGGGAATGTTGGCCACAGTGATGAATTCCATTGCCTTGCAAAGTACTTTGCAAGGTATGAATGTACCTGTGAAAGTAATGTCTTCGTTAAATCTTCCACAATTAGCTGATGATTATCAGGTGAGGCATGCTCGCAAAGCCCTGGAACAAAAAACCGTCGTAATTTGTGCTGGCGGAACTGGTAATCCTTACTTTACCACCGACTCCGCGGCAGCTTTGCGAGCGGTGGAACTTTCCTGTAATGCTATGTTAAAGGCTTCAAATGTTGACTATATTTATGATAAAGACCCCCAAAAAGACCCCACAGCCAAACCTTATGAAACAATTACTTACCACGAAGTTTTGGAAAAGGAATTGAAATTGATGGATTTAACAGCCATTTCCCTTTGCATGGTCAATAACATTCCAATC
>CAZJJZ010000005.1:30861-47388 GCA_964546505.1 uncultured Candidatus Peribacteria bacterium
AAAAAACAGGGAAGTATTGCTAAGGTAGTGGCCGGTGAGAAAATAGGAACACTAGTAATTTAACTTCAATTTTATGTCTTTAGATAAAGTTTATAAAGATTTAGAGGAAGGACTCAAAAAAACCTTGGAACATTTAAAGGATGAATACGCCGGTCTACAAATCGGCCGTGCCAGCTCAGCAATGGTAGAGAGAATTCAAGTTGAGGCGTATGGTTCCATGCAGCCACTCAAAAATTCTGCCAATATTTCTGTACCTGATGCCAAAACTATTCAGATTCAACCTTGGGATAGAGGTCTTTTGCAGGCTATTGAAAAAGCGATTAAGATTTCAGACTTAGGTTTAATGCCCAATAATGACGGTGTGGTGATTCGCTTAAATGTTCCACCATTGACTGAAGAACGTCGTCGAGATTTGACCAAAGTTGTGGGAAAAATGGCGGAAGAGGCAAAAATTGCAATTAGAAATCTGCGCCATGAAGCCATGGAAAGCTGTAAAAAAATGGAAAAAGATTCTTTAATTTCAGAAGACGAGCGTAAGGGTGCGGAAAAAAAGATTCAGGAAAAAGTGGATACTTTTAATAAAGAAGTGGAAGGAGTGTCTAAGGCCAAGGAAAAAGATATATTAACCATCTAGCATGCAAATTCTAATCACGATTGTCGTTTTTGTTTTGGTGATTTCTTTACTGGTTTTGGTTCATGAGTTAGGTCATTTTTGGGCTGCTAAAATTGCAGGTGTGAAAGTGGAAGAATTTGGCTTTGGCCTACCTCCTCGGCTGTGGGGATTTAAACCTAAGAAGAGTGAGGTAATTTATTCAATCAATGCTATTCCTTTTGGTGGATTTGTGCGACTCTTTGGAGAGGAATTGGTGGAGAATAAAATCAAAAAGGGGGCCAGAAGTTTCGCGGCGAAAGGAATTGGTTGGAAGGTTTTGATTGTGGTGGCAGGCGTGGTGATGAATTTTTTATTCGCCTGGTTAATGCTGATTGTTGGTTATAATGTTGGTATGAAGCCAATATATTTGAATGAAGGTGATTTCTTAAGTGGGGTCAAAAGTGGCGAAATAGTTCTGCAGGAGGGCGCAATGGAAGGTAAAACTCAGCAAAGTTTTCTCAGACCCGTAATGGCGGAAGTGCCAGCTTGGCTAGCCGCCTACGGAGTCAGGCCTGGAGCAGAGATAATTCAAATTAATGGCCAACAGCTGCTTTCTGAACAGCAATTTGGACTTGCCTTGCAAAATCAGGGACAGGCCGTTTGGCGAGTGAAGGATAGTGGTAGCAACTATAGAGATGTTCAGGTGACAATTCCGCGTCTGGCAGGGTTGGTGGTGACGGGTGTAGAGCAGAATTCCTTGGCAAGCAGCAGTGACTTGCGCGTCGGTGATCGGATTTTAACAGTTAATGGTCAGGATATAGTGGGGGTAGAGGACTACTTTAATGCTAAATCCACTCAGAAAGAACAAATTAAACTGACAATTTCTAGGGAAAATAATGTGTTCGATAAAACTATTCAGTTGGATCAGAGTGGTTTATTGGGTGTATATTTGGGGCAAATTACCGGTGACAATTGGCAGGGATTACAATATTATTTTAAGCCGGTTAGCTATTCTTTAGTACAAATTAATCCTCAACAATTGGCCTGGTGGCAAATTCCGGGTAAAGCGGCCGGAGATTTGTGGGGGTTGGGAGTATATAGTCTGAGTTCATTGGTAGATGTATTTTCATCTCTATTTACACGTTTTCAGGTGCCTGAAGGAGTGATGGGGCCAGTTGGAATCGCGCAAATGACTTATGTTTATTTGCAGGAGGGATTAAGTACAATGATTCAATTTGTGGCTTTGCTGTCCCTAAGCTTGGGAATTATCAATATTTTACCCTTTCCAGGTTTGGATGGCGGTAGATTGGCACTGATTCTGATTCCTAAAATTTTCAATCGTACTTTGGATGCCAAATTGGAGGCCTATATCAATATGATTGGCTTTCTACTGTTGATTTTGCTGATTTTATTGGTTACCTTCAATGATTTGGCGCGTTTAATTACTGGATAAACGAAAGGCTTATATTGCTTTCTAGTAGCCATTTTCAACTTTCTTGTATAGCATTTTTGTTCGTGGTTTAGAAGTGCTTGAAAAATGTGAAAACTAGTATGCAGTCACTATAGGAGTATAAATTAGTTATGTTTTTGTTCATTTTGCGCCACAACATTTTGTGATTAATCGAATGTAGAACATCAACAGATAGTAGGCAAGTCAATGAGTTGATTTGATCTTGAAAGGATATTGGTGAGCGATTACTATCAATTCGCTTTCAAAAAATTGGTGTTGAATTAATCTCCAATTTTAGCGAGAGGAAGGCCAGTTTACTTGTTTTAACCGCAACAGTTTAATGAGTGAAAATACTACTTTGGAAATCAATAAAAGAGAGCTTTGGGAAAAGATCCTTGGTAGTATTTATACATTTATCGACAAAGGACATTTGTTGACGATTTTCGTGAATAGTGCCGTACTCAATTATCATCAGGGTGTATTGACTATTGGCTTTGCCTCCATCATCGGGCCGGAATATGTCCGTGAAAAGTATCATTCAAAAATTTTTCCTGTAATCAAAGAATTATTACCGGAATGTCAGGAAATCCGTTACGAAGTCAGTTCAGCACTTTCCAACGAGGATAATCAAGATAAACTGCCTTTAGAGCTGTTTATGAGTGTGATTGGAGCGGTCAGAACTAAGGCGCCAAGAAAAGTACCAGGTAAGCAGGAGGTTTTGTTGGAGGGTGGTATGCGCAGTAAGATTTTGAATAAGCGCTACACCTTACAAAATTTTATTCCCGGCTCCGAGAATAGATTGGTGCACGCAGCCTGTATGGCGGTTGGAGCCAAGCCTGCAGGAATTTACAATCCTCTTTATATTTACGGCAATGTGGGTCTTGGTAAAACGCATTTACTGCAGGCTACCGGTCATGAGATTTTACGAAATCATCCGGATATGAAGGTGGTTTATATGACAGCTGAACACTTCATCAACAAAATTGTTGAAGCCATTGGTAAAAAACATACTAAACCCTTCAAGGATGAATATCGTAATTTGGACTGTCTGATTGTGGATGATATTCAGTTTTTTGCGAATAAAGCCACCTCTGAGCAAGAATTCTTTCATACTTTTAATGATTTGTATGATAATGGTAAACAGATCATTTTAAGTGCGGATCGTCCGCCGCGTGAATTAAATGGCTTGGACGATCGGTTGAGAAGCCGTTTTGGCATGGGCATGGTAATTGAGGTCACTTCCCCCAGCTTTGAGACCAGATTGGCAATTTTGAAATCTAAGTGTCAGGAGTATCAAACGATTATTGATCCGGAAGTATTAGAATTCGTGGCCTACAATGTCAATCAAAGTGTGCGGGAGATGGTGGGAGTGTTAATTACGGCAATTGCTGAGGCTCAGCTGGAGGGGAATTTGCCTTCTGTACGCAGTGTTGCCAATATCATTAGAAAACTGAATCGAGATCAAGATGCAAACACAATCAATTTGACTGATTCCAAAAAACGCACTGTGAAAACAGCTGAGGAAATTATTGATTTGGTGGCTGCTCATTACCGACTGACCAAGTCTGATTTGATCGGGGAAGAAAGACGACGAGAAATCATGCAAGCTAGACAAATAGCGATGTATTTAATTCGTGAAATGCTAAATACTTCCTATGAACAAATCGGTGATAACTTTGGGGGCAGAAATCACACCACTGTGATGCATGCCTGTGGAAAAGTAGAGGAAGCTTTGAAGAAAGAACTTTTTCTCCAAGAAGAATTGACTGATTTAAAAAGAAAGCTGGGTTTTTAAAATCGCTTTACTTTAAGGCTGAATTTCCGTAAATTGTTTAAAAATTAAACATTTTATGAGAAGATTTAGGCGCAGAAAAAGATTTAGCTTTCTAGTTCCCTTTTTACTGATCATTTTGTTGGGAGTTGGCGTTGTCTTTGGTATGCAATTGTGGAATAGTTTTTGGGAAGGTAAAAAAGGTGATGCTGTTTTTTATTTGGTTGAGGGTAGAGCCAAAATTTTGCCTTATGGAAACAAAGAATATGAGAACTTATACAATGGAGTGCGCATTAAACTCGGTGATGCCATCAAAGTCATGAATGGTGGCAAGGGCGTAATTCGCTTTTATGATGGCACGGTAGCCAGATTGGATCAAGATTCAGAAGTGATTTTGGAAGATATTACCAAAAATGATGCAGATCAACAGATTCTATTACGACATAATGCGGGAAATCTTTGGGTCAACAAACCCAGAAAGTCAGGCGTAATTCGTAAAACGGGCTTTGTGATCAACACCAATTTTGCTGCTTATTCGATAACCGGCACGGTATTTAATTTATTTAAGAATACCAATCAGGAAATATTAAGTGTTATTAATGGTGAGGTAGCGATTGATATTCTGGAGAATAATAATGGTAAAATGCGTGCAATTACACAAGAAACTGTAGGCATCGGTCAGCAGGCGGTGTTGGATGAGGCGGTCATGAAAGCCTTTTATGAAAGACAAAATCCTTCCATCAAGAAGGCTATCGATGCGACATTTAATACTACTCCCTGGTTTATTTGGAATACAGAGGAAGATGAAAATCCTACAGACTATTCCAACCCAATGGCTACCAGGCCCAAGCCCACTCCAATTATCGATACGCCCGCTACGCCTGATGTCCAAGATGGTAATGCTACTGAAGTCAATACAGACAAACCGTCAGAACCCGATGAAGTGAATAATGAGAGCAATGAAATCAGCAAACCGGAATTGATCTCGATTGGTGGTGTGCCTTATCAGGCAGGTATGATTGTGAGCAAAGATAATATTGCTTTGTCAGGGAAAATTACTAATGCCGATGCTCTGTTTGTAGACGAATATAAGTTGACCAAATTTCAAGCTGGTTCTACAACATGGACATATAATCTTTCTACAAAAATTGGCAACTTGAAGCCAGGCAAAAATCAATTGGAGGTATATGGTACAACAGAAGGTGGCAAAAAATCACCTGTATTGATGATTGAATTTACCTATCAGCCAAATACCAAACCGATTACAGAGAAAGTTTCAACCGGCAACTCCAGGGTAAATTAACCCTGAAAAGGGTATTTGATTTCACTTCAAAGATACTTTCTTTTGTTGTTGTTATGCTCTTCATTAGTGATGGCATACTTGGTTTCGCCATCTCTGGAGGTGAGATAAAAAAAGTATGGATTGGCTTCCGGATTGATGGCTGCTGCCAAGCTTTTGAGTCCTGGATTAGCGATTGGTCCCGGAGGTAGTCCAGCTACTTTGCGGGTATTGTAAGGTGAATTTTCCGCCAGATCTTGAGCATCGATTTCTCGATCAGCTTTTAAATACAGCAAAGTAGCGTCAATACCCAAGGTCCATTGAGCTTCCAGGCGGCGCCAGATAATATCCGCCACCAAAGGCCTGTCCACATCTTGATTGGTTTCTTCTTCCACCATCGCGGCTACATTGACCACTTCGGAGAGAGTATATTTTTTACTGGAATTTTCGTAGAGTGGGAGAACTTTATCACGAAAATTATTGAGCATTAAAGTAATCAGTGTTGCACTTTGAAAGTTGTTAGGGTCAACGAAATAGGTGTCTGGAAAAAGGTAGCCTTCCAAAGCATGTGGCAACTTACTGATTTGATTTGCATCCAGAAAGGGGTATTTGGCAACCGGGTATTTTTGTACCGCAGCAGAAAACTCTCCACTTTGGATTAGATTTTGTGAAGCGAGCAATTGATCGATTTCCAGTACGGTGTAACCTTCCGGAATGGTGACAACAACTTGACTGGGTTGTGCTTCTTGCAAGGTTTGAATGATCTCATTAGCGCTCATGCCCGTGTTCAATTGATAAACTCCAGCTTTCAGATTTTTATCGATATTATTTAGGCGAGTAGCAATTTCAAAGGTGAATTTGTCTAAAATCAGGTCATCTTTTGCCAATTTTTCGGCAATTTTTCGACTATTATCACCTTTGCTGACTCGGAATTTATACTCGGCAACGGCAGATCCCTCGGCAGGTGGAGTGTGTAACAGGTATTGATACCGAGAATAACTATAAATACCCGTACCTAATACTAGTATGAAACTCAAACCCAAGATCAGCTTAAATTTACCGCGATGTCTTCTACGAGTATGGTGTGGCATGGGGAGGGGATTATTTGTTGCCACCACCCAGCAGATTTCCCAAGCCGCCCATATCACCCATGACGTCTTTCATTTCCGCAGCGGCAATTTCTTGTGATTTCTTGAGGGCTTTATTATTCGCCTTTTTTAGTAATTCTGCGAGTTTTTTGGCATCAGTAAGACCTTCCTCTTTGATAACTACCTCAACGCACTCTTGTTTGCCATTAAAAGTCACACTTACCGGTCCTTCTTCTGCTTCAATATGCATCCGTGCCAATTTCGCCTGAATTTCTTTAGCCTTTTTTTGTAATGAATAAAGATTCTTAATTTGATCGAACATTTTTTGCGCTTAAAAACTAGATGTTTTCATTGTAGAGAGCCTGTCTAAAGCAGTCAATAAAATATGTTGCGCTCTAGAACCTTTTAGGCTAGACTTGGCGCGCAATATGTAACCTTATTCACAATAATATGGAAACTCTGGTATTAGATGTGCAGGTGAGAGATCTCAAGATCAATCCAAAAAACCTTCGCAAACAAAGTATAATTCCCGCTGTCTGTTATGGTCAAGGAAAGGCTCCGATGGCTGTTCAGGTACCTTATTCTCAATTTAGACAAATTTACCGCAAAGCTGGTACTTCTCAGGTGGTAAATTTAAAAGTTGAGGGCAAGGAATTGCCTGTCTTAATTCATGATTTGGCTTTTGATGCCATGACTGATGAATTCAGACACATTGATTTTTTGGAGGTGAATTTGAAGAAAAAGGTGGAGGCGACTGTTCCGGTTCTTCTGGAAGGAGTTTCTCCTGCTGTAAAGAACTTTGGTGGTTTGGTTACGCATGTTAAACATGATTTGGATGTCTATTGTTTGCCTATGGATATTCCGCATGAAGTGGTAATTGATTTGTCCAAATTGGAAAATATTGGTGATGCAGTGGCAGTCAAAGACTTGAAATTAGGCGAAAAAGTGGAAATTCTCACTGATGCCGAAGAAGTAATCGTTACAATTTCTGCTCCACAAGAATTTACTGAACAATCCGCTGAAGTACCTGATGAACTCAAGACAGAACCAGTTGCAGCTGAAGGTGATAAGAAAGAAGAAGAAAAGAAGGAAGATTAATTTTCACCTCGTAAATGATATAATCAGCCGATCCAAGAGGGTCGGCTTTTTTATATTGAAAAGATTATTTCAGCAACTGCGACAGAAAAATTACGCTAATGGTCAGCGCTTGGGATTTGGCAGTAAGGATAGTTTAATTTAGTAAAGCTTCCAGTTTACTATAAAGCTCTTGCAGCTTTTCCCATTGAGAAGGTTCGTTTTCCATGGATAAAGTTGCCGATTTGTTATTTGAACTTTCTGAAGCCATTTTTTTGATTTTTATTTGAACTAAAACCAATTTCATTTTAGGCCAATTTGGAAGTAGAGCAAAGTAATTTTCGAATAGCCGAATTTGCTTTAAAATAATGGCAAAAGTTCCCAAAAAATGATATAATTGACTGAAGATTTTATATTTTTGGCAAGCAAACCTGTTTTTATGGCGGATCAACAAGCTCAAAATAATGGCAATTTAGCTGATGGGGGTGACGAAACCCAGGGAGTTGGCGAACAGGGTGCGACAGTTAGCGGTGGTACTGGTAATTCTGCTAATCCAAAACCCAAAAAAAGTAAAACTCCGGCACAAAAAGCACGTGAAAAGGCCAGAAGAAAAAGAAGAAAACTGAAGAAGTTGAGTAAAGAAGGCCCTAATGTTGCCACATCCGGTAATGCTGTGAATGAAGCTGATGCGCTGGCGGCTCCCTCTGTACTTCCGGAAATTGAGCTCGAGGCTTTACCGAATCTGTCTGAATCTGATGCTCCATTAACACCTGAGCCACCCACTTTGGAAGAGGAGTCTTTAGAAGGTGTGCAAGATTTGACTGGTGCAGATATTCCCATGGTGGCTGAAGAAGAGATTAGCTCTGGTGTGGAAGCTATTCCCGGTGAGGAATTGCCCTTGCCTGAAGTACTTGAGCCTGAAGAAAAGAGTGCTTCTGAAGAAGATACAACTGATTTGCACAGTCTGAGAATTACTCCACTCGAGTCCAGTGATAGGCCACAGCAAGACAATCAATTTGGCGACGATAATTCTGGAGATCAGGCACTAGAAGATCAAAATTTTGCTACAGAGCAGTTTGGTCAATACTCGATGCCAGAGCCAGAATCTGGTTCGGAATTGCCGACTCAGCAGGAGGTTCAAGCTAATGTCGTCCCTGAGGATTTGACTGAGCCAAGTAAAGAGGCAGCTTCAGAAGATGAAAATCACGATTTTGCAATTTTTGAAGATGGTTTTCCGGACAATTCACCAATACCGGATTCTGCCAGTCAACCACTGCAGGACGTTGTGATTGCGCCAGGCGAAATAGTGACGGAGGAAGTTGTTTCTAGCGAAATATCGACTGAGCAAGCCGATGCAGAGCAGAAAGCAGCACGGCAGCAAAAGCGTCAAGAAACAGTTGCTGAAGAACAGGCTGGTGAGGAGGCAAATAAAGCAGCTGCAGACCAATTAATCGCTGGGTTTGAACCGGGAGAAGATCTCTTGGACGAAGATGCAAAACAAGGTGTTTTGGGAAGGTTTTTTGATTGGCTGAGTGGATCTAAAAAACATTCAGCACAGCAAGACACGGTTGTTGAAGTGACTTCAGGGGGAGGAAATCAACCACCAGCTCAAGGTAATACTGCTGGGAATTGGGGTGGTTTCTTGGGTGGAGCGCTAAAAATTATCCTTACTATTTTGTTTATTGTCGGTTTGATGTTTGGTGCCTTTTGGCTGGGTAGTCAATTTAAGTTGATGGACTGGGTCAATCAGTGGTTTAATCAGCCCAAACCTATTGAGATTAAAGAGGTAGATCAGGATTTGGTCCGCAAAGCGGGATTTGGTAGTTTGTGGATTTTTGGTAAAAATACTGGCAGTCAAAACGATCAATTAATCCCTGCCTTTAGAGTGGTCTTATATTTTGGAAAACTAACCACTACTGTTGCTCCGGGAGCGGTAACAGGTGTTTCGGCCGTCAACTATTATGGATTTTTTCGAGATAATTTACATTATTTGAACCGTTTGGTTTATTATGTGGATTATTTGCAGCAATTAAGGATTATCTATACGGTGGACGTCTACAAAGTTTTGGATTCGGCTAGTAATCGTAGTCAAAAAATGGCTGAATTCCTTAATCAATCGAAATTAATTTTTCAAAATGGCCTCAATTTACGGCGTGAAATGAATGTATTGTTGGCTGATTTTGAAGTGAGTTACAATACCCTGACGCCAGAAAAAACTCAGACAGAAAAAGATTTTTTTACTGCAATAGAAGATGGTTTCGGTGAAAAAGCTTCACAATTATTAGAAAACTACATCAGAATCTCGCAGAAGCAAGTTGAGTTGAAAGCTAAAATTGGGGCTTTGACTAGATTGATTGATAATTTCGAGACTGTTTTAATTCGTTTGCAGACCAGGATTACAGCGATTGAACAAAATCAGGAAGCCTTGATACAAGGTATCCAAATCATTGAAGTGGAAGGGGCTAATATTGACTTTATTCTAAATTCAGGTTCTAATTAGTTTTTCTCTTGATTTGTGGGGGTGGGTGGAGTAATCTCAGCTAAAGCTTTTTTATGTTAAAAGAACAGCAATATATAAGGCAACTGGAAGTTTTTTTTCCTGGTGACAGCAGGAACACTTTAGAGGCCGCTTTGGAGCATGCGCGTTATTTATATGATTCACTTTATCGCTATAATGGTGAAACCTATTTTTTGCGTAGTGTGCGTTTAACGGCCGAGAAGTTGATCAAATATAGTCCTGACCAAACTGCGATTCTAGCTTCCATATTAATTAGCGCGGTATATTCTCCGCGCTGTGATTTAACCAAGATAGAACAACTTTTCGGTTCAGAAGTTCGCGCAATTGTCGAATCTTTGGGAAAAATCAATTCGATCAAATCACGATATTCCACTTCGGACACCACCGTGATTAGACAAATGTTTCTGACTTTAGCTTATGATATTAGAACGATTATCATCCGTTTATTGGAAAGGATTGATAATTTGGAAACACTCGATTTCAAATCGCCAGAAAAACAAAAAGCCAATGCCAAAGAAATTTTGGATGTCTATGTGCCAATTGCCTCACGTCTGGGCTTTTATGAAATTATTACTAAATTGGAGGATATTGCTTTCAAGTACGTTTATCCTAGAGAATATGCCATTTTGGAACAAGACTTAAAGCAGTATTTGAGCAAGAGCAAACGGTCAATGGATGATGTTAAGCAGCAGTTAACTAAACTGTGTCTGGAATTGGGTTATGAAGTAGAGGTTTCTGGGCGTATCAAACATCTGTTTTCGATTTTTAAAAAGTTGAAAAAGAAAAACCGTCAACTGGATGAAATCTATGATATTTATGCCATGCGTCTGGTTTTGAAAACGGGTGAAGGACCGATTAATAATGCTGCCGATATCGAAAAAATTTATGCTTTATTGGCGGAGCTGAATAAACGTTATGAGAGTTTACCAGATCGATACAAAGATTATGTAGCTAAACCAAAGAGTAATGGCTATCAAAGCTTACATTTAGCCATAGTTGGTTTGCATTCGGATGATCGTGCCAAACCAACCGAGGTGCAAATCCGTACTGATAAAATGCATCGGCAGGCTGAATATGGTATGGCTGCGCATTGGGTCTATAAAGAAAATACTCAAGATGATGAAGTGGAAATTCAGCTTTTGAATGAGAAGAAAAAAAGTGTTGTTTTCCATGATTCCGCCGATAAAATGCGCTCTTTGATGAGAAATTGGGAGGATAAAATCTTTGTCATGACGCCTGATAGTTTGGTGAAAGAATTACCGTCTGGTTCCACTTCTATTGATTTGGCTTATGCATTGGATGCTGCGCTTGGACATAGCTGTGTGGGTGTGAAAATCAATGGAGTCGCCAAGCCTTTGGATTATGAGCTGAGAAATGGTGATGTGGTGGAAATTGTGACTGGCAATGTACCAAATCCTAAGCTCAGTTGGTTGGGTTTTGTCGTGACGCAGAATGCTCGCAATCGTATCAAGTCTTTTTATAGTACAAAAGAAAATGAAGATCTCTATGCTCAGGGCTTGACCGATATGAATAAATTATTAGAACAAGTTAGATTCCCTCTACTTACTGATAATTTAGATTTTTTAGCAAATTATAATGGTAGAGCCTTATCTTACGAGCAAAGGCATGAGCTGTTGGAAGACATCGGTGCTGGTGTGATTTCTCCCAGCGAGGTGTTTGAAGGAGTTTATGGCAAAGCACCGGAGCTAGTGATTTATGGTGAAAGACAGAAGGAAGAAAACCGTTTTCGAATTTTACAAGCCGGATTATCGCGAAAAAAAGGTTTGCAAGGACAGTCAGCCAGTTTGTTGATTGGTGGAGAAGCTGATATCCCCTATAAAATTTCTAGTTGCTGTAAACCGGAATTGAGAGATCAGCTAATAGCTTATATGACCAGGTCAAAGGGTATTTCTTTGCATAAAGCTACCTGCAAATTTTTGAAATCAGTACAAAAATCGCGCTTGTTGGAGGTTAAATTGATTAATAATCAAGCTGTATCGGAAAATCGGGAGAGATTACAGGCGGTATTATTGTTAGAATTGACTGATAGAAGTAATTTTCTGCGCGAATTAATCGAGCTTTTTGATCGCAATAAAATTACAGTTTTGGAGTATTCACTGATCAAAAAGTTAAATGATATTATGCATCGTCGTATGGTCATTGATGTTACCAATGAAAATGAACTCAAAGACGCTATTGAGCAAATGAGAGAATTGGAAGGAGTATTGAAGGTAGCCAGACTCTAAGTGGAAAGACTAAACTGGTGACTTGGTGTGCCAGTCGGTGTTGAGTTGGTATTGATGCGCAAAATTCAATAAACGATCTTCACTGAAGTGCGGACCGATTATTTGAAGGCCTATTGGCAAATTTTGGCTGCTAAAACCTGCGGGTATACTGATGCCAGGCATTCCGGCAATGGAAGCGGGGATAGTAAAGGCATCTTCCAAGTACATAGAGAGCGGATCATTGGTTTTTTCTCCTATTTTAAAGGCGGGACTGGGGGCAACTGGGGTCATGATGACATCCACTTCCTGAAAAGCTGTTTCGAAATCCTGTTTAACCAGGGTGCGTACCTTTTGAGCCTTACGATAATAGGCGTCAAAATAACCCGCCGATAAGACATAAGTGCCGGTTAAGATGCGACGTTTAATCTCATCACCAAAGCCTTGATTGCGGGTTTGGTAATATTGATCCAGCACATCCTTGATTTCGCCTACAGGTTTTAGGCCAAAGCGGATACCATCAAAACGAGCCAGATTGGCTGACAATTCCGCTGGCATGATGATATAGTAAATGGCCACTGCGTATTTGGTATAAGGCAGTGAAATCTCTTTAAGCTGACAGCCCATTTTTTCGAATTGAGCAATTGCTTGGCGTACTGTTTGAGCTACTTCAGCATTGAGGCCTTCTACGAAATATTCTTTGGGAATGCCAATAGTTTTTCCCGCGATTGAGGCCGATAAATTGGCCGTGTAGTCAGGTACAGAAATAGGCGGGGTTGTGGAATCCTTGACATCAGCACCAGCAATTTGTTGCAATACCAGGGCCATATCTTCTGCCGTACGGGTAAATGCGCCAATGGTGTCCAAAGATGATGCCATGGCCGTGACGCCACTGCGAGAAACACGACCATAAGTAACCTTGAGGCCTGTTACTCCACAGAAAGCAGCCGGTTGTCTAATAGAACCACCAGTGTCAGTACCTAGCGAATAATAGGCGAGATGAGCAGAGACAGCGGCGGCGGAGCCGCCGCTGGAGCCGCCTGCGACGCAGGCGGCGTTCCAAGGATTTTTGGTTACTCCAAAGGCAGAGTGTTCTGTTGAACCTCCACAGGCGAATTCATCAGTATTAGTTTTGCCAAGCATTACCAAGCCGGCATTTTTGAGTTTGGTGATTGATGTAGCATCGTAGGGAGGAATAAAGTTTTCCAACATTTTGGAAGCACAGGTGGTTCTGACTCCTTTGGTATTGAATAGATCTTTGACAGCAGCCGGAATGCCATCCAATACCCCCAAAGTTTGTTGGTCTGCTCTTCTAGCATCAGAGGCTGTGGCCTCGGCTAAAGCACTTTCCTCCAGAACTGTTAAATAAGCATTCAAATCCGGATTTTGATTTTTGATGCGTTGAAGATGTTCTTGAGTTAATTCACGACTGGAAAATTTTTTTTGGGCCAGACCTTGACTGGCTGCGGCAAGAGTGAGTTGACTGAGCATGTTTATTCTTCTTTAATGATGGCTTTAACTACAACCGAGTGATTGAGTTTAGTTAGTGGTGAACAATTTAATAGTTCATCTGGGCTGGCATATGACTTTACTTCATCGTCACGCAAAACACTTTTTAATCCGGTGACTTGAGTGGTCATTTCCACGCCATTAGTATCTACCTCATTTAAAATGTCCATGTAGGACAAAATACTATTCATTTGGTGAGCGTATTTTTCCGCTTCAGCATCGGAAATTCCAATTCTGGAAAGATTGGCTATATGTTTCAATTTTTCAGCTGAAATTTGTTCAGACATAGTTTAATGCACAATTACTGCTGCAGATTTTAAACAAAAGAGCAGTTATTACAATAGATTTTCCGCTCTTTTGATTGTCATTTGTTATTGATAATCTTATAATCCTGTAGCAAAAAAAATCATCATGGAATTAATAGAACAGGAAAATCGGGACATCTATCAGGTCTTTAGGAAGACTATTTTGGTCTTTTTTATTGTTATTGGTGCTTTACACATCATTAGCGGTTTGATGGCGAGTGCGGGTCAATTTTTACCTATTTCCAATATTATCAATAAAGTATTGGATTTGCCTTTCGCTTTTGTGGCTACCTTGTTTGGTTTGAGTAATTTCAAAATCGCCAGTAACAGCAAATATAAGAAAATTTATTGGTTAATTACTGCTATTCTACTCTTGCTAGTTTTTGCGATTATGGTGTATATTATTGCCTTCATTCCTGATAAAATCTCATAGTTATGTGGTTTGGAAAAAATTTACCTAAAAATCGGCCCGAAAAAGTAGTCATGGCTTTTGGTGCATTCGACACCTGGCATGCTGGCAATGAGAGTTATTTGAAACAAGCCAAGGAATTGGGTGATTATTTGATGGTGGTGGTAGCTCGTGATGAAACTATTAGAGTGCTGACTGGTAAATATCCACAACAATCAGAACGTCAAAGAGTAGCCTTGCTCAAAAAATCGGGTTTAGTGAATAAAGTGGTTTTGGGTAATATTCATGATAAGTTGCAGGTTATTTTGAAGTATCGTCCGGACGTGATAGCCCTGGGATACAATCAATTCGTCTTCACTCAAAGAATTGAAAAAACCTTGATCGATGCTAAGATAAATGCGGAAGTAATTCGCTTAATGCCTTATTTCAACAATATTCAGCGCTCTTCTCTAGTCAAAAAACAAACTCTCCATGAAAAAACATCTGCAGCAGTCCAAACTCTCCATCAGTAAGCCTAGTTTTTGGTTGATTTTTGGCAGAGGTATTGCCTTGGGTTGGCAAAATTTGTGGCGCAATAAAATGCTTTCCTTGGCTACCATCTTGGTAATTGCGATTATGATCTGTATTTTCAATAGCTTGATGGCGGTAAGTTGGATTGCGCAAAACGCACTCATGAAAGTCAATGAAAAAATTGATGTAGTGGTATATTTAAAAGACGATATAGGGCTTTATGATGCACTTTATTTGAAACAACAAATTGCTCTTTTCCCAGGAGTCAAAAGCGTTGATTACATTTCCAAAGACAAAGCTTTAGCATTGATTTCTCAAACCTATCCTCAAACGGCTGATTTTTTGCTGAAGTTCAATTTACCTAATCCTTTACCGCCAAGTTTATCGATAGTGACCCATCAAGCGGAAGATCATGATAAAATCTTAAAGATGATTGCCGGTAGTCGTTTGCAAGAATTTGTTGATCAAGGCCGATTCACTGGTCAGCGAGACGATCAGCAAATTTTATCTTCCACAGCACGTAATTTAATCAATATAAATTCCTTTGTGAAGCAGTTGGTATTTTGGGTAGTGTTCATTTTTTTGCTAGGGTCTACTTTGGTGGTTATCAACGCTATTCAATTAACTGTTTATGCCAGAAAAAATGAAATTGCCATTATGCGCTTGGTGGGTGCGACTCCGGGATTTATTCGTTTACCGTTTTTGGTGGAAGCCTTTTTGTATGCAGTGTTGGCGATGGCTTTAAGTCTGATTTTGCTTTTATTGGTTAGTAATACTTTGGGTGTTTCGCAATTACTGTTTGAGGCGAGTGAGCAGGTGCCTCATTTTGCCAGAGTGTTTGTGGCAGAGTTAGGGATTACAGTGATATTGAATGTTTTGTGCAGTTTTTTTACCGTTCAGAATTATTTGAAAAGGCATTTACATGCGTAGCTTTAGCACTTCGGCCATGATACTCAAAAAACGTCCTTTAGGAGAAAAGGATCAGGTTTTGTTGCTGCTCTGTGAGGATAATCAAAAACTGGAGGTGATTAGTCGTTCGACTCGTCTGATAGCTAGTCGACGGGGTGGTCAGCTGGATACCTTGAATATTTTACGAGTGGAAATTTATCAAGGTCCGCACACTTCTTTGCTACGAGAATGCCAGGTATTGGAGTCTTTTGGTAAATTGAAGGGCGATTTGAATGGTGTATTATACGCTCAGTATTTGGCCGAAATGGTAAGTCTGTTTGAGGCCGAGTCCGGTTTATTTAATTTGGTTTTAACTACTTTACATCAGTTGCAAGCTGCTGTTTCTGAATATGAGGTTAGTAAGGTGAAAGCATTGGGTGAGTTGATGAGTTTGCCGGGTCGACAGGAATTTTCTGAGGGGCAAATTACTCTACGTAAAGCTTTTGTATTGGAACAATTCAAATTGATTTTTCTGGATAGAATGGGGGTAGTGCCGGAATTGTCCAATTGTATGAAATGTGGAGAGAGATGGCGGATGGAGGTACTGCAAGGGCGTGTTGAACAAATTTTTTATGATGATCAAGCTCATTTGCATTGTGAGAAATGTGCCGGATCAAGTACGTTTGCTGGCTCATCTATAGGTAATGAGAGAGTAAATTCTTTCTCTTTTGCAGTCATTAAATTGGCGAACTTTTTGCGTAAAAATCCTCCTTTCAGCCAGAAAATCGCAATTTCCAGAACTGAATTAAAGGAGTTGATCACCTTGAACAATTTATTTTTGCAGCAATATCATCAATACGAAATCAAATCCACCCGCTTTTTACCCACTCTGTGAGATTTGAACTCTTCAAT
>CAZJJZ010000005.1:47441-53620 GCA_964546505.1 uncultured Candidatus Peribacteria bacterium
TTCCTACACGTGGTGAAAAAACTGAGTGAAAAAGTTACTCACAATTTTGCCGATAGTTGCCTGTAAAAAGGTGAAGGTGACTGGTAAAGCGTAAAGGTATCATCAATTTTTTTGCGAAAACGGCGGTACTGTGTTATATTTACTGTAATTTTATTATTTTAAAACCAAAATAAAATGTTTTTGCTCTATAGTTTTTTGCCTTGGATTGTACTGGTTGTGATTCATTTTTTCCTTTATCCTGTGTTACTTTTGGCGGCGGGTAAAATTTTGAAAATCGAACATAAGAATTTCAAGTTTTGGGAATGTTTTTGGATGAATTTTGTTGCTGCATTATTTGCCTCTTTTGTTAATGGTTTTAGTGTTTACGTCGGATTGGCTGTATTCCTGCTTTTACTTGGTGTAATGATCAAAGGCAGATGGCAATTGGATTACAAAAAATTATTTTCGGTTTTGGGTTTGATGTTAGTATTTGGTTTTGCTTTAACATTTGTAGAAAGATACATTGTCTATTTACTGCTTGTTAACATGTATTAATCGATGGCCGACAATACCGAAAAATCCGCCTCTGCCACTAATCTTTTCCTCTTTTATGGCGAGGATTCTTTTTCGGCTCTGGAAAAGTTGATTGATTGGAAGCGCAAATTTGTGCAGAAATATGGCGATTTGAATTTAGAGGTTTTGGAGGGTGGCGATTTGACTGCCGCAGAGCTGAAAAATCAGATTATTAGTGTTCCTTTTTTGAGTGATAAGCGTTTGGTGGTGGTGATGAATTTTTTAGCTGAGGGGGATAAGGATGAGCAAAAGGAAGTGTTGGAGGTGTTGCAGGAGATACCTGAATTTACAGTGGTGGTTTTTTATGAAAATGGTAAACCCGATGCCCGCATGAGTCTTTACAAAAATCTGGTCAAGCGAGCAAAATTGGAAGAGTTCAAAACCTTGGATGCCCCGGCGATACAAAAATGGATTTTGAGTAGGGTTCAAAAATACGGAGGACAGCTTGCAGATTCTGAGGCACGATTATTGTTGGAAGTGATTGGGCCTAATTTGTGGCTTCTGGATAGTGAAATTAATAAATTGATACTTTATGCTGACGGTAAAAGAATTGATCGTGCAATGATTGAAAAGTTGGTTTCGCCAAATCCCACTACCACAGTTTTTAAATTAACTGATACTTTGGGTGATAAACAGGTCAAAGAAGCACTCAAAACTTTACAAATTCTGGTGCAAAGTGGCCAGGAATTAATGGGGGTTCTGTTCATGCTGGTGCGACATTTTAGAATTATGGCACAGGTGAAGGAGCTGTTGGAGGAAGGGCGCAAGTCCTCTGAAATTGCCACAGTGTTGAAAGAACATCCTTTTGTCATCAGCAAAATTATTCATCAGGCACGTAATTTTTCCAAGTTCCAAATTGCTGAAACTTATCAAACTCTTGCCGAAATCGATCAGTCGGTAAAAACCGGAAAAATTCGCTTAGCTCCTGGTGATAGTAGTGAATTGGAACAAGCTTTGGAAGTGATGATAGTGGAGCTGTGTAGGAAGTAAAAAAAGCCCCTGCCGGAGGCAGGGGCGTGAGTTTAGCTTATTTTGCGGTTTGGCTTTGGCTGAGTTCTCCAAAAAGTTCACTGAAGCCTGGTGGGGGATTTTGAATCATGCGTTGATCGTAGCGGATTGTAACTGCGCCTTCGTCTTGGCTTACGTCTCCGGCGCCGACACGTTTGCTGAAGAGTGGGCCGACATTACCGTAGAGGGAGCCGTTGATGGTGAGGGGGAGGTCGGCTACTTCATTGTCGCCTTGTTCAGTACCTACTTTATTTTTTGAAGAGATGATGTTGCCGGTTGAGAAACGAGATTTGTTTTCATCAAAATCAAGCTCTGGATCAGTTCCGCCTTGTACAAAGTAGGCGCCGGCTAATTCTGTAACGCTTTTGTCGATGTAGATATTGCCGTCGATGACGATGACGCCGAGAGAGGCATTTGGAGCGTTTTCTGCATATTTGATATTTGAATTGATCACTAAATCAGCGTCACGAACAATGATGGTTTTGGCTTGATCTCCGGAGATGGTGATGTCGCTGTCGCTGGTAATGATAAGCTTGTTATTATTGTTGTCACCTTGGAAGTAGGTAATTGGATTTGAAATATCATTTATTCGGCTATTTACTAGTGTAGTCTCCCATCTCACCAATTTATCCACATTTTTCTCAATGGCGGCTTTGATACCTGCTTTGGTCCATTGCAAGCCAGGGAGAATGGCTACTTCACAGATTTGCGAAGAGAGATTTTTGGCAATTTCGGAACCGTATAGTTTATTTAACTCAGATTTTGCGGCGTCGCTTGCACTTAGGTTTTCAAAATTATTTTGACCACCTTTACAGATTTCGTTGTTGATGTTAACTACTTGAGCAGAACCTGTTGAAGCTAAATTTGCATTAACTGGTCTCTCTTTAGTAATCAAAGAAGTGACATTTTTGTAGGGGTAACATTTGGAAATATCAATACCATATTCCAGATCATCCTCCAGGAAGACGTCGCCACTGGCACGAGTGAGGAAGTAGGCGCAGACAATGTCGGCTGTTGTTTTGTTTGATTCTGGTGTTGGCTGATCGTTATCACGTTCACAAGTAGTTATTGTTGTACCATCTGAAACTGTTTCATCACAGTATTCAGTTGAGATTACTTTTCCAGTATTATCAACACTTTCTTTACAGTATTCTCCATCCTGACAATCTTGTAAATTCAAAATTGTAATAAATTTGGCTTGATATTCAATGGTGATTTTATCATTTGAATTTATTCCAAACAAAGTGATGGTATTGTTATTTTGCTTCAAACAATAAGCTTTTTGTCCTAAGGTTCTTGCGGAACAATTTTGGACATATTCAGTTTGTTGGAAGTCTTTAACTGAAATACTTTCTGGATTCAAAATTAATTTTCCAGTTGGTGTAGCAACCTTACCAGTTGAATCATATACGGTAGTAAATTTACCTTCCCTATTAAATATCTCATCCTTTATTACCACATTCATATATGAGGAATCACCATTTCGGAAGTTTGCAGGTATATAATCTAATTTATATTTTACTGGGAATTCTTGTGTATTATTACTGTTTGTTGAATATGAAATTGATGTTGACCAACGAGTTGTACTACTGTCTCCTTTACTTACACGTTTCTCCAACGAAGGAATTTCCTCTTTTTCCTCATACTCATCATAACAATAATTTTTCTCGCGGATGTCGCAGGAGGCGGCGGTGAGTTGGAATTCTTTTTGTGCTCCTTCTAATGTTACACATCTTCCAGTTGCGCTGCGGCGATTGCCAAAGAAAGTGGCGTCTCCGTTCACAGACCAGCAGATTTCCGAAGCGGCTTGATTGACTCCATAATTATCATCACAGAATTGATTTTCCTTTTTGACAATGTTAGGAGGGGTTTCGCATACTTCTTCCTGTGGTGTAGTCGGTACCGGTCTCAAAATTCTTTGACAAGCAGCTGATTGGAGAACACTTGTGTTAGATAAGAAAATGTTTAGGTTGGTTTTCCCATCGCCATTTTTGAATTGGATATTGCTGACATTGTTTCTTTGATCAACATTCGTTTGCAATCTGGATGAACTATTGTTGAAATTTCCTGAGCCATTACTACTTACAAAGCTCACTTTATCATTATATCTACTACCATCACTCATCACCACAGTGGCATCTAAATTAGCTGTCTTGCCATCGAAAGGTTGAGGTTCATAATCTACGTCTAAATATAAACAGAAAAGAGCAGGTGGAGGAGGTGGAGGAGTGTTACCACGGTTGCCTTCGGCATGACAAGAATTATGTGGTGATTGGCCTATGCCTGGTGGTAAAACTGCATCCACATTAAAACTGCCGTTGTTTCCAGGATTGAAATAATATTTACAAACACTTGGTACAATTCCACCAGTCACGCTTGTGGGGTCTTGTGGACAATAACCTGGGAAATAAAAATCATTATAATAGCTTGGAGAAAAAGTTCCTCCGGATTTTCGCCATTGTACAAAAGGGATGAAGCGATTGAGATTAGTAACTGGTTTTACAGATACAAGGTGATTACCACTAGAAAGATTGTCGAATTTATTGCCATATTGTCCATTTAGTTGGAAGTTAATATCTTGGCAGTATTCAGATCTACTCGGTGGCGCAGTAACCTTAAAGCTCACGCTACAGGCAGGTACTCCATCATCAGGCACAGCGCTGACTACTACTGTTGCGGTAGTGTTGTCGGTGGGAGTGATGTATTTGTATAAGCAGTAATAGGGAGCGGTGAAGTCGGCACTGGTGGTGGTTGGACATTGTTGGGAGGAGGCGCCTCTTCCGGTTGCTCTGACAAATTCAAATTTTCCGTTTCCTTGGCCACCGAGTTCTTGGTAACGGATTTTAGAAGCGGTCATTTCTTGTGAGCCGGTGTCCCAAATGCTGTGCTGTAATAGCACTTCTTGGCCTTGTCCAAAGGTTGAGTTATTGCTGATGCGTGTTCCGGATGCATCAGTTAAGTTCAATTCTTTACAAATTGGGTTGCTTGGTGTTGGGGTGTAGGTCTTGCTGATTATACAATCTGTTGGGAGTTTTGAGGAAATGAGGCAGCGGCTGTAAGAAAGTGTACCTTGACCACCGTTTATTGATGTATAAACTTTGTTGATAGAACCGCCTTGGTCTACACAAGTTTGGTCGCTGGTGATTTTTGGATCAGTAGTACATTCGGTAGGGGTTTTGGTTGAGGAGCTGGCTTTGTCGTAAATGTAGCATTTGGATTCAGTCACCAAACTTCCTGGCCCGGTGGTGGGAACGGCTTCCACTTTCAAAGTATCTTTTTCTGCAGGTGTATAGGAATATTGGCAGGCAGCACTGACTGTTCCAGTTTTTAATTTTGGATTTGCTGATAAGTTACATTTTGAGTCTGTGCTGGATAATTCACCAGTGCTGGTACCGGTTGTGGTAAGGCTGATTTTCACTTGATCTATTTTGCTACCATCAGAGTAAGTTGGTTTGAAAGATAAACTATATTTTTGGCCAGGTTTGGTTGCGTCCAGAGTTACGTCTTTACCCGACGCGTCTTTGATAACAAGGCCCAATTCCTGACACACTTTTTGTTCTGTAGGTGCTTCTGGAATAGTAAAAATTTTCGAACAGGCTTTGACATTGTCTGTTGGTACCGCGGAAACAGACACACGATCACCAGCTTTGGGTTTGTAAAAATATTTACAATCGGCATCAGCGCGAGTGCTGGTTATTTTGTCATCAGCAATGGCGGGACAACCTTTGCCAACAGCAGTTACTTTACCATGCGTTTTTTCACCGGTTTTTGGAGTGATGGTAATATCTACTTGGCTGATTTTGTTTTTGTCTGTTTTAGTACCGGCAAATTGGAGTTGATAGGTGTAGGCAGAGTTGAGACTATTAATTGCGGTTTCCTTGCTTTCCAATTGTTGAGTTTGTTCATTGTAGCCGAAGGCTTTGACGGTGAGTTCTTGGCACTGGGCTGCGGTAATTTTTGGTGCTTTCCAAACTGATGACACAGATCCAATTGGTACCCAGTATAATTTTTCTAAATATTTGGGATCTCCTTTAGGAAAATAAAGGATTTCTGATCTTTCGCCTTGTAAATCTGCAGGTAAAGTCAAATTGCTTGTATTGTAGTATGTGACTGGTGTCCAGAAATTGTAATTAGGGGATTGTTTGGGATCTTCTTTAACATCCTTATTACAGGAGTACCAACCTACTGTTTTTAAAGAAGGTTCATCTAAATAAACATAATCAATATTACTGCCAAAATCATAACATAAATATTTGAAAAAGCGGTCTCTGGTAGCTACATCTTTAGTTCGTTCGGCAATATATTTTTTATCCACTGCAAAATTGATGATTAATGCTCTTGAATATGTTGAAGCTGACCAATATTCTGCTTTGCCTGAATTGTCTTTGGAAGTTAGTGCTACGCCCGGTCTGAAAGTGCGATAAGGCGATTCTTGGCTAGTTAAATTGACGCTATTTGCTGGTTTTCCGTTAATATCTAATACTTGAAAGCCATTATCTTTGATATACTGAGTCAATGAAGAATCTAAACTTGGATTATTTCCCCATAATTTGGGAACGAGATTGAGACGATTGGATTCATATTGTCCTTTCGAGTTGACGCCAAATTTCCATTCAACA
>CAZJJZ010000005.1:53658-57952 GCA_964546505.1 uncultured Candidatus Peribacteria bacterium
TTGATGGTTAATACTTGTACCAAGGTTCCACCCCAAAGTTTGTTATCATAGCCACTACAATCTCGGAGATCTTCACTTGCAGTTTCATTAGTGGGGAAAGGTGTTGAGCAGGTTAAATTGTTGGGGGCGCCGCTGTTATTGACGGTTTCCGTATTTGTTAATGCATCAGGGGCAAGTTCAATTTGGAATTTTAACAAAATTGATCTGTATACTTTATCATCTTCTTTATTGTTGTTAAGATAAATATGTCGATGTAAAGTTTTGGGTATTTGATATGCTAAATCTACCATATATTTACCATAATTATTGGCAAGATCAGTTTGATTCTGCCCAGAACCATAAGGTAGAATTTTGCTACATTGGTCTGCACTCAGCGTGCCAGCTGTGGTGAGAAAAAGAGTTTTGATGTCTGGATCAATTGTGCCAGCATCTTTGTAAAGTATGGTTTTGTCTGTTTCAGTCGCTTTTGGATTAAATGGTCTAACCGCAATGTTACAATTGACAAAAGTACTTGGTTCGGAGGCGGCATTGGCGTGAATTATCCCAAATCCTAAAGTCAGGATGGCAATGGCTGAAAGATGGTAATATTTTTTCATAAACTGTTTGGTTTGTTTTTTATTTAGTTTTTAGAAACCTGAGCCGCCACTAGGTGCTGAAGGTGTAGTTGTGTCTGTATTTGAAGTTGTTGGCGCTACTTGATCTTGTGTTGTGTCTGTTCCAGGTAGAGTACTTGTTGTTGGCGGTGCGACTGGTGGTTGAGCGTTTTGAACTTCAATAGATGGATTATAAGTAGTTACTGATCCAGCTCCATCGGGACCTTGTTGACCAAGAGGTCCAGTTGCGATATTTGGTGTGTGAGTAGGTGTTTCTACTGCACCTTGAGTTCCTGTATTTTCTTGCACAACGCCACCGGCACCAGTAGCAGGTTTTACTGTTGGACTAGCAGGCGTTCGTGGTGGTGGCGGCGTTCGTGGTGGTACTACTGGCTTTATGTCTGGGCTTGGCGGTGGAAGTGTAACTCCTGCTGACACGCCTCCAAACAAGCCAATAAATTGGATATATTCCCTTTCTGAAACTGTGGAAGTTGCGCTTTCTGCAGCAGCTAAGAATTTCATGGCTATGACTTTTTCTGGAGGGACAATGCTGATGTCATAGTTGATGGCAGTGGTGAAGTTTCCGCATTTACTAAAAATTCCACTTTGGATGTTTTGATTTAGGACAAAGACAAATTCAGTATCATTTGTACCTTTGATAGAGATGTTTCGCTGATTTGCATTTAACGCTTCATTAATCTGATTAACTATATTTTTAAATTGATTTAATGCTTCTTCGTCAATGTCAGGTGTGTCACTTCTTAAAGTAGCATATGCCTTAGTGATTTTCTGGAAATTTTTATTACCCATGACCACCACCAAACCAGCAATAGAAGCGATTTTTCTGGATAACGGCGCATCCAAAAACTTTTTCTGGTTTTCAATGGTACTAACATCTTCTGGAAGAGGATCCATTTGTGCGCGCATCAATAGTGCCAACTCATATTCTTTTGGAGGTTGTTTACTACGTAAAGCTTCGGAGTAATCTTTACCCATGATATAGCCAAATTTATCGGTTTTGACAGTTCTGTCTCCATCCAATAAAGCATGCATGCCGTTGGAGCCACTACCAATCATCACAGAAACGGAAGTGCCTTCGGGAAGTGGAGTTACATTATCAGTTACATCAAGTTCGGCGATATCTTTGATTGCTTGTTCCGCTAATTGTGCTGCGCTAAATTTAATCTGAAGATCACGATGTTCATCTATACGTTTTTGGAAAATTTGGGTTAAATTCTTTTTGGCCCATTCCAATCTTTGAGCATATTTTTCTCTTCTTTCTTGAATTCCTCCAGAAAGCAAGGAATACCGTCTAGTAGAGAGTTCTAATAATAAATAAGCTTTATCGGCAGGGGAGAATTGAAGCTTCTTTGTTCTAGCATATTCATCAAATAATTCATAAACTGCGATTTTCTCATAGGCTCCTGCTCTATTTTCTCGGCCTTGTTCATTTGTTAAGTCAATAAAGCTCTTGCCTTTGGAAGTACGGAAATAAAAGAGTTTTTCGGCAAATTTGGATAATTCTTTTGCACGATCTGGTGATACTTCTGTAGCGGCATTGACGGCTTCTTCATTACCTAATGCTTTGGCCATTTCTGCTTGTAGTGTGGCTTTATTTTGGACATCAGCTTGATCACCTTTATGTTCTGGATTGTATGGTTTGATGTCTTTTGTCTTACCCTCACTATCAATAATCGCCTGATCTCCTTTCATTTTGGTTACTGTAATTTCCGGATCAAAATCCTTTTCACCAAGGAAGCGGTTTTTAGATATCGTGATAATGGTTTCTTTATGTGCACCATGGGCAATTTCCATGGGGTAATGTCGATCAAAACGATTGGTATAAATTCTTTCCAAATCATTTAAATTTGTAAGGTAAACTTTGTTGTCTTGGACTGTAGCAATGCCTTGATCAATTACCAAACGGGTATTTCCTTCGGTTCTAGACTCCAGGAATTTTATGTACGGTTTGTTGCTATGGTCTAACTCAATTTTTAAACCGGTAATAGCGAGAGTTTTATTAATTTCTTCGATGGAATTAATGTCAATCATTTCATCTTTAGCAGTTGTTTTTGTAACTGTACCGTATTCTGTAACAACCTCACCTGTAGCTCCTAAGGCATTTTGACCAGATGTGGTGATTTCATCAAGGCCGAAACCAAATTTCAGATTTTTGGTATTTTGAAATTCCTCTAGCTTTTTGGTTAGTGCATATTCTTCAATTTCTTGAGAACTGCTATTAGAAACTTTTTCTAACACTTTTCGTTTACCAACATTGAATTGCAAGCTGCCCAAAACCGTGATGGCGATACCACCGATTGCAACCAATGCTGCAGGTATGCCAATTCCTGGGATCAATGCTAAGGCACCAACACTACCTGCCATTTTTATGGCTGCAGTTAGGGTGATTTTTCCGCCAGTTACCAGTGGAAGTTCAAATTTATCGGCAAACAGATTGAATTCTTTTGTGACTTGGCGATTGAATTTTTGGATTATTACATCGGGTGTGTCTGCTTGGTTGCCGGAAATTTTATTCATTACTTGTGAATTCTTTTTGATCGAATTGGCAACTGATTGCTGATTTGCATTCGATTTTAGCAAGTTGTAAAATTTCAAAAATCCTTCTTTTTGAAGATGTTCTTGCCATCCTTGATCAAATTTGTTTTGGGCTTCAATCTGGAATTTATAATATGGACCACCTTCAAATCCTGGCATCAAGCCATCTTCGGTAATTCCAATTCCGGCTCCGGCTTGTAAACCAAGGTAGTGTGACCAACCTTCTTCTTTATTTGGCTTGCTGAGGCGGAATCCTATTCCGGCATTGGCAGAAATTCCAGCTCTTAATTTGGCATTATCAGGATTGATTCCAACGCCAATATTGGCACCGGTGAACAGTTCAATAGGTTGTTTGTTATTGGGATTGTTAGTGTAAGAGATACCAAATCCAAGATTTAAATCGGTACGATTATTTTCGATAGCATGGCTCACTCCAGGCACAACCGCTAAACATAAACCCGATGCACCAGAAATTGGCAACATAATTGGTACGCCAGCTCCTACAATATTTTGAGATTCCACACCAGCGGCGCGATTTCCGGAAACGTGCATGTAAGTTAAAATCAAACCAACAGGTAGAGTACGGATGGTAGCTTTCATCTGTTCTGCTGTGATTTCTGGGTGCTTTGGATTTTTTTCTCTTAGTTTCGCGGTTGCTCCAGCGGCTAATTCTGGAGCTTGTTTATCAATTGCGTCGTAAAATTCTTTCACTAATGCAGAATTTTCTTGAGTATATTCGTTTTGTTTGAATTCTGCTTCAAGTTGAGATTGAACAAACCCTAATCTGATAATGTCTAAAGTTCTTTGGTTAAAACTATCATTAATGTCCAAACTTAAATCTTCGATTTCTGGTCTAGCTTTAATTTCATTTAAATACTTAGCGTATTTACTGTCTTTGGCAGGAGCTAAATTTGTTAACTTTTTAACACCCATTTTGTATAATTTGTTCAATTCCTGATTAACCTTTTCTTTATTTAAAACTTCCTGAGCATTGCTATCTCTACTCACTAAAGAGTCGTAAAATATTTCCATGGCGGAGCTGCCGTTATAGACAGCTAAATATTCATCTTTGAGTGATTCTTTTTTTACAACACTCTTTTTTCCACTATCCACATCCTGATAAGTGGTTTTTTCAGCATTGTCAT
>CAZJJZ010000006.1:0-8120 GCA_964546505.1 uncultured Candidatus Peribacteria bacterium
GTATATTTTTTGATTTTGTAAGATGGTTTTTTTTTAAGTAAAAATATTTTAAATTTAAAATAATAGTATGTTTGTTTAAATGGATAATATTATTTTAGAATCACCCCGACCAAATGAAAATATATCTAGCCCTTTAAAAATTACAGGTAAGGCCCGTGGTTCTTGGTTTTTTGAAGCTAGTTTACCTGTCGAGCTACAGGATCAGCAAGGTCGTGTGATCGCGCAACAAAACGCACAAGCCAAATCCGATTGGCAAACCACGGAACAAGTGCAATTCGAAGCCTCCATTCCTTACACTGCGGCTACCAATCAATCAGCCTACCTGATCATTAGGAATGACAACCCCTCCGGCCTTCCTGAGAATCAATTGGAATTTCGCCAGCCAATACAATTACAAGCCTCCCAATAAATTGACTCACAGTAAGCTCGCTCCAAAAATGAAGCGCTCTATTTGAGCGCTTTTTGATCTTCAACCGGTAATTGATTATTGGTGATGGCTAAATACTGCGCTTGAAAATTTTCCAAACATCTCAGCATATAACCCATTGTGGCAATCTGTTTTCTCACCCAATGAGCCGCTTCAGGATCTTCTATCTGATCCAAAGCCGAACTAAAGTCTGCAGTCCTACTAGTCAACTTCTCTTTAACAGAATCCAAATGTTCCCACTTCAGCATTCCCACCATTTGTTCGAAATTTACCCCATAAACCTTTTCCATCAAGTTCCAACCGATCTCATTCACTGTTCCGGCAACATCAACCAGGGCATGTAAAGCATTGACTATTTCCGGAGACATTTCCGCTTGATGATCTTCCAAGTCTTGCATCAAGCCCTGCAACACCACAACCTGGCTCAATACCAAGCTGGCGGACTTCACGGCATCTCTCTTAATAATACTCATACCCTCCAAACTAGCATCCAGACTTGTGGAAATAGTCGACTCCAATCCGGCTAGTCTCCGTAATTGGACTTCCACCACTGAACCGGCCTCAGTCCTTCCACCATTCATAATCTGTCTATTAATGGCGCGAATTTTCTGTTGATTGGTAATCGGTTCACCGAAGGTTTTTAACTCCTCCATCAATTTTTCATTTACTGGCTGAACCGGTGGTATTCTGGTGTCAGTCGCTGGCAGGTTGACATGTTGTAAGGTCAGCAGGGATTTTTCCAAACCTTCTTTAAATAGTACGATGATTTCTTCAGTTGTAAAATCACCATTTGGCTTCAACTGTTCAAAAATTGTTTTCGCCAATTCAAAATTCTTTTTCAGCAAATTAAGGGCGCCGCTAATCATCAATAGTTTTCTAAAATTGACATCCGTCATCATGATGGCAGAATAACGATCTTCCAGGCCTGCCTTTTTGATTCTCTCCAGCAGTTCCCCGAAACGCATATTTCCTGCTAAATTGGCATCGAGAATTTTGTGTTCCACTAAAGGCGAAAGCGCAGTTCCAGGAATTTCCACTTCCGTTGCGCTGTCTCTATCCATTCCGGCGATTATTTCACTGATTTGCTCATCTACCGGGCTGGTTTCTACTCTCAAAGCCTCCTGCAATTCTCTAGCTCTTTCCGGTGAAAGTCGCAAAGTCTTTTGTCCATCTTGCTTGGCTTGATTGATTAAGCTGTCCAGCTCAATGCCGCTAATACGAGACGTTTTGCTCATCTCTTCCTTTGGATTATTGCCTTGTCCGTCATTAATCATCTTTACCAAATCTTTCGGTAAAGACAGTCTTCGATTCCCAAATTCCTGAGTACGGGCAGTTAGTGGATTTTCGATTTTCAAAGGCACTTCAGTTTCTCCAGGTATTTTCCCGGCTCTGTTTAGTTCTTGATTGAGTAAATTTTTCAACGCTAAAGCCTCAGGCGAATCAGCCGAATAACGCAGGGTTTTGGCTTTATCTCTACCCAAGATTTGCCGAGTTTCTTCTTGTGAAATGGCCGGGGTATTCTCTTGATCGGATTTTTCTGGCATGGTTGTAAAGATTAAGTGTTGGCCAGAATCATAAACAAAATCATTGATTTTTCAATCAATAAGCAGTTTGCAAATCGCTAAAATCGTGCCATAATGAATCTGCTTAAGCTAATTTTTATGGGAAGAGAACAAATACAATCTGCTTTCTCCGCCTTCGATGATTTAATTGCGGAAGCCAAAATGGAGCCAATCGAAGAGTCAGATGTTCGTCGCCTCCCACCGGTGCTACCAAAAGAAATCATCGCCACCGCTCAAAATGAGTCTGGCGAATACTTATCAGTCGGTTTGGATCGTGCCGATTCAGTGGAGGATTTAAGGCGTCGTGAACGTGCAGTTATTGCCCAGACCAACGCAACTATTCATAATGTGGTTTCTATTATGGGCAGATCGCTCGTAGAGCAACAAAAGCTGTTCAAGAAAGCGGAGTAACATCGGAAGTCATCACGGCTGCCTTACATTTAGCAGCACTCATAGTCTCTCTTTAAATTGGTTGAAGACCTTCTTTGTAATTGTTTGCGAGCGGATTCACGCACGTACTCAAAAATACTTTGCCCTTCTTTTAAAGCATATTTCTGACAAAATTGCGCTGTATTAACTCCGTGATCAAATTTCAAGCAGTCCACTTGAGCTGGTTCGAAAATTTCTTTGATGGCATAGGCAAATGCTCTGCAATCCGCCACTTCATGCTCCAAATACAGCGTTTTACCATCCACGAATCTGGCCAAGTCCTCCAAACAGGTATTTTTTAGTGCTTTCAAAATCACTTCGTCACTCGCTTCAGCCAATAATTCTGTCGCGAACAAATCTGGATATTGATGCATTTGAGGCAGTCTTAACTTAGCCGATGCTTTTTTTGGTTCTTGCACTTCCTCCAATGCTTCAAGAATCAGTCCCCGACAATTTTTCAAGAGTTGATTTGCTTTATCAAAAAGTCCCTCCAAAGCACTTTTGGGACTTTCCGGCAAAATCTTTTCTTTCCATCTTTCGCTCATTTAAAAATCAAAAATACCGCTTAATAATATGCTATTTTAAGGTTTTGTCAAAGCCAGTTTTCTTTGCAATGCAGATTTAGCAGTCAAATTTTTCCCAGTCTTAACTTATTTTGGCTGTGGGAACTTCCTCTATTCTATGCCGCACAATTCGAAAACCGTCATGTTTATTTCAAATAATGAACAATTCGAGTCAGTAAATTTTCTGGGGCAGTGTTTTCTGGATTGTTTAAATATTCTTCCACCGCCAAGTCACTTTGCAAATTGTCTTTATTCATAAAATCCATCATCTCTTGATGAGCTCCTTTCAAATTATCATATGGTCCTTGATAAATTCCCACCACGGCTGTTCTTTCTGGTATCTTGAATAGTTCCAAATTTCCCGCCGCAGTATTTTCCGCAACTAATATTGCCGGCATTAAGTCACAAGAATTATTCGCTGTATCCCAGGTCTTATAAATTGCCGCCATCGGTCCCGTCATTTGCGCTCCAGACTGAGTGATTTCCGCATAAACAGAAGCGAATAAAGGGTTCCCCTGCAGCTCACTTATTTTAATCTTTCCGGTTTTACCCAGATAGTATTTTGGAGCCACAGTCATTTTTTCAATTTTCATCTTTTTGTTGGTTAGGATAATCCATCGTAACACCCCAAACAAAAATAGAAAACGTCATTTTGAACTCGTGCAAAAATGCTTACCTAATTTGCTGCCGCAGCATCATCTGCATTAAACCACCTCCATTTTCCAAATTACTAAAGCCAGCCTGTTTCAGCATCTGCACGGCATAGGCGCTGCGTCCACCAGAAGCGCAATATAAAACGATTTTCCTATCCTTTTGGCCCAGATTGTCCAAATGTTTATCCAGTTGATCCAGCGGAATATTAATCGCGCCAGGATACATGCCACTCAGGCATTCCTCCGGCGTGCGTACATCCACCACTAATGGTGTATTGGAGTTCTGCGCGAGAGCGGTTGGCGATTTTTGATCAGGTGTTTCCTGATGATCCGCTACTTCAGTCCCACTTTCTGCTGCTGACTTCAAGACAATCTCGGCTTGTCTGACGGAGAAATTTATAGTCTTCACTGCTCGCGCCAGACGTGAAACACTTACCCAGCCACCACTCAGATTAAGTACATTTTGCCAACCCGCGCCAAGTAAAATTCTCAGTGCTTGATGGCCTTTTTTACCATTTTCATCGTAAACTAGTATTGTTTTGTCCTTCGGCAATTTTTGCATTCGACTAGTCAAAATCTCTAAAGGAATATTGATAGCCCCTTCTACCGCTCCTTTCTCAAAAGCAAAACTGTCTCGCACGTCCAGCCAAATCACTTTCTTTTGGTCCAGATATCCATCTAATTCAGCTGCGCATACTGCCGGGGAAAATCCACTAATTCGATTTTCAGCTACAAAACAAGCCATGTTTATGACGTCATTGGCTGTACCCAGTGGAGGCGAATAAGCTAAATCAACTTCCGCCAAATCGCTAATTTTTAGTTTTGTTGCTGCCGCTACTGCAATCACATCCAGGCGTCTTTCCGCGCCCGCAAAACCGGCAGTCTGTCCCCCTAAAATTATACCAGTACCCCTATCATAAACCAGCATTACAGTCACCTGCTTAGCGCCCGGATAATATGCGGTATGATGTTCTTTGTGTACCACTATGGCTTCCGCGTCATACCCGGCTGCTTTGGCTGCTTTTAAAGAAAGTCCAGTTATGCCCGCTACCGCGTCAAACACTCTCACAATGGACGTGCCGCTAGCCCCTGCGTAAAGATGTTTACCACCCAAGGCATTTTCCGCGGCGATTCGCCCCTGACGATTGGCAGGTCCGGCCAAAGGAATGCGTACTTTTTTGCCATGAATACGATGTTCCAATTCAATCATGTCCCCGGCTGCAAAAATATTTTCGTCAGAACTTTGCAGTAGATTATTGACCAACAGGCCACCAGCTTCGCCAATTGCTAGACCGCTTTCTTGAGCCAATTTTAACGTCGGTCGCACGCCAATGGACAGCAGTACCAAGTCAGCGTCCACAACACTTCCATCATTCAGTTTAACTTGTGTCTTGGTTATTTCGGTCACTCCTTTTCCAGTCAAAATCTGTACTCCTCGTGATAGCATTTCTTCTTCAATGTAACCCGCGATTTCCGCATCCATTAATGACATCACCTGTGGCATTAATTCTACCACTGCCACTTCCAGTCCCCTCTTGCGCAAGGCTTCCACCATTTCCAGGCCAATAAATCCTCCGCCCACCACCACTGCCTTTTGGGGCTTCTGTTGATCCAAAAAAGCGGCAATTCTATCCATGTCCGCCAGCGTCCACAGCTGAAAAACATGCGCCGAGTCCGCTCCCGGAATTGGTGGCGTAATCGGTTTGCCACCTTGTGCCAAAATTAATTTGGTATATGCGAATTTTTTCTCCTCGCCGGTTTCACTGTTTCTGGTAGTGACAATTTTCTGCTCCCGATCAATAGCTGTAGCGAGAGTATTTATCTCCACCGTCACTCGATACTGATGATAAAAACTTTCCGGACTTTGCAGAATCAATTTAGAGCGATTTTTGATATCACCTCCGATGAAGTAAGGCAGACCACAATTAGCAAACGAAATATCCGGGCCGGCTTCCAAAATAGTAATTTCCGCATCAGCAGAAACTCTTCTGGCCTTAGCCGCGGCAGTAGCTCCAGCAGCCACACCGCCAATAATCAAAATTTTTTCCATAAAAATAATACAAATTACAAAATCATCATATACCCCTAGGGGTATACAAATCAAGAGTCCATGGCGATGAATTGATGCTGGGAGTCTTCAAATATTATTTTTTTTACCCACCACTTTACCCAAAGTCCAAATATGCTCACCATATTCCTTTAATTCATAATAAGCAAAAATCCACTGCCGAATAGCCAGCAGACCATTAAAAATAATCAACAAAATACAGCCGATTTTGAAGTTAAATTGCCCATAAAGCACATTGAATGCCGACCATAGCAAGGGCCAATCAAAAGGCTTAGTACTAATTTCCGCAATGGTCAAAATCAGCCAAAAAACAATGGAGATTAAGAAAAAAGCAAAGTTAAACCCCCTAATCAATTTCTCGAAACCAATTAATAGTTTTTTCAACTTCAGTATCATTTTGTTGCCTGTTTTTTTGTGCATATGTATTTAAGATATTTTTTCAGGATCAAATATTATTGTAATTATGGAAAATGAACCAGCTTTTCTTAGCAAAATTTTAAATACCACATAAACAAATAAGCGGCCACGTTTAATTGCTGGGACTCAGTTCTTCTTATTTGGATATGAATAACTAACTTTTTTTCAACATTAGGGATTTAAATTTCTCGAAAGTTTTTTAAAAACACACATCGCTGCTAAACTGTAGGCAAGCAACAACATCATTAACTCCATCTTCTATGCCAAACAAAAACGGCAAAATAGCCCTCATCACCGGTGCCAATAAAGGCCTGGGCAAAGAAATCGCGCGGCAGCTTGGTTTACAGGGATATACAGTGATTTTGACTTCCAGAGATCAAGTGGCGGGTGCTGCCGCGGTCGCTGAGCTGGTGGCTGAGGGCTGTGACGCGCACACAATTCAATTGGAAGTGACTAATACTGATGATATTCAAAAATGTGCCAACTACCTCCAAACCACTTTCGGCAAGCTCGACGTACTGGTAAACAATGCCGGAATCGCGCTGGAATGGGATGGAAAGCCAACTAGTGTAGACAAAGTTCGTCGCACTTTGGAGGTCAATTTAATCGCCCCTTTTGCTATCAGCGAAGCCCTTTTGCCGCTATTAGAAAAAAGCACTGATGCTCGCATCATCAATCAATCATCCATGCTCGGTTCAATTGCCACCGCAGAAAACTCTTGGAACAATGTAGCGGCCTTTATGTCAGTAGGTTATTCCACTTCCAAAGCCGGCCTGAACATGCTCACCCAAATCCAATCAAAAACTTTAGCCAATAAAGGAATTCTGGTGGCCGCAGCACACCCAGGATGGGTCAAAACCGACCTCGGCACCCAAGCCGCCCCCATGGAAGTGCAAGAAGGCGCCAGTACAGTGGTAAACCTGGTCACTATGCCACGAGATCAATTCCCCAGCGGCCAATTAGTGCACAACGGTCAGCGCATACCGTGGTAGATGAGAATTTGTTTTTCGAATAATAAAATTTTAAAACACCAATTACATCTTAAAATTATTAATTAACTGAATTACAGATGTTACAGAATTTAGGTAGAATGGTAACGTTCTGAAGAAAAGAAAGCGCGACACAAAAACAACACCATCATCTTGGCGATGATTGCAGTCATAGTTTTATCACGCGCCCATGTTGTAATCATTGTTTCTAATATCACCACTCCTGACCAAATATTCATATCTCTTTGCAAAGCCTAATTTTTTGTAATGACTAGTGATTTGCTTATCCGGCACGGCAAACAAAACACAAATATTAATTTTGCTGAAGTGCACCAACATTTTCTTAATTAGCTTTTTTCCCACACCTCTTCCTCGATATTCTTCCAATACAAACAAATCATCAATTTTTAGATATTTTTCTATCACTTTCCCCTGCTGTTTGATTATTCTTGCGCTGATATAGCCAATAATTTGCTGATTTAATGAAGCAATAAATATTTTTTTGCCAGGCAACAGGTAATGGTAAATTCTGGAATTTTCTAGTTTTCTAGCCCTATGATATTTTTGTATTTTCAATAAATTAAGTGGCGAATTCTTCTGAATTTCCAACTCGAATAAAAAAGCCAAGTAATCAACTTCCCACAGATTAGTAATGGATAAAGCACTTATTTTCAATTTCAGATCTTTCATATATTCGATTATTAAAATTATTCATCAAAGCCTCTGCAATACTTCTGCCCACCTAGTTTATTCAAGACAATTGAGAAGAGTAAATTTTGTAAAATAGAGAGTTTTTATTGGCACTTAATTCCTTGAAGTTGCCTTCCTCAACAATTTGTCCTTTTTCCATCACTATAATTCTGCCTACATTCTTGAGTGAAGCTACTTTATGGGCAATGAAAATTACGGTTTTGTTTTGTAGTTTCTCCTCCAGTCCGGCTAATACTAAGCTTTCAGTTTTGCTATCCAGGGAAGATGTCGATTCATCGAAAATCAAAATTTGAGAATTTTT
>CAZJJZ010000006.1:8184-21366 GCA_964546505.1 uncultured Candidatus Peribacteria bacterium
ATAGCCTTTTTCACCGATCAGTGTGGAAAGCTTCTCCGGTAGCTTATTAATCACTGGCTCAAGTTGTGCAATATCTATGGCCAAATTTAAGCGCTCCGGGTCTAGATTTCTGAATAATGTGATATTATCCATCAAAAATAAATTGAACATTTCTGAGTCTTGCAAAACTAACGTCATTGCTCTATTGACCGCTTCCTCGCTCAATTCATAAAAATTAGTACTGCCAATTTTGTATTGTCCAGATTCCCGTAAATTCCGGTTAATAATTTTGCAAGCGTAGACTTGCCGCTGCCGGACAATCCAACTAAGCCAATTTTAGCGTTTCGAGGAATTTTTAAATTTAAATTAGAAAGTTCTCTGTGACTGGTCTTTTCTTTTCCATTATATTGAAAATTTGTTTTGGAAATCAAGATACTCTGCCATTTTTTAGGGAAATTTTTTACTTCCACTTTTTATCTTGCTGGAAGACTGTAAAATTGGCAACAACCTTTCAAAAACGGAGTGAAAGATTCGCCTGGTTCAAATTGAGTAAAAAAATCAATCATCAACGCCAATATCAGTGGCGGTAGTAGTGATTCAAATAAAGACATTAAAAGCAAGAGGACCAAGACTAAGTATTTCTTCCAGTGTTTTCCGAGTAAGAAAAAATAAGCTCGGAATAGTCCAGTCCAACTCAGGGTATTCTGTTTTTCATAAAAAGGCTTTTTGAACATAATATCAAAAAATCCCTTAGCCTACAAGTTATTAAATGACAACGGTCAGCGCATACCGTGGTAGATGAGAATCAAGGTTAAAGTACACTTTTTATCTTTTAACCTTGAGGTTTTTCTGACTTTGCGCACCTCTATAAGCATTTTCAGTACAGTATTTTAACATTATGTTGATGTCTGGCGTGCTACCATCCGCGTAAGCTCTTCCAATACCATTTTTGCTTGTAGCTGCCTTAAACAAATCCGTATCGGATCTCATATTGTCAATAAAATCGTCAACCTTATTATTTTCAATCGCTTTAATTAGCGCTCTAAAATTTTTGGCAATATGATTTAATGTTGCATTGTATTGGAAATTATATTTATTGATTAACCAAGGATAATCCATTTCTAAACCGGAAGCCAAATCATTGATAACAAGATTTTTCGTCATATAAAAATCAAATTTTATTGCATTGATAAGTTCTAGACAATTCTTATCAGAAAGGCTTCCCACTCTGATTTTTTGATCATCAGTCAGATATAGTCCACTTTTCGCTAGATTATTCAAGTCGTCAACACTTTTTTTAATAGATTCATGATTAACTACATAGTCAATGATGCTGATGGATCCCCTACGCATTTTGGAGGCAAGTTCTGCGTTTTTTAGGTGAGTTTCAATGCCATTTTCTATTTGATTGTTTTCGATTTCCAGCCATGCTTTCATGCGCATTATCGTCAGCACATTAATGTTACCTGTCCTGCGATGTCCGTCAAAATAACTCAGGATTTCATATTGATCTTCTTTTGGATCTTTATAGATGGACATTTCTGAGGCTTTTCCCAAAACTTCAAAATATTTCTCTATTTTCGGAACAATAGACCTTACAGACTCTTCATTTTCACCATTTTCTAGAAAGTCTTTTATTAAAACCATATTCAGGCCTTCTTCCTCAATTTTGTTTTCGATATCTTCAATAACAAAATATGAATTGTCTGAATCCAAAACTTTTTGAATATTAGGCTTAAGGTCTGAAAAATCATCAAGTTGTTCATCGGGAAAAAAGAATGTTACATAGCTAAAAAAAGCCAATATTAACATCAATATTCCCAATAGAGATATTCCTATTTTTTTCATTTTCACTTAAATGTTAGCGTAGATCTTTTGTTTGCATTGCTCTAAAAAAACTCATTAGTAGTTTGCCCAAAGACAATGAAATTAGACTTCTTTGATTTATTTTAGGAGCTGGATTTGTATTCACTATACCGCTTTTTTCATTTTTCGGAAAAGAATTTTCTTTTATAACTTAAAACTTCCACTAATCGTCTAGGAAATGATCCTAAAGTAAGCAAAATTATTGCTGAAATAGAGCAGCAAACTTATATGATGCAATAACAGATCAAATTGCTAAGTGGTCAATTTTTATGTGGCCACGATTTGCAAGCAGCATATGAGATCGAATGTAGAGACAAAATTTTCAAAAACTGCATTATGGTGAAGGGCGACTTTGTTGGCACCAACTTTACGAAGTGCATTTTTGACAAGTTTTCATGCCCCAGAAGCTCTTGCACATAACGAACATCCACGCCATCTTCCAGCAAGTGAGTTGCAATCGAGTCAAGACAACCGGCAGTTTTTAGGCTTTTTTGCCGATTGAATTTGTATTTTCCCCAAATTCTCCACAACCTTGCGAAAATAAAACTTGATCGCATTCAAAAAGAGGTTTCGACTCTGTGCTGAGAGCTTCTTTTGCTCACATTGCTTCAGAAAATCTCGAATGTCATCTTCATCTAAATGTGTATAATTTCCACATTTAAAAGAAAAATATTCCCTTAACGCATAAGCATAGCTTTTCCGAGTTCTAGGACTATAATTCTTAATAGCCAGTTCCCTATCCAATTTTTGAAGTTCAAGATTCATAAAAAAATCATTTACAAAAAAATATCGCAAAAGAATTAAAAAACCCTCAAAAATTCGTTAAAACACCAAAATTAATCTAAAATCACGAAGACACTTCGTATAATTGCGAGTTGTGCGAAATTGCAAAAACATCAATTTTTAAATCGTTTTGATTTCTATAATGATTAAAATTAGAAAACATCAAAGAGAAGACATTCCTTATCGTCTTAAATGGTTAAACAATCCAAAAGTTAAGGAATTTTTAGGAGATGCCCATGCAAATGGAACAACTTTAGCAAAACAGAAAAAATGGTTTGATATTTACGAAAAAGCTAAAGATAAAAAGTTTTTCACCATTTGTGACAATAAAAATCCGATAGGAATGTTTGGTTTATATAATATCGACAAAACACTGAATAATGCTGATTTGTTTATCGCTATTGGAGACGATAATTATCGTGGAAAAGGAGTTGGGAAAATTGCTATGAAATGGTTAATTGACTATGGATTCAGAAAATTGAAACTTCAGAAACTTAAATTAGGGGTAGCCGAAGATAATTTGCCAGCAGTAAATCTATATAAATCAGTTGGTTTTGAAGTAGAAGGAATTCTAAAAGATGAATATTTGATTAAAGGCAAATATCATAATGATATAGCAATGGCAATTTTCAATAGAAATCAAAACTAGAAAACAAGGAAGATGTTTTTGCAACTAATCGCACAACACGGGCTATCCAAAATTGCTCCCTTGGGGTCGCAACTTCGGATCAGCCCGAAACGTTACGCGCAATTTCTGCCTTCTGCTAAAATATAAAATATGGAAAAAGAATCCAAACAGTTTCGAGCCATAGTTGACGAGCTTCAAAGCATGGTTGAAGTAGATCAAGACATGCGTAATCGTTGTACAGATAATCCTGATGAGTGGGATGAAACCGTTGACCATCGGAACACAGAACGCATGAAAGTCATTATTGATGAAATGGGCTGGCCTTCCATCTCTAAAGTTGGAGAAAAAGGCTCCTCTAATGCATGGTTACTTGTTCAACACGCCGACCATGATCCTGAATTTCAGAAAAGATGTCTTGAACTCATGAAATCGGAGCCTGAAGGTGAAATTTCAAAACGAAACATTGCTTATCTTGAAGATCGCATTGCTGTTGGAGATGGAAGGCCTCAAACCTACGGAACACAATTTCATAAAAATTCCGATGGTCAACTCGTGCCACAGCCCATAGCAGACGAAGAAGAAGTCGATGAACGACGAAAAGATGTCGGGTTCGAAACTTTAGATGAGTATAAAAAAAGAATGCAAGAATTGTACGGCAGAAACAGCGCCTAACACGGAATATACGGCTACACTCCTCGTGCCTCGTCGTTTCGCCCATATTGCTTCGCAACTTCTTATACACGCAAACGTTATATGAAATATCCAAAAAGCTTTTACTTAAAAGAATTTTAAATGAAAAAGAAAGTAATATTTATTACAGGCCTAGCAGGTATAGGAAAAACGACATTAGTTAATTATTTCTTAGAAAACCCAATAGACGGATACAGTTTTTATGATTTTGATGATGGTAAATATAAAATAGAAGGCTTTGAGGATCATTATAAGTGGAGACACAAGCAAACGAGTGGTGGCTCGAAGTTGCTCATTCGGATAACGAAAAAAATAATATCTCAGTTATATTAGGTCTTGGAATTTATCCAAAGGAAGTTTTTGAGTTGAAGAATGCTGAAGGATTTAAAAAAGAAAATATTATTTTTGCATATTTACATTGTACGGGCGAAGAACGGAAAGAAAGACTAAAAAATAGAGGAGATGAGCAACTTCTACAAAGGAATGAATCATGGCATGAGAGATATTATAATGAGCTTAAAGATCTAAATGCTAAAGAGATAAGTACGTCTTGCAAATCAATAGAAGATACTGCCACAGATATTAAAGTCTGGCTCAGTAAAATTTCAGAATTATAAAAACAAAAGCTTTTTGGATACATCGTATAACACGGCATATGGAGTTCCATTCGTCGTCGTACCTCCTACTTATTTCACCCATATTTGCAGCGGTCGCCCTTCTGGCATATTATACCACTGCCAAACATCGCATACGCTGGAACATTAGGCGACATATTTCCAAGTCTCTTTTTAAAATACGGAACGAGTGAAAGTTTTTCTTAATTTCAATGACCGGAAAAAATGAGTTTTCTACGCTCTCGCTCCGAAAACGATTTTTATTTTTAAAATGGCTTGAGACAATAAACCCAAATCATTATAATGCATTTGATTTAAATTCAATACTAGCTTTACACCTTGATATCTTAAGTTAGCACATGAAAATATATAATTTCTTAACAACAACTCAACATCAACACGGTGAACATATTTCGCCGGATGTTTTTGTGTATTGTTTGAAATAATTATTTTCTCACAAATTAGCACTAATAGACACCGGCGAAAGCAGGTGTTTTTTTATGTTTTTTAATTTTTTTTATCATGAATAAATATTTTCAAAATGCTACGTATCATCGCAAAAAAAGGGTTTTTTAAGAGATTTTTTATTTTGTATCCTTACTTATTATGAAAACACTAAATGTTGAAGACACGCTAAGACCTAAAAGTGTAGGTCGTCTAAATAATCTTCCTTTAGATGAAAAACTTGTTTTTTCATCTGGTATAGGAATTAATCCTGCTCCTAAAGAAATACCAATTCGTTATTTATCTTATTTATTACCGCTTATTTCATGTACGCAAAAATATAGAAATGCAATTGGGCAAATATATACAGCTGATCAAGCCGCTATAAGACTTGGTATTGAAAATAGCTCGGTTAGTGAAAATGTAAGACTGATTAGAAATTTTACAATTGGTTTTGTAGCCGAAATGTTTCCAGATTTAGTTGATAAAATAACTATTTCCGAAGAAAAAAGTGAATTTGATAATGATATTAAAGAGCTTATAGAAGATACAATTAAAAAACTTGTTGATATTCTTATGAAAAGCAATGATTCCGCTATTCTAAAATTTGCTAAAAATAGAGCCAATGGAGACATAAGAATGCCTTTAAGGTATATGGCAGAACACAGTTTATACATGAGAGATAACTTGTTTGATGATGATAGATTATTCCTTATTGATAATCCTGACGGTTTTAAAGATTCTAGGGTCGTAATGATTGGGGGATCTGCAGAGGAAATTTTTTATCAAACAAGAAAAACAATAATGAGAGCGTTAGATACATTAAATAATCAAAGAAATATACAACTTTTCACAGATATTGGTAGGTTGCCCCCATATTATAGAAAATTCATGGAAAATGTTGTTGGTGAAGAAATTAAAGAAGATAATGTGCGTGTTTTTCTAGAAAAATTAGACAAACAATTAGCATATGATTATCTCATGTTGATAATTGCATGCTCAGAAAATCAAGATTACAAAATTATAAAAAGAAGAAAAGTGGGTTTTACAGAACTTGATTATCAATCACTACAAAACGGATTTGAAAATTTAAAAGTATTTTTAAGTCAGTTTTAATTTATTTTTTAACACAATTTTATTATGAAAACTTATTTTATTTACCCTGCAGGGAATGCAACAATTCTTGTTTATAACTTAGATCAACAAATAGATAGAGATACTTATGCCAAAATTTCCAATATTCTTCTCCAAAAAAATAAAGATTTTGAACAGGTTGGTTTTATCGAAAAAGGAGACAAATGCAAATATAAATGTCAAATCATGGTCGGACAATTGTGTATCAATGCCATGAGGTCTTTGGCCTTTTGGATCAATGAAAGATTTGGAGAGAAAAAGTTTGAGCTTGAAAGTTCAGGAACTAAAAAAACTTTTACTATGGAAATAGAAAATTGGGTTTCAATTAGTTTAGAGAAGAACTATCAAATTAAAAAAATTGATGAAAAGTTAATCTTAATTGAACTAGAAGGAATTTCACATTTTGTTCAAACTATTGAAAAAACTAAATGGGATGAAGCGAAATTTAGAAATCAATTTATAAAAATGCAAAAAGAATATTTATCGCTATTTCAAACTAATCCAGCTATAGGTTTAATTTTAGTAGACGAATTCAATAAAATATATCCACTGATTTTTGTAAAAGATACTAATTCATTGATTTTTGAGTCTGCCTGTGGAAGTGGGACTTTAGCGGCATTTATTGCAAATAAAAAATCCATTAATTGTTTTATACAGCCAAGTGGTTATCCATATTTTGTTGAAGAAAAAGAAGATAAATTTGTTTTGAAAAGTAATGTATGTAAAATCGAAAAATAAGGTGTTTTGGGCTGCCGTAATTCACCCCTTTAATTCCCCTCTGCCCTACGCCCAAAAACAAAAATTTTTTCACAACCAAATAATAAAAGAGACTTGGAAATACGCTCAAGCCACAGTGCATTCTCACTCCGCTAACGCTCCGTTCGGCTCGCCTAATACAGTATATCTGGCTCGCTCCTGCCGTCGCTCCATCCATATTTACATCCGCTACAGCATCGCAGTGGATTAACTACAAAACGGAATTCGTTCATTAACTTTTTTACTCCAATCACTTTGTAATTTATAGTTAAGATGAATAGAATAATAGAAACTTGTAAATTCGTTGTTGATAATTCTCAACATGTAAAAATAAACCCTGAAAAAGTTGATGAGTTTGTTGATTATTTTAAAGATTCTCATATCAAGCATTGGATTGATGAATCGCCCTTTGATTTGAAAAAATTCAACATTAAAGATAAAGCACATTTTTTGCTTGTGTTTAACTCAATTAGTTTTTCTTATTGGGGCGACCAATATAGGCAGGATGATGAGCTGAAATAATAGGCCAGCGCGCTGGAAAGACTAGGTACATAAATTCCTTCGGAAAATTCAAATCAGCCTCCAAAATCTTGGCCAAATTCTTTGTGACCAATCCACCAAGGGCTACAATCACCAGCGGATTAATTATTTCAAGTCTTTTAATCAGGGCATCCTTGCCTTCCAAAATTTCAGCAGCACTTGGATATCTAATCTTCCCATTTGCATCCAAAGGAGCAAAATCAACCAAGTTATCAAAGTGATGTTCAAAGTCAGGCAAATCATCCAGCACCGTTTGTAAAACCCTCCCACTCAAAAGCTCTTTGTCAAAAGCTACGGAAGAGTTTTTTTGTAGAGAAATACCCAGCCAAAGAATAGTCTTTAAAGTCATTTTGCTGGTGAAAAAAAGAGTTAATCTACTTTATATTTTTTCTGCATATCTGCCACAGACTGCTTAATCACCTTTACAAGCACCTCAAGATTAATCTCCTTACAACTTTTGATTGCCAGACAAGACTTGCCGGAGAGTTTATATTTCCCCAATTTTTCAATTTCAGATTTGTACTTTTCCCAGCCCATCATATTGTAGAGAGTAAAACCGGTTTTAGAAATCGCGAATCCAGTGACTAGATAAAAATGATCACCACCCTTACTGTCTGAATAGTGATATTTCCCAAAGCCAAAAATCTTATTCCACATCACACACGGCCAACCAGTTGCCTTCGTATAGGTGTCGATAAGTGAAAGCGCCTCAGCTTTAACGTTGATATCCTGAGCTAAGTTTTTCTCCAAAAATTCCTCGGGGCTTATTGTTGTTGGCTGAGTTTTATTTGTATAAGTCATTTAGATTTCAAAATTAAAATGATTAACCGCAATCTCTTCGCCACCATTTCGTTCAGCTGGATAATTCTATCTTTTTCTACACATTATAACTTATCTAAAAATCACTCAATGATCAATATAGATCATTTAGTAAAGCTTTATAAGAATAGAAACCAAACTTCCAATTAAGAGAAAGTATACCCATTGTTTTTCCTCATGGCGGAATACACGGGACGATTCTAGAACTATTTAATTCAAACTATTCGATGTCAATTAATCCCCATCTTTGCTTTCAATTACACTCTTAATCGCCTCTTGAATGCCCTTAGCGTATTTATCTATATCTTTTCTTTTATAAACGCCAATATAGGCAGGATGATGAGCTGGAATAATTGGCCATCTAGCCATATATTTTTGATAAATAAAATTTTTTGGAAAGTTGAGATCAGCTTCCAAAATTTTAGCCAAATTCTTTGTAACCAATCCACCCAAGGCCACAATTGACTGCGGATCGACTTGTTCGAGCCGTTTAATAAGTCCTGTCTTTCCGTTCATGATTTCTCGAGCATTCGGATATCTGATCTTTCCGTTTTCATCCAATGGGGCAAAGTCAACCAAGTTGTCAAAATGATGCTCAAAATCAGGCAAATCATCCTGTACTTTTTGTAAAATTTCCCCGCTTAAGAATTCTATATCAAAAGCTTTAGAAGCGTCTTTTTGCATTGAAATGCCTAGCCAAACTATTTTTTTATCAGACTTCATGGTTGAGTCATTTTAATTAATTTCATTTGCTCCCGAATCTTTTTTACGCTTTCTTCGACTGAATTGAAATCAGAATTGTCTATTTCCAGGACATTTTGTTTGCGAGTTTTTAAATATTTTGAGGCCTGCTGGTATAATTGTTCCTCATCTTCGGGAGTAAAATCCTTTTCAAACCTTGTGATGGTACTTCTTTCAAGTAATCTTCTTTTAATATCAGTAGGTTTGCAAAATACGATTACATTTAAATCAGATTGTATAATACGGGAATTAATTTGCTCAATAAAATGTAAATCTACGCCGTCTAATTGTTGATATACTAAGGAGGAAGTAAAATACCTATCTGATATAACGACTTTTCCACATTCTAAACTTGGTTTAATAACGTCATTCAAATGTTGATATCTATCGGCAGAAATTAAACAAGCTAAGGCTAAATTTTTGATTTTATCGTGGAAATTGCGTACTAATGTACCTATTTCATTTGTAGTTGGTTCTTTTGTGACGACATGATCTATTGATTCGCTTCTCAAGCTGTTACTCAAAGCTTGGATGATCGTGGTCTTTCCAGCTCCATTTGGTCCATCTACTGTGATAAACATACTTTATTGATTATTTAGTTGTGTAGTCAGCTCAATGTAGTTTTCTGCTAAATCATTTATTGAATCTTCAATATCTGATGATCGAAAATTAAACTGTGGTCTTCCAGTTCTTTTGCTTAATCTGCTGTCATGGATCAGTCTATGAGAATCTGCATCTTGAAAGTGTAATTCATATAGTTCGGTGTTTTCGTAAGGTCTGTATCGAAAAACACTAAAACGTACTTTCCCGGTTGTCATCTTTTCTATTTCTTTAAGATACATGGCTAATTCATAAGTCATTTTCATGTCTTCTTCAGTTTCCATTGGAAAGCCATAGATAAGAAAGATTTTCAGATTAATGCCAGCTAGCAGTATATTCCTGACAACTGTTTTGATCTTATCAATATCTGATATTTTGTGAATCTTCCTAAGGATGCTAGGAGATCCAGATTCAACGCCAATAAATAATTCATCTCCTCCAACTACATTAAACTGAGTTAATTCAGACATGTTCACGTTATTAAAGGAATTAATGTGAGCCATAGCTCTCCATCTAAGTGGTTTAAAACGTGCAAACAAGGAGGTTGCTTCCAATATTGAATCTCTGTTTCTTAGAAACAAATCATCAATTACTCTTATATAAGCAAGATTTTCTGTCAAATTAATTAATGATTGTATCTCTTTTTGTATATCTATTGTAGACCGCTTTCGTGGCATATTATTTAGATTTCGAGAGGTTGCTGATCCACAAAATGCACAATTATAAATGCAGCCTCTTGTTGTTACTATGCAGGCTTCTAAACAGCCATTATGAGTACCAATGCCATCGAATAATAATAAACTCCTATCAATTTGAGCAGAATCGATGGTCCAATTATAAAACTCTGAAGACGAATCGATTGAAAAGAGTCTATTGTTATTTACTTTTCGGATTGGATTTAAATCAGAGCGTTCTAACAATAAATGAGGTGTAATTAACTCACCATCGCCTATGACAACGTCAATGCCTTCAGAATTTTGTGTTTGCAAAATTTCATATTCTAAACCTTTTACCCCAGCTCCACCTACAATAAATTTTATAGACGTAGAAAAATGTTTTAATATTGATAAAATTTGGGTTTTATTTGTTGAAAAAACATTTAAAGCCACTACTCTTGGAGATTTTTCTTGAATACAAGTAATGGTTTGACTAGTGCTAATTCCTAGGTTACTAGCGTCAAAAAGTTCTACGTCAAAGCCGTGTGATTTTACACTTGTAGCAACTTGCGCTAAACCCAAAGGTGGAACATAATCCTCTTTGCTTAAATCAAAATTTTGATCTGCAAGTGGGCTATTCAGGAATAGTACATCGCTCATGAATCTAATGAAAAATAGAATTAATTATACAACAACATGCTAACAATGCAAGAAATTATTGCTGTACTGATGAAGGTCAAAATTAAAATTCAAGAAAATTCGAAATCTAATATTTCGAATAATGAAAGGATACTATTACAAATGGTTAAGGTGTCAGAAGAGCTTGGAGAGTTGTCAAATGAAGTGTTACATTATTTTCACCATCAAAGAACTGATAAAGAACGTTCAAGTGATCTTTCCAAAGAAATGGCTGATGTCATTTTTTCTGCAATTTTGCTTGGGTTGGAGATGAATATTGACATCGATCAGGCACTGACCACTAAACTTGAAATCATAAAAAACAGATACAACTGATAATTACAAGCCGTAGCTATTTTGCGCTTAAACAAGCCGAATTTTACATGGCGGAATACACGGGACGATTCTAGAACTAATTTTTAAATGTTTGTATCCCTAAAGGTATAGGGTTTGTTCTTACCCAAAACAATTTCACTATAAACATGCCTTACCCACTTTTGCTGAGTCGCATCACTCATTTTGGCGATTTCATCATGATATGTTTTTAGAGATCTATCAAAATCAATACTCCAAACATATGTATCGTTTTCCATGGGTCTTTGTGGGTCATAAGAAACTGTTGGTACAACGCAATGTCCTGAGTCAATCATCAAAACAGAAAGCATATTATTTCGATTTATTTGTTCCAACTTTTCTCGCGCTTTTGTTTCGTCACCATCAGTGTTAGTTATAAAAGACCTCAATGTTTCAGTCCAAAATCCTTTTGCATAAGCCTCATCATTCATTGCAAAGGTATATTTCGTTTTCCCACTTAAAACGCCTTTAACCAGTGCTTTTTGAAAATCTTCCTTTCTAGGGTGATCTGAGTTTTCTACAGTAAAAGGATTGACCACAACTACAACTCTCGCCTGCACTTGTCTTCTTAGTAGTTCAGGCACTCTAGAAATTTCACTTTTCTCCACGAAGCTTTCCCCCAATAATTCTATCACTATATTTGGATCTATACCCATTTGTTTGGCTCTATTTTCAGCAATTGTTGCAATATATTGGCGCAAATCATCAGGACAAGGCCTTCTATTTAAAATGATTTGATTTAGAAATACTGCTAGAGTTTGAGCATTATTATATTTACTACCTTCCAATGAGCAAATAGCCCGAGCCAATGCCCGTTGCGTAGGGAATAGTGGTTCAGCACATTCTCCAAATTTTGTATCAAAAAGCAAGTCACCAAGACTCTTCACAGCGTAGTTTGTAACACTAGTTATTCGATTTTTCATAGAAACACCCTTTAAAAATAAACAAGAGCATACTCTTACGCTAAATGTCATTTAAGTCAAATTAGTTACCCCACAGTCGCCCCACAAAAAAAGAACGATCTCTCGTCCTCAAAATTAAGCTTTACATGGCCGCGCCATTCGAAGCCAAGTGAAGCACCCGCGTAACGCAGGCGAAGAATGGCGGAAACGACGGGACTCGAACCCGCGACCTCCACAGTGACAGTGTGGCGTTCTAACCAGCTGAACTACGTCTCCATATTTCCATTTGCCTTGCCAGAATTAAGCTTCGAGTAGCTTTCCCGCGCCTGCAATCACAACTCTTCCTGGCGCAAGACTCTTTTCAATGCCGCCAAAATATAATAACTCTTCCCCTTTTTTGCAAGTAAAAATCAAGCTAGGCTAATTTGGTCTAGTTTTCGCGCCTTTGGTGGATTTTCCGACGAATAAAACAAAAGTTAATCCGGCCATAAATACCGAGATTACTCCAATCAAAATCGGCGCCTCTGCAGAAATGGAAGCCGCGATAAATCCCGAAAGTACAGCTGGAATACCCTGTGCCAAGGATTGTATTCCTGCATTTAAACCCAAAATTTCGCCCTGTTCATTTTCAGGTGCTTCTCTGCTGATTTTTGCGTTCAGAAAAGCTAGAGAAAGTCCGTTAGAGGCTGCAAAAAAGGGAATTATTAAATATAATTGCCATCCTTCTCTGGGTAGAAAATTAAGGAAAATCATTAAAGATAAGGCGAAAAATGAAAAATTCAAAATTTGTTCGGGTTTAAGTTTCTTGGCTATCCAACGAATCAATATTGCCTGTGAAAAGACAATAAATAGACCTATGGCAGCGAAATATTCACCTATCTGTCCCTGCTCCCAGCCAAATTTTTCAATCAAGTAAACGCCAAAGAAAGAGGTGAAAAAAGTAAATCCACCAGAGAATAAGAAGCTTGTCAAAAATAGCGGTCTAAGATTCTTCATAC
>CAZJJZ010000006.1:21395-21620 GCA_964546505.1 uncultured Candidatus Peribacteria bacterium
AATGCCGTAGTCCACTTGATTGCCAAATGCCGTTGTGGATTCTTGACTGTTTCTGGTAGCCAATACCAAATTGCCAGCAAATTAATCATACTTAATATTGTGGCAAACCAAAAAGGGGTGGTTGCGTCAAAAAAACTAAGTACATTAGGATCGGACAATTTACCTCCCAAAAAAGGACCAAAAATAAACCCCAAACCCAAAGCCGCGCCGATCAAACCAAAATTC
>CAZJJZ010000006.1:21630-23752 GCA_964546505.1 uncultured Candidatus Peribacteria bacterium
TTGGCTCTATCCTCAGGTTTGCTGATATCCACTATCACTGCTTGAGCCACTGACAAATTCCCACCGGTAATTCCGTCCAAAGCCCTGGAAACTAACAATAAAGGTATGTTTCTCAGCCAAATTGCCAAAGCGAAAAGTATATAGCCCAAAGCCGTGCCGGCAATCGAAATCATCAAAACTTTTTTACGACCGAATTTATCGGAAAGTTGCCCCAATATCGGTGCTGCCAAAAAAATCATCAATGGATAAATTCCCGCCAGCACACCCAGCAAAATCAATCCCTGATTAGTCGTCCAGTTGGCGTCCAAAAGGTAAAAACTAGATTCAGGATTTCCCAAAAGTTGTGGTATCACAGGTATCAAAATACCCACACCCAACAAATCCAGAAAAATAATCATAAACACAATTCTCAGAATGTTTTTTTCTTTACTCATATTGAAATCGGGTCACAAAAGGTATAACAATAGTACACATCATAAACGGCCTAATAAATATGTCAAAGCTAAGAATTGGTATTGATTGCCGCATGTATTCCTCCAACTTCACTGGTATAGGTCGTTATGTGCATGAATTGGTCAAGCACTTGCAGCTTATCGACGACAAAAACGAGTATTTTTTATTTTTCAATACACCACAATATACAGAAAGCCAGATTACAGCTCCCAATTTTCACAAAGTATTGGTGGATGCGCCCTATTATTCATTGCCAGAGCAGACCAAATTTCTGCGCATACTCTATTCTTACAACTTGGATTTGATGCATTTTACGCATTTTAACGCACCAATTTTGTATCAACGTCCCTCTATTGTTACTATTCATGATTTAACGTTGCATTTTTTTCCTGGACAAAAAATGAAAGCTTTTTGGCAGAGGTTGGCCTACGAATGGACTATTAAAAATGTCACCAAAAAAGCACGTAAAATTATTGCTGTCTCTGCCAACACCAAACAGGATTTGGAAAAAATACTGCATTTACCACCATCTCGTATCGAGGTAATTTATGAAGGCATTGGCCAAGAGTTCAAGCCCCAAACCGACCCGGACAAAATTGCCAGGACCAAAGAAAAATACCAAATCACACAGCCATTTTTGCTTTATACCGGCGTTTGGCGTGACCACAAAAACCTTCAGGGTTTGCTACATGCCTTCAAAAGCCTACGTGAAACCTATCAATCTCCACTGCAATTGGTCATTACCGGAAAAACCCAAAATCCCTATAGCGAGGAAATATTTGCCGCGGCTGCTCCCCTCACCTCCACCAATCACATTCTTTTCCCGGGCCATCTGCCGGAAGAAGACCTGATTACCTTGCTCTCCGCCGCAGCTGCCTACGTTTTTCCATCCTTTTACGAAGGTTTTGGTCTGCCCCCTCTGGAAGCCATGGCCTGTGGAACGCCGGCAGTGGTATCCAACACTTCCTGTATCCCGGAAATTTGTGACAAAGCGGCAATTTATTTTGATCCCTATGATAGTGATGATATGGCCCAAAAAATCCACCAAATTCTCACTGATGAACCTCTGCGTGAAAGACAAATTGCGCTGGGATTGAAGCATGTCCAGCAATTTTCCTGGTCCAAAATGTGCCGACAAATTCACCAGTTGTATCTAGAGTGTTTACTTAAAACATAAGTCAACAAGCTCTTCATGACCTATTCCAAACCAGCCAAAAAATCCACTACCCAATCAACCAATTACCCCCGAGCGCATCAAAGTCTTGACGGCTCGGCCAAATCCTCTAGTGCCAAATTTTTCCGAAAAACCAAATCCGCTTATCAGCAAAAAGTTTCTTACTCTCGTCGCGAACCTGGTCAACAAGAGGAATTTTCCCAAACCCGCCCCACCCAAAACTCCGATTTCCAAAGTACTTTTCAAATAGTTGCCAATCATTTCGGACTTGGACATACCCTACAAGCTATACATGTTTGCCAGGAATTTCGCAAAATCGCTGCTCAACTCTGGCCGGGCACCGTTCCACCAATTGCCTCAGCCTTAAGCGATTCTACAATTGGGCCCAAACCGTCCATTCATCCTCTACACTTCAAAAACTCCATCCTCACCATCGCGGTGGCCAACTCGGTTTTGGCGCATCAACTTACCATCAAGCAACACGAAATTATTAGC
>CAZJJZ010000006.1:23775-49633 GCA_964546505.1 uncultured Candidatus Peribacteria bacterium
TACAGTTCAAAAAATCCGTCTGCAACCCTTCGCTGAGCAATAATTATTTATTCGCCGTTTTATATTCCGCCATTGCTTGAGCCAATTCTACAGCCGCTATCGTATCATTATCCAGAGACTCTTCTTGCAATTCCAAAGATCTTTTCTGCCAGCGTTTTTTTTCCACCAACCAAGTACTACGAATTCTGAGCCAATAAGCCCCAATCAGCCACGTCAACCAGCCCAAAATAGTTCCGCCAAATAGTATGCCAATAATACTGGTATCAATCACCGGAGCCGATAACGTTTTTTCCTCAGCTGGCTGCGGTTTAATTGGCAAGGGGTCGCTAATTTGGTTAAGCGGCGGTTCTGTTATTGCTTCGTTAATCACAGGAGTCGTCTGCTCTACTGACTCCGGCCTGGTAATTGTTGCAGCGGGTTGTGTAACTATAGTAGTTGGAGTGCGGGTGTTTGTGTTTGTGGGGTTTTGAGTAGTTGAAGTATTGGAATTTGGAGTAGTTGTGGTGGTAGCAACTGGCTCTGTGATTGGCGTTCGTGTGGTAGAGGTAGTTTCTCTGCCGGTGGGAGTTGAGGGGGTACCTGAAGTTGAATCGGTCGTGGGTGTAGTATTACTTGTGGTTTCTGCAGTTGGAGTTCTGGTGTTTGTATTATTATTAGTAGTGGAAGTATCACTAGAGCTTGTATTATCTGGTGTGGTTGGATTATTGGTATTATTAACATCGCGATCAGTTGGTACCGTAGAGCCTGTGGCATCTGTCGTACCATTGGGGTCATTTGTCGAGGTATCTGTAGTAGTGTTTGAAACCGGTGTAGTTCTATCGGGGGTGGTATTAGTGCTTGGAGCGGTTGTGACAGGAGTTGTGGAAGTTGGTGAGGTAGTGACGGTGGTAATCGGCTCTAAGCGTGTGGTAGAGATGGGAGTGACGGGCGCGGTTGTAGTAGTTACTGGTGTGATTGTCGTCACAGGCGCAATTGTAGTCGGTGTGATAGTTGGTGCTAAGGTGGTGTTGAGAGTAGTAGTTGTGGATACCGCCAGCACACTGCTAGAAATACCCACAACCAGTGCCCCAATTAACAATTGTTTAGGCATTTTGTTTTTGAAAAATAGCAATATCTTTCTTGATCGCCTGCAATAATTCATCGCGTAGACCAAAATAAGCCGGGCTAAGAGTTAAGTTTTTGCTGCCGATATTTTTTTCTGCCAGGGCGAAGATTTCTTTTTGTATTTTTTCCTTCACCGCTCTCACCTCCGGACTTGCCACCAAATCCAACTTCACTTCAGTTTTAATCCAGTCTCTCTGAAACTCCGACTGATCAGCGTAAGCAAAAGTTTCCAATGAAGCCAGCTCGCCCAAAAAAACTTTATACAGCTCTTGTTTAATCTGATATTCCTTTTCTTTTCTTCTTCTTTCCACCAAAATCGCCTCTCTTTGATCTTCTCTTTTCAAGTCAAAGTGGCGCAAGATTGTTTCAGATAAAATGGTCATCAAACTGCCCAGAATTATTCCCAGCACGCCGATAACTGAGGCTAATATTGTCGGATCCATTGAACCTAAATTGTTCATAGTCTTTGTTTTTTAAAATAGTACCGTATTTTATTTCAAACCACTGTCAATTGCAAACGACAGTGTAAAAACCCTTATCTGAAGCCACCTTTTGCCAAAGGGTCAGAATTTCCTTGACTTTGACTTTCTCTACCCTTAATATTCGACCGCTCAAATAGACTCTAACCCCAGTATATCGTGCTCAGAATCAGACTCACTCGTACCGGAAAAAAGGCTCAAATCAGTTTCCGTATCGTAGTAGCAGACCACCGCAAAGCTGTCAAAAAACAAGCTTTGGAAGTTCTTGGTTACTACATTCCAGGTAAGAATCCAAAAGTTCTTTCTTACAATGCAGAAAGAGTTCAACATTGGATTAAGAACGGTGCACAACCTTCCGAATCAGTAGCTTCTTTGCTGAAAAAAGACGGTGTGGCAGGCATGGAAAAATACATTGCTTATTCCACAGATCGCAAAGGCAAGAAGAAAAAGGGAGGTGAAGCCGAATCTGCTGCCGCTTAATCTTAGTTACTTACAAGTAGCGGCAATTCGGTGATTTCTCACTTAAGTTTTTTGTGTACAATTTATCCTTAACCCACTTAAAGAAATGGACCAAACAGTACAAGACAAGGAGTTCGTAGAATATATTGTCAAAAAAATCGTTGATCATCCAGATCAGGTTTTTGTTGAAAGATCTGTTGATGAAATGGGTGTTTTGATCACCCTTAAAGTTGCTAAAGAAGATATGGGTAAAGTAATAGGTAAAAGTGGTCAAACCGCTAAATCTATTCGCATCTTATTACGCGTAATTGGTTCCAAAAACAATGCTCGTGTAAATCTCAAAATTGTTGAACCTGAGGGTGGTGTTGCCAACATCGACGAGGATATCAATATCTAATTGCTATAACAGGCAGAGAGTAGTAAAATCAACTTAGAACAACTTTATTTTTTCCCATGGGAAACAGCATTATCAACTCAGCTAGTAATTATGATATCCCCGATGTGATCAACAAGGGTTTGGCTTATGCCATCATTCTTGCTGGTTTGCTCTCTGTGATCTTCATAGTTTGGGGAGGTTTCAAATTTATCCTTTCAGGCGGAGACGAATCCAAAATCAAAGGTGCTGTTGGTACCATCCGCTATGCGATTATCGGCTTAATCATCACCGTTTTATCAGTCGTGATTGTTGGTCTGGCTGGCGAATTTTTGGGCTTGAATGTGGTTCAATATTTGAATTTTAACAGCGTGATCCAAAATGTTCAGGACATCGGTAATAGTTTGTCCGGCAGTAGAGGTGGACGCAGCTCTTTAGACTAAACAGCTACAAAATCAAAACTCCCTCACCGGTATCTCACCGGCAAGGGAGTTTTTTTGAACTCTTCTACTTCAAAATATTTTTCACAATGTGTTGCCAATCATAAGGGAACTTGTACGTTTCCAAAGCTCTGATTACCGACGCGAAAATTCCCCAAACATCTTTATGCAGAAATAGAAAGGCATTTCCAGTCTCTTCATTGGGCTTGTAATTTTGCAATACTGGAGTCGCTTCAGGAGCAATCATGACAATACCATAGGATTTAAGTAGGTTGATCAAATCCAAATGCTGATTAAAAACAATGGCTGCATCAGCCGCTAACAACAAGCGATCAATTTCCTTCTCTTCTTTCATCTTCGAGCTATTGTCTGTGAGAGGATTATACCAAATCATCTGCTTATCGCTTTTCGTCACAATTTCTTCCAAATTGGCCAAGTCGCTTTCACGGTCCGCGTCAATTACCACTACTTTGGAATTGGTGACTCCCAATGCCTGTAATAGTTGAAACAAAACTTCTCGCGGTATCAATTCTTGGGCGTGATTCAATTCAGTCGCGAACACTAGCACAAGCGGAGTTTTTTTGGCTTGTTGACATTTACTATCACTCGTTTTTGGACCACAAAAAAGCTCCAATTTTGCTGCTAGCTTGCCCTGAATGATGGTATTGGCTGTTAAGGATTTTTCCGCTTTCTTCACTGTCTTTTTCATTGGTACAGTCATGCGGTGTACTGCTTTCAAGGTTTTGGTCGGCATATGTTTTGATTTGTTTTTTGTCTTAATCACTATATTCTATCAGAAAATTACTCTTAATACTAGTAGCCAGATGCAGAAATTATTACTAATTGATGGCAATGCAATTTTTCACCGGGCTTTCCACTCCCTACCCCTGCTGACCAATCAAAAAGGTGAATATACCAATGCGATTTATGGTTTTCTAAAGATGCTTTTTGATATTCTGATCAAAGAAAGTCCACAATACTTAATGATCGCTTTTGACCATCGAGACAAGACTTTTCGACATCAGGAGTTTGTGGATTACAAGGCCAATCGTAGCGAACCACCACCACAGCTATATCCACAATTACCAAGACTACTGGAAATATTACAGGCCTTGGGCATTCCTTGTTTCCAACAAAGTGGCTTTGAAGCTGACGATTTAATTGGCACCTTGGCAACTCAATCACAAAAAAGCGCTGACTTGCACTGCTGTATTCTCACCGGCGACAGAGACGCCTTTCAACTGGTTTCTGAACAGGTAACGGTGATCATGCCGATTAAAGGCATTAGCGTTATAGAAAAGTATACGCCGGCATTGGTGGAGGCCAAGATGGGACTGAAGCCTACTCAAATAATTGATTATAAAGCTTTACGAGGTGATAGTTCCGACAATATTCCTGGCGTGAAAGGAATTGGCGAAAAACAGGCTGTAGCCTTTTTGCAAAAATATGGCGATTTGGATACGCTTTACCAACATTTGTCAGAACTCACACCTGCGCAGCGACAAAAATTGGAGCAGAATAAGGAAATTGCTTACCTCAGCCGCCGCATGGCGACAATTATTTGTGACATGCCCATCGAATTGAATTTAGAAAAAGCCAAAATGCATGATTTGGATGAAGCCAAGGCGGCCGCCCTCCTCACCGACCTTGATATCAAATCCCTCCACAAGCCGCTCGCTGCGCTCGCTGCCCGCCTGGAACAGCAAAAAGCGGCCGCCAAACAAAGTAGTTTATTTTGATCAAGTGTCGGCTGCTGCGTGAATTAGAATAGTACGACCAGCCTACGGTAATGCTAATAACCTTTTGTATACCCGAGCAACATGAATATTGTCGAGTTCTTGTAATTCCAATTCCCCACCTCTGGCAATTCCCAGCATCGTGTCTAATAGGTACTTTTTGCCTTCCACTTCCACAGTATTCCAAGAATGCTTACCATACTGGAAAAATCCCCGCACCAGCTCTGCTTTCACGCCATCACGATCAGCCAAGTATTTGAATAATAAAGATCGATGGCGACAAACACCATGCAATAATTCTCCCAATAAAATAACTCTTTTACCCTTTTTTTCTCTCAATTTTTTAATTTCCGCAGCAGTACGATATGCCAAAACATTGGCATCAATCTGCGCGCCGCCCAAAGCTCCAATCACATATTTACCCAATGCCAAAGCTTTTTGTTTTTCTCCCAACGCGCCTCGGATAGCGGCGCGCGACTTGGCAATATGATCAGATAATTTCAAGTCCAGCAAGGCATCGCACAAAATAACTTCACGTTCAGCTTCATAAACAAATTCCTTTTCTCCTGATTCCAATTTGTACACCTTCATTTCTGCACCAGGATCACTAAAACCATCAGGGACTTTCTGATCAACGCCCAAAAATCCCTTTTTCCAAAACAATTCACTAGCCTCTAGAGGAGTCAATTCAGGACTAGCGGCATGTCGCTGTTCCAACAGCTTGGTCAAAACTCGTGGCCTTTGACTGGCGGGCGCTATATAACTATCTTCATGGGATTTAGGCCGATTCATAACTTAAATTTACAATTGAACCTGATTTTGACATAAAATCTCAAGAAGTCAATAGGCCTTGACGTCCAACTTGTTATTATATTTTGGTTATTTTATCAATTTGAGCTCGATTATTGGCAATCATTGCTGCTGTATTTAACTCAATCAAAGAGGTTTTCTTTCCCGTTCTGGTATCAATCAAGTCGCAATCAGCCAAAGGTATTTCTTGTAAAGTTGCAACCACACCTTGAAATAGTTTTTTTTCCCCTGTTAATCTTGGTTTAAGCGCTATTTTATTAATATCGCCGTGATATACGCAGAGAATGCGATCGCCATCTGGATTATATGGAGGAATACCAATTGTTCCGGCCAAAATTTGCTCATTGATCCATGTTTTTTTTGGCGTTAATTTGGTGACATTCACCAGGTATTGGCGATCTATGGAAAACACAGGCTGATAACCTTGTTTTACCAAGTCGGCCAATATTTCCTGACACTCATCATATTTTGCGCCCCCCGAATCCATTTGGTCTTCAAGCTTAAAATCAGCATTCACTCCAAATAGCTCTCGGGACTCAAACTGACTGTCAGGTTTTAATTTTACTGCAGTTTTATTCACATTATGCACTTAAATCTTGACATTATAGCACAAAAGTCGTAAAGTGTAAAAACTTCATTGGCAATTTTTTCAACTCTTTATGCTCTCCAATCTGGAGTACAATCAGTCATATTTTGCAATCGGCATTCCACAGAAGGCTTTGGAATTAACTGTCTATTCCACGCAAGAACTCTGTGAGTTTCTGCAATTCCAAACCATCAAAGCAACACAGGATGTAGAAGTTGATCAACAATTTTTGATGTTTTATAAAAATATCCATAAAATTGCTGAAACCACTCAAATACTTGCAAATTCACGTGATCAATTGGCAAAAATATTTGCTCCAGAGCCAATTTTGTCCAGTCCAGATTTAGGCTACTGGAGAGCCTTGCTAAACACCCCCCTACCACTAAATCCACTGAAAGTGGATTTTTCTACACATCGTCATGGAGAGCACTATGCAGTAGAAAATAGAGGTGCACGTTCCGTTATTAGGGCAAAGGGCAAAACCTTTCTTGAAACTCAGGATTTATACGCGTCCGCACTCCGTCACCAGTCTTTGGAAGGGGAGATGTGATGGTCAGCTCTTCAATCTCTCCGGAAGCACGCAAAGCTTCAAATAATCCTCCAAATGCTCTGCTTCGCGAATTATTTCGGCCTGACCATTATTCACCAAAATTTCTCTGGGTTTAAACCGTCCATTGTAGGAATAACTCATGGCATAAGAATAGGCGCCCATATTCTCCAACCAAAATAAATCCCCAATTTCCAATGGCGGCAACATTAAATCTTTGCCCCACAAATCCGTCTGCTCGCATATCTGTCCGGTAAATTGCGTTTTTTGTTTTGGTAAATGGTCTTTCTTGTTCACTCGCAAATGATGATAAGCGCCGTACAAAATCACTCTCGGTACAATATTCATACCCACATCGCTGCCCCAAATATCTTGATATCCGCGCTTAACAGCTTGTACACGTCCGATCAAATACCCCGCATCAGCCACAAAGTATCTGCCTGGCTCCATCATCAGCCTTGGCTCCTTCATTCCATATTCCTCCACTTTTTGACGATAAGTAGCTGTAATCAGCTCCACTGTTTTTTCCATATCCAAAGTTTTTTCACCCGGTCGATAAGGAATCCCTAGTCCACCACCCAAATCGATAAATTCAAATTCAATCGCCAATTCTCGACTTACTTTTCCCGCGATATCCAATAATCTACCAGTAATTTCCGCAAAATACTCCGGGTCAGTAACGCAACTGCCCGCCATCATATGTACCCCAAAACGCTTAATACCAGCCTCTTTAGCGGCACGATAAGCCTCCAACACCTGATCTTCATGAAGTCCAAATTTAGCGTCAACGCCACCCGTGATTACAAAATGCCCGATATTACTTTTTCCCAATCCTGGATTAACTCTAAAAGAAATCACCTCCGGTAAGCCAAACTTCAGTAGCCTGGGTAGCAAAGAAATGTCATCCAGATTAAAAATCACTCCGGTTTCCAAACCCTGTTGCAAATCTTCATCAGACAAAAAATTACCGGAAAAAATAATTTCTTCACCCTTCAACCCCAAAGACTTGGCCAATTTGATTTCATTTACGCTTGCTGTATCCATCCCCGCGCCTTCCTGTCGCAAAATATGGCAAATCGCCGGATTGGAATTGCATTTGACGGCATAAAAAATTCGACTATTTGGATAGTACTTGGCAAAAGTGTCTCTTACCAAACGATAATTCTGCCTGATTCGAGCTTCATCATACACGTAAATCGGCGTCCCAAAACGCTCTGCCAATTGGCTGATGTTCAGTCCGCCGATACTTAATTCTGTAATAGGTTCCATCTTGATTGGGGCTAAAAGTTGAGCCCATTCTACCACCCGCTCCACCAAACTCCAGTAAATTTATTTGCTAGCGCGAGCAGCCTTTTGCTGAATTTCATTGCGTATTCTGATAGTGCGCAACTCGGCCTCTAACTCCGCCCTCATTTCTGGGCATTCCTGGTGTACCACTTTTGTGGCTACCGCAACGTCTTCTGGCAACATTAATGCCGTCATGGCATATTCCAGTGAATCAACATGTCGAGCAAAATATTCCGCCTTCGCCTGCACTGTCGCCAAATTTCTACCCCGCCATGGTCCTTTTGTTTGTAGAAAAATATCCGCTTCCAAGCAAGTGATATTTCCGGGTCTAGAAACAATCAATTTAGTTTCACCATTCGGGTTGACTATCCATGACAATCGGCCAGATCCGGTAGTGTGCACAATTCTGCCCTTTTCATCCACCTCAGGTCCCAAAATTCCCACTGGTAAGTCCGAATCACCTTCCAGCTGAAAAGCATAATTATAAATATCCCGCAATTTTACTTTTTTCCCTTCTGGCGCTTGATAGTCAGCCCAGTAATGGCCATATCGACTTGCCAAAGCTTTGGCGGTCATCAATTGTTCCCAACTAATTTCCTTCTGCATCATCGCAATTTGCTTCTCCCAAAATCTCTGTTCACTGATTTGTGGATAACTAGAATTTTGATAAAATTTCAGCGAGCTTTCGCAATGTTGCAAATAACTTGGACCGTGTAGATTTTCCATAGGTTTTTTCATAAGATTTAATAATGAAGTACAATCATTATAATCATTTGACAAGTAGAGTCTTACGCCAAACTAAACAACTACTTCAAATTACGCTTTTAGAAGAGAAAATTTGCTGCCAAACAACCTTTGTTGTCAACGCGAAAAGCCCCCTCTCCACCAAAGGCGAAGAGGGGGCGAGAGTACGACTAGAGCTCGCTGGGCAATCTAGGTCTCTTTGCTGAGACCAAAAGCCTGCCACCAAACTTTTGATAGTCTAAATCAAGTTCGTACTCATCCACGACGCTTCCGCCCACGCCCTTGTACAAAGCGTAAGCGATTGCGCTCTGCAGTGGCGTCATCATGCCGCGGACGCCCTCAGTCTCCCCGCAATCCAGCGGGTGAATGATTTGTGACAGCACCGAGAGGTCTTTATCCCCCAAGTCCTTCACAAAGCTTTCATCGTGTGCGTAGGGCTCCAGCTGGAGCGGTGCCCCAGCCTCGTTACGGCTAACGAATCCCTTTTCGTTCCGCTCAGCGATGGCGTAGTACGAGGGCGGCGAATGCTCCACCACTCCGGCGGCCAGTAGATCGGCATAGGTGGCTTCGCCACGACTCATGCTCATAATAGCCACAGCCGTGATGCGGAAATCGGGTTGATGTGAGTGAGCGAATTCGCTCTCAAGAGGATAAATCCTCTCCGCGGGCTTCATCACCACCCACCAGCCCTCGCTGCCGTCACGCACGCGCGGCTTTCCCTGCACGTCCAGCCGGGATACCTCGCTTTTCAGGCAAAGCATTCCCAGCTGCAGGCTGAGTTCCTGATCAATGAGTTCGTCTTCCTTGGGGTCGTCCACCTCCTTGATCAACTGATTGAGTAGCCGGTCGCTCGTTTTGAGTAGATTGAGCAACAACTCTTTAGCAAACTTCTTGTTTAACAATCAAAAACTCCTTTTTTAAAGTGCAACTCTCCAGGTTAAATTAAAACACATTATGTAGCACGTCAAGTATTTGTTGATATTTTCTTGTGTTGCTTTAGCTCACTCCAGCTTCCTCCTATTTCCCTTAATCTCTCCCCTCCGCCGCTTTTCCTCCACCAATTTCAGTTGCGTTTTGCGCTTCCGCCGCTGCTTTTGCTTTTGCACCTTAAATCTCGCCCGCGCCAATTGAGAGGCTTTACCCAATTTCCTCTCCTCCAATTTCAAAATCAAAATTTTCCAAGCCTCCAAACGATTCAAACTCTGCTCCCTAAAGCGCTGCGAGCGCGCCTCTAAGCCGCTTGGCAAATGTCTTAGCAATACGGTTGAAGAAGTCTTATTGACCTTCTGCCCACCGGCACCGCTCCCACGCACAAACTGCTCCTCCACGTCCTCTGGCCGCAGTCCCAAATTACTCGCTTTGACCTGAAATTTATCGTCTAAATAATTGATCATGTCATAATTATACTGATTGGCGAAAAATAAAAAAGGCGCCTACAAAGGCGCCTCAGCAAAACTCAAGATTCAACTTATTTAATACTCACATAAAAATCCTCACCTAATTTCTGTCTTGCTTGCTCTGGAGAAATAACGTCACCATATTGCAAGCCTGTGATGGCAGCTGGCAGTATGTTTCCCTCAGCATTCAAAACGGGTTTTTTGTCCGCATCTTTTTCTATCGGGAAGAGTGGAGTAGGATGTCCGGCAAACACTGTCCAAACAGTTAAACCTTCTCTTCCTGTTGCAGGTCCCAAAATGACCGTTGCGTAATTCACATCTTTTAGACATTCAGCGGGTACATCGGTCTCTTCCACCATTAGGGACGGGGTTTTTTTGGCGGAAGCGATAACCTTCAACTTTGTTTCTGGAGCAAGTTTTTTGGCTTCAACCATGCGCATTTTTCCTTCAACTCCTTTCACTAAAAAATATTTGGCGAAGGGTAGAAGTCCACTAGCCGGAGAGCCTCAAAATGAGCTCTTTTAAATTTGCTACTCAAGCCCCTTCCCCACTTTGCAAAAAGTTTGTAAAATCATAAAATTTCCGCTATAGTCCCTATGATAAAAACCGCTATTTCTCACCGGATTTGCTCCTAAACGTAAGTTTCTATCAATAGGTCCTACAACGGGAAGAGAGCGATTATATCAAGCAAAAACAAAATCAAGTTGTAAAATCCTAACTTACTCAAAGTGGCAAAATCTCGAATTATCGCTAGTCTGGACGTGGGAAGTTCCAAAATCAGAACTGTAGTGGGGGCGCTGGAAGAAGGCTCTCAGGTACCGAATATCATCGGTGTCGGTATTGCACCCTCCACCGGCCTCCGCAAAGGTGCGGTTATTGATGTGGAAGAAACCATCAACAGCATCTCCTCTTCACTGGAGGACGCCGAAAGAATGGCCGGTGAACCAATTAATCATGTTTTTTTGGGCATCGGTGGCAATGGTATCGAATCTATCAATTCCAAAGGTGTGATCGCGGTGTCCAGCGGCAATGAAATTACCGAGGATGATGTGGATCGGGTTTTAGAAGCAGCTCAAGCCGTTTCCATCCCTTCCAACCGAAGAATCTTACGCATCATTCCTAAGTCCTTCACTGTGGATGAACAACGTGGCATTAAATACCCCGTCGGCATGACCGGCATCCGTTTAGAAGTTGAAGCCCATATTATTACTGGACTGGTTCCTTCCATCAAAAACATCGAAAAATGTGTACTACAGGCAGGCGTAGACATTGACGATATCATTCCCTCCTGTCTGGCTTCTGCTGAAGCAGTTTTATCTAAACGTCAAAAAGAATTGGGCGTGGTAGTCATTGATATCGGCAGCGGCGGCACAGCCGTTTCCATCTTTGAAGAAGGTACCACTTTACACACCGCCATCATTCCCGTAGGTGGTGAAAACGTTACCAATGATATTGCTATCGGCCTACGCACTTCCATCGACACCGCCGAAAAAATCAAAATCGAGTACGGCACCTGTACTCCCGCTGATGTCAATGAAAGAGAAATTATCGACCTCTCTCTGATCAGCAAAATCGACACACAAAAGGTTTCCAAAAAGCACATGGCGGAAATCATCGAAGCCCGCTATCACGAAATTTTTCTCTTGGTCAAAGAGGAACTAGCCCGTATTCACCGCGATGGGATGTTGCCTGCGGGTGCTATTTTGACCGGCGCTTCTGTCAAAATGCCAGGTATTTTGGATCTAGCTCGTGAAACCTTAAACTTACCAGTACAAATCGGCTTTCCTCAGAATTTTGATGGGGTGGTGGACAAAATTGACGATCCCGCGTATGCCACAGCCATTGGTTTAATCCTTTGGGGTTCCCGCCTGGAACACCGTTCCTATGGCTTCAGCCTCAAAACCCTTAGCCCCAAAAAGATGTTTGGTGGAGTTAAGGACTGGTTTAAGAGTCTCTTTCCTTAAAAACTAACACCCATACCAGAAAATAGTATTGACATATTATCAAGTAATAGGTAATAATCCATTCTCAAACTGGATTAGCACCTAACAACCTTTACACACTCATCTATGGCTATCAGTAATCATCATAAAGACTCTCTCAAAAACCTGTTCTCCGGATCAGGCCAAACCGGTCGCAAGACTATGGAAATCGTTCCAGATGCAATTACACCGGTTGCAAAAATTAAAGTTGTTGGTGTTGGTGGAGGTGGAACCAATGCTTTGGAAAGAATGATTAAATCCAATTTACACGGCATTGATTACATTTCAGTGAACACTGATGCCCAAGCATTGCACCACTCCAATGCAAATCACAAAATTAATATCGGTAAGGCTACCACTCGTGGTCTTGGCGCCGGTGCCAATCCAGATATTGGCCGTCAAGCTGCTGAAGAAAGTGCCGAAGAAATTCGCGAGGCTTTAATGGGTACCGACATGGTGTTCATTACTTGTGGTATGGGTGGTGGAACCGGTACTGGTGCTTCTCCGGTAATTGCTGAATTGGCCAAGGAATTGGGTATTTTAACAGTTGCTGTTGTTACCAAACCATTTACTTTCGAAGGAAATCGTCGCCGTCAACAAGCCGAAGACGGTTTGGAAAATTTAAAGAACAAGGTAGACACTCTGATTACTATTCCAAACGACAAAATCCTCTCTATTATTGACAAAAAAACTCCTATCACCGAAGCCTTCACAGTTGTTGATGATGTGTTAAGACAAGGTGTTCAAGGTATTGCTGATTTGATTACCATTCACGGTATGATCAATGTAGACTTTGCCGATGTTAAAGCAGTGATGGAAAATGCCGGTTCTGCCTTGATGGGTATCGGTTATGGAACAGGCGAAAATCGTGCTATTGATGCCGCCAAAGCTGCTATTGAATCTCCACTTCTGGAACTTTCTATCGATGGTGCCAAAGGCGTACTTTTCAATATTACCGGTGGTTCAGACCTTTCCATGTTTGAGGTTGATGAAGCTGCAAGAGTAATTACAGAAGCTGCTGATCCGGATGCGAATATCATCTTTGGTGCAGTGATCAACGATTCATATACAGGTGAAGTTAAATTAACTGTGGTGGCAACAGGTTTTGATGATACCCCACGCGAAAGACCAACCATTTTGCGCCAACATATGCCAATTCGTGGCGGAAATAACAGCTCTCCATTGCGTAATGCCATCTTGAGCAACAATGCAGCTAATAACCTGCACGAACCAGCCAGCAAAACTCAATCCGCAGAAGCTAATCACAACACACCCAAAAACTTCGAAAGCGAACTAGATATCCCCGCTTTCATCAGAAAAAAGATGAATTAAATCTAAAGATAATTTACAAAAAACACCAGCGCGTCAACCAGGCTGGTGTTTTTTAGATACAGCCAAATTTAAACAGCTCTCTGAATTAATACATACCTTATCCAAATATCCATTTAAACGCCCTGCACCCTTGCCCAAAAACTCTGCAAAAGGTTCGATTCAGACATGTTCAATCTACTTTGCAGATCTCTTTGCATCTCTTTCACAGTCATGACACTGTGTGCAAAATTCTGTTCAATTAATTGTTTTGCGAAAATTATCTCTGATTTACCTTTTTCTTCTGAACTACAGACAGTTTGAGGACTTACCACAACCATCGGTCGTTTCTTTACTAACTCCAAAGTGGTACGATCAGCATAATGCGGTAAATAAGTTCTAGAAGCAACCTTGTTATTCGGTGAATATAAACGGTTTTTATTTTCCAAAAACTCTAAGGCTTGATTCAAGATAGAATAATAGAAGCTTCTACCACCAGTGACGTTCAAGAGTACGAATACCTCTATCTTTTGCTTCAAAATAATCTCCACCAATTCTTGGTGTAATCCACACAGCCTCATGTCTAATTGCAATAAATCAATCATCTCTTCACCTACTTTCTCATCTATTGGGTTTTCCAGAGCAGCCAAGCAGTTAACTAAAGTGACTGTTTCACAAATCAGTTGTTGTTGCGGGTCAATAACATAGCTTGAAAATTTATTCTGAGAATCTACTTCTTGTTCAACCAAGAACAGCAATTTATATTGATGATCTTTCATTTGCAGCTTTAAGTGACCTGCTTAATATAGTTGATAATCGTAAGTTTTCCCAGCCACAAGCCATAATGTCAGTTTTTTGTTGCTGCTTTGTAAGAATTAATCCAGTATTAAGTTTAGTATTTTCCTCTCTCACCAACCAATTGCACCTCCCTTTCCAGACTTACCCCGAATTTTTCCAATACCGCTGCTTGCGCTTTTTCGCACAAGTCCAGCACATCTTGCATCTTTGTTCCCTTGCCGCTGCCATCTAATCCCACATTCATCAACCAATTAGCATGTTTTTCGGAAAATTTGACTCCGCCTAATTGAAAACCTTTCAGTCCGCAACCATCTATTGCCGCGCCTGCCGCCAACCCCACCGCCACTGAATTACCTGAAGGATTTTTGAAAAAAGAGCCACAAGTTTTCCCCGCCGGCTGCTTACCCAAACGTGAAAGTGTAATTTGTCGAATTTCCTCCACTGCCGCCACCGTATCACCTGAATTCAATTTCAACCAAACCCGCAACACCAAATCATCACTTTGCTTGATAGCAGATTCACGGTAACCGAATGCCAACTCCGCAGCCTGTAACAAACGCTCACCACGGCTTGGACTCCACACCAACACCTGCTGCACAAAATCCTTAATTTCCACACCAAAAGCCCCCGCATTACCTCTCACTGCTCCGCCAATTGTACCCGGCAAACCCATCATTTTTTCCATCCCCACCAAGCCATTTTTTAAAGCCACCTGAATAATTTGCGATAGCAAAGTGCCTCCCTCCGCCACCAGCAGGCCGTTTTCCAGCCATGCCCGCCGTGCCAAATTATGAATCACCATTCCTCTAAAGCCCAAATCGTGAAAAATTAAATTGCTTCCCCAGCCTAGCAAAAACCAAGGCAAATTGTCGGCCCGCGCCGCTTTCACAGCTTCCACCAGCTCCTCGGCGGACTTAATCGCCACAAAATAATCGGCCGGCCCACCCATTCCAAAGGTGCAAAGCGGCGCCAAATCCACATTATTCCTTAAACTTAATAATTGATTAATATGCATTTTATGAAGCTGCATCACGAGGTATTTATTCAGCATAACTTCTCAGGTGGCATTGTCCGCGGGCTTTATTTCCACGGTTTTCGCTGCTACCAAGCCAGTTAGAAGTCCAGCTTGAACACTTCGAATATATCACCGAACCAAGCCAATGTCTGCAGTTTTCTCTTAATTTACACTTGCCTTTATCGACAAAGTTTAGAGAATTCATCAATCGTCATCATCTTCATCATCAGAAAGTTCCTCTAGAGTATTGACATTCTGTCTGAAATGTGCAATAGTCCGGAGCCACCAAAGGCAGGCAACTGTTTTTTGGTGTGTAACCTTGACAATTAGACTAGCTTTAACAACCTCTTCCTCAGGAGCTCGCAACATGTTGACCGAATCCGCTATGAACCCCGTCTCTGCTCTCTCCGCAATGCCGCACGTCAACCCCGAGAAAATCATCATCGGGGCAGACCTGCAGAACAAGAAGTTGGACGGTCGAGACCTCTCCAAACATCTCTTTGTGGGATGTGACTTCCGCGGGGCAACCTTGCGGGAGGCCAACCTCAAACTCACTGGATTCTTCCAGTGCAGGGCCGAGGAGGCCAACTTCACCGATGCGGACCTCAGCGTCGCCTTCCTGCCGGGCTTGTATGCTCCCAGGAGTTGCTGGAATCGTGCCAAGCTGCACGGCTCCATCATCACCGGGAGCATGCTCAACGGGGCACTCTTCCGCGGCACTGAATTCCTCCGTGCCGAAGCCAACGAGCTGAAGGCCGAGGACGCCGACTTCACGGGAGCTCGCTTCACCAACGGCAGCCTCAACGGTGCCAACCTCATGTCCACGCGCCTTGACGGCGCCAGTTTCGAAAAAATGGAGATGACGCTGTGCTCACTGCACAACGCATATGTCAACAAACGCTCTGTGAACTTCAAGTACTGTCACCTGGACCGCAGTGGATGGGCTCGAGCCCGCTTTTTGCGTCTTGACGGAGCAGTTTCCCTGGTCTTCCAGGGATGCTTGATGAGCAATTCCGATTTCTCGGATGCGTTCATCAGTGGCATCAAGTTTAGTGGTGGTTTCCACTGCAAGCTTGATTGTTGCTGGTTCGACCGCGCGGACCTGAGTGGTGCCGATCTCATCGAAGTGAACCTCCGTGGTTCGTCCTTCCGGGACGCCAACCTCCGCGGCGCGCTCTTGTGCAGGTCAGACCTCACCGAATCGGACACCACCGGCGCGGACTTCACCGACGCCAATCTCTCCAACACGGTGATCCTCAATGCCCGGGGCTTCGAGTTCCTCCAGGACCTCGTCGCCAAGTCCATCCCCCCAGTGCTTGACTGACATCATTCACCACCTCAACCCAAGAAAGGTCTAAGCTAGTTCACTAATTCCGTTGTCTAAGGGGCCCACCAGGGCGCCCTTCGCCACAAGTCAAACAGGTGTTCCCCCGTCGAGCCGCGCAAGTCGTTCCGGGGGAGGTTTTTTTATTCCCAGATTGGCAAAAGCCAGACTAAAAAAGCCCCGCATACCTGATTAGGGCGCGGGGCTTGAGTCAGAAAATTTCTTAATAGCTGAAAGTATAAGTCAAAGTAGTCACATAGCTGCCCGGAGACACTACTGGCGGAATCATCAATTTATACTTAATAGCCGGAATACTCGCAGTTCCTGCAAAACCTTTGGCATTGGAGAATATTGATAAGGCCGGTTTCATGGTCAAAGAATCAGGATCGTTTAAAGTTTGTTCAACGGTTAAATTCGCGGAATTATCGAAACCGAAACAACCCATACAAGTTGGCTGAGTTAAGCTGCTAACAGAAAGTACGGCGGCTTCTTCACTACCACTCAACACATTGTCCTGGCCCTGAATCAAATATTTGTCTGTAGTAGCATCTTTGAAGAATTCCGAAATCTGGACAGTTAAACTTACCGGATCGGCTCCACAACCTGGAGTTCCAGATCTTTGGTCTTGAATGGAAAAAGCAGGCTGTGTAGCGTAGGTAGCAATAGCTTGACTGGATACATTTGGTACTTGAATACCAGCTTCAAGTTCATCAGCATCAAAAATCAAATTATCCAAAGTGCCAATAATTATTGGCGAAGCCCCACAAGTCACTTCTTGAGAAGCACAGACACTATTAGGGTCTAAAGGATTACAGGTCCCGCCTCCAGCCGCACTGGGGGTTGCTAACAGGCTATTGGAAGCAGGAGAATTAACACCTGAAAGATTAGTGAAGATAACAAAACGATATTGAGTTCCATTGGTTAAGCCTGTCACCGTATAATTCAAATTGGTGCTGGAAGTATTAATGAGAGTACAGTTAGGATTATTGAAATTAGAGATATCACTGACGGAACAAGTAGCGGCATCACCGTATTGAACGTAATAACTGGAAACACCACCAGTGCCAGCCGTCCAATTCAAGCTTACTTGAGTATTACCAACATTTGCCGAATTCAAAGTAGGTGCCCCAGGAGGCATTGTTGCCGCTATACCATCATCCCAAGCACCAACATCTGGAGTCGCACTACGAGCACTATTCCTTTGGTCAACATTTACTCCCACTATTGAATGTCCCGCATTCAAAGCCGGGCTTCCTGAAAGTAAAGCGTAAAATGGAGGAAAAGCCGTTGAAGTATTGAAAGTATCAAGGAGAGGATTGACATTGGTCATATCACCAGCAGCAGTGAAACCATTACAACCATTGTCATTACCAATTATATTATCACCCAATGAGGTAAATGGAGAGCTTGGGCTTGCTGTATAGCAATCCACAGAAGGAGCTCCCGAAGTTGTATTTCCCGCAATAATCGTATTTTCTACATTAATCACCGAGCCTGTACCCAGACTGCCTAGGAACAAACCGCCACCTATACTAAAGGCTTGATTCTCAGAAAAAGTTGAAAATCTGATGTTACTGGTTGCATTCTGTAGTGGCACACCATTATCGTTAAACGCGATTGCACCTCCGATCGAGTTACTACTATTCTGAGCAAATGTGGTATTGGTAATATTCACCGGACTCCGATCAACTAACATCGCTCCACCCGGTGCGCTTGAAGAGTTGTTATAAAAAGAAGATTTTTCGATTGAAACTGTAGGCAGCTCACTAACTACCAAACCACCTCCCGTTGAATTTGTGGAAGTATTATCAGAAATAATGGAATTTGTAAGATTTAAATTTCCTGTAGGGCCTTTTAAGTAGGCACCTCCACCGCTTCCGCCTAAATTAGTTATATTGTAATCAATAGTAGTCTGATCTATTGATAGAAAAGCACCTTCTCCATTAATCCCGGCACCATTGTCATCTGAAGTGTTACCAGAAATTGAGGAGTTATTAATATTAAGAATTGTACCACCGTATGCTCCGATGCCACCACCTTTGATCGAATTATTATTGCTCACAGTAGAGTTGCTCAAATTAATTGTAGCATCCCACATAGACAAAATACCTCCACCATATTTTGACGGCGACGTAGTTGAGCCGGCAGCAGAATTGCCAGAGATAGTAGTGTTTTCAATATTCAATACTCCATTAGTAGAGGTTCCTATCCCTCCACCCACATTATCTTCGCCACCAGAAATTGTATTATTATTAATTGTGGAGTTTGTGATAGTTAAATCTACATTAGATCCTTCTGTATAAATGCCACCCGCAGAAATGCTGGAAGAAACAACACTGTTTTGACTAATATCAGTTCCGTTAATAGTTACAGGAATATTGCTGTAACCAGAAATGTAAATACCACCAGCTACACTTGAAGAAGCTGATCCACCGAACGGAGAAGTGGCACCCTGTAAGTTATTATTTTTAACTTCAACTATACCTGTTAAATTAATAGCCGTTGCAGAGCTACCAATTAATTCCAAACCTGCTGCACACAAACTACAATTACTTTTTACATTGTTGTTAACCCTAATATTCTCTAAGTAGAGAGCTGGAGAGCCTGCAACTGTAGCAGGAAAACTACCACTCAATCTAAGACCACCTGCTTGACCTCCCTCAATTTGAACATCTTTCATGTATAGCGTACCTGGAATAGGTGTTGCACCTGGCACTTGACGAATATGCACATACCCTACATTCGTATCAGTTCCTGTAGAACTCAAAAACTGTACATTGTCCAAAGTTAAGAATGACTCTTCAGAAAGTATGCCATTTGAGTTTCCTTCGACAATGGAGTTGGTTAAATCAAATTGTGTATTATATGTTGTTTTAATTGCCAGTGCATTAGAATTGGAAGAAATGCTGATGTTATCAATCAAACAAACACTATTGAAGCTACAGTCAATCATTGGTGTGTTCCCAAGCGATTGTGTGATACTGCCACCATTTATAGTTAAATTTGCTCCAGTAGTTCCATTAACGTTAAAACCACCATAGGTTTGGTCTATATAAACGTTAGTAATGTTTACTGTTCCTTCTTCGGCAATATTAACTCGATCATAATTACTGTTTGTAATTTTCAAACCATTTCCCACAGGAGTTGAAGGTGTAAATTGAGCAGTTGAATTTTGGGTTACGAAAATGGGATAAGAATTACAGTTTGACTGCGAGTTATTACCATTGCTATCTATATCGATATCCTGGAACTGTACATTGGAAGGAGTGCCAGAAATATTATCAATTCTGAAGATTGGACTTCCACATGATCCGGAGTAAGTATTGAGTTCAAACCTATTGAATCCATTTTGAAAATCAATATTAGACGAGTTTATCTCGATCAAATAATCGCTAGAAAAATTGTTTACAAATGTAACATTCGTAAAGGGTTTAACGCCGCTAAAGTTATTAAAATACACTAAGTTGCTACCATGAGATATAAACTGAACATTTTCAACATCAACTGTAGAATTCCCATTAAAATATATTACCGAACCCTCACCTGCGGTATTATTACCTTGTAAAGTCGCATTAGAAAGTAAAAAGGTAGTTCCACTACCCACATAATAAATACCACCCTTAGACACAGCGCTATTTCCTCCTAGGGAGTTAAACACAATGCTTTGATTGTAGGTTACGCTATTTCCATCAGCAAAGTAAACCGCACCACCATTATTTCCGGCGGCATTACCACCAAATGATGTATAAACATCTAAACTAAGATTGCCGCTAGAACCAGATAAATAAGCAATTCCTCCTCCATTTCCAAATGCAGTGTTGATAGCAGTCGAGTTGGCTTGATTCCCATTAATACCAGTATTATCTACATCAATGTTTACGGTGGATTCAACGGCAATACCACCACCGTTACCATTATTTCCAGAGAAACCCGCATTGTTTCCAGATAAAGAAGCTACAGATAAAGTTACCGATCCATTCTCGGCATAAATACCCCCACCATCTCCATTCGATCGGTTGCTGGAAATTACTCCATTATTCACAACTGCCAAACTTCCATTTTCCAAATAAACACCCCCACCTTTACTGCTAGCCAAACCGCTGGCAACAGTGCCACCGTCCACATTTAGAGTGCCATTTTCAATATAGATATTACCGCCTGAAGTAGCTTGATTGTTGTTCAATGAGGCTCCGCTTGTAAGATTAACTATTCCCTGCTTTAAATAAATCGCCCCACCATTGGTAGCAACACTAGCGTCGGACGGATTCCCATTACCTATCCTCGCCCCACTGCTAAACGTCAGGCTGCCAACATTTTCCACGTAAATTGCTCCACCCAAAGTAGCACTTCCATTCAAAATCGTTAATCCATTTGTCAAAATCACATTCTCACCAGGAGCATTGATGTTAAAAATACGATTGGCATCTCCTCCACTCAAGGTCCTGCCTTGTCCCAGAACGGTAACGCCTTTCGTTATACTGATCTCTGAGCTTAGATTGATAGTTCCAAATGCTGCTCCTAAATCCACAGCATCTGAAATTCCATAATCTATGCCAGTACAGCCACCAAAATCCGCGCCGTTATTAATAGAAGTAATCGCTTCTCTCAATGAACAATTTATTCCCGTTCCGTTTTCATCCACTAACGTGTTCACAGAAATCGTCGCCGCACTCGCTACACCACTGATTGTCAGGGAGGCAGCTAAGGCTATTAAGTATATTTTGAATTTTTTCATTTTTTTGTATTTATTTTTTGCCAATTACTATTATACACCATTAAGTATTGCATTCCAATAAAAAAGTGTTATCATATTCTTCCAGTGTTGATAGCTTGATAATCAACCACCATTATGGAGAAATACTTTGTGCAATCTTCCCAGGAATATTTGAGGCAATGGGGCGATTTTCCGATGGAGCAACTGGACAGGTGGGAGGAGTTAACGGCTAAAAATCCAGAAATCTCCGAGCAGGAAAAACAGCGCTCCTCCGGTGAATTAAAGGAGTTTCGTGCTTTCGTAGCCATTCAAAAACGACGCGCAGACACGCTTCGCCAAATCCAGGCTGCTACCGGCCTGCAAATGGACGTAGCTAGTATGGAAGAGTCCACTAATGTTGCCGCTTTCGTAACCACTGACAATTTCCAAGCCCACATTGTGGAAAGTACTTTGGATAGTCCAGCAGTTGCCATGCACGCGGCTTATCATGAAAAAGAACACACCCTCAATCGCATCACCGAACTCGATGCCAAAAAAATTCTTCCTCCCAAAGATTTAGAGTACTTAAGCCAAAAAGCAGCTCTACCAAACCTGGCAGAAACCGATTTAATGGAAGGGTTCAATGACCTCTCCACCAAACTCAAAAATCCCAATCCCCAGGAAACCGGTTACAGCGATAAAGAAGTACCCGCAGCTGAAAAGCTAGAAGAACTCGCCCAAGCACAACTCAATATTTCCCTCTTGGAAATTTTTCGCTCCGGCAACAAAGCTAAACTGGAAAGAGCCATTCGCGACTTGGTTGATGCTCTGCAAGTTGCTGATATTAGAAAGGAATTGGGCTTGCCAACTGCGGAAAAAACACCAGGTATGACTAGTCAAAACAGTCCATCGATAGCGACTGCAAATCGATTTATCGCTGCCAATCAGACTCAATTACAAGCTGCTTAACAATATTATGTCTAGCAAAACTACCAGCAATTTCGAAAAATACACTTATGGACCGGTTCTGGACCTGGCCGAAAAAAGTGTCAATTTTGTTGTGAGCATCCCCTTCAAAGCCATTCGTGCCATTATTAGAGGAGTAGAAAATGCCGTCAAAGACACCTTGAATACCTAATTCCCTCCCACTGCGTTCTCCACTTCATTTCTCACCCCAGAACAAAACCACCACCCGAGCAAACATTTTCAGTTGACTTAAATCCACGCTTTCTTCTATTATTGGCGCGCTTTTTATGACGCGGCCCCACCTCTCAAAACTCATTGGCGCGCCAGTTCATCCACAATCCGCCACTTTAGCTCAGCTGGTAGAGCAACCGCCTTGTAAGCGGTAGGTCGTCGGTTCGAATCCGACAAGTGGCTCCAGAATATTAAATGAAACATTTTTTCAGATGCCTTTTTAGTTTTAAAAAAATTACCACTCATACTTGACAAAACAAATAAAAATATTGTTATCATACAATATTGGCAGAATAGTTCAAAAAATAGTCTGCTAGATCTTTGAAAGAAAGGAAGACGATGAGGTTGACCAAGATCAGGAGGGTTACCAAGGGGGAGGAAATCCTAAGCATCCATAGGGAAGTCGCCCACGGCTATCGCTCCTATGCGATGGCTTCAAGGCTCTCAAGAGAGTCATGGTGCGCAACGCTAGGCGCTTTCCAGCAACTCCTGGCCGAAGGCCTGGTTGAGCACTACATCGCCAAGGACTACTAGCATCACCCTTTCTTCGGGCGGCGCTCCGCGCCGCCCTCTTCCCAAAAATAAACTTGCCATTTTAAGCGAATCTCCCTATATTTATCGGGCAATTTCCTAAATTTGTGCAATCCTCCAAGCGATTGCGGTGCATCTCAATCAGGAAATTTGTCAATTCACAAACTGGGCGGGTACTCAAGCGGTCAACGAGGGCAGACTGTAAATCTGCTGGCTTCGGCCTACACAGGTTCAAATCCTGTCCCGCCCACCATATAGCACAGTAGCCTAGTCACAAGACTCTAGGCCTCTTTCACAACTAAAAAAACTATTCTAGTCAAATCTAGCTCACAAGCAAAAATAGAAGACCAGAACTCACGGGAATATGAGTTACTCGATCTTGTCAAATCCTCTACCAATTGAAAGGGCTGTTCCATGTGCTGGGAACTTAAATAAGCCAATTCTATCCATATTACAATACCAGGCTATTATTAGCTAGCTACATAGTTAAATTTTTTTTATTTTTCCAATTTTCCCTTAATTTTTCCTTCATGACCGCGGTCAGTGGGAAAATAATAACGCCGGCCAATTAATTGATCCGGTAAATGTTGTTGATCAACCTTGGCGTCGGCAAAATCATGAGCGTACTGATACCCCTTTCCATAACCCCATTCTTTCATCATTTTGGTAGGAGCATTGCGAATGTGCAGCGGTACTTCCAAATTACCCATTTCGGCAATATCAGATTTGATCGCATTTATTGCAGCATAAACGGCATTGGATTTGGGAGCTGTGGCCAAATGAACCACCGCTTGCCCCAAACTTACTTCACATTCCGGAAGACCAATAAAATGACAGGCTTGTTGCGCGGCAATGGCTGTTTGTAAAGCAAAAGGATCAGCCATGCCAATATCCTCGCTGGCAAAGCGCACCAGGCGCCGAGCAATATAAAGTGGATCTTCGCCACCTGCTAACATTCTCATCATCCAATACAACGCTCCATCGGGATCACTATCTCGCAAAGATTTATGTAAAGCGGAAATAATATTATAATGTTCCTCTCCTTTTTTGTCATAGCGCAGGAATTTTTTCTGCAAAATCTGTTTAACTTCCTCCAATGAAATTTCTTCTGATTCAGAAAATCTCAAGACCATTTCCAATTGATTGAGCAAAGTCCGCGCGTCGCCATTAGCCATTCCCACCAAAAATCCCACCGCGTCGGCCTGCAGCCGCCGCGCCTTCCCCTCCCCCTGCAACTCAGCGACGCGCTGCAAAGCCCTGGCCAAAATCTCTGCCAAAGCCTCCGCTGAAAGCTGTTTAAACAGAAACACCTGTGCCCGCGAAAGCAAAGCAGAATTTACTTCAAAAGAAGGATTTTCGGTCGTGGCACCAATCAATACTACCGTGCCGTTTTCCGTGTGTGGCAACAGTGCGTCCTGTTGGCCTTTGTTAAAACGATGAATTTCATCCACAAAAAGAATAGTTTTACTTCCCAGCCTCTTCATTGCCTCAGCCTCTTCCACCACTTTTCTAATCTCTGCCACGCCTGCGGCAACAGCAGAAATAGTCACAAAATTTGATTTGGTCTGCTTAGCAATGATTTGAGCCAAAGTAGTTTTTCCTACCCCCGGAGGACCGTAAAAAATCATGCTCTGGGCCATATCGGATTCCACCATTTTGCGCAGCAGGCCACGCTCTCCAACCAATTCCTCTTGACCAAAAAACTCCTCCAGACTGGTAGGTCTTAGCAAATATGCCAAAGGTTCTCCAAGTTGATAACTACGCGCTGCCATCAAATAAATTTATTAAATTTCCCGCATTAGCTTTTCCAGGTATTGTTCATCTTGCTGTTTAGATAACGCCTCTCTAAAGCCTGTCACCACTTTGGTCTGATCCTTTTCCAATATTTCATCCACCAATAAACGAGCTATTTCAGCGTCAAAATCCCGCCCTGAAACTTCCAAATTCAATAATTTTTCCAAACCGCCGATGACATTGGGGTTACCAGACAACACACTGGCTTTTAAAGCACCTTGCTGTACTTTTTTTAAATTTCTGAATCCTTTGGACAGCTGTAATTTTTCTAATAGTTCTTTGACATTCATTTTGATAATAATCAGCAAATTCGATCTCTGTCTAGATCTTAAAACTTGGCTAAGAATAAATCAAATTAACTTTTTTGTAATATCTTTACCTCAATCGTAGTTATATCTTTCGCAAACCGCTTATATCATTTAATCACAAAAAAATATGAAAAAGCTCAGCACTTCACTTTTTACCGGTTTATTAGCCTTATCGCTAATTGCCACTCCGGCTTTCGCAGCCACCCCAACCGAACGTTCTATTTCAGTCAGTGCCGTCGGAAAGTATCAGGTCAAACCAGATATCGCCGTAATTACCATTGGCGTTGAAACTCAAGGTAAGACAGCAGGTGCGACACAAAGAGCCAATCGTGCTCAGGTACAATCTTTGATGGAGAAGTTGACCTCCTTCTCAGTCAAAAAAGAAGATATCCAGAACACTTGGTATTCGATTTATCCGCAATATGACTACACCGATCCCAACAATCGTAAGTTAACCGGCTATATTGCTAGCCAAAACTTGTCTGTTAAAGTTGCGAATTTAGATAAAGTAACTGATTTACTTGATGCAGTTTCTGACAATGATGGTATTATCAGCATTAATAATGTTGAATATCGTGCAGAAAAGGCCGAAAAGGCAGTTGATGCCGCCAGAGAATTGGCTGTCAAAGAAGCTGCTTCCAAAGCAGAAAAATTAGCCAAAGCCATTGGTAAAAAAGTAGGCGAGGTCATGACCATCAGTGAAAGCACAGATTCTGGTGTCATCTATGGCGGTGCCTCAGGTGGTATGGTCGACGCCAAGCCTGCAAGCTTGATTCCTGGTTCTGTCGAAATCACTGTTTGGCTAAACGTGATGTACGAATTGGTGAAGTAATTGCTTTATCAAAATCGCCCTAGAACAGCGCCGCGCCCCCTCAAACAAGCAAGGGGCGCGGCTTTTTGATTTATCAAACAAAGATAATATCTATAGTTGACATTTCGTGAAGAC
>CAZJJZ010000006.1:49643-52221 GCA_964546505.1 uncultured Candidatus Peribacteria bacterium
TTTATAATCTTATTAGCTTTAACCTCACTTATGCCAGATTCCACTGGAAGTCCCTCTTCTCGTCCACTTATTGAAGAAATCTCTCCCAGAGAACTGCCAGGCTTGGAAGAACACACCGGCACTAGGCTTACCCCGTCTGGTCGTATTGATTCCAATCCATTGATTGCTGATTCTGACCAGGGACCAATTTCCAGTGTGACACCCCGTTCACAAGCCTCAAACGAGCCTTTGGAGCCTATTATCATTAATGACCCAAAGGAGAAAGCACAATTACAACAAAAAAGAAGAGAGCTCGGTAAAAGAGCTGAGCTTCAAAGGCGAATCGCAGAGTTGGCATCTTTGGAAAGAGCAGGAAGAGATGCTATAGAGGCCGTTTTACCCTTAGATCCAGAGCCCAAAAAACGCTTGTTATTGGTACCTGACGCCAGCTCCAATAACTCCGCAAACATTGCTAATGATCGCACGCAACCTTCATTGCAATCCCCCGTTCAGCTAAAACCGGAAACCCCTATCAATGTCAAAATTGTCGCACCGATCAGTAAACCAGAAGTCATAGAAGGTGATTCATTTTATCTGCATTTACATCGAGTGGCGCCTGCAATTAACGCTGCTCAGATGAAGGGAATTGACGATCCTCAAGAGGCCTATGAAGCACTTTCCCAAGATGGTGAAAACTATACTTTTCTCAGTAACCGACTAAAGCGAGATTTCATTGTTGCGGCAATGGCAATCGAAAAATCCGTACTGGTCTGGTTATATTTCCCAGATGAACTCAAAGAAGATCAGAAACTGATCGAAATAGCCCTCAGAAATGAGAAATCCATTATTGAATTTTTCCAAAACAACCCAGTCAACTCACCCAGCAGATTAAAATTGTCGCTCAAAATTCTTGCGCTTAAACCTCAATATATCAATTTAATTCCTACTCATCTTCAGGAAAATCGGGATTTTTTATTGGAGTTTTTTCAGCTAACTCCACCCACCCAAAGCGATTTGGCCTATTTTAGCCTCGCCTACTTTTCCTCAGACTTCCGTTCCATCTCTGATATTGCCGCTATCGCGCTGGTCAAAAATCCCAACAATCTACGCTTGATTGATCAAAATATTCTTACCGGAGACTTTGTGTCCAATGTTCTGAATCAACATTGCCATCTGCTCCCGGCCTTTATGAACCATCCCTCCACCTCTGCTATCGCAAGGAGTATAGCCTTGAGAGAAAAACATCTTTTGTTGCGTATCATCAATCAATTTCCGGAGATCATAAACTTTTTAAATACCGATCCGGAATTTGCCAGGAAAATTAAACGAATCTCCATGAGCAGCGAAGTCAGAATGTCTCCAGAAGTCACACGTCTCTTAGCACCGGAATTAGAACGCTACTCTTTGACTCCTCCAGCACCAAATACCGATACTGCTCCAGTCCCCGCCACCACTCCTGCCAATACATCTCTGGACAATGCCGAAGCAGCACCAGCGCTCTCTGTACCGCCCAATCTGACTCAACCGGCAAAGCCTATGCCGCCAAATTATGCCAGACCACGCCTTACTCAACCTTTTGGCACGCCAAATACCACAGCCGAAGAACCAAAAAGTCTACTTGATCAAATTGCTCATAGCTTGCGAGGTGCCTTCCAAAATATGTTCAAAACTAAAAATTGACATATAATAAACATCTTGTAAAATACAAATAGCTGACTATTTCAGTCAGTGTTTTTTCACAGAAAGGAAGGCATCATGAAGAATGTCCTAGTCAACGTCAGTGGTCAGCGCCTCGAGGGCAAAACCTTGCAGAACCTTCGCCGGGAGGTGTGCTACGATCAACTGATCGACGCAAGTTTGCCGAGCGATCACGCTCTGATCCTCAACTGGCTGCGTCAGCTGGACTTCCTCATCGGGGGAAGGATCGGACGCGTTTCGTGTGGACTCGCCGAGATGGGCGAGGAGCCGAGCGTCCAGGTGACGTTCATCCTGCCCGAGCAGTCGAGCACGCTGGTGCTCATCCAGCTGTGCCGGATCGGGTACCCCAAGGGCTTTGGATTCCTGACGCCGCAAGTCGTCGGACCCAACGTCCTGGATTTCGAGGCTGCCTAGCCGTATATTCCCTCTTTCAATCCAAAAGAGCAGAATGTCGCTAGGTTGCCCTAGCCGCGCCCCCCCAGAGCAGAGGGGGCGCGGTTTTTCATCTAGTAAATTTCAAAATGGTTTATTAAAATAGAAAAAACAATTACACATTTAAATGGATTTTGAAACCAGATTTCAGACCTCAATCAAAAATTTCTGCACTCATCAGATTCCCAAATATCCGGAAGTCTCTAACTACCTTCAAGAACCCGGTAAACGCCTCCGCCCCAAACTTTATCTGGATTATGTTTCAACTTTTCAACCGCTTACGGAAATGGATTGGCAACTCGCCATCGGATTGGAAATTTTGCATCTTTTTTTCCTGGTACACGACGACATCATGGATAATGATGACTTAAGGCGCAATCAACCCACCATTCATGCCCTTTATCGCCAAAAATATGGAGCTGTAAAAGGCGTTGGTATTGCCCTGGGAATTGGTGATTTACTTTTCTCC
>CAZJJZ010000007.1:0-25644 GCA_964546505.1 uncultured Candidatus Peribacteria bacterium
TACACTCTTTCCCTACACGACGTCTTCCGATTGTAAATAGCCTTTTGAGCATTTGAATACATTATTTGTACAAACGCTGGAAATGTACAACTTTTTAATTCTATTGGCAATAGAAAAACAGCCTGGTGAGGCTGCTTTTCCTAAATTATTTTTTACCAATTGCTGCCACCTGGTTCTTCCTGCTCCCCTTGATTGAGAATAGTGTTGGCAAGTGCTGTGGCTACAACACCAGTAATAAAACCCAATCCTGCAATAATGATGACTCCTAAGGCGGCTGGCGTTTGACCATCAAAACTGTAAATCAGCACCCAGACTCCCGCCATTGTGGTGGCTATGTTTTGAAAGATGACTATCAACAGCAAAACAAAGAAAAATATGGTTGAAATGGTAAGAAGTAATCTCATTATTTGGTTTTGATGAATTTCTGTAATAGTTTATCCATTTTTTGACGATTTTCCAGTCTGATTCGCAGATTTTGCGGATCGATTTGTTCAGTTTTGAAATTCATGGAGGCTAGAAAAGCCAATTCATCATCAATCGCTTTGCTCATTTCCGCTTCATTTACAGTGATGTTTTCCTGCTTAAACATTTCCAGCACAGCAAAACGAATTTTGAGTCTGTTCTCTGCTTCCTTGTGCTTTTCTTCCCGTACCGCAGATTCAGTTTGTTGCATAGCTTCCAAATATTGTTTCCATTCTATTCCCCTGCTCTTTAAATCATACTGTTGCTCTTTGATGATGTAATCAATTTCATCGTGAATCAAGGAATGAGGTAACTCTAACTCTACTTTCTCTAATAACTTACTCAGAAAATCATTTTCTTGGCGACGCTTTTCTTCGTCCTGTTTGGCTTTAAGCAAATTTGTTCTGATCGAGGTTTTGAATTCATCGACAGACATGGCCTTGCCAGTGACCTTTTGAATAAATTCCGCAGTCAGTTCCGGAACCTGCATTTCCTCTGCAGCCACTACTCTCACCACGAATTCCACTACTTTGTTGCGGAATGGTTCATGGAAATAGTCGGCCGGAAAAGTCACTTTAATTTCTCGTTTTTCTCCTTTTTTCATGCCTACTATTTGCTCTTCAAAACCTGGCACAAAGGACTTATCGCCTAAAATCATTGGATGATTGCGGCTAGAGGTATTTTCCAGAGCAACTTTGTTTTCATCATAACCATCAAAATCAATTTCAATGCGATCGCCAAGTTGCACTTCACGCTCAATAGGCGTGTATGCGGAATGCATTCTTTGATAACGAGTTATCTCTGCTTGTACCTCTTCATCCTTAACGTCAACGGGATGCTCCTCTATTTGCAAGCCCTGCAGATCTTTAAATGTGACAGTGGGGGTGATGGGTATCAGAGCTGTAAATTTCAGCGGCATGAAATTTTCTACCGTTACAGAAGGGCGTCCGACTGGCTCAATTTTTTCTTTTTCGACAATTTCCACATAGGTGGGGGAAATTGCTAAATCAGCAGCCATAGAATAGATCATTGATTGATCAACTTGTTGTTCCACGACATTGCGGGGAACTTTACCAGGCCGAAAACCTTTCACATTGACTTGCTTGGAAAGACGATCTAGAGCTTGGTGATAATACTTTTCCATTTCCAACTCAGTCAATTCAACTGTTAATTGTAGTTGGGATTTTTCCGCAGGAGTAACTTTAAATTCCATAATTTGTAATTATTTTTTTAATGTGGGCTTATGTTACTCGAAGGAAAGCTTTAATTCAACCTGGTTTTATGCTATAATTTGGGGATTATCAAAAAACTATGTCTAAACATCTGCATTTTAGCGGTCAGAGAAGCTCGATAGAATCGTTGGAAAGTCGAGATGAAAAGAATTTGCGCAGCCTGGAAGAGAATGAATTGAGGCAGAGCGAACACTATTACAGGTTGAATCAGACTTTTATGAATATTACCAATATTCGGCATTTTGTACGCCGTAATGTGGAGAATATTGTAGGAATTTCTGATCAGGATATTGCCAGACTGGAAACACGCTTTGCCAGTCCCAGAAGACCAGTTAATGGGATAGAAATTTTAACTAGAGAAAGAGAAAACTCTGGACTTTATAAGTATGTACAAGCTACTTTTCGTGACCAATACAATCGTTCGGACTTGATGACAAGACGTAACTTGGATGTGCAAAACATCGCTGCCGCAGGACTTTCCGCGGCTTTGGACCAAGGAAGTAATTTAGTGATTTTAGGAGAATTGGAAAGACGTTTTGGCGATTCACCTCAAAACTTTATCAATCAAGAGCAGTTGGGCAGCAGCTTTGTAGAAAGGCAAAATTTTGTATTATCCAGACGTCTGCAGCCGGCACTCAGTACATTAACAGCGGCACAACTAAATGCTGTTGCTGGTGCCTTGATTCCACCTTTACCAGCCCCGGCTAGCGTATTGGCGTTAATTGATTATTTTCGGGATGTGGCTCCACAAGCGCTACGTGACCGCTTGCGCCCAATTAATGACGCACTAATCGCATCTGGCAGACGCAATTTCCCTATGGAAGTGTTGCAGGACTTACAAATGTTGAAGGAAATTCACTTTCGTGAAGAAGGAAAAACGGCAGCGATGGCGGTTTATGACGAGACAAGATTGAATGATCGGATTAATAGCTGGCGGAATGATCCGGATACCCATGATATGTTGAATCTGGTTGAAGAATTGGTAGATGTGGGAACGCTTTATCCTATCACTGACAATCCAGATGGGAAGGCATTAATCTCAGCTATCGAGGCCAATTTGGCACTGGGGCGCTGGGACGTACATCGTTTTAATCAAATTTTGACTGATATTCAAGCAAATGAAGTGCCGCGGCCACCGTTATCTCAGGAGGCAAGTAATGCAATTAACAGCTTTCGCAGGCAATTAAATGTAATTGAACCAAGGATAGGCCAGATAAATACCGCATACGCTAATATCGCGTCTATTGTACATTCTGAAAACCCACCATTACATGCCAATTCCTTAGCGGTTGCACAAACTCAACGTGATGCTGCGGAAAGAAATCTGAATGCAGTTAGAAGTATCAGACCCGCAGTACCAGCAGCTATCGCTTCCGCTGAGGCCAACTTAATTACCCAGGAACACTTTTTGGCGCAAACAAATGCGAAGGTGACTCGTGTCAATGCATTGATCACTTTAGCAAATCGCTTGGAGTCGGAAATAATTCAGAGTGTCGAGGCGATCAGGCAAATAGAGAGACTACCGGATTTAGATCAAGTAGTTGTCGGTGGTTTGTCTTTCACACAAATTTTTCATGATTTGCAACCCACCTCTGCGAACGACTTTTATACCAACCCGATTCCAACATCATTTTTTCGACTGGTAACTCCACCTACTTACCGTCTCACTCCCGGAAGTTCAACATTTACAATAAGTACTCCTGGCAGCGTGCTGGTTGGTCCAGCAGAAGTGGGTGCATTGAATACTTCTTTCGAAGCAAAATTCGGACGGCGAGCGGAAAAATTGACCGCATTTCAATTACTACAAAGAATAAAAAGACGTGAGTACTTTGAAGAAAATGGCATGCCGAACAGACCGGTCGCCCCAGGAAACCCCAATGTAAGTAATTTTGAACACGAAGAAGCTGATCGCTACGCCACAATTATGGCAACACTAGCGGTATCGGATGTGAAAAATACAGATTTATACCGTGCAGCCAACAAAAAAATTGCTGAACAGTTGAGAAAAAAACCTCTGGTCGGCGATTTGAGTGATAAATGGGCGGAAGGCATGTCTCGATGGCAGGAAAGAATTGGTTTGCAGGCTTATGAATTCACGAGAAATTCGGCCAATAGTTTGGTGGATCAGATTATTGATAGCAATTTGGCTTTTGCTCCTTTGAAAGGCTTAAATAAATTTTCCACACCCAGAGATATCTTGCGAATGATTTCGACACCAGAAAACTTTGTTAGCAAGGATGTTTTGGCAGAATTAGCTGCTAAATTAGAGGCTGCCGTCAAAGGTTTTCAATCACCGATTGGTGCTAAAAAAGAGATTACAGCTAGAGATTGGGATTTGGAGATGCTGGTACATAATTTGCGACTGGTCAGAAATGCGATATATAGTCGTGAATTTACAGAAAAGGCTTTGGAGGCACCGATACCGAATGCCTCTTCTAGAGCACAGGTTTACCTGAACATGTTGCGCACAGAGAGGGATAAAGATGAACAAGTGACAAAGGATATTGTCAAAAACGCTCAAGTAAATGACAGACAATGGCAAGTTTTTTTATCGAAGAATGACTTGCTAAAGCTGACTAATAAATCATCCTTTACACGATTGCACGAAAACTCAAAACTAAATATCGCGGCCAAGGAAAAAGAGATTAAGAGGCTGGAATCGCTAAAAAACAAACCCAGAGTATCACCATCAGAAAAAGCCGCAATTGATGCTCAGATTGCAGACCTGAAAGATCGGATAGCCCAGGAAAATGTCAAACAAACACAAAATAAGGATTTATTTGACCGTGTTGAAGAAACCAAACAATATGCCAAAGAAAATGGCTTGAGTTGGCGGGCTACTCGAAAATTGTTTGAAGAAAGAGGCCTGAAAGAGTTTTATGATAAAACGCATGTTAATTATAAAATTGGGGCTTTTTTTAGAAAGTCAGGCGAGGCTTTGACAGGCGGATGGAACTGGTTTAATAAATCCAGAACCAGTAAACGTATCAGTAGTGCCGCAAGATTGGCAGTCGCGCCAATAACTTACCCCGCTTATTATGCTGGCAAGGCCGCACTTTATCCATTCAAGTTGGCGGGAAGTGCCTTGAAATTCGGATTTAGGACTTTACCAGCACACTTGGCAGGGTTTGTGCATAAACCAACTCTGCGTAGCTATTATATTTATGAAAACGAAAACTTGAGACTACACCTGGCAAAACTAAAAGCCAAAGCAAGCCGATTGGAGGCTGCCTTGGCACGCGCACCTTTTGCCTGGGACCGCTGGCGCATTCAGAGACAGATGACCAATGCAGTGATTGAATTTGATAAGATTCTTTATCGCCATCAAAAGTTAAGTGCCAATGCCAGCAAAATCGGTTTGAGTTTAACTCCAGTAACAGAAGCTAAACCATAATATGAAAAAAAGAATATATTACAAAACGACAGGTAATTTTAGGAAACCCCTTTTTGATGAAAACTTATTCGCCCATCAAGTTATTCATGAAATTGGCATGAGCAAAGCCAGTCCAGCAATTTTGGATCGCTTAACTCTGGAAATCAAACGCACCTTGCTGGAAAGGATTAACGCCACAGTTTTTTTTCACTTTAGTGAACGTGAATTGATTCTAATTCGCAATATAATGGAGTCACATCCTGATTTGGATATCACCGAAGCAGTAAGTCTGGTTGCTGTGCAAGTGGAAGGTTTGGATGACTTAATTGTCAAAACTGTGGATGATTTATTTGATGAGCTGGTGGAGAAATCCAAAATAATCAACTCCGAGCAATAATTTGTAATTGACCTCAGTAAGTCTTTATTGGAATTTGAACAATTATTGTTTGACCTGTCAAGACTGTGCTGTAATAATTCATACTTGGTAACGTTTGAACTATTGAAATTTTAAATTAATTTTAGAATTTTTTTAAGTTTTTAAGGTAGCCTGTTGAAAATTATAACTGCGCATTTATGAAAACAACTATTGAAAAGCATCAATCCAGTTTTGGCCGACAAGAATATAAAGGCGATTTAGAAAAAATTGAGCAACTTACCCAAAGGTTAAGACAAATGATGCAATTGGAATTGCCTTATATGGATCATGCCGAGTCAAGAGTGAATCGTAATCCCCTGGTAAGTCCCCGCAAAGCGCAAATAGCTGAAGGAACAGCTAATAGTGTCAGCCAACAAGAGCAAGATGCCAGTCCGGTAGTTACATCTTATCCACCTAAACCACTTCCGCCGCTTACAGATGAACCTTCAATTGTCATTAATGAGCCATTGTATGCGAACTCAGCAGCCTTGCCTTCACTGGTAAAAACCTTGAGGCCGGCAGCACCCAACTCTACTAACCGCTATCAAAGAGATCGTTTAACAGAAGGCAGTGTTGACTCAATAGCCAAACAACGCAGTCATCATCAAGTGGAAACGGCAAATCGAGCAGTGGAAAGTGCCAGACTGTCTTTCCCTCCAAACAGTCAACCAGCGCCGGAACTTCTGGGTGACTATGCGGCTCAAGCTGCAGACCCTCTGTTGGCCAGTGAGATTCCTGATTCTTCTGCGGAGGAAAGAGCGAAGATTGCAGAAGAAATTGGCTTTTTTATGAAGCAGCAAATGGCTGATGAAAGACGCGCTGAAGCGGAGAATGACAATTACTTACAACTGTTAAAGGCTACCAGAATCGCCAATGAGAAAAATCGCATTGCTCGATCGACCAGCCTCCAATTCAAACTTCAGCAAGCTTGGCAAGATTTATTGATGGCAATTTCGCATGATCACAAAAATTATTTTCGACTCAAAGACGCCAGTAAAAATTTAGCTAAAGATTGGATGCAAAAATTTCGAGAAGTGGCGGTTGACATGGAAATATATGGATTAAGCGCTAATGTCAGACAAAAAAACGGCGCGATCAAATCCATCAATGATCAATTACCCTTTGAGTGCCAATACAATTGGGACGAAATTGCCGTAGAACACGGTGTCAATTTTTCAATCGAAAATTTACGTCAGAATTTAGAAAAATTGCAGCAAATCATGCTGCAGAATGAAGACAATTTGCATTCGGATCAGGTAAAAATAGCGATATCTCGGCTCTTTCCTATGGGTGCCCTAGAAAACGTGGACTTATTGAATCTGATCAAAAATTTGGAGAATTACAATCCCAAAGAAGCCTGGAAATATTTCCAGGAAATCTTTGCCAGTGAAATTGAAGTGCAGAGAAAAATTATCAGACAGGACTATCAGACTTGTGATTTAAGTCATTTGGAAAAATTGTTTATCGCAGAAATAGAAACAGCTCAGAAGCAATTTAGCACCCCTGAATACCAAGCCAAAGTTGAGGCTGCAGCGCGCAAAAATTTGCTCACAGCTTGGGACTATCATTACACCCAGAATTGGCAACCAATCAACAACCGTGTAAAAGCTCAGCTGGCTCAAACGGTTCAGGATTGGCAAAATTCTGCGCAGACTTTGCTGAATAGTTGGCAAGCTAAGGCAAAAAACATCTCTGATAGGGTCAAGTCCACTGAAAAAAAATTACCAAAAATTCATTCCAAAACATTGTCTTACGCAGCTGCTGCAACTGTGTCTATTTTATCAGCATTAACCCTGGTTGGTAGAAATCAGCAAGCTGTAACAGACATGGAACCAAAGGCTTTACCAACTGCCAGTAATGCTGACAATCCCACGAAAACTAATAGCACAGTGGCTAAGCGAATTGACGGTTTGGAAAATTCTAAGGTGGAAGAAGCAAAGCCAGCAATCATCAAGCCACCAAAGAATGCTGCCTTGGAAAAAATTGAGCCGGTCAAGCCTGAAGCCCAACCAGTTTTACCGAAACCCACTTTACCAGCTATTGCAGCCAAAACAACCAAACCCCTTAGTTCTAACCCACGTCAGGCTAGAGCTCATAAAGCGATTCCCGCTCTGGAAATAGGTAAGAGGCTGGCAATGAGAAAAGCTAATAAACCATTGGCAGCAGAAAAAGTCACTACCGAAAACACAATTGAAGCTAATCTAGATCGTGATCTAAAACCCAATGAACGTAAGGATGCTGTGGATTTGGCCTTAAGTAATATCTACACTATCAAAAAGCACTTAGGAATTAGGGATGATCTTGATGCCAAGGATAGAGCTCAACATTCACTACTGCCAACTGAAGAGAGAAAAGAAATGGAAGTCCGTTTGCATCTTCTGCGCATTACGGCCGAAGGAATGAAGACTTTGTCTGATTATAAACGCTATCAAGAGGCTGCCAAAGAAACCAATGCGCGTTATCGCGAGTTATATGCCAAAGTTCAACTAACCAGGTATAAACTTGACCAAACTGAAGTGGCCAAGCACGCCAATCAAGTCAGTAAAAAAGCGGATTTAGCCTTGAAATTAGCCAGGAAATTCAGCCAAGACACAGCCACTGTTGTTAATATCAAGTACACTGATGCCAAAAATGTTGTCAGACAGAGAGGCTATGATACAAAATTACTAGCAACAGCTGTTCATAAAATGTTGCAGACAGCAAAATTGGAACGAGAGAATGCCCAGTCCTACAGCAGCAATCCTGATAATGCCAGAAAGGAAATACATAAGACAAAAGCCGCATTAAGAGACTTGGAGAATCACTTGGACTATGTGTTGTGGCATTTAAATGAAGGCATGAAATATCGTCAACATCGTAAAAACATCACCTTTGTTCCCAGCAAACCACCTCGTTCTGAGCAGAAAGTGATGCACAATCAGGTTAGCAACAAGGCTTAAAAAAGGGACATTTTCAGAAGCCAAACCAGACGCAACGGGTTTGGCTTTTTGTTTATTTTCAGGTATAATATTTGGAATATCTAAATTTATGAGCGAAAAATTGCCCTCACAACTTACTGAAAATCCTGCAGCTCCGGATTTCGGCAAAGAAAACTTGAGTAAAGCATGGGAATCTCGGAGAATTGCTGAATTCGTCAATTCAAAAGGTATTGATAAAAATAATTATCAACAAATTAAGTTTGAGGTTGTGTTGGAATTTTCTAATTCCTCACCTACTGATGAGGGGAAGAAATTGGCAGCTAGCCTAAGTAAGTTGGACACAATTTCGGCCAAGTATCCACAAATGTATCCAGACAAAGAAGATTTTGGTTTGAACAAAGAAAAAATCTTGCAAATGACTACGAATGATCAAGTGTTGCAATATGTTTTGAATAAGGAAAAACCACCTACTTCACTAGACCATTCCGAAGCAATGGAGATTTATTTCGCGATGAAAATTTTCTTTAGTTTTAAAGAAAAGGTGGGCAAATACCTGCTGGTAGTGGAGGGCACTAGTGAAGATTTGAAAAGTGCCAGAGAAGGAGTAAATTTACAGGGAAAACTAGATCAAGGGTTTGGCTATTTATGGAAAGAAGGTTTACACAATTGGGATAAATTACCGACAGCGGAAAAAGCTCTCTTCGCGATGGTTACGTTATTTGGTGGTTATATGCTCTGGAATGAATCCGATGAAAACAGTATCGGTGGTAAAATCAAAGGCTTTTTGAAGACAGCGTTAACCGTTGGAGGATTGGCTTTTTTTGCCAATACCTTAACGAAGATTTTCACTGGTTCTTCTGTTTTGGATTGGACTAGTAAAGGTGTAGATTATGCTACTGGTACCAGCACGAGGAAAAATATGCTGGAAGTAGCTTTTGAAGTGGATGCCGCTACATCAGAATCAATACAAAAGACAATTGTAGCCACAGGCGAATTACCGGTATTGGCGGCAATAGCCAGTTTTGAAGCTGGAAAAAACACAAAAACCTTCGAAACTGACAAAATGGATAAAAAGGAAGCCTATGCAGCACTGGAAAAGGTTTTTGCCAAGTACCCAGCTGAAGAACTAAAAAAAAGATATGCCAACGCCAATCCTCAGCCTACTCTGGCACAAGCCATAACCGAGGAGATGGTGAATGATGAAAGACTAGGAATAGAAAACGGTTTACTCACTCAGTTGCAACAAGGTGCGGAAAGCCTGGGTAAAACTGCTGAAAGTTTGTACAAAAAGGTGACTGACGCCGGAAAGTCCATATATGAAAATATTGAAGGCTTTTTTCCTGGAGTAAATGCGACAATGACTGGTGTACTGCTGGCTGAAACTTGGAAAACAGCCAATAATAAATCGGAAGTAGATTTGGTGGAAATCAAGAAATTTAGCGAATTATTTATCACCGAGGTGAAAAGCAAAGAAGACTTGGATAGTGCTTTTCGTTTTGCAATAGCGCCCAACGATAGCAAGTCACAATCAAGGTATCTGGAATTGATGAAAGAAGGCAAAAAAGCCAAAAATGTCCAATATCTGCAAACGGATCCTGATTTTCTATACGTGGTAGTTGAAACCAATCTAAATCACAAATTAGACAATACCAAAAACTGTTCCGATACATTGAAGGCAGGATTAGATGACGGTAAGAATTTTATTAAACAGGAATTGAAAGTAGACGATAAATATTTGAACGAGAATATGGGTAAAAATACGGTTTTCGTTCAGGACACAACTTCTGGACTGATTTTTCTGAAGGTAAAAAAGCCTTAATCAGCAAATAGTTTGAATGCGCTGAGTGTTGACACTCGCCTTTTTTGTAGTATTATAACTTCTAAACAAAAATAAAGTAGCATTATCTGTTACCTTATTTTTGTATGTTCAATTTACTACTTGCCTTAGCGACAATTTGGACTCAAAACAACTCCGCCTACTGGAGCTTACCAATGGATGTAAAGGCCGCAAGTGAGGAATTGTCTCCCACCGCAATGGTGGCCACACAAACCGTTGTCAGCCAATCCCCTTTAATTAAAGTACGTCGCAACAGCGATGTTTATCAACGTTTTGCTGCCAAAGGAATTGCCTTAAAAGGTCTGCAAAACTATGGTAAACCAGAAAAAGCTGATAATCAGGTGGTAGATAACTGCGCACAAAAACTGGAAAATGTGATAGGTCGGCTGCCGTTAAGAGCCAAGCACAAGCTGAAAGATTTGACTTTGTATTTTAGTAACGAAGGCCGTAGGGGCCTTGGAGGGGGCAATACTATCGTGTTGCGCTGTACCAACGTAACTGATCAAGAATTAATCGGCGTCTTAATCCATGAACTTGGACACTTGGAAGATGGTAGCGTTCTGGTTGGTTCAGAGCAGTCTGGTGAAAGTAATTTTTTGGATGGTACTCGTCCGGTCTACAACGATGACCCCAGTTTGCAATTTTATCGTCTGAGTTTTATTGATGAAGAGACATTGAAACACAACAGCGTGGAAACTGATTTTGTGAGTGGCTATGCCATGAGTGATCCTTTTGAAGATTTTGCTGAGACCTACCTGTTTTACTTTCTACATGGTAATCGTTTTCGTCATTTAGCACAGAATCAACCAATTCTTGCGCAAAAATACGCCTTTATGAAAGAGCAGGTTTTTAACGGAGAAGAATATAGTTTTGATGATCAATTCGAGCCAGATTCAGCATTATTTGCCTTATTGTCTGAGCAAAGGAACTACGACGCGACCATCTTGACATACAATTATGAAAAATTGCTTGCATTTTGAAAATTTATAGTGTAGGATCAGATTTGCAATCGTGGTTTTATTCAAGACTACTACTGACCGGCCAGATTGCATTTTTGTTAGAGTTTTTTAGGATATTGAGGCTATTCTAGGGCGTTGGTACTCCTAATAATCAACAAACGCCACCTGCAAGTTCGGGTGGCGTGTTGGTTTATTTTCATAAATAAATAAATTGACAAATAATTCATGCTATTTTGAACCTTAAGTCGAAATGTAATTGATTTTTGGAAGTGCTGTGTTAAAATCTGCAGGCAATTTATGGTGTCCATAGCTCAGTTGGTTAGAGCATCGGATTGTGGTCCCGAAGGTCGTGGGTTCGAGCCCCATTGGACACCCCATTGGAAATTTGAGAGGGTTTGGTCTTGACGCGATTCGACCCTGTTTGAAAGTGCCTTTCAATACGACCAGACTGCTCAGATGGTAAATTGACGTTTGCTAATATGGAAATAAGGAATATATTTAAAAAAATCTTTCATCCACTTATAAATGAAAAAACTAATAGCAAAACTTGGGGTTGTGGCACTGATAGCCATTCCATTTTCGGTTTTGGCGGTAAATTGGCAAACCTCAGAGAATTACGCTGCGGATCAAATTGTTGAAGGTAATTTGTATGTCGCGGCTGGCAATCCAGTAATTGAAAGCGCAGTCACAGGCGATTTAACAGTTTTTGGCGGTAATGTAAGAATTAATGGTGATGTCAAAGGAGATGTTGCTGTGGCCGGAGGTGAAGTTTGGATTAGTGGAAAAGTGGACGGTGATGTACGTGCAGCAAGTGGTAATTTGACAATTAATAGTCAAATTGGTGGAGAATTGATAGGGGCAGCCGGAAGTGTGAATTTAGGACCGAATGCCAATGTACAAGGTGATCTTTTGTTAGCGGCAGGTGAATACAAGAAAGATGCGAATGCTAAAATTGGGGGCACAGAAAAAGTGTATACCGAAACAGAAAAAGAAAGAGCAGAACGTCCTAGAGTAGAGAGAAATACTTTTTTGACAGCTGAATTCTGGATGTATCAACTATTCTCTTTATTGTCATTGTCAGTAGCAGGTTTAGTGTTTTTCGTTCTCTTCAATAAATACATTCATCGCAATGAGGAACAATTATTTGCCCACAAAAAAGCCGGAGCAGCTATCGGCATTGGATTTGCAGCACTTTTTGGCACACCAATATTGATTATTATTCTAATGATTAGTGGCATTGGCTTTTTACTAGGGCTGCTAGTTCTGTTTATGTATATTTATGAAATTATTTTGGGAATGATCAGTGCGGGAATTTATTTCGGTTCATTGATTAACAAATTTGTCCTTAAATCTCATCAGCAGCTTAGCTGGTGGATGGCTTTGATTGGTTTGGTGGTATTACACTTAATCAGCCTTATACCTGCCATCGGTTGGCTGGTTGCTCTAATCATGATTGCTCTGGCGATTGGAATCAATATGCTCAATAAATGGAAGTTAACCCGCTAATAAAGCGCAATCCGGTTCAGTTATGAAACTAATTAAGAGCTTTGGGAGAATTCTTCTGAAGCTCTTTTAAGATTACTTGAAAAGATTGATGGCAAAAACGCAATAAATCTCCCTTCGCAAGATATTGCTCTTCGTTTTGTAAAAACTTTTCAAGACTTAGCGCTGCTGCGTGAATAATGGCAGGCTTAAATTGATGATTCGGCATGAGCCCAACTCGACGGATTTTTTCCGAATTTTCCTGTGCAGCGTTGAGCAATGCCGCAAGCCACTGATTAATTTTTAATTTCAAATCCAGTCGCAAATTTTGCTCATCCAGAACCAATAAAGAACTTTCAGTTGGCTGAATGTTGGATTCGGTGGAAGAGGACGCGGTTGCAGTCGCCGGAGCAGATAATAAAAGACCTGCTTGAGAGGCTAACTGCGGTTGACTGATCAGTAAGATGGCCAAAATAAAACTAGCAGGCAAATCATAAGCTAAAAGCTGAGCTATTAGCCCTACCAACTCATCCTGAGCTTGTGAAGAATTTTGAATAAACGCGAGCAGTATCTTGGCCAACTCTGTTTCCTTTTTCTTCTGCTTTTGCTCTCTTTTTTGCTGTGCTTGAAGCTGTTTTGCAGCCTCTGCCATGCGCGCCTGAAATTCACGGAGTTTTTCGGCATTGAAGCCTTGAGGCCCCTGGTCGAGAAATGAAAAACTCTCTAAATCCCCCATTAGGCGGAAATTACATGAACCAAAGTTTCTTTATGAGTTTGTCCGTTGTACTTCTTGTATTGTTTTTCGGTGAATTTAACGACTCCATCAGCAGTGGCAAAAAGTGTGTGATCTTTGCCAATAGATACGTTTTCTCCTGGGAAATACTTAGTACCGCGTTGTCTGATGATAATATTACCAGCTTTAGCGGTTTGTCCGCCGAAAATCTTTACTCCGAGACGTTTGGCTATTGAATCTCGACCGTTTTTGGTAGAACCTGCAGCCTTTTTGTGAGCCATACTAGTTGAAAGTTATGCGTAAAATCGCGTGAATTTTAAGGTTTAGAAAGATATTTTGCAAGACTAAATTAGATAATCAAGCGCAGATCAAGGCCTGAAATTGAGCAAAACCGCAATTCTTGGTATAATGATGTGATTTACAAAACAAATGAGTAAGAAAATAATCATCAAAATTGGCGAGTTGGCTGTAGTTTTACTGCTATTGGCAGGCGGACTGAGCGCAGGGCAGATTTTCGCCCAGGAACAAAGCGAGTCTGCTGCAACAGCGGCTTTGCCTTTGCCGGCACAGGATCAAGATGAAAAAGCACGGAAAGCTGCCTTCTTTTTGCAGAGATTGAAGCTTGAGATTAACAAAACTCAAGACGAGCTAGATGGTATAACAGAGAATATCGATATACATTCACAAAAATTGACTGAGACTCAAACTCAAATCAAATCCTTACAAGATCAACTACGTGTAATCGATGAACAGATCAAAAATATTGAGGAGCAAATCGAAAATGTAAAAAAACAAATCAAAACCAAGAAAATCGAAATTGAGAATTTGGAGCATGAAATTGCCCAAAAGAAAATAGAAATCGAATATCAAAAACAAATTTTGGCGGGATATTTGAAATCCATCTATCAAGATCAAGGACTCATGACTAATTTCAATATCGATAATTTGGAAATTAATACCATCAAATTACTACTCAACGACCAAACAGTAGGTCAAACACTTACTAATTTACGCTACAGTGAGCTACTGGAAGTGCAGGGACGTGATTTCTTTGAGAATCTCAGCACATTAATCGAAGAAGCCGAACTCAAACAAAAGTTGATGGAATTAAAAAAAGCAGCTTTGCAGAAATTGAATCTCAAGTTGGCGGATCAGGAAGTTGACTTGGAGGAAACTAAAGCCACCAAGATCACCTTGCTGGAACAGACTAAAGGCCAAGAACATCTTTATCAGGAGTTATTATCTGAATTTAAAAAACAACAAGATGAAGCCAGTGCTGAGTTAACGTTGATGACCAAGAATCTAGAATTCGTGCGTAAAAAAATGGCTGAACTGGGAAGTAATTTCGATCCTGCTGATTTTGCTGGATTGTTAAATGGCAATACTCAAAGTGACATTATGCAGTATTTAAAAGCCAATAATGTCGGTGAATTTACGCCTATTTGGCCAATTGCACCATTGAGGGGCATTTCCGCATATTTCCAAGACGCTTCCTATAAAGCACATTTTGGCTTTGCCCATAACGCCATTGATATTCCAGCAGCTCAAGGCACTCCCATCAAGGCAGCAGCAGATGGATTTGTCTTCAAAGCCAAGGATAATGGATTGGGGTATAGTTATATTGTTCTATTGCATAAAAATGGCTACATGACAGTGTATGGACATGTCTTCGAAATATTGGTTTCGACTGGAGATTTTGTGAAAGCAGGCGAAACTATCGGACTATCCGGAGGCAAACCAGCCACCAGAGGCGCGGGACCGTATACGACTGGTCCACATTTGCATTTTGAAGTCATCAAGGACAAAAGCCACGTCGATCCAATGATCTATATGAACCTGGCGTATTTAGACTTGAGCAGAATGCCAGAAAAATACTTGATGAAAGCGATTGCTGATCGCGATCGTGTAAAACGATCAGTCAGCGAAGGTTCTGAAAACAAAGAAAAAGTAAAACGCACAAAACCATCTGTTGATGAATTGGTGGAACTCAATGGCGAATTAGCCAAACAAAAAGCGCTGATGGAAGAATACGCAGCAAAGGATTAAGGACGAGTAAAGTGTTTTTGTCGATTTAACTTATGCACCAAGACAAAAGCAAAAATTTGAAACAAAATAGCTAAAGCTGTAGTGGTGTATTTGAGCTCTACAGGATAACCAGGTAAAGTGAAATCCATAAAAGTTGGCCAGAAATAATGAAAAAGATTAGCGACTGTAAGCCAAATGAAAGCTGGCAAGAAGGTGAGTTTACTGTTGCTGAAAGTGAATTTTGCAATCAGAAAAACCTGTAATCCATAGAAAGCCACCCAGAACATGCTGCCAAATTCATACCAACCAAAGCCACGCCAACTCATCAATAACGGAAAATATATTTGGGCCAAGATGCCATAACTCAAACAGCCAATAAAAGCCCAACGAGCTAACCAAACCGGTGGATGACGTTGAAAAAATAGAAATAGATAGATGATGGTCAGCAAAACTGGATATAGTGAGCAGATGGCGGTCAAAGGCATTAAATACCAGGGATAGCGCGAGAGCCAGGCGGCATCTGCATAAATCCCCAGGATAGACCAAATTGCATTAATCATGATGAGAAAAAGCAATCCTTGGCGGGTATGCAAAAGTAGTTCGTAGATCAATACCAAAGATGATTGGGCTTTTTTTATTGTAGTCATGTAAACGCAGGCTTATAATTTGTCGGCATCAAGTGACTGCATTATGAAAAAAAACAACACCGCCCGCAAGACTTTTGAAAAATTGCTGGAACTGTATCCTCAAGCGCAGTGCGCTCTTCAATTCCAAACTCCTTTTCAACTACTGGTTGCAACAATACTCTCAGCGCAATGTACAGACAAACGAGTAAATATGGTGACGCCAGTTTTATTTCAAAAATTTCCTCTGATCAGCGACTTGGCTACAGCAAATGAAGTTGAGGTGAGCGAAATAATTAAGAGCACGGGGTTTTTTCGGAATAAAACGAAAAGCATCATCGGTTCTGCCAAAATGATCATGAATACTTTTGCCGGTCGGGTACCTGAAACCATGGAAGAGTTACTAAAACTTCCTGGAGTAGCCAGAAAAACCGCTAATGTGGTGCTTTATAATGCTTTCGGTAAAAATGTGGGCGTGGTGGTGGACACTCATGTTAGCAGAATCAGTCAAAGATTGGGATGGACAAAATTTTCTCAACCGGAAAAAATTGAACGAGATTTAATCACCATTATACCAACAGCACTTTGGGGCAAAGCATCACATGTTTTAATCGATTTTGGTAGAGAAATTTGTAAAGCTCCCAAACCGCTTTGCCAAAATTGTCAACTCACTAATCTTTGCCCTTGGTTTCAATCTAATTATAATCAAAAACACAAAACTTAATCTAAATGTCATGAAAAAATTAGTTTTAATGATACTCGATGGCTGGGGAAAAGGCCATCATGACCAAGCCGATGCAATATCTGAGGCAAATCCAGAATATATGAATGGGCTATTGGCCAAATATTTGAATTCAGAATTGTCTGCAAGTGGTGAAGATGTTGGCTTGCCAGCAGGACAAATGGGAAATTCAGAGGTAGGACATTTAACACTAGGAGCTGGACGTGTGATGTATCAGGATTTAGTGAGAATCAATAAAGAAGTTGCTTCTGAGAATATTTTCAATAATGCAATTCTGATCCAGGCTTTTGAATATGCTAAGGCTAATGGCAAGCAGGTGCACTTAATCAGTTTATTGGGTAGTGGTGGGGTTCACGCGCTTTCCAGTCATCTTTTGAAAATTGTTGAAATGGCAACCAAAAAAGGATTGGAAAAAGTTTTTGTCCACGGCTTAACGGATGGACGTGATACTGATCCCAAAAGTGGAATTGGTTTTGTCAAAGAAGTTTTGGCTGGTTTAGCTAAAACCCATGCCAAATTGGCTACTTTGATTGGACGATACTATACCATGGATAGAGACAAACGCTGGGAAAGAATTAAGGAGGGTTATGATTTAATGGTCAATGGAGTGGGTGAAAAAACAACTGATTTTGTAAAAGCTTTGGAGGATTCTTATGCCGCCGGTGTGACTGATGAGTTTTTCAAAGCGCATGTGGCAGTGGACGACGTAGGCAGTCCAGTAACTAAAATTGCTGATGGCGACGTAGTGATTTGTGTGAATTTCCGTACTGATCGTCTACGTCAGATCACTACCGCACTTTCTCAACAAGATTTTCCGGAATTCGGTATGAATAAGCTTAATTTGGAGTATTTAACCATGACACGCTATGATGATGGTTTCCAGGGCGTGAAAGTTATTTATGACAAAGAGAATTTGCAGGAAACAATGGGTGAAGTAGTGGCTAAAAGTGGCTTAAAACAACTTCGTATCGCTGAAACTGAAAAATACCCCCATGTCACTTTTTTCTTTTCTGGTGGCCAAGAATCTAGCTTTGAGGGTGAAGAAAGAGTGATTGTCCCCTCCCCTAAAGTGGCTACTTATGATTTACAGCCGGAAATGAGTGCTTTAGAAGTAGCTGATAAGGTAGTTGAGGCAATCAATAGCCACAAATTTGATTTTATTTGTTTGAATTTTGCCAATGCGGATATGGTCGGCCACACAGGAGTGAAAGAAGCGATTATCAAAGCAATCAAGGCTACTGATCAGGCCGTTGGTAAAGTTGTGGACGCAGCTAAAGCAAATGATTATGCGGTATTGATCACAGCGGACCATGGAAATTCGGACTGCTCCGTCAATGAGGATGGCTCGCCCAATACAGCACATTCATTGAATCCAGTTCCATTGATTGCAGTAGTGGATGGTTATGCAAAATTAGAGAATGGTACTTTGGCGGATGTGGCGCCCACAGCTCTGAAAATTATGGGCTTACCTGTACCGGCAGCAATGACTGGAAAGATTTTGATTCAATAAGTGAAGCCCCTGCGGCGCGCTGGCGCGCCGTAGGGGCAATGTACAACTTGGACTACTTGTCCTCGCGCGCGATGCGCGCGAGTTCTTCGTCGGGGTCCCCGTAGAAGACAGTGGGAAGGTACTCTGTCTCCTCCTCACGCTTCTTTGCCTGCTCCTGCAGCCTCAGTCGCTCTACCTCGACGGCTTCGCGCTTGGCGATCTGGATCAACATACGTCGACCCATCTCCCTGCTGTAAGCAGTCAGGTTCCTCACCTTGCGGGCTTTGCCTTTGGGGATTGGCTCCTTGCTGATAGGCAACGACTCCCTGTCGGGAGAGGATACCAATCGCAAAGGTTTTACTTCTGAGCGGTAGAGTTCAGGAGCATCATGGTACTCTTCCACCCCCTCCTGAATGGCTTTTTTAAGCCCATCCAAGAAGGCTCCCTTTCCTTTAGCGCTTCCCTTGCCTCTCTTGCGTCTCTGACGAGACGGTGGTGGTGGGACTTCCTTGTCTCCTTCCTTAGTGTAGACCTCCGGTTGGGCAGGTCGGTTAGGCCCTCTGGGCTCACGTGCATGCCGCCAGTAGTCCGGAACAGACGCTAGATTTTTTCCCAAGGAGTTTTCCTCGTTGTAGCCTTATTAAGCTTAGGAGTCCAGCTGTTGGTGGCTGGTCCCCTACTCTATTAATTAAGCACTTTGATAATAACTAATGTCATTAAAATGTCAATTATTTTCTTGTCAAGTTTTGTTTTATTTAGTGTAGCCTTTTGGCTAAATTTCTTGTATAAGTTGAATGTTATTCTTTACTTACAAAAATGAAAAAGCAAAGTCTCAAAAAACAACATCAATTTATTCTACTTACAAATGCCATTTTAGCCACTGTTTTTGGTGGGTTGGTGATTGCGCAGCAATTTTTAGGTTGGAATCTTTCCATGCTGGACGTGGTTTGGTGGTTTGGCGTGTATTTGTTGGCGGCAGGTGTTTTGACTCTGGTGCTTTCATTTTTTGATGAAATGGATTCCAGTAGCACTTTTTTAGAAGGAAATATTGAGGCAATTATTGGTTTCATCATTGTTTTTTACCCTTTTGTAAATTTGCAGGTCGGTTTGGCATTGATGATTGTTTGGTTGCTAACCAAAGGCATTTTCCGCTCATTACACGGCTTCTTGATAATCAAATCCTGGGCAGGCATGGCAATTTTACTTAATGGAATTTTGGCACTCGCCGCGGGAATTGTTGTACTTTCCTTCCCGATTTGGACTGTGGAAACTCTAATGGTATTCGGACCGCTTTATGGTTTAACTATGCTAGGAAATAGCCTTCTAATTAGTAAAAAGTAAATTTAGCGGAAATAGAAAGAAGAATTACACTAGAAATACCCGCTGCTTGCATGAAAAGCTGTGGGTATTTTTAGTTACAGATGAAAAGTCTACAGATTTTGATCAAACTTCTTGGACTACGATAATTTTTCACCACCGAATTGTTTTTTAAAATGGCAGAGCGTGTGGGTCTAGTACCCTTTCTGGACTTGCGAGTTTAATGTAGAGTTTGATGGATTAGTTGCTAAGAGTTTACAATACCAATATATATCGATCATTGAGGACCAGGGTCTAGTACTCTAAGCAAGGCCATAAGGCATTATTCAGTCCAAAATAATCCTATTCTACAACATCTCTCCACCATAGGGAAACGAATCATAGCCTTTAAAACTGTATCTTTTGGCAGAGCGTGTGGGTCTAGTACCCTTTCTGGACTTCAGGAAGGATTGTAGCAGAAGTGGATTGTGAGACAAATGAGACAGTATAAAAAAGCATCGTTGTTTTAACTCATCATACTTGAACGTTGGTTTTTGTTTATTGTCAGACCATTAACCTTGATGTTTAGCATTCTTCGTCATATAGTGCTAACCGTAAACTCTTCTTTTAAATTATGGCGAAATATAACATATACAAGATAAATAAAGCTAAAGAAAGCCAATTACTGGTAAAATTACATCTGGCTGGCCTTGTATCTGTTGGATCAAAACAGCTTGGAAACTATAGATTAAGTTTTCACCTCTCGATTAATCCAGAGCAAATAGATATTTGGTGGGTTGATTTGTATAAAGAGTACATCAAAGAAAATGTGCCTAAAAATACGGCGCACTTTGCAGTATTTGTGATTTCAAACGATGAGCTTTGTTATGTTGTAAGTATGGGGAAATCACATTTCTACTTAAGAGATTTTTGTGATGCTGATTTCGGCATAAATTTAGCGGAAAGGATAGCCGATCCCAACCATACAAGTCTAAAAAACTCCAAATTGTTTGGAGGCAGGAAAAGTCGAACTATTGTTTCTTATCAAGCAAATAGTGAATTGGAATATGATAGTTCAGAATCAATAAATTATATAAAAGCTAACACAATAAATGAATCAAAATGGGGAACCGAAGCGAGTTTTGGAAGTTCAGTTCAGTTAAAGCTGGATATTATCCCCGATGATTTACCTCAAAAAATTGAAGAAATTGAAGAAGAACTAAAAAAGCCAGCTTTAATAATGTTGCCAAGAGCAAACTTAATAAAAGAGAAGGCTAAAATTGCTGAACTAGATAATAAACTGGCAAATGAAATCCTTTCTAGCACAAATGGAAGTGTACAAGCTGCAAATGGCACTGTGTCAGGAGTTGACTTTATATTTACAGATAAACACAAGTACCAATTTCTATTTAAAGGTAAAAAATCTAAAAAACTTGAGGAACTTGATCTTGTTTCTTTAAAAGAATTTATTGATCAGTATAAGATTGATCTAACCAGAGACATCAATAACATTAAGGTGAAGGTTTTTGATGAGGACACCCCAAAGTACACAGAGCCACTAAAGAATTTTCTTGATTATGTAGATGACGAAAGACATGTCTTATTAAATGGCAAGTGGCAAGAATTCAATGAAAACTACATTGAGTCTCTGAAGAAGCAGATTGATGAAAGAATATTAACAGAGTTGTCCACCATCAATTTTTCTAATAGTGAATATGAAAACTGGAAAAGTAGTCTTTCCAGCTCTGAAACTCTAAGATACTGCGAATACTATTTTAACTTAATGCGAGAAAAAGAAGGCTATAAGAATTGCGATAGAGTAATTGAGATGTTAAGTAAGCAATTTAAAATTGAAAAGCTGGATTTATATAAAGATGATACAGCCTTCTTTGTCAAAATCGGCCAGCCTCAAAAAGTATCCTATGTGATAGATCAAGCTATTGCTACGATCAAAATATTGCAAACAAAGACCTCAAAAATTGAGATTGACGGCCAGGAAGTTCATCCTAAAAAAATTTGTTTGTGGTTGTTAATTGATAGAAAAAATCCTGTAGAGAAATTATCAGAAATGAAATCCTTGATATTAATGATCAAATTAGATGAATGGCAAAAATCCTGTAGAAACTCAGGATATGAGCCTGTAGTCCGTATTGGCTATAAAGTGGACTAAATAGAAAATTGAAGCCTTACAGTCTATTTAAGATATCATTAATCTTTAGACAAACATCTAGGTCTAACATTTTATCAGGTGTTATTCCAGCGATATAATCACTCAGTTTATCTATGCATTGAATTATGTAGACATGGTTTTTGTTCCCGCCATATTCCTTTATATGCACTGAATCTGGTTTTATATATAAGATTACCCGACGAACATGTATTCCATCTAGGTTGTTTTCAGCAAAATATTTTTCTAACTGAAAAGCGCTTCTTCCTATTAAATTTCGCAAATCAAATCGTGACTGTATCCATTCGGAAATTCTATTTGAAAAGAAAAATTGTTTACTCGCTGTGAAACTAACTTTTGATTCCTGAAAATTCTTTACTTCAAGCAGGATAATGCCTTTGGGGCCTAGAATCACAAAATCCAAGTCCCATTTTTTCCCTTTCAAGACAATGTTACGAAAAATGTGATAGGAATTAGGGTCTAAAATTTTTTGCAACTCTGCATACACTAAATCCTCTCCCTTAAATCCTCTCTCTGCATTTTTCCAATTTTTATTAAACTGATCAAGCTTTTCGTCCATCCTCTTTTCAAACCAACTCCATGCTTTAAGAATTCCCCAAACAAATACAATTAGTATTGTAGGAGTAAAAATCAGATCAAGAATTGTAAATTTCAATAAAGTTAAACGGCTTAAAGACCAAGGCAATACGAAAATCAGATCAAGAGCTAAAATTAATAGTACAACGGCTAATATAACTAAGATTTTAGCTTTGTTTACGACGTATTTTCTTTTTGCAAACGATAATTTTAGGAAAGACATTGAGGAAGGGTTGACTCAGAATAATCCCTTTGTTAAAGCACAAGAAAGGCTCCACAACCACTGTATCGCTCTAGAAAACACCAATTATCCAGATTGCCTGCGAAAAGATGGGGGTGAGTAGAGCTACTTACTACCGTTGGTATAAATCCAATAAGAAGTTCGCGCATGAAGCTGATGATGCTCTTCAGAGCGGGAAACTATTGATTAATGACATGGCTGAATCCCAACTTCTTACAGCTATTAAGAATCAGAATCTTACAGCGATTATCTATTGGCTCAATCACAACCATAACTCGTACAAAAACAAGTTAGAAGTATCAGGAACAGTCAAAACTTTGAAAAAACTAAGCAAGGAAGAAGCAAAGTTAGTAGAAAAAGCTCTTATACATGCTGGATTGGGAAAAAATGAATTACTTAACAACAATAACAATGAAATTAAATAAGAAACTAAAAAAGATCATTTTAGATGACATACTAAGGAGAGAGGTTGCCTTCAAAAGCCACTATTTTTTCTTTCACATATACTTTGGTCACTATGTCTCTTTTGATACAGCTGATTTCCAAAAAGAGATGTTCAAGTTAACTGAGGATTTAAGTATAAGAAATATTGCCATAGTTGCATTTAGAGGTTCAGGAAAGTCGACGATAATGAATATGAGTTTGCCTTTATGGTCTATTCTAGGAAAACCTCAATCGAAATTTGTAGTAATTGTGGGACAAACTCAGGAACAAGCCAAAAGGCATTTAAAGAATATCAAGCTTGAATTGGAATCAAATGAATTATTAAAAAAAGATTTAGGACCATTCAAAGAAATTGAAAATGATTGGAGTTCATACACTTTAGAAATACCCAACCTTAACGCAAGAATTACTGCAATCTCCTCAGAACAAAGCATTAGAGGACTAAGACATGGGGAATATAGACCTGATTTGATCATTTGTGATGATATCGAGGACCTAAATTCAGTGAAAACACTTGAGGGAAGAGACAAAATAGATGATTTCATTACTGGAGAAGTAATTCCAGCAGGAACAAAAGATACTAGATTTATATTAATTGGAAATTTGCTACATGAAGACTCCTTTATTATGAGATTGCGAAATAGGATTCATTCACAGGACTTTCAGGGAGTTTTTAGGAGTTACCCATTACTTACTGAAAATGAAGAGTGTTTGTGGCCAGGGAAATATCCGGATAAAGAAAGTATTGAGAAAGAGAGGAAAAGAATTGGAAAGGAATCCTCTTGGCAAAGAGAATACATGCTCAAAATCGTTACAAATCTGGAACAGATAATTCACCCAGAGTGGATAAAAACATATTTAGAACTACCTTCCAAAGAAATTAAAACACCTAGATTTAGAAGAGTTATGACTGGCATTGATTTAGCCATTTCTCAAACAGACCAAGCAGATTACACTGCTATGGTTAGTGCTATGGTCTTCGGAAATAAAGAGGACATGGCTGTATTCATTATGCCAAATCCTATCAATGCAAAAACCACCTTCAATGAGACGCTGGATACAGCGAAATTTATTCATGATGATAAGGAGTCCTTACTTATTGTGGAAGATATAGCCTTTCAAAAAGCTGCGATTCAGAACCTAAAAGACATGGGCTGTGAAGTCGAGGGCTTTAAACCTAAAGGCGATAAAAGAGCTAGGTTAAACCTCATTTCACATTACATACAAAGGGGGCAAGTATTATTTCCGAAAAAAGGCTGTGAAAAACTTATTCAGCAGCTACTAAACTTTGGATTAGAGAGACATGATGATCTAGTTGATGCTTTAGTTATGCTCATTACATATGCTGCCCAAGAACAAAAAAGAGGAGCGTTATTGACAATGCTGTATGCAGATGGCTCGAGCAGCACTTCTTATCATGACCATATGGAATATACTGATTGCTTTGGTAGAGTTACTCAAAAATGGGATTAGGAGTATGCTAGTCAAACTTAATAAGCTTCCAAAGTGGAATACCGAATCCCTCTGCCAATTTCTGCAAAGTCACAAGACCAATGTTAGGACAATCCTTCCCTTCTATCTTCTGGATATACTTAAGACTAATACGAGATCTTTGAGCCAATTCTTCCTGAGTAAGGTTTAATTGGCTTCGGAGAGCTCGTGTTTTCTTTCCTAATTGACGTAGTACGGATTCTTTCATGACTCGATTTTCCGTCTAACACCTCCTATTGAGAACCAACGATCGTTGGTGTATAGTACTAGGTAGTAATATTCATTATTTTACTCTATGGAAAGCCAAAACAAAGAAACTGTATCCCATCAACAAAAAAACTGGTTTCAAAGACATAAAATCCTAACAGGAATTATCGGTTTTTTCGTTTTTGTCTCACTTGTGAATGGAATTAGTACCGGAGGAAAAGGGATAGATAGCAAAAAAACAGTAGCACAAGATAAGAATTCAGTTGTTAATCAAGCGAATATTCCAGCCGATAAAGCACCTCAAAACATACCTTCTAACGCGGCCAAAACAGATACTAAACCTGCAATTGAAGCACCTGTAGCACCTACTCCTGTCTCCGGAAGTATTGAAAGCCCTATAAAGATTACCACAACAGATCTTTACAACGCATACCAAAACAACGCAGTTTCAGCTGAAGAAAAATATCAAGGCAAATATTTAGAACTAAAAGGGACTGTCAATATGATAGATAAAGATCTACTTGGCTCCAAATATGTCGCTCTAAAGACAACAAATATGTTTAACTTTATTCAATGTATAATTGCTGATTCCGAGAAGGAGAAAATTTCAGGACTTAATAAAGGACAAACAGTTACTTTGCAGGGAAAAGTCAGAGGGCAGGTACTAGGAAATATAATACTAGACGTTTGTAAAATTGAATAAATTCCTTAATTTAAAGATCTATTTACCACCATAATCGCGTACAAACATAAATCTAAATATTCAAAAATGACCTCTTAACTTCTAGATTTAATAATTCAGGATTAAATTCAAGAATATTTTATTTTTATTTAAGCTTTTCGTAATTTTTATTGATTAATATTTTTTTAATAATCAATCTTTCAACAAAATCCTTATTTTTGTATATAAA
>CAZJJZ010000007.1:25663-32670 GCA_964546505.1 uncultured Candidatus Peribacteria bacterium
ATATAAAGTATGGTTGATATATTAATTTCAACATGTATGATTATGTAAAATTTCAAAAAAATGATGGGAGTAGAAATCAAATTGGAAAATCTTTTAAACCAAAGACAAATAACTTTGTATAGATTGTGTAAAGACACTAATCTAAGTTATCAACAGGGAATTGAAATAATGAAAGGGAGGACTAGAAGAATTGATTTTCAGACTATTGAAATTCTGTGTAGATATCTAAATTGTGATGCCTCAGAGCTGATCTTCTATAAAAAAGATTATGAGAAACTTGAATCAATTATTGAGAAATTTCCTTTAACTGAAAATTCTAAACGGACTGGATCACTAAATCAGAATAGAAAAGCAAAACCTTTCCTTCAATGGGTAGGAGGCAAAAGAGAAATGGTTCTTCAATATAAAAAGTTTTTTCCGAAAAAGTTTAAAACTTACTTTGAACCTTTCCTAGGAGGAGGAGCAATGTTCTTTAAATTGAATCCTCACAAATCAATTATTAGCGATAATAATCTAGAACTTATAAAAACATATGAAGGAGTTAGAGATCAACCCAACAAGGTAATAGAATTATTAAATTTATTTAAGCGCAGGCATTCAAAGGAACTTTATATCAAGACTAGAGAGTTGGATAGAGAAATGGATATATTCCAAGAATTCCAAAATTATGAAATTGCTGCTAGAATGATTTATTTAAACCAAACGTGCTTTAATGGTGTTTATAGAGTAAACCAAAAAGGACAATTTAACGTGCCCATTGGTAGTTCATTAGATAGACTTATTTGTGATGAATCTACAATAAAAAAAGCAAGCACTGTTTTAAAAGAAGCACAGCTTCATTGTGTTGATTTTTCAAAATCAATTCAATCAGCTGGAAAAAATGATTTTGTTTACCTCGATCCACCTTATTTCCCAGTTTCAGCTTACTCAGATTTTACGCGATATACAAAAGAGAAATTTTACAAAGAAGACCAAATTAGATTAAAAGAAAAATTTGATGAACTTAATAAGAAAGGAGCGTTCGTGATGTTGTCAAATTCGTCAGTAGATTTTATCAAAGATCTATATCATGGATATAATATACAGAGCGTCTATTCGAGTAGATCTTTAAATTGCAAAAGTGAAAAAAGAGGCAAAGTGAATGAATTATTAATTATGAATTATTAGAATGCGATTTATAGGTAATAAAGAGAAATTGCTAGAAAAAATTTATAATATTGTTTTAAAAATTGGAAACACTGATGGATCGTTTTGTGATTTTTTTTCCGGAACATCAAATGTAGGAAGATATTTAAAACAGAAAGGATATTCAATTATATCAAGTGATTTGTTATATTTCTCATTTGTTTTGCAAAAAGCCTATATTGAAAACAATTCTGAACCAAGTTTTACTAAAATATTAAAATTTCTTGGAATATACGACACAAAAGCCAAACTACATACACCACTGGAATTAGTTATTGAATATTTGAATGAAATAAAGGGTGTTGAAGGTTTCATTTATAAGAATTATACAGAAGAAGGCACGAAAAATGGTGATTTTTTAAGGAAATATTTCTTAGGTGAAAACGGGAAAAAGATCGATGCAATTCGTCAAACTATTGAAAATTGGAACACAGGGCATTTAGTTACAGAATTAGAATACTATATACTACTGGCATGTCTTATTGAGAGCGTACCTTTTTACGCGAATATTTCTGGTGTATATGCTGCATTTTTAAAACAATATGACCCAAGAGCGTTAAAGCCATTCAGGATTAGACCCATTCAAATTAATGAAAGTAAAAAATCTCATAGGGTTTTTAATAAAAATAGTATGGAACTTACCGATGGTTTGGATATTGATATTTTATATCTTGATCCTCCCTATAATAGTAGACAATATGCTCCAAATTACCATTTACTTGAAACCATAGCTAAATATGATAGTCCGGAAATAAAAGGTGTAACTGGCATGAGAAACTATGAAATGCAACGATCAGAATTTTGTAATCCTAAAACTGGTCTGCTCGCTTTAGATAGAATTGCGCAAAAGGCAAAGCATAAACACCTTTTGCTTAGTTATAATTCTGAAGGAATCATGCCACAAACAGAAATAGTTAATGTTCTTAAAAAATATGGGAATGTTGAAATTCAAAACATTGATTATTTAAGATATAAGAGTAACAGCAACGGAGATTCGAAGCATAAAAAAATTATCCAAGAACAAATATTTATTCTTCAAAAAGTCTAGTCTTTTCTCAAATTGTTTTCTAAATACATTTTTAAAGTTATACTTACGACGATTTTTTAATTAAGTATGATTATTTAATGAAAGATAGAACCTTTGGTTGGGTCCAGGACCCAGGAAATTTAGAAAATCTTAGACTTGTAGTAGAAGTTTTCGACTCATCTTCATCAACTCACAAACTTGTTAAAGACAAAACCATACCTGATTTAATTTTAGAGGAGGACGGTAAATCACACTTAATTTCCGAATTAAATAAAATTCCCCTTAAATTATCCTATAGAGATTTAGTTGGGACTGCATTTAAACCTAGATCTTCTGCTAGATGTAATGCAATTATTCAGGCAACTATAAAAGGACAGAAAAGACCTTTTATTTCTGACTGGCCAGCAGATAACTTTTTAAGGTGGGCACAATCTTTAGGATTTATAATTTGGGAACAAAAAACAGATTCTTTTTCAATTACTGAATTAGGAAAACAATTCTCTAATACAACTAAGGGATCAGAGGAGGAGTATTTAATTTTTGAACAGGCTTTTTTATCTTATCCACCGGTTACAAGAATTATTAACTTGCTTTGTGAGGCTTCAGAAAACAACGAAGCTTTGACTAAATTTGAAATAGGTAAAAACCTAGGTTTTATTGGAGAGGCAGGATTCACTAGTATTTCACAAAGTCTTTTTGTGAAAACAATTGCCATGGCAAAACCTTATGAAAAAGCAGAAATAAGATCAAATTGGGAAGGTGATTCAGATAAATATGCAAGAATGATTTGTAGCTGGTTAACACAACTAAAATTCCCGTGGATAGAAAAAACAAAAAAGACTGTTGTAGTTAACTTTGGTGGAAAAAGTTTTTCACACGAATTTGGGGGTTTTACATTAACAAAAAAGGGATTTGAAATACGAAAAAGAATTTCAGGATCTAGTAAATTCAAAAAGGTTCCCAAGCTTGTAAATTTTGAAATGCTGTGTACTAAGGGAGTCGATAGAAAATATTTAAGAACGAGAAGAGCAAATATTATTGAGTTATTATCTAAACATTCACTTTCTCGTGAGGAATTACAAGCAAAACTAGAGGAAAAGGGCTTTTATGAAAACCTTGCCACTATTACAGACGATATCCAAGGTCTTAAGAACATTGGATTGTCTATTGTTGACACTCAAAACAGAATGTACTGCAGTGATATTATTATTGGTCTTACCATTCCCGTACTACAACCAGAAGAGGCTCAAAAAAGTTATGTACTGGATCAAATTGAACAATGCAGAGAGACACTTAGTTTCGTACCACACGATTATTTAGTACTTATATCAATGGGCTTTGATAAGAACCAAAGTGCAATTTTTGAAATTAAAGCTATTGAGCTATTAACCGAATATTGTAATTTTTTGGGATTACACTTAGGAGGGGGAAATAGGCCTGATGGGATAGTGTATAGTTCAAATTATGGCATAATAATTGATACTAAATCATACGAAGGAGGTTTTAATATACCAGTGACAGAAAGGGATAAGATGAAAAGATACATTGAAGAAAACATAAATAGAGATTCCAGTCACAATAAAACAAAATGGTGGGAAGAGTTTCCTTCCACTTTGAGTGATTTTAGATTTATATTTATATCTGGTAAATTTGGAGGAAATTTTAAGGATCAATTAAGGATACTAGGTGATCAAACAAAAACCCTAGGATGCGCCTTATCCTCTTACGCACTTCTAAATCTAGCAGATCAAGTTATAGGGAAAAAGATGAGTCACGAAGAATTTAAGACTTCCATATCGTGCTTAGATAATGTAGTTATCTAAATAATTTTGATTTTTCTTTGTAATTTCTAGGTTTATTTGATTGAAACTTTTATTGTTTCACTGTGTTACAACTAGACTTCGGATATGTACTGCGGCATGTATGTTGGTGATCTATGACCAATATATTTATGGAAGATGGACTTTTAGAGCGACTTAAAGGAGAAATGAAGATATCCAGAATTGAGCCTCCATTGACTTATACGCTCAGATATTGCCTATATGCTCGCAAAAGCTCTGAATCAGATGAACGACAGGCTATGAGCATAGATGCACAACTCAAAGAAATGCAGGCAATTGCTGCACGAGAAAACCTTGACGTAGTAGAGATAAAACAAGAAAGCAAAAGTGCAAAAGCAACCGGAGTTAGAACAGAGTACAACGAGCTAATAAAGGAAATATCTGAAGGAAAAATCAACGCAATTCTAACTTGGGCACCAGATCGTTTAAGTCGTAATGCAGGCGATTTGGGCGCTTTGGTTGACTTAATGGATCAGGGGAAACTAATTCAAATCAGAACTCATGGTCAAAACTTTACCAATAATCCCAATGAAAAGTTTCTTCTCATGATCCTTTGTAGCCAAGCAAGATTAGAGAATGATAACAGGGGTAAGAATGTGAAAAGAGGGTTGAAATTTATGTGCGAACAGGGCAAAAGACCTGGCTTACCTCCAATAGGCTACAAACTTTACAGAGATCCGGAAAATATCTCACATAAAAGCGTTATAATTCAGGATCCTGAAAGGGCGCCGTTCATCAAGAAAATGTTTGAGTATGTCGCAGAACACGGATTTAGTGGGCGCCAAGTGAATGAATACCTCTTTGACGAGGGATTTAAGACTAGAAATGGAAAAAGACTACCTTTAGGTATGTTGTATAGAATTTTTAAGGAGACTTTCTATTACGGTGACTTTGAATATCCTGAAGGCAGTGGAAGCTGGTTCAAGGGATCACATGAACCAATTATCACAAAAGATATCTGGCAGGCTGCAAATAACAGACTAAAAACCTTCGAAAAATCGAAATGGGGTAGCAAAACATTTTATTACAGTAAGCTCTTTAAATGTGGAACATGTGGATCTGGTGTATGTGGAGAAGAAAGGATAAATCGACATGGCAAGAAATATGTGTATTACAAATGCACAAAATATGGAGGTAAAAACCGGTGTAATGAGAAGTATATTAGGGAGGAAAAGTTGATTGAATCAATCTCCAAGATGATAGAAGATAATAAAGAGAAAGATTTACTGGTCAGTAAAAAAATTGAGAAAGAAGTAATTAAAATCAACCAAATTCAAAAACTTACAATTGGCGCCGAAGCAAAAGAAATCACCAACATTGGTTACATTCAATATGTGCTAAACAATGGAACAAATTCAGAAAGAAGACAGTTTTTGGAATGCATAGAACAACAGCTATACCTCAGGTCTGGCGAAGTGATTTTAAAAGGATAAGAGGCCCCAGTTTATTAGGACCTCTTATTGCAAAATGCTCCTTTGCTGATTACTTGTTAGTAATCAAGTCATTTAGTGATTTGACACCAGTGAGGCTTTTATAAGTCCCCCACTCCATGTCTCCTCTGACTCCCAGGTCAATGCCATACTGCTTTTCAATCGACCCGACTAATGTATCACTGCGCTTTTGGCGCAACAATCCAGTTTCGTTCCGACTTCTACAGCCTTTCATACCTGGCGCATCATTCTTACACATACGTGTTTTTCCTTTCTTAAGGTTAATAAGAAGGTTTCGACCAATTCCTTCAGACCACTATTTGAGGCCCAGTTGTCAAGCCAAATGGCTGATAGAATTGAAAAAGAACATTTGCTTGGCCTATTATAAACTAGCGCTCAGAGGATTCAAGTGCTAAATGAATTGAATTCTACAAAAAATGATCGCCACTCCATCATGGGGACACCAGTCTAGTATAAACTCCAAGGCCAATAGAGCTTATCAACAACAAAACAAGCCTTTTCTACATAACCTCTCCCCCATAGGGAAGCGGGTCATAGGCACTAAAACTGTATCTTTTGGCAGGGGATGAGGGATTCGAACCCCCGCGTGTCGCCTCCAAAGGGCGATGCCTTACCACTTGGCCAATCCCCTACACATTACTTTTCGTTTCCGGAAAGCGTGATTAATTTATCAGAAACTTAGGACAAGTCAAACAAATGATTTTCTTTGAATTTTGCAGGACAATAAACTATGATCTGATTAACTAATAAATTGTCTAAAATGAAAAAGTATATTTTACAGTTTTCAAAAGCATTGATGGTCATTTGTTTGACCTTTATTCCGCTTTATACGATTGCCATGACTGATGTGCAGCCGGAAAATCAATCCCCTGCCAATACCTCTACAGAAAAACTATTCAGAAATAGCTTACCAGTATATTTTCTTATACTCTGGGGTAATTTTGAGCAACCCCTTGAGGCAGAACAGCCAATTCAAGGTGAAATCACCATCACTGGTGGACAATTTACTTTAGGAAGGGACTTTTTGATTAATGCCGACGAGCAATTGACTTCAAAAAACGGCGATACTGGCGCAAAGATTGAACATTTAGCTTTTTCCACAAAGACCAAGGCCTTTAAAGGGGTACTTCTGAGAGTTTTTCCTGAGCAAGAAAGTGGAAAACTAATCATAACAGTCAATAATCAGACTACTGAAGTTGCTTTGTCTGGACTGAGAAATGCCAAGATCAACAAAGACCTTAGCGATACGGTGTCTTTGAAAACCTATAATTTACAAACACAACTGTTCAATTCAGGTTTGGAAACCGAAAAAGCATTTGCTCCCAAACTTGAAGTTTTGAGAAGTCTGACTAATTTGGAAAAGTGGATGGTGGAAAAGTATAGCAATGAACAAATTGATGACTTCGGCTTGAATATCTGGCGTCTGGTTCTAGAGCAGGGATTAAACCAGAATTATAAACTGGAAGATGCTGCGTATTTTAGACGTAGGATGGTTAGATTAGC
>CAZJJZ010000007.1:32695-51020 GCA_964546505.1 uncultured Candidatus Peribacteria bacterium
AATAATGATAAGCTGACACCCAGACAACTATTAATCGGCGTGAAGAGGCTGGTGGAAAAAGGCCGATAAAACTGAATTATTGCTTCTCCACCAAATCGCTCAATTCTTAAATTTAAAGTCCGCCTTGCATTACAGATAAAGCGGGTACAATAGTAGTTACAACCAGCATAATCACAATAACGATGGCAAAAATGACTTGAAGTTTTTTCTGCTGTTTCTTTTTCATGTTGTATATTATTTAATTTCTCCTAAAACGAGAATATCTTTTTTAAAAACATTTACAATATTTTGATTGTCGGTCACCTCCAAAGTAACAGTATAATTGCCTGGTTTATCGAAGGTATGTGTCGGTTTGCGAGTACGGGAGGTTTCTCCATCACCAAAATCATATTTAAAAATCGCTGCGGGACCTTGAGTGCAACGTGGGTCGAATTCCACGCTCAAAGGTGCAATGCCACTCTCAACACTTGGTGTAAAACAAGCTGATAGTTCTACCGGACGGATACTGATAATAATTTCCGCAGTACTACTTTGTCCATCTGCACTGCGGGCAGTTACTTTAGCAGTGAAATTACCAATGGATGTGTATTTATAACTGATTTGAGCGGTACCTATTCTGCGAGGAGAACCATCGCCAAAATCCCATTCATAGGTATTAATTTTGGTTCCTGGAGCGCTGGAACCACTGGCGTCGAAAGTAACGGTCAAAGGTGAATTGCCTTCGACAACATCTGCGGTTACACGTGCCTGCAAACCTTGTTGGGAAACATTGATAACCAAAACACTTTTGGACTGGTTTTTGGCCGAATCTGTAACATAAAGAGTGGCGTTATATACACCGGGCTCGGTGAAGACGTATTTGGCTGTTTCGCCAGTAGCTTCCATTTTACCATCCCCATCAAAATCCCATTGGAAATCAACAATATTATTATCAGGGTCAGTTGAACCAGCGGCACTAAAGGATACTTCAAAGGGAGCCGTACCGCTGAGAGATTTGGCAGTGCCAGTTAATTTCGGGGTGGTATCGATGCTGGCTACCGGTGCAGACTCTTCTGTTTCGAGAGTGATTTTTTGAGTAGCTTGGCCCGTAAGTCCATCTCTATCCGTAACCGTCAACGACACCTCGTAAAGTCCCGGACGTTCATAAGTGTGTGTGGCAGTTCGTGTGGTAGCTTTCGGTGTACCATCGCCAAAATCCCATTCGTACTTGACAATATCCGTGGTTGGCGAGGTGGACTTCTCACCCAAGAAAGTAATTTGTTTATTGCTAAAATACTTCCCGGTAGAGGTTGGTATGTCAATCACTGCAGTTGGGGTATCGGTACCAGATACTGTAATGGTTTTTTCGGTTATTGCCGGCTCTTGACCTGTATTATCTGTAATCCGTAAAGCCACTTGATAATCTCCTACTTTGTCAAAAGTATGTTCCGCTTTCACACCAGAAGCGTCTTTGAAAGTGTTGCTACCAGTAAAATCCCAATCATAACTCAGAATTTTACCTGCTGGTGAAGAAGAGGCAGAGGCATCAAAAACTACTTTCAATGGGGCGCGACCGCTCTCGGGCGTAGCTGTAAAGCTGGCATTCAATTTCGCATTGGCAATAGTAATGTCTTTAGTAAAAGTTTGTGAAGCGTCTTCTTGAGTTTCGGTATTTCTGGCGGTAACAGTTAATTTAGCAGTAAATCTGCCTGTAGTCGTATAAATGTGAGTAACTTGTGGTGCTGTTGAAGTTTCACCGTCGCCAAAATCCCACTGATAAGTGAGGATTTCAAAGTTTCTTGGTGTGCTTTTTTGGATAGCACTTGAATCAAAAACAACGCTGAAGGGTGCGGTTTGTTGTAAAGTGTTTTCCGGCTCAGTCAAAATTTGTGCAGTTGTGGTCTCTGGGGTGGAAATATTGACCTGTTTGCCACTTAAGAAAATGAAGACAAATACCCAAATAGCCAAAAAGAAAAGCATAATAATGCTGGCAGTAATGCCACTGCGCATCCAGCGTGATTTGGTCGGCTTGTCTGTTTTGGGTACTAAAACTGCTTGGAAAAAGCCAATCACGGCCACAAAAAATGCAACAAAAACAACTATTCCAAAGATAATGTTGGTGAGTAAAATCAGTGCATTGGTAAATTCCGCCGCATTGACACCAAGTGTGGAAGCTAAACTATTGTCGCCATTGGCTGAGGTTTGGGAAACAAATACCAGAACGAAGATAACAAAGGCAATAATCGCAAAGATAAAAAATCCTAAACAGCCCCAAATTGCCTTACGTGGATCTGGAGCTTTAGCTGTGGGGCGTGAATTTGGATAGGCTTGATTTAGAGGTCTCCCATTTGGTGGAATTTGACCTGTAGCATATGCGTTACGGTAGTTTGGAGAGTTTTGGATAAACGCGCCAGGTTGTGGGTTGGAGCTTGGCATAGCCGACTGAGCCGCATATTGCTGTTGGTTTGTGGTGGGCATGGCCGACTGAGCCGCATATTGCTGTGAAGGTTGCTGTTGAGGTTGGTGAGGTGGAAAATTTTGCTGATATCCGGGATTGATGTTGGACGGATTCTGGCCAATAGGAATGTTTTGAGTATTTGGTGGCTGTGGCGCGAAGTTTTGAGCCGGGCTGACTGTGGATGAGGGTTGAGGGGCTGAATACTGAGCCGTATTAACAGCTGGCTGCTGATTTGGCTGATTTACTCCCTGAGGATTTACAGCTGGGGCAGGGTTTGGCGAAAAGTTTGGGTTTGCACCATTGTTATTACTAGTATTAACATTACTGAAAATATTTTGATTGGGGTTTTCCATTTGATTTTATTTTAATCATTTTCCAAAGAATTTTTTTTCTTTCGACTGGCTTTGTTTGAAACTACAAAGAGTATAACATAGGCTGCCACACTTGCAATCAAGAGAGCCAGGTCAACATGATTGGAAGCGTTAAATAGATTGGCGGCGAGGGTTTTGGAGAGCGTGGAATTATCCATGGTGACACGATTGCCTGTGGCGGGAGTAGTAGGATTGGCAGGCGCGGGTGCGGGAGTTGGAGCTGGTGCTTTTACATTCACAAAATTGTTCACAGATTTACTTTGTCCCTGATCATCTGTAACCGTCAATCTGGCGCGATAGATTTTGTACTCGGTGTAATTGAAGCTGGGACTTTCTGAGGTCGATTGAATATCGTTGTCATTAACCCCATCACCATCAGCGTCGTTAGAGATATCAAAATCCCAAACATACTTAACTATTTTCGCTCCTGCTTGCTGATCTGCTCGAGAAGTATTGGTAAAACGCACATTTGTTCCTGAACCATCTTGTTGGCTGGTGAAAGCCGCAACGGGTGGTTTGGCAACTGATTGCACTACGATCTTAACCGGCTCGGAGGATGATTCACTGCCGTTGGAATCAGTTACTCGTAGTCTCACTCGGTATCCTTCTGCGTTTCCCTGTTGATATTTGTGCTGTACATTAGCTTTATTTGCTCCCGTAACAGTTGCGGATCCATCTCCAAAATCCCAGACATAATTGGTAATTTTATCTCCTGCATCAGGATCACTGGAAGAGGAGGTAAAACTGACTGTCTCACCGGCAGAAATTGTGGTTCTATCCACACTAAATTTAGCTATGGGCGCTTTATTCGGACCATTTACTACCTCAATTACCGGCTGAGGAATATCCAGATAACGAGGACTATTTCGCGGAGCATCTGTGGAAGCTATCACATTGTCATTATCTGTCATTTCTGCACCAATTTTATAGCGTACTTTCTCACCGGACTCGCCAGAAGTGCCTAGGGTCAACCTTGCTTGCGGTGATTTAGTAATCTGCAATCCTCTTCTTTCATCATCAATAATATTCCCACTCTGATCAACTTTGCTATACCACCACTTGTATTGGGTAATCTGACCGTCTGGGTCATTTGGATTTACCAAAGAAACGTCCAGGTTTACAGGTGTAACTAAATTTTTAGCATCAACCGGAATGGCGTTGAGCGAGCGTGCTTCAGGTGGCAGACTAACAACTAGAATATTTACTGTGTCTTCAGCCTTCTGAGTTACATCCCTTTCATTGGTAGCGGTTAATTTGACAGTGTATGGCTTACCTTCGTCGGATAGAGACTTGAAATTATGGGATACAGTTCTGGAAACTGCTTGCTTTTCACCATTATTAATATTCCAAGCATAGGTTAATCTTCTTCCAGTACCATCGGTGTTGACAGATTTTTCGGCATCAAAAATTAAGGTATCCTTACGATTGACCGGAATCACATTTTCGATCTTCTTACCGTTGAGGTCAGTGGCTTCAGTGGGTAAAACTTCAACGTTGTTTTTCTTGACGGTGATGATGGGAATAGGCGCTTCAGCATTGCCGATAGTAATGGTTCTGGTCAGAGAATTTTCTACGTCATCTTTATCAAAAACTGTCACAGTGGATTTGAATTTACCGACAGATTTGTAGGCGTGGGAGACGATTTGAGTGTCAGTACCTGTGTCGCCATCCCTATCTACAGTAGGATTGTATTCACCAGTTGCAGTTTCTCCATCGCCGAAGTCAATTTCGTAGCTGGAGGCTTCTGGACTGGAAAACAGGAAATCAACTTTTGCCTGAGGTTGATCTGGTCCGCTTGATGTGGTTGTCTCACCTTCATCATCAGTGTCATTTGTGGCTGAGTTGGCAGACTGTAAAATGCTAACCGGTTTCATATTGCCCCAATAAAGTGACAAAACCGAAGTGACTTCAACAGCTGTTTCAAAAGGCTCTGAAATGCTGTTTTGATCCTTTTGTTCTCTGACCACAAGTTTAATCGTGTAATTTCCAGGCTGGGTAAACTTGATCAGTGGATTGGAGGTTTCTGTAGAAAACCTACTCAACTCACTGCAATTGGTTTGGCTGGTTTTTAATGCGTCTGGAATCTGATCTCCATTTAAATTGGCCTCTATCAGAACACAATTTTCCGTGTCAATATCCCATTGGTATTCCAGTACGGTCGGTGGCGTGGTATCGTCTGGATCAAAAGTTAATTTGGAGCTCTGCAGAAGAAAAGTTGAGGGAAGGTTCTCTTTGTTATTGATTAATTTAAAACCAGCAATTGGTTTTTGAGAGGTGATTTGGATAATTTTGGAATCATTCAAAGCAGCTTCGTTACCATCGCCTACATTCAAATCCACTCGATAAGTCCCTGGAGCTTTAAAAACACATTCCAATTCATCTCCACCCGAGTCTTTTTTGCAAACATCGCGCTTGACGTTGTCGGTCGAATCGTATTGTACTGCCTCCGAACCTTTTTTGTTTATATCCACAACTTTCCAATTTTTTGTAGAATTGGTTGGAGATGATTCTGAACCGTCAAAAATAATTTCTTCTCCTCCTCTACCCGTTTGTGGTTGACTGCCAATTCTAGGAGCAACATCTGCAACTACCAGGGTAAAGATTTTTCGATCTACAATATTGTTTTTGTTATATACTTCGAGTTTGATACGGTAAGAGCCATTCTTTGTGTACTTTACTGTCTTTTGTAGGTTATTGTTTGAAACATCCAATAAAGCGTCGTTATCGGTATTTTCTACCCCGAAATTCCATTTAATCTTGGCATTTTCTTCTTTAACAAAATCATCCTTATTATTTGCTGATTTGGTTTTAGTTGCGTCAAACACAATTCCTGCCGACGCTTCATCCAAAGTATAGTAAACTACGGATCTTTCTGTTTCTATCATCCCTTCGTCGTCATATTTCAAAACTGTAGTTTCTGCTGCACCAGCAGAAGTTTTGGTAGTTAAATTGATTTTAGTTGCTGGCGGATTAACTTTGATATCTATGTAAGAAATTCCGGCAGCAATTTCTTCGGAAAATTTGACGTTAGTGGCAGGATTCAGCTTTTCTGATGCAGGTACTTTGACGCTGACACGATAGGTTCCTGCTTGATCGAAAGTACAGGAGGCAGTAGGGCCTTTAGCTGTGTAAGTAACTGGAGCGTCCTTTGGGTTTGGGGTTTCTTCCTGTGCAACAGTTAACCCTGAACATGTTTCGACAGGGAATGTCCATTCTATTTCATCATTCTCAATAGATTGCCCTGATGGGTCCTTGGATCCAACTGTAGAGAAATTGACGATTAAGGGTGCATTGCCTTCTGTGATGTCGGCATCCAGCGCGGCATAAACATATTTTAAGTTTGAAATAATGCTGTAGATTTCTTGGAGAGATTGTAAATAAGTGACCAAATTAGAAGTAGCGGGGAAGTCGGTGGATTTGGCAGATGGTGGCAAGCTGGCATAAACAATGTCATTACCATTATTTGGCGCAGCATTGTAATCAGAGAATAAAGCGTTGAATGCATCCGAGGCCACGCCTACAGAATTGACTGCTGTTCTGATAGTATTTAGTCTTTGGAAATAAATATACAAACGTTCATTGTATGCTGTCTTAATCACTGTTTCACCTGATGCACCTGTTGTCGCGATAAAGCGATTCAACTCTTTTTGAATTTCACTTGCCGGGCCCAGAGCGCTGTTCCAATAATCTCTGATGTCTTTCTGGTCAGGATCTTCAGTACAGTTGTTTTGTCCAGCTGTATTGAGTTGATAGCAGCCTTTTTCACGAATAGTTTTTTCGTAATCCCGAATATTGATCACCCATGTGCTTCGACGTTCATTTATTAATGTACTAAGCTCTCTTTGGAATTCTGGTGTAGCGTAACTGTTGTTCAATAAATTACCTAAACTGGCAATTTCCTTATCCACTGTATCTGCCAGTAAATTATTACAACTGATAAAGTTCGGTAGGACACAGGATTTTACTTGAACGTTAAGCGTATTGTTGAGATTGGTTTTGACCAAGTTGAACTGATTATTGGCCATCAAATAAAATCGATAGTTGTTGGCCATGTCTTCAATCACTTCTTGCAAGGTTCGTACGGTGTAGTTGATTCCTTCTCTGCCGGCTACACCACGAATTGGCGAACCTGAACCTCCAACTGTTCCTTTTTCATTGTCGCTTGGCGCTAGTAAAATGGTATTTACAATAGCAAATGAACTTAAAATGATAATAATACCGATTAACGCTCCGCTAATAGCCTGTTTTCCTTTTTTGGAACCATCGCCTTTACCCGCGTCTGTGACGTAGAGAAAACCTCCATAAATAATAATGACCACAGCAATCAAACCCAGAAATCCCAAGAAAAAGTTTACAACATTCAAAATAAAACTTCTGGCATCAGTGGCTTGAGTCAAACCGGGTGCATAGCCTTCTGTACTAGGTGGAGCCAATTCCCCTCTGAAGTCAGTAAAGCTGACTACTTTGTTTTTATCCCCTCCTAGTAGGAAGTCAGCTTCGTTTACTTTACCATCTCCGTTTGCGTCATTCGTACCAAGCGCAGACCAGATGTCGGCTTGTGCTATGGGAGTGAGCCCTGTGACGCTGACAAGGCCAATAGTTAGCAGTAAGAGTATTTTTGTTTTGAGGGATTTCATAGCGGTTGTTTAGTGTTTTATTTTGTAAGTATAATTGGCGGCCTATTTATGTTGATTGGCCGGGAACAGCGAGGTTTTGAATTTCAACGGTTTCTTGATTTCCTCCTGTGTCGATACGAATAACTGTATTAACTATTGCGAATGCACCCATAGAAATGATTAAGCCAATAATAGCGGCATAGAGGATTTTTTTGGCTTTACCTGCTTGATCGCCACCCAAGGAAATGACATAGAGGTAACCAGCATAGATAATCAGCAGAACCGCGATAGTGGCAATAAATCCCGATACAAAATTTGTGATGGTAACTACCAGTCTCTTGAATGATTCCACATCACTGAGGCGGCTACCCTGATTTGGGAACACAATTTGGAAAACAATAACTTCCACCAAACCTGCCAAAACCAAACCGCCAATTGCCCAGGTTAACTGTGCCTTTGCCTTCTTTAGCTGTTCTTGATCACCGCGCGAGGTAACCAGTCTAGCTCCGGCAATAACGATAAAAAGAACAGCAATGCTGGGCATAATTACTCTGAGAATATTGGTAAATCCACCTATTAAAGCATTGATGTTTTCCGCGCTTTGTTTCATATCTGCGGAAGTTCGGAAAGTCTCACCTTCCACTCCCCAAATCGCCTTAACCAACTGATCGGCGATAATAATAGTCACCAATCCAAAAGCTGCCAAACGGATGTTCTTTTTTGCTTTCTTCATCTCCTCGTCAGCGTTTTGTTGCACCATCACCAGCTTTACCCCGGAAATGACCATAATAATCGTGGCAATTGATCCGATAATATATTTCACCAGATCAACCACATACAAGATAACACTACTTACTTTACTGGCACCGGCTTGATAAGTTTGATTGGCGTGACCTGCATCCATACTGGGTAAAGCAGTTTGATCGCCAATTTCTCTAATCAGATTTGATTGCGCCAACACAATCATCTGTTGTGACTGCAATACCAGCACTATGCTGATTAAGACAAACAGCCCAATTTTTACAAACATTTTAGTCATTATTGGGGTGAGTTTAAATCTATCGGTGAGGTGGTGTCTGGCGCATTGGTGACAGCAGTGGAAGCTCCAGCATCAAATCGGCCGCTGAGGAAAGTGGAAACGATAGCAAATGCACCATAAATAATCAAAAAGCCTATCACAGACAGTTGAATGATTTTTTTGCCTTTTTCTTTCATATTATTATCCACTCCACCAAACATGTACATAATGCCTCCCGCCACAATACTCAGAACTGCCAGAGGCCCCAGAATACTTACTAATAGATTGGTAAAACCAACGATTTCTTTAATACCTTGCGACAAATTGAGACCGGCTTCCACTCCGCCAGTACTGGGGTAGCGAGTAGTGTCGACTTTAAAGAGCACATTGTTGACAATCGGGTCAGCTAAAATGATAAATAGCAAACCTACCAAGCTAATAACTACCGATCGTCGGTCTTTTTTGACTTCATCTGGATTGCCACCTCCAATGGACACCATCCTGAGAGCGTTAATGGTCAGGGTAAATACTGCCAAACCACCAATGATATACTTGATAAAGATAATGAGATTCTGAACAAATCTGTTAAATAAAGTGCTGCGTACCACCAAAGTATTAGGGTCTTTCAAAAATCCGCCAGCCACACATCCCATGTTATTAGCTGATGGCAAATAACCCTGCTCTACGCAGTTTCCTACTGCAAAAATCCGCACTATTTCACCTGATAAACCAATTAATACCAATCCCACAATTGACCAGATAATCGTGGCCTGCTGCTTTTTCCATACCTCCTCATTACCATCAGAAGTGATCATTTTGAATCCGCCAAAAACTAGTCCGGCAACCGCCAAAGTTCCCAAAATATAGCGGAAATTTAAGATTAAGCCCACCACCAAGCCAGCAAAACCACTTTGAAAGTCCTGAATAGCGCCAGGATCCTGTACGGCTCCCTTATAATTCGCTGCGGAAGGCAAAGGCAAACTACCCGCCGCAAAAGTAACCGGCCAGGTAGCCAGAGTCAAACAGACAATGCACAGCATCAAGAGCAGGACTTTTTGATAGGCGGTGAAACCGACTTTTGGTACTTGTGCACTTGCTTTTGGTCTGATGATTTGTTTTTCGCTTAGTTGGTTGGAACGGGCGAACATTTAGTTTTTTGATGATAAATCCTTATATTTTAGCAAATTTTATGGATTTTGACAAAGCTTTAATCATCTGAAGAAAGGATTTCAAATCAGCTTGAATTGTTTGGCCTTTTCTGTTTAAATTCATCTGCTTTACATTTTAAGGTCAGTTTATGTCTAAAAAAGCAGGAAATGCAGTGGTTAATTATTTCCGGGATAGTTTTGAGGAATTCCGCAAAGTTACTTGGCCTACCAAGGAACATGCGCTCAAAATTATTTTGATTGTAATGGTTTTTACTGTTGGTATGGGTATTTTTACCGGCGCTTTTGACGCACTGTTCAGTTTTGGCTATCAACAGCTCTTAAATCTCTCTCAATCTATTAAGTTTTAAACATGGCAAGACAAGCAGAAAACACCGGACGACATTGGTATGTGATCCACACCTATTCAGGTTATGAAGATGCTGTGGCGGAAGCTCTTAAGCAAAGAATCGACTCCCTGAATATGCAGGATTTGATTTTTGACGTGGTAGTGCCCAAAGAAACACAAATCGTGATCAAAAAAGGCGAACCGATTACAGAGAAAAAAAGAATATTCCCAGGTTATGTCTTGGTAGATATGGTAGTAACTGACGACTCCTGGTATGTAGTTCGAAACACTCCCAATGTAACTGGCTTTGTGGGAGCTGGCAATACACCGGTTCCAGTATCACCTGACGAATTCAACGTGGTAAAGAAACAAATGGGTGAAGCGGAAGCTAAATTTAAGATCGATTTCAGTGTTGGCGATCATGTTATCATTTTGGATGGTCCGTTTGTAAACTACGATGGCATTGTGAATAAGGTTGATGAAGAAAAAGGTAAGGTAAAAGTATTAATTTCCATTTTCGGTAGAGAAACACCAATGGAGCTAGACTTTACTCAGGTAAAAAAGAAATAATGAACAATCAATCCACATTCTGGGCGTTAGCTGCAGTTTTGGGGGTGATTATCTTGGCGGCAATCGCAATCAGTAATGTGGATGAAGGGCCTGTTAGAAGGCCATTTAGCGCAAGCGCTTCTCCAACGGACAATGTATCGGAGGCTGATAATCCATGGTTTCAGAAAGTGGAGGACAAGCCGAAGTTTGACGATTTGGCTGTGAGCAAGTTAATTGATGAGGAATCCTCTCAAGAAATAAGAATTGAAAATTTTAAAACCCTGAACTTTGACACGGATCAAACCACTGTCAATACAGATCAAATCGCGAAATTTACTTTAGACAAATTAATTGCAGCAGGGTTAAACAACCCCAGCGCAAAAAGAATGCCCTTCACTGGTAGAATTTTTGGTCGATTTAATTTGAATGAGTTAACCTCATACAATCCCAAGCAGGCTTTGATTTTTGAGCGAGTAAATGGTTTTGATTTGCAAGCTTTTGAGGTTTATGCTTTTGAAGATCTGGATCAGGAGATGTCAACGGAAATATTCACCTTAATCAAAAGCAATTTAGAGCGTGATATTTCTGTAACTCTCAATCAAAACAATATTTTTGGACTGGCTTCTTTTTTTATAAACTTCAGTCCCCCCTTGGAAAATGCATTTTTAGTTGTCAAATATCCCGACTCAGTGTATGCTCTGGCTTACCCGAAGGCAAATAGCCTAACCAATCAGGACTATTTCTCGGTGTTAAAGCAAATGCTTTAACTTTTATCGGCACTGCGATTCGCTTCTAAATCGACAGAAAGCCAATTTAGATCAAGATTATATTTTACATAACTATGGCCAAAAAATTATTAACTGTAATTAAATTACAAATCGCAGCCGGTAAGGCAAATCCAGCACCACCTATTGGTCCAGCTTTGGGTCAACATGGTGTCAATATTCCAGGTTTCTGTAAGCAATTTAACGATGCTACAGCCCCACTTGGCGATACTATCGTACCAGTAGAGATTTCTGTCTATGAAGACAAGTCTTTTACTTTTATCATGAAGACTGCGCCTGCTTCTGTACTGATTAGAAAGGCAATCAATATTCCCAAAGGTTCAGGAGAGCCAAACAAGAATAAAGTAGGCTCAATCACCAAAGATCAATTACGGAAAATTGCGGAAACTAAAATGCCAGATTTGAATGCCAATGACGTTGATCATGCCATGAAAATCATTGCTGGAACCGCTAGAAGTATGGGTGTTGACATTAAAGACTAAGACCATGGACAAAGCATCCAAACAACATGCCTCTTTTTGGGAAGTCATTAGAACACTTTACTTCAGTGTTGCTTCAGGAATCGGTTTAGTAGTGTTTATTATTGGCGCTGTTGGAGCAGTGAGATTGTTCACCCTCAACGTGGTTTTTCAAGTAAATGAAGGTTATTATCCGGTCAGTGTTTACGATCAAGACAGCTGTAAATTTACCTATTCTCAACCGGATAATAAACAGATTCCCCGCAGCCCAGAAGAAGTACAGAAATGTGTTAAAGAACTGGATGAAACCAGGAAATATCAGGCCAATCAGGATTTTAAGCGTAATATGGCTGAATCTATAGCCTTGGGCGTGGTGGGCTTACCTGTCTGGTTAATACACTTTGGAATAATGCAGGCGGACTGGAAAAAACGTAAAGCCAGCCTAGAATAAAATCGACAATGGGAGCTTAAGCCCTTTCTTGAGCGCTATTACCATTTAAAAATAATTATATGCCTAAATTGTCAAAAAAATATCAGAAAGTTGCTGAGTTGGTTGACAGCAAACAAGCCTATTCATTGGCGGATGCAGTCGCTCTACTGAAAAAGACTTCTACCACCAAGTTTGATGCAAGTTGTGAAGTTCACTTCAAGTTAGGAGTGGACACCAAACAAGCCGATCAAATGGTTAGATCTACTGTTGCTTTGCCAAATGGTACTGGTAAAGACGTAAGAGTAATAGCTTTCGTAAATGAAAATCAGGTGAAAGAAGCTTTGGATGCTGGTGCTTTGAAGGCTGGATTAGATGATTTGATCGAGGAAATCACCGGAGGTTTCTTGGGATTTGATGTTGCTGTAGCTAGTCCGGATGTAATGAAGAATTTGGGTAAAGTTGCCAAGATTTTGGGTACTAAAGGTCTGATGCCTAATCCAAAGGCTGGAACTGTTACTCCAGAAGTAGCGAAAACCATCAAAGAATTGAAAAAGGGTAAAGTTGAGTTCAGAACTGATAAACAAGGTTTGATTCACAATATTTTTGGTAAGGTTTCTTTCAGTGAAGCGCAACTTTTGGAAAATTTAAAAACTCTCATCAAGGCAATTAATGATGCTAAGCCAGCAGCTTCAAAAGGTACTTATATCAAGAGTTTAGCGGTGGCCACCACTATGGGTCCTGGTATTCGCTTGGATGTAAATAAAGCTTTGAGCGAGTTATAAAGCACCGTTGAGCTGTTTACACTGTTAAGACAGAGAAGCCCTCGCGTTGCGGGGGCTTTTTATAAACCAGACACACAGTAATGTTTAACTCACACAACAACTTTGCAAAAAGTTCGATCATGAAAAAATTAGCAGATATTTGTTGCCGCTTCTCCAAAAGCAATATTAGTTACGGCATTTATTGGCTTTCAATGCTTCGTAATTTATGGCACCTGTGAGGTTCTCCAACTGATACTCCGTACCGTCCTCGCAAATAACCGTTATGCTTTTAGCAGCTTCATTAATCTGGACTGTTTGTACTGCAGGTGCTGTTTTTAATTGAGAGAGATTTTGATCCTTGAATAGCTGGCCGGAGAAAGCGTAAATCAAGAGTGCCAGGACAGCCAGAGAAAACGTGACCAAAAAAGGTAAATAGTACTTTAATTTAGAGGACATTTTCTTGATGTTTTTTTTCTAATAATAGGGACCTCTGCAATGAGTGAATGGCAATTTCCAACATAGCCGGCTCAGGCTCACGAGTGGTTAAACGCTGCAGCAATAATCCTGGCGCAGTGATCAATTTAAAAACCATGGATTGATGGTATTTAGCTGAAAATTTGAGAAATTCATAGGAAATTCCCGCAATAATTGGCAAACACAAAATCCGCATAGCAAAGCCCTCAATAAAACTACCGCCACGAGGCAAAACCGTATAAACAGCTATACTAATCAGAAAAACAAGTAAAATAAAACTCGTTCCGCAACGGGGGTGAAAACGTACGTTTTTCTGAGCATTTTCCACTGTCAGATCCTGTCCTTTTTCGAAGGTCATAATTGTTTTGTGTTCTGCTCCGTGATACATAAAAACGCGCTTCATGTCCGGAGTGAGACCAATCAGATAGAGATAAAGTACAAAAATGACGATTTTCAAGACACCATCAACCAAATTAAATAGCCAATACTGTTCTTGCACCAAACCAATTCCAGACCCAACCCAATTGGTGAGTAGATAAGGTAGGAATTTAAAGATTAAAATAGTTAAAGCCAGTGAAGTAATCAGCGTAAGAATCAAGGCCACATTGCCAATCCCCGCCTTTTCCTTTTCACCGGACTGATCTGAACTTTCTTCTGCTAAGGCTTGTTGACTGGAAAACATCAACCCTTTACCGCCGATGTAAATCATTTCCAATAAATTGATGACCCCACGCAAGAATGGCAGACCCAAAATCCGAAAACGTCTGCTGAGATTTTGATAAAAATCTTCCATTACAGCCATTTCACCGTTGGTTTTACGCACAGTTACTACCGTATAATTGGGTGATCGCATCATTACCCCTTCCAAAACGGCCTGTCCACCCACGGCATATTCACTGTAGTGGATCGCTGATTGTTGTCTCTTTTTTGACATGGATTTATTCTAAACAACAAATCTCAAAACAACAATAAAAAATTAGCGAAAATAAATTGTGTCAAGTTGTTTTTGTAGGCGAAGCTATTAGAAAAGGTCAATTTAGAGTAATTTTAGTGTAATTTATTCTTTAACCAAAGACTGTTGAAAGTTTTAATCACCAGGATTGATAAAGATTTACCTCTACCTCAATATCAGACGTCAGGAGCAGTAGCTTTTGACCTGATTTCTCGCCAGGACATCGTCGTTGGGAGTCAACAAATCGGTCTAATCCCCGCCAATGTAATCATCAAGGTGCCAACAGGATATGCTTTAATTTTAGCTTCCCGAAGCAGTACGCCACTCAAAAAAGGCCTATCCACACCTCATGGAGTTGGTATCATTGACTTGGATTATCATGGACCGGAAGATGAGTTGAAAGTACAAGTGTTCAACTTTACCAATCAAGAGGTAATAGTGTCACGAGGAGATCGCGTCGCCCAAGGACTTTTCGTCAAAATCGATCGTTTTGAATTTGAGGAAGTACCACAGATTTCCAGTCAAACACGTGGTGGTTTTGGATCAACAGGAAAATAAACAACATGAAAAAAGGAAAATTGATTACGCTTTATGGCGTAAATAATATTGGCAAATCAACTCAGGCTAAAATCTTGATTGAAAATCTGAAGAATTCCGGTTTCGAAACAGTATATGTGAAGTATCCGGTATACGACATCAAGCCCAGTGGCCTATATTTGAATGAGATTTTGAGAAATTCTTCTACCAATAAACAGAAGATTTCCGAAGATGAATTGCAGATGTGGTTTACAATCAATCGCTATCAGTTTGAGCCTACCCTAGAAGAATTGTTGAATGAAGGAAAAATTGTCGTAGCGGAAGACTATACAGGCACGGGTTTGGCTTGGGGAAGCGCAAAAGGACTAAACCTAGATTGGCTGTCAGAAATGAATAAATTTTTACGAAAGGAAGATTTGGCAATTTATTTGAAAGGCAAGAGAAATATGCTCGCCGCGGAAAGCAAACATATTCATGAAAGTAACAGTGATTTAATGGACGCTTGCCAATTCGTAATGGACAACCTTTCTGAAAAACTAAATTGGCACAAAGTTACTGTGAAACAATCAATTGGAGAAACCTCCAGTGATATCTGGAATGTAGTCAAAAAATTTTTAGCGATAGATGGAAAATAAATTATTGGATGGAAAACTAGTAGCGGCTGAGGTATTGAAGAAGGTGAAAATTGCAGCTCAGGCATATGGAAAACCGGTAAAACTGGTGGTAATTCTGATCGGCCACAATCCGGGTAGTGAAATTTATGTACAACAGAAGGTGAATATGTGCAATCAGCTCGGATTTCTAGCGGAAATTAGGAGATTTGCTAGTGAGCAGGTAAAAACGGCAGAAGTTATTGAATTAATTAAGGAATTGAATCAAGACAAGTCAGTTAATGGAATTTTGGTGCAATTACCTTTACCATTTAATTTACAAAGGGAAGCGATTCTTGAGGCTGTGGACCCGAGTAAAGACGTTGATGGACTACACCCATATAATTTGGGTCAGACATTCTTGGGCAATGAAAAACTGATTCCTTGCACCGCATTAGGTATTCTGCAGATGTTGGATTTTTATGGCATTAAAGTGGAAGGGAAAAAAGTTTGCGTGATTGGTTCCGGGTTGGTGGCTGGAAAACCAATTGCTTTAACCATGATAAATCGTGGAGCCACCGTTTCTGTACTCAATAGTAGAACACCAAAATTAAGTGAATTTACAGCCCAGGCGGATATAGTAGTAAGCGCTGCTGGACAGGCCAAGTTGATCAATTCACAGATGATTAAATCTGGTGCGGTATTAATTGATGTTGGAATTAGCAGAACTGAGAATGGTAAAATACAAGGTGATATAGATTTTGCTGACGTGTTGGAGAAAGTCAGTTGGATTAGCCCTGTACCGGGTGGCGTGGGCAAAATGACAGTAGCGTGTTTAATGCATAATTTGCTGGTCGCAGCTAAACTCCAATCTAATCTTTAAGTCCATAAACCCCCATTTCTAGGTAGCTAAATTGTAATACAATTGGCATATTTGGCTTATCTATTAATGTATGTTATAATACAAAGATTACTAATTCTTCGAATGAAAAATACAGCCTTACAGATAGTGAATGTTGAAAAGAATGATGCCCAGCCGCCAATAAAATTGGCAAAGAAAAAAGTGGTTGCGGCAACTTTCAGCCTACCTTTCTGGAGCCGGGATGAAGAGCTAAATAAGCTGCGAAACACTTTGCATGGTCGACTTTCAAATCCCGAAACAATGATTAGTACGCCCAATCGGGGTTTGTATTTACAAAAGAGGGAAATACCGGGATTGGAGTCTGTACAAATGTTAACAGCTTCTGAAGGCGTGGAAGGACAAATCGATTTTGCCAAGCGCGCCCCTGTTGGCTTAATTGGTCTGATGAAAGAAAAAAATAAAGTGTTTATCAGTGTTGCAGAAGCACAGGATAGTGAAACGGATATTTCTTATCAAACAAGTCAACAATTATTGGCGGAAAGTTTTGCCAGTAATAAACAGCTTGGACGCTTGGCTAGAAGCACTGAAATCTTAAACCAAATCAAGGCCACTACAGAACGCAACATAGCTTCGCGCAATATAGCCATAGAACAATTGGACCAAGATCATTACACTTTGCATCAAAATGAAGCTGGCGCAAATAAAGGTTTAGTGATGATTGTGAGGCAAGGAAAAGTAATAATCACAGCTCCAAAGGTGAGATATCGCCTCAGGAAGGGAGATACGGTTTGCGTAATTAATCAGAACATACTCAAACTGATTGAAGGAACTCCCACGGATGATCAGCTAAGTAGAACAATGGCAGAAATGATCAAGAATGGCGAGAATCCGGATGCGGAGGTGTTTAGATTAAATAAAATACTCAATTTTGTAGAACAAGCCAAAGACGGGCAAGACTGGAAATTGGAGAAATTGAGTGAAAAAATCAAACCCTTGCTGGAAATTGACAGGCAGACCGGAACAAGCGATCCCAAAAGAAGAGATGAAGAAAACTTCAATATGCATGGACATGGCAGCTTGCTGCTTCTTAAAATTTAATTTGACATATTTCAGTCATTGACAATAATTTTTGCTTCTGTATATTTTTGCTGTATAATTTTTTTTATGGGCAGAAATAGCGAAAGACCAAATAGGCTGAATGAAGATGAGATAATCCCCAAACAAGAGTCGAATAAATCATTACAAGTGATCAATGCAATAGCTGAAGATGTTCATCGACGGCTGATTGGAGAAAACAAACTGTTACCTCAGCAATCAACTGCTGTACATAATCTCTCTGAAGGATTAAGACAAGTGGAGGCACTTTGCCCTCCACACAATCAAGAAAAAATTAAAAACTTTTGGCGACTGGCTTATAAATTAGGCGTTAATGTTGAGCCAATATTAGGCAGTGACAAATTAGCCATTTTAGGCTTGTTACACTATTTGGACAATTACAATACCTTTGTACAGTGCGTCAGAGACACTTTTATTTTCAAAGCAAATATAAGCGCCGAGCATAGCAAAGGCAGTCGCGTAGTGCGCTCTAAATTAATACTTGGTCTGGCCGCCGAACTAGCCACCATTCTTTACCAAAATACCAGCAATACTGAACAAAGGATTAAAGTGATCAATCACTTAACTTCCCTTTTGATCGATTAGTTTTTCTGGAGGTTTTGGGCTTCGGAGCATCTTCTGTATTCATGGACTTGATTTTTTCCTGGGCTTTTTGCTTTAACTCCTCTGCCTTCTTGGTCAGTTCTTGCTTCGCGTTTTCCAATAACTTACTCGCCTCTTTCTTGCCTTCAGCAATTTTCGCCTGAACTTTGGGGTCATGGTAGATCTCCTTGGCAGTGGCGGCAATATCTTGGCCAATCAATGTAGCATTTTTTTTGACAGTGGCGTCCCAAGAGCCATCTTCATTGAATTCTTTGGCGAATTCTTTGCGTAAA
>CAZJJZ010000008.1:0-8337 GCA_964546505.1 uncultured Candidatus Peribacteria bacterium
TGCGAGCGAACCAAAAATAACGCCGCAATGCGCCGTTTCCTTTGATTCTGGTGGGCAAGGAGGGACTTGAACCCTCACACTATTGCTAGTACACGATTTTGAGTCGTGCGCGTCTGCCAGTTCCGCCACTCGCCCAATCAATATGCCATAAAGCAGAGGCATTTTACGAACTTGACACTTGCAAGTCAAACGAAAATTGACTCTTCTTCTTTTAAATTGATTGTGTTATAAGGAATGGGATTAAAAACCAACTATGAGTAAATTTTGTGATTTAACAACTATTGAATTGAATGCTGGCAGGGGAGGAAACGGCTCTTCGCATTTCCGTCGAGAGAAATATGTGGATAGAGGTGGTCCGGATGGAGGTGATGGAGGAAGAGGAGGAAATATTGTTTTTCAGGCAGACCGCAATATAAACACTTTAATTGATTTTCATACGAAAAAGAAGTTCCAAGCAGAAGATGGGGGAAATGGAGGCAAGCAAAATATGCATGGTAAAGATGGTGAGGATTTGGTTCTCAAAGTACCTGTTGGTACAATCATCAAAAGTGAGCAGGAAGGTCTGATAATTGCGGATTTAACACATCATAATCAAGTTGCAATTATCGCCAAAGGAGGTAGAGGTGGGTTGGGAAATACACATTTTAAATCTTCTACCAACCAAGCTCCGACATTCGCGGAAAAAGGAGAGCAAGGGCAAAAAATGCTAGTGGATTTAGAGCTAAAATTGGTTGCCAATGTAGGAATTATTGGTGTGCCTTCTGCGGGCAAATCTACGTTGATTTCTAGAATTTCCAATTGTAAGCCCAAAATTGCTGATTATCCGTTTACAACCCTGATACCCAATTTAGGCTTGGTACAGATGAAAAGCTTCGACTCACATACTGACTTTTCATTTGTTGTCACAGACATTCCGGGTTTAATTGAAGGGGCCAGTGAGGGTAAAGGATTGGGTTTCGAATTTTTGAGACATGTCTCAAGAAATCAAATTTTAATACATTTATTGGATGCAACGCGTAATTTACTGACTGAAGACTTTAGGACTATCAATCATGAACTGGTGAAATTTGATCCTGAATTGGGCGAAAAAGAACAAATTGTGGCGATTAATAAAATTGATGCTGTGGATACAGCTGAATTGAAGAGTATGTTAGCTGCATTTAAACGTAAAAATAAAGGTAAATTCCGCGAAGTATTTTGTCTATCTGCAGTCACAGGTGAAGGGTTGAGTGAATTAATGTTTTATACAGCTAGCAGAGTAGAGGAACATCTCCAGAATCAACCAGAGCCGGTGGAGTATTCTGAACAAGAGATCGATTCCAAGATAAATAATTACAATCGCTTAGAAGTGAAGTTCGTGCGCAAAAAAATTGATCCAATCACAGGTAAAACACGTCGCACATGGCAAGTAAAACATGAGAGATTCGAGCAAGTGGTCAAAATGACAGATCCAGAGAATCGTGAAGGCATGGTACGTGTTTATCATTTTTTTCATAAACTAGGGATCAAGAAAGCGCTGCAAAAACTAGGTGCACAGCCAGGAGACCGAGTACGTATTGGCGAATCGGACCAATTTGTAATCCCATTTAAGTCATGATCGCGATTTTTGGTTTAGGAAATCCTGGTCCCGAATATCAAAGCACGCGACACAATTTTGGTTTCATGGCTTTAGATTTTTTTGCTAGGGAGCAGGCAGTAAATTTCCAAAAGAACCTCAACTTTTTATCTGAAACAGCTAATGTATCAATCAATGGAGAAAGTATTCTATTGGTGAAGCCGCTGACATTCATGAATAAATCAGGTGATTGTATAGAGAAGATCAAAAACTATTACAAGTTAGACAGTAGTAATTGTTGGGTGATATTTGATGAATTAGACTTATCGCTTGGTCAAATCAAGATCCGCAAAGAAGGTGGTCCGGGTACGCATAATGGGATGAAGTCGATTGTACAAAAAATTGACACAAAATTTCCCCGTTGGCGACTTGGTATAGAAAGTCGAGGCAAAACAGCTCCAACTCAACAAGAAACCAGCTCTTTTGTCTTATCACCTTTTACCACAGAGGAGCAGAAAATAGCTCTGCAAATGCTTACTATTTGCAGTCAATCAATCATGCAAGCTCTATCGGAAGGTATAGAAAGTGCCATGAATAAATTCAATAATTATGAAGCCAGAGACTGAATCTTTGCAAACTGAAAACTCTGAAAATAGCTCTTTTGACAATTCAAAACTAGTAACAGAATTAGAGGATGCTACCAAAAAGCATTTTTTCCAGTCTAGAAAAGCACAATTGGAAGAAATTCTCAAATATTTACTCGCAGAAAAACAGAAGGTGGAAAGCATTTTTTTGGAACAGGTAAAGATGGCCAGAAAAAATGCTCATTTAAGTGAAATTTCTAGAATTTTGGAGCAAATACCATTCAAAATCAGTCAAGAAATTCCCGAATTAAAAGGCAAACTTAGCTCTCTGCAGGACTTTTCTTACTGGCAGCGTTACCGAATCAAATTGATGATGAAACTGAGAGAAGAAATCAAAAAACTAAATCAAAGTATACAAGAGCCGAAAAAATAGCTTGCAAATTAGTGCCTTCTCAAGTAAATTTACAACGCTTTTAGCTACTATAACGCATTTTACCTATGTTCGCTATTGTTGAAATCGCCGGAAAACAATACAAAGTTACCTCAGGCAGCCAAATTTCTGTAGACAATCTCAATCTTGCTGCAAAAGAAGCTTATACTATTGATAAAGTTCTTCTAACTGCCAATGAAGATGGCAGTCAAACCAAAATTGGTGCTCCCTATTTGGATTTAACAATTCCTGCCACAGTAATTGACAATGCCAAAGGTGAAAAAGTAACTGTCTTCAAATTCAAACCCAAAACAAGATACGCCAAGAAACAAGGTCACAGACAAAATTACACTATTTTGGAAGTAGGCACGTTCTAATTTCCTGACATCTTCAACTGTTCAACCACAGATCGTAAATCAATTGGAAGCTCAGACTTAAAACTGAGCTTTTGATTTGTTCTGGGGTGACTAAATTCCAGAGAATAGGCATGTAAAAATTGTCTTTTCAAATCAAATGTTTTTCCAAAATAAGCGTTAATTTTGCTAAAACCGTAAGTCTCATCTCCCACCAAAGGATGATTAATAGCCTTAAAATGCACCCTGATTTGATGTGTGCGACCAGTCAATAGTTTGATGTCAATCAAGGAAACATAACCTAAGCCCTTGCCCAATGACCACTGATTATTAACTACAAATTCCGTTCTTGCGTCTCTACCATTGATACTATTTATCGCCATTCTCTTGCGATTTCTTAAATCTCTACCAATCGGCAAATCAATCATTCCTTGTTTTTGCTTTAAACTTCCGCAGACCAGTGCCCAATATTTCTTATTCACTGATCGATCTTTAAATTGTTGCATCAAACCTCTCTGAGCCAAATCATTTTTTGCAATCACCATCAAACCTGAGGTGTCTTTATCTAAACGATGAACAATACCAGGTCTTTTAACCCCACCAATACCACCCAACTCTCTGTCGGTATGAAATAAGAGACCATTGACCAAAGAATTTTGATGATATTTACCATGATCAGCAGGATGTACCACCATTCCAGCAGCTTTTACTAAAACCAAGATATCTTGATCCTCAAACAACACCTCCAATGGCATTTCCAATGGTACTAAATCCAATTCTTTCAATTCGGGAATTTGTAACTCAATACAATCGCCAGCAGCGATTTTTCTACTTGCTTTGATAATTTTGTGATTCACCGTCACAGCACCCTGCTCAATCAATTTCTGCAAAAACTGTCGACTCAGATCTGGATTTCGTTCAGACAAAAAGCGATCAATTCGCACAGGGTCAATCTCATCCTCAATTTTAAATACTCTTTTTTCGGTCATTTAATGATTGCAAACCAATACACCTCAGCTAGAATACTAAAAAAATTCATATATCTCAAATAATAGCAACAATCTGACACCCAGTAATTTAGCCAAACAACTAGGAACTACCTCCACCCAGATTAAAAAATTACAAAATATTGGTATTCACACTATCACGGATTTACTAAATTATTTTCCTAGAGCATATCAAAATCTCAGCGAAATAGTACCCATTTGCAATATACGCAGTGACCAAGTCTCGACAATAAAAGGTACTTTAAGTCAGTTTTCGCTGGTTAGAACCAAAACTAATAAGCGTTTATTAAAAGGCAAAATCACTGATGCCACTGGCAGTATCGAGATCATCTGGTTTAATCAACAATATCTGCAAAACAGCTTACATAATGGACAAACGCTTTTAGTAACTGGCAAAGCCAAAATGGAATTAGGTAAAATTATTCTCCCCAGCCCAGAAGTAGAAATTGAAAAACCGGTGCAAATACACAGTGGTCGACTGGTACCCATATATGTCGAGTCAGAAGGTATCAGTTCAAGATGGTTTAGAGACAAAATCTTTCCTGTATTGAAAAACTCTACCGATTTGTTTACCGAAAACCTACCGTCCACAATTCTACAAAAATTCGAGCTCATGGACTATGCAGAAGCAATTCAGCAAATTCACTTTCCAGACAGTCCAAGCCAACTGGAAAAGGCCAAGAAACGCCTAGCTTTCCAGGAAATTTTGCTATTACAAATAAAAAGTCTTCAACGTCGCCTTGCCTGGCAAAAAATTCATCCTTCAGAGCAAAAAATCATCGCTCAAAATCCCTTGGTCGACCAATTTATCAAAGACTTGCCCTTTGAATTAACCAACGCGCAAACCAAGGTACTAGCCGAAATTTTTAGCGATCTGGAAAAAGGCTTTCCGATGTTTAGGCTAGTACAGGGAGATGTTGGCTCAGGAAAAACAATTGTTGCCGGAATTGCCGCTTTAACTGCCATCACTCAAGGATATCAAACCACTTTGATGGCTCCAACAGAAATTCTGGCAGAACAACATCATCAAAACCTCTCAAGGTTATTTCAAAAATTCAACTTTAATATTAAGTTTCTAAGCTCAAAAGTAAAAACTTCTGAAAAAAACACTATCAAGGAGGAAATAGCAACTGGAAAAGTAAATCTTGTAATTGGAACTCATGCCATTATCCAGGAAAATGTAAATTTCCAAAACCTAGGTTTAGCAATCGTAGACGAACAACATCGTTTTGGAGTTTTACAGAGAGAGCAGCTCAAAAAGCAACAGTCACCACACCTACTAAGTCTAAGCGCCACACCCATACCTCGGACTATGGCCATGACAATTTACGGTGATCATGACTTGTCAATTATTGACGAATTACCAAAGGGCAGATTACCAATCATCACTAGAATTGTTCCGGAAAATAAGCGTCGAGATGCTTATCTATGGATTGAAGATCGCATCAGAGCAGGAAGGCAAGCCTTTATCATTTGTCCTTTGATTGAGGAATCCGACTCTCTAGAGTTAAAATCTGTAATCAGTGAATATGAGCATTTACAGCAAAACATTTTTCCACACCTTAAATTAGCCTTTCTTCACGGCAAAATGTCAAGCGTGGAAAAAGAGGGGATTATGAACGATTTTAAGCAAAATTTGATTCAGATTCTGGTCTCAACCTCAGTCATTGAAGTGGGGATTGATATTCCAAATGCTTCAATTATGGTTATTGAGGGTGCGGAGAGATTCGGTTTATCACAATTACATCAATTTAGAGGCCGAGTCGGCCGTGGTGAACACCAATCTTACTGCTTTTTATTCATGCAACAATACTCACAAACCGGAATGCAAAGACTTAAAGCACTGGTTGAACACCATAGTGGCTTTAAACTTGCAGAAATAGACTTACTCCAACGTGGATCTGGACAAATCTATGGTGTGAGACAAAGCGGATTAGGGGACTTAAAATTAGCCGATTTAAGCGATCAAAAATTAATTTCCGATGCACGGTCCACGGCAGAGTTTATTTTGGAAAGGGATCCGGAAATGGCTTTATTGCCGGAATTGAAAACACAAGTCGAGAAACTACCAGATTATACATTAAATAGTTAATGCTATTTACATCAGGTCGAAGCAATTAGTGAATAAAATACCGATTAATCAAGTGAACTAACTCCATATTTTTGTACAAGATACATTGTGCAAAATAATAGTAGTCTTTACAATTGTGAACATAATCTATCACTTCCCCACCAAGACCTTAAAATTTAACAGAGTTCTCAAACAATAACATATCTAAAGATACTGCATTTTGAGGTACATAATCAGCAATGGCTTTTCGTAATTTATCCGCATTTTGCTTATTTGACATCACACGCATTAAAACTTCAATTCGTCCATTAAATGACTTCAAAACTTCATTTCCTGGCCTTGATTGATCATTTTTACTATTGATTAACAAATCAATCATCCTCTCAAAAAAGACCAATTCTTCTTTATTCAAAATTCTTGCGCCCAAATCTGGTTTGCCATTTCTGATCGGCAATTCAAATAATTGCGCAGCCAATAAATTCATTTTTTGATCAGATAAAATCTGATTCAAATCGAACCCAAACTTCACATGATACTTATTGACATAGTCATTGAAAATATTGTCTAACATCAAAGAATTGAGGTGAGATCGAAATTCACTTTCCTCTACCAACTCCATCGGTTGATCCTGATTAGGGTCAATAAATTTTAGCATTCGGACTTCCCTTTTATCATCAGTTTTAACCGTTACAAAACTAAATTCAGCTTTCTTATCGTTAGGAAATTTAACTTCAAAATTACCATTAGGATTTGGTGAGGAAGAAATACTCACATCCAAACTTGTACGAAAATTTTGGACATAATAAGGAGCATTGTTATTAATTTCTGGAATGTTCGTTGGTTTGTCTACCAAATTAACCTGTAACTGCTTCTGCTCTTTACGACGATCATTTTCTTCATTGGCCTTACCAATCAACATTTTCTCCCATTTTTCTTTACCTACTTTCGCTTTTGCGGCATCCAACATCGTTGGTAGCAATGCCTTGTTGGTCTCTATATTGATCAACATTTGTACATAATCATCCAGCACTTTCTTGGCAAATGTTTTTAGCAGTTCTTTTTGTTCATCTGAAGCATGACTTTTCAAAAAATCCTGTCCAAAAGTAGTCTGTAATAAACCATCTATCTGCTGTGGCCCCATCTCTTTTCCTTCAAGATAAATTTTTTCCAACTCCTTCTGATTTAAATCAAAATATCGTTCAGAATTTTTTTGATATTTTTGAACCGTTAGCCTTAAATCTTTTGATTCAGGATCTAACAACGGTAATAACTTGTATAATCGCCTTTCGGAGAGCGACAACCGTTGAAAATTCAATTGATCAAATAGTTTTTCACTAACAAAATCCTGGAGAGTTTTATTTAAATTTGGATTACTCTTCTTTTCTAAATCAAATTCCTCCTGCCAGCCGATAAACCTTTTGCCATTTTCGAACTTACCTTCCAAATTCAGTACGAAAGTGTCATAATCTCTACTTTTTCCAAAAATTTCCTGCGAAAAATTTTCATCATTCCCCTCCTCCAAATTCACCCACGAATCAACTTGTTGATAGTCCTCAAAAGAAAGTCGATTATTTGGGGAAAATTGAAAATCTTCTTCCAAAACTTTTTGTGCATTCTCTTCTTTATTTAAACGCTCTCGCTCTTCCTGACGAGCACGTTTTTGCGCTTCACGTCGTGCCAAATCTTTGGCTCTGTACAAGCTTTCAGCTGGATTCTTTAGAGCATTAATTGGCCGCAAAGACTCAACTGGTTTGTGTATTTCGAAATTCGCCATGAATTAGATTTTTGTTTATATATCATGAAATGATAACACAAAAAAGTCGGTTTGACCATGCACTAACCCTGACCAAAGAGTGAAATTATTTCAATTTCTTGACCATATAAGTCCCCTCTAAATGATAACCCAGCTTACGATAATACTCTCTTACGCCAATCCCCGAGATTACAGCCATTTTAAGATACCCATTTTTAACAGCGATTTCCTCCGCTTTCTGCATCATCCGCTTACCCAAGCCGATATGCTGAGATTCAGTGTATCCATTATCAGCTAATTTAACTACCTCACCATAGGTATGAACTTCTCTAACCAAAGCCGCTCCTTCCAATTCGGGCATGAAATGCTTTTGCCCATTCAAACTATAAGAAGAAAATCGTAACCGCAACAGTGAACACAGCTTATCCTGCTTTATATGATCAAAAGTAATGAAAAATTCCTGACCCTGAGAAGCCTCAAACTCCTGAACTCTCATTTCCAAATCTTGATAATTAACCTTTTGGTCCTTGATCTCCCTGCTACGAATATCCCTTGGAGTGATTCCCCTCTTCTTCAATTCCACC
>CAZJJZ010000008.1:8368-9659 GCA_964546505.1 uncultured Candidatus Peribacteria bacterium
TTCCACCTCCACAACTTGCCTTAAATTAGCTAATTTTGAACCCGAAATAACATGATTAACCGGAATATCTCGATAAATCCTCGTAACACGCACATATTTCGGAAAAATAGTGTTCATTTGCACCATCAATTCAATCAGAGTCGCATCGTCATAACTCTGGTAATGCCCTTTTTGAAAAATTTTTTCCAATTGTGACCAAGGTACTACCATACATGGATAAACCTTTAACCAGTCAGGACGATAGGCAGGATTATCAAATAATTCTCGCATATCTGCCAAATCAATTTCCGGCGTAGAACCAAGCAAATTGGGCATCATGTGTACATTGATTTTGTAAGCGGCATCCCGCATCAATTGAATAGCCTTTTGGACTTCCGCGACACCATGCCCTCGTTTATTAAGAGCCAAAACTTGATCATTGAGTGACTGCACTCCAATTTCTATTTTAGTAGCACCCAATCGACGTAATCGTTTCAATTCATCTACATCTATATGATCAGGCCGAGTTTCAAAAGACAATCCAATACAGCGATTAGCTGCAGTTTCATTGATTTTTTGAGCTTCTAACAAAGACCGCACAGGCTTGTGTGGAAAATTTAGGGCATTAAAAATACCACGTGTAAAATCCACTTGATAACGTTTAGGATAAAACGAAAAAGTACCTCCTGAAACAATCACATCAACTTTATCGGTATCATGGCCGGTTTTTTTGAGACTTTCTAGGCGGTTTAAAGTTTGTTTGCGTGCGTCAAAATCGTTTAGAATCGCCCTCATCATGGCTGGTTCATCGGAAAGATAACTTTTGGGCATACCTGGCTCAGTTGGACAAAAAATACACTTTCCTGGACAGGGGTAGGCTTTTGTCAGAACTGTAATATTGGTGATCCCAGACTGTGAACGCACTCCTCTTTTTCGCAACAGTTTAAAAAAATCCTTATTCTCAGCAAGTTTACCTTCTTCAACCAAATCGCGATAAGCCTGAATTAGCTCCACATTGGCCACTGAAGGTATTCCATATTTTACACTATAACTATTCTTCAGCTCTTGTAATTCACGTTGATTTGTTACTTCAGCAAAATAGGCCTCCCACACCAATTTTTTATTGATACTTTCTTTTGTTGCCTTAGAAATCATTTGCTATATTAGGAATAATCGGCTTTGCCTCCGATATGTAATTATTAGCTTAATTTGAGGTAAAATGAAAGAGCAAACAGCGGAAAGAATGCTTCAGAAAGTGAAGAATTCCTATTCAGAAATAGCCGAACAATTTAGTGATACCCGGCAACATCCT
>CAZJJZ010000008.1:9679-24219 GCA_964546505.1 uncultured Candidatus Peribacteria bacterium
CAACATCCTTGGCCAGAATTCGAGTATTTTAAAAAACACTTATTCACCAAAGCCAAAATTGTAGATCTGGGGTGTGGTAATGGTCGATTACTAAATTTTCTTTTGGAACATTTTCAAGATCAACCATTTGAGTATATGGGGATCGACAATAACCCGTTTTTTCTGAAAATAGCGCAGAAATTGCATCCCAGTCATCAATTTCTCCTAGGCGAGCAACAAAAAATTAACCTCAGCGAGAATACTGCAGATTTGATTTTCAATATCGCCGCTTTTCATCATTTACCGAGTCCAAAATTACGATTACAAGCCATCAAAGAAATGTACCGAGTCCTTAAACCCGGTGGCAAAATTGTCTTAACCTGTTGGAATCTTTGGCAAAAAAAATACTGGACTCCAATTTTTACCGGCTATTTACGTGCCCTGGTTTCCATGGGTGAATATTCGCCCAATGACCTCTTTATCAAGTGGAAAAATGGCAAATCAGCCTTAGCCAGTCGCTATTACTACGCATTTAGCAATTCCGAATTAGCAAAACTGTTTCTCAAGAACGGTTTTCAAATTTTAGAGAATTTTAGCGTAGTTGACAATCAACGAGTCAAAGCTGGTCAGGGATTTAACTTCTGTTTTATTCTGCAAAAAAATGCTTAAACAATTCCAATTTTGGGGTATTAATTTTCAATTAGGTAGCCTATCTGCAATTTGCCAGTGCATAAAAGCGCGCGTTCTGCAATCCAAACAAACATTCATTGCCACTCCCAATCCAGAAATACTCTTAGCCGCCGAAAATCAGCCGGAACTAAAAAAGATCTTAAACAAAACTTTTAACATTCCAGACGGAAATGGCATACTCTGGGCAAAGAATCTATTAGAAAAACATCCTCACCCCAGTTTCTGGACAACCTTTACTAGTTTGCTTAAATTTACTTTCACGGAGAAAAAAGTGATTACAGGAGTAGATTTAACCAAAGAAATCTGTTTACAATCCGATTTCAATCAATTCAGCAAGTTTTTTTTGGGAGCAGCTCCCGGAGTAGCCTCTGCCGCTCAGACAAACCTGCAAAAACTTAATCCAAAAGTCAATATTGTTGGTACTTCGAGCATCAATCCAGACAATCCTGAGGTGATCTCAGTACTAAAAAAACTTTCTCCAGAAATACTTTTTGTAGCTTATGGAGCTCCCAAACAGGAGCTATGGATAGCACGGCATTTACCAGAACTGCCATTTGTAAAAGTAGCAATCGGCATTGGAGGCAGTTTTGATTTTTTGTCAGGAAAGATACCACGCGCACCATCTTTGCTGAGGAAATTTGGCTTGGAGTGGCTATTTAGACTGATACAAGAACCTCGAAAAAGGCTTCCTCGAATTTATAATGCAGTGATTCGCTTTCCTTGGAAAGTCATTCAAAAATCAAGAACAGACGGCTAAGCATCTTTTTCTTTTGAGCTGTGTGATTTGATAATTATATTGATCAATTTTAGCCTCCAGCTCTTTGAGCTTTTGTTGCGAATATTGTTGCTCCAATTCGGCAAGTTTCTGTGCTCTTTCAGCTTCCGAATAACTTATTTTACTGATTTCCTCACGCAATATCAGATAAGTTTTCAACTGAAAAGCATATTCCGCTTTAACCGCCCTTTGTGATTGCTCCAACTGATTTATTTGTATTTCCAGACTAAATATTGGCTGATTATTCCAAATGTTTAAATTTCCATTAGCAAACTTTGCAGCCCACAAGGACAGCATTACTAAGATCAGAGCAATAATCATCAAGGCTACTAAAAGCCATTCCAAGCGTCTATGTGCCATAAACATCGCAAAAAGCTAAGTTTAAGCATATATAAAAAGCTGAATTTGTCAATAATTGGCTCTGACTTTATTTTTTGATCTTTTTGACTTTAAACCAACTCTGTTTCTGGTCTGGCTGATCCTCCATTTCCATGCCAAATCTCTGTTTTACTTTTTCAAAAATAGTTTGAATAAAGGCAAATCCGGTTGAAAACTCACTGAGAGTTTTTAAGGGGTCCAACACAGCATCCTTGATTTTTTCAGAAGAGATTTTAAGATTTTCAGCCATCTTACTGCCATCACGCACAATCAAGATAGTATAAAGCAGCAGCACACAGAGGAAAATGGTCAATAAAATCGCGCTTCCTCCCAGGGCAATATACAAAAAATCTAATGAAGTCATGTTTGTTTTAATAATTTATTTAATATTTCATTAACTAAGACCGGGTTTGCTTGCCCCTTGGTTTCTTTCATCACAAGGCCTACTAAAGCCTTAAAAGCATTTTCTTTACCACTCAGATAATCCTGCACAACTTTTTGATTTCGAGCAACCACTTCCTGACAGATACTTTCAATCGCAGCAGAATCAGTAATCGATTTCAACCCTTTTTCCTGAATTATTTCTTCAGGGTCTTTACCATGGCGATACATTTCCTCAAAAACTTCTCCTTTAGCAATATTCATGGAAATTGCGCCCTGATTGACCAGATTAATTAATTTTCCAAGCATTGCTGCAGAAATTTTCTGTTCCGAAAGCAGCAAATCATCTTTCTTGAGCTGACCTAATAATATACTTAAGACAAAACTAGCGGTTTTTTTGGCATCCTGAGAAATCACAAAAACTTGATCAAAATATTGATTGATTTCTACTTGTTCTATCAAAAACAAGGCCTCAGCCTCGGATAAGGCGAATTGCTCCAAATAGCGTCTATATTTGGCATCTGGCAATTCCGGAATAGTGGCTCGCAAACTTTCTAACAGCTCTTGATCCAAAACCAATGGAGGTAAATCTGGCTCCGGAAAATATCGATAATCGTCAGACCCTTCCTTGTATCTCATAAAATAGGTCTTTCCAGACGTGTCATCATAACCAACAGTAGTTTCCTTTTCAGGTGGATTCCCAGCTATCCACAACTGTTTTTGGCGATTCGCTTCATATTGAATAGCCAATTCCAAAGATCTAAATGAATTGAGATTTTTAATTTCAGCTCTTGGATACAATTTATTATCACCAATTGGACGAATTGATACACTAGCGTCAAAGCGCATCATGCCCTTCTCCATGTCTGCATCACTAGCCTCCACATAACGCAAAATCATCTGTACTGCTTTGGCATACGCCACCGCCTCCTGAGCCGACCGCAAATCCGGATAACTGACAATCTCCATCAAACCCACGCCACTGCGGTTAAAATCGATTAAACTACCTCCTTGAATATGCGTAAGCTTACCAGCATCTTCTTCCAAATGAAGTCTAATAATCCTAATCTCCTTTTCGCCAAATTCACCTTTAATCAAAATTTTGCCTTCCTGACTAACGGGAAAATCAAATTGCGATATCTGGTACCCTTTAGGAAGATCAGGGTAAAAATAATTTTTACGATCAAAATGTGACACCTGATTTATTTGACAATTCAAAGCCATGGCAGCCTTTACCCCCTTATAGACGGCTTGCTTATTGGCAACTGGCAATTGTCCAGGAAAACCCATACTGACCTCCGAAACAGTCACATTAGGTTCTTTGCCAAAATAATCTGCACTGTCAGCACTAAACATCTTGGTCTTTGTGGAGATTTGGGCGTGAATTTCTAAACCGATAATAATCTCTAATTGATCTACTGAATAGGACATAACCATAAACTTTATTTTAATTGATCATATCTTTTTTTAGTATTTCTGACAAATTAAAATGTTCAATTTCTCCATACCAATCAAGTTTTTCAGGAATTGGTACAATTTTTTGTTCTAGTCTGGCGTCGATAGTCAAATTTTGACTGTTTTCTAGCCAATATAGCCGATCAATCAAAGTCCTGGTTTTGGCCTGTTCAAAATAAACACCGCAAATCGCCACCGGTCCGGTCATTTGATCAAGTCTCTTTTGCGTTTCAGCTAGCAACAAGGGCCAAAGTAAATGATTGTAAATTTTTTGCTTATGATGATTGTCTCCGATAAACCTTTTAATTTTTTGAACATCAACTGCCCCATTCGCCTTTAAAAACTTTTCCCCAAAATAATTACCCACTTGCATTGCGCCAGGCTGACCTGCTTGCTGTAACTCACGCCAAATGTCTCTCTCAGCCAGAATACCAAAACCAGCCCTCGATAAGTCCGCTTGCACAGAACTCAAATCCACATGCTGATACGCCCCAATACCAATCACAAATTTATTCATCAAGGGTTATTTTAGGCCTAAATCTTTGTAAGCTCTAGCAAAAGCACTCAAAGCCAGATCTACCTCCTTTTTGCTGCAATGAAAGTCAATTTCATGGGCAATTTTGTTGCGCAATTTGTGAGCGCGCCAAACAGCATCAAGGTCAGTAAATTTATGTTTCGCAGCTTTCAGTTTTTCAGCCACGCTTCCACTGAAACCCTGATCTGCTAATAATTGATACAAGAGCTTATCCGCTTCCATAACTTGTTCTCGAGGATTCTCCAAATTTTTAATCTTTTGCCAGAATTTCAAATATTTTTGTCTATTTTTGTTTGTTAGTCGCACACTTACATTAGACTGATACCACCATACTAAAATCACACCTCCGGTAAATACGACCACAATCAGACTATAAAATAAAAAATTCCAATCCATAATTATAAATCTACTTCAACCTCTTTTAAATGTTGGCTAACCATGTTGCTCAATAAGCCCTTCAAAGTTTTGATTTCTTTGAAATTTTTGTCATTGAGGTATTTTTCCTGCATCTTCAAGACCAATCCCTCAATTCTTGCTGGATTAATAGCGTCTTTTAGTTCAATACCAACAGAACCACCCTGCCGATTGATCTGTATGGTGCCAAAATTGAAAATAGTATGAATAAAGCCGGGTGTAGAAGTAGTAGAACCTTCAATCATCGAATAATCCAATCGAACTGAAGTTCTATTGAATGGGCCCTCCCACTTTACATCGATCAAGCTTTTTTTCGTAATCAAAACTGCATCAAAATAATAATTGAAGATCAATTGATAGAGATTAATACCGCAAGCAACCAGGCAAACACGACAACCCATAATTCAGGAAACAAATTCCAAAAAAAAATTGGTAAGACAAAACCAAATAAAACTACTTTCCAGCCTCCCTTAAGTAAAACAAAAGGATGTCTATGCGCAATACCAACAATCTCTTCGCCATCTTCCAGATGTGGCGAAAACAACTTATAGGCGATTGAGCTAATTTTCTTTGGTTTACTCATAAATTTTGATGCTTCCTATTAATTCTACACTTTACTAAAAAGACAAGTAAAGCTAAATTATCTTGGCAAACTCTAATCACACCACCTTGAAACGCACAGAAAAAAACGGCTTCTTGCTAAAACTTATTGCTCAACAACTTAAACATACTAAACTCTCTGAAAAACAACAGAAGAAAGCACTGATAGTAGCTGATCTTTTGTTAAACCTGATTGGAGTACTGTTGCTGGTGTTTGTGATACGCAGTTTCATCATTTCACCTTTTCAAGTGTACGGAATTTCCATGTGTAATACCTTTAACTACCGCAATAATCAATGTCTTGACGGCTTTGGAGACTACTTAATTATCAATAAGAGTAGCTACTTACAAATTGGTCAGTGGAGAAATGGCTTACCTGAAAGAGGTGACGTCATAGTTTTCAAACCACCACACGGAAAGGATTTCTACATCAAAAGAATAATTGGCCTACCTGGAGAAACTGTAAAATTGGTGGATGGGGATGTTTATATTATTAATCAAGAGCATCCAGCTGGAGTTAAGTTAAATGAAACATATCTTAACCCGGAAAATAGTGGTAAAACTTTTGCTATCGGCGGCATTAGTGAATTTTCCATTCCCAAAGACCGCTACTTTGTAATGGGCGACAATCGCCAACATAGTTCTGACTCTAGAATTTGCTTCAAAGACAGTCCAGCAGCACCGGGATGTGACAGCCCCAATATCAGCCCCTATCTCTCAGTCTCAGATATGGAAGGAAAAGCTGCGATTGTATTATGGCCAATGCCCAAAATTATTGAATCGCATCAATATGTGGAATTAGACACAAACAGAATTTCAACTCAGTAAAGGATTTCAAGAACTGACCACTTCCTTACAAAATAAAGAATTATTTTGTAATTTTTTGCGCTGCTAGGGAATGTATAGTATGAAAATAATAGTAAATCCGCACCAAATGGAAAAAAATAGCCAACTAGTTGACATTTTCCATATTTATTGATATATTACCGTCTTCAGAAAATGATTTTGGCCGAAGCACTTTGAAAATTTGGCTAAGTAGAGAGCGATTTGCCTGCTATTAATGTTAGCAAGCCGTTCTGGCTGAAAAGTCAGAACGGCTAGTAAAGCATTAGTAGGCAAATAAACTCTCTGCTTTGTAGATTAACAACAGCGGCAGGCCTTGAAAAGGCCGTTGCCGCAAAGGAGAATAATGAGCGCGCGAAGAGACTCGGAGCGCCCTTCGCAGGGCGCTCCTCCTGTTCCTCCGTCAGTTCCAGGCACCTCGGTGCCCGGGGTGACGGACGAGCCCTACGTCGATGTCGACGAAGAGCTCGAAGTGAAAGACCCACCGGATCTGGGAGAGGTAGAGGAGCAATCCTCGAAACCTCCAACCGACAGGCCAGCTGCATCTGGCAGTTTGCCACGTCCGCCCCCAGTTCCAAACTTCACGGCGCGTACCCCGCTGCCGCCCAAACCCCTCCCCCCCCCGCCGCCGCATCGACCTGTCGAAAAGACAGAGCCGATGCCGGCAGCAGATTCACCGGCTGCAAACGCCGGTAGCCCCCTCCCAGCTTTCCCGCTGGAGGAGCCAACGCCCCAAACGGCTGCGGCTCCTCCCAAGAAGCCACTGCCCCCCCCACCGCCGCCAATTCGCGGCAACGGTAACCCGACCGATTCGGGTAACGGAGGGGCAGTGCCTCCTCCAGACAACAGAGGAGAAAATTCCATGTCAGATCCCGGACCCCGCATGTCGCCGCCCCCCGCCGTCCACCACCACACCCACGAGCATCGTGGATGGGGTCGGCTGGGCTGGATACTGGCCGCCGTCGTCGGTCTGCTCCTCCTGCTCGTGAGTGTGCCACTCGCGATGCATACCCTCGGTAGCTGGTGGGGTGGTGCACCTTCGGCGGCCAGCCCCACTTCTCCGGAGCTCATCCTGAGCGACGGAGACCGGCTGAAGGCCGGTAGCTACTGCCAAACTCCGGCGTCACCCGCAGAAATGCGGGTGTTCATCGGACAGGACAAGGTCAGCGGACAAATCCGCGCCGGCCTGTTCTGTGAAGGGAGCCTCCGGATGGAGGACGAGGCCTTCACGGCCAGCGTCCTCTGTAAACTCCGCGAGGAAGAGGGAGTCTGCGGCGACTGGCTGACCCTGTCAGCTCGTCGCCGCAAGACGGAGCTATCCGCCGTCTACCCCGGGAAGCGATTCCTGAGGGTGAACAGGTCGGATGGGGGGACGCTGGATCTCGACGATCCGATCCTCGCCACGGTGCAGGTGGGGCCGTGCACAGAAATGTGCAAGGTCGTCACCGAGCCGAGCTCCAAGCCCATCCCGCCGCCGTACCGCCCACCACCCCGCCCCGCACCCGCGCCCACCACCAGCTGTCCCCAGTGCGTTCGAGCACTGGAAAAGCGCGTGGAAGTGCTGGAGAAGCGTCCCCAGGCTTGGGACGCGTCGCACGAGATCCAGGAAAGGGCCCGAAGGGGCGGAAAGTAGTAAGGGCATCACCCCCCTGTCCGTCACCGTGCATGTCGGCTGACGGGGGAACTCCAAAAAACCGGCTTTTAGTACACGGACTAGAAGCCCAGCCCCTGGAAGTATTTTCAGGGCACTACAAAGCAGAGTTTTCCCCTGGTCGGTTTTACCGGTCAGGGGAATTCTCTTTTGTCTCAATTATTCAAATTAAAAAACTTCACTACTTTGACAACAAATAAGCTTCAATTGCTACCACAGAACCAATCAATAACAATCCCGACCACCAACTCAGCACCCCCAAAATTTGAAACAAAATACTACCAAGTGCAATCAAACTCAGAAATACTGCTTGACGTAAAGAAACATTAAGATGATCAAAATAAACTTCATTTTTATTAAACCATACCCTGATATAAAAACCCAGAATAGTAAAAGTAGAAGTTAAAGCGAAAAACAAACTGACAAAAAACATCGCCAAAGACAAACCAGCAACAGTAGTGATATTATTGTTCACAAAAGGATCTAAACGATTTAAGACCAAATAAAACGCCAGCCAACTCACCAAAGCGGCAATTACCAAATAAACGATATAGCGATTTGTTATCATCATGCTTTTTGTTGATCAAAGAAGTTTCTTAAAACAATGGCCAGAACTAACAAGGCGACACCAACCACCAAAAAAACTATCGCTAGTCTCTGAACTTCCAAACCAGTAAAAGACAAAATATCTAAAGTAAAATCCCAAGCTTTTGCTCCATATTGCAGCAAAAATTCAGCACCAAAAATACTGCCAAAAATGCTAGTAAAATACATAGCCAAAACCACTCCCAAAGCTCCACCAAGAACAAATGCTGAACCTAAAAAAGCAAATAAACGAGATATTGGTTTATAAACTACTAGAGTAATTAAAAATAAAATTAAAGCCAAAATAATTAACAGCCCGAACTGAATCAAATCCAGCTTGCTCAATAATTGTACTGGTATAACATTTTGCAAACCTTTGAGATCTTCTGGAACTGCATTGTATATAGCCAACTCAAACTCAGCTAATATAGGCTTAGCAACCTCATCATAACTAGCACCTGCTGGTATGCAGAGAGGCAAGCCATTTTGACTGATCTTCGGTTCACTTCCTAAACAAGTTGGTAATTCTTGATATATTTTATAAGCCAAAGTATTGCTCACAGTGATTAAAGCCCTTCTATAAGGCATCAGAGAAAAGATAATTTCTTGGCTTTGACCAAGCTGCACTTGTTGTAATTGATCTTTAATATCATTAAGCATCGCACCATAGATATTGTCGGAGAATACCTTTTTAATTTCGGCAATTAAGTCTTCTCGATTGAACTTGGCAGTCAAAAAATCACTCCCAGAAAGCATCCTCTCAGCAGTCATTTCAACTAAAAAGTCATAGGAAATATCCAGAGTATTCTTGGCGTAAAAATGAGGATTCAACACTGTTCTAGAGGCAGCAAAGATCAAGAATGTCGGTAATGCCGCAGCTGCAAAAACCACAACTAAAATGCAAGCAAAAAATTTTCTCAATTCTGTATTTTAAATTTGGTAATACTTTAGACTAATCCTCCCTAAAGCTCAAATTATTTTAAGTTTTCTTGCTAAGTGTAGGAATCTCCAAAACATCAGCAAACAGTGCCAAAGGAGACTTGGTTTGTGAAATTGGTGTTGACTGATTTGGTAGCAGATTTTCTGTTTCTACTGGTTCAACTTTCCAACGCACTTCTCTTTGCAATCTACCCTCCATGGTAAATCCAGCAGCTTTTTGATGTCCTCCACCACCAAAATTTTCAGCCAACTTTGCCACGTCAACATCATCTCGGCGTGTTCTAAACGATCCCTTCACGTTGCCTTTACCATCTTCATTGAGTAAAACTGCAAACTTTGTTCCCGGCACACAATTTATAAAATCAACGACACCTGACAAGTCTTCGGTATTAGCTCCAGTTTCCAAAAAATCTTGATTGGTTAAAACTGCAACAGTTACTCCATCGGCATTCACCTGTGCCCTTTCCAATACTCTACCCCAAATTTTCATCGCGGCGAGCGGTGTCGTTTTGAATAAATTTTTGACCACAGGATTAATTTTACCACCCAATTCCACCAACTTTGCTGTTATTTCAAAAACCTCTAAAGTAGTGTTTTGATGCATCAAACTTCCGGTATCGTTATAGATTCCAGTTATTAAGGCCGTGGCCATTCCGGGAGTAATTTTCCAACCTAAATAACTCCAAATTTTATATATCAAGATTGTGGTAGATGCACTTTGAATATCCACCACATTAACTGTTCCAAAATTGTCATTAGAAGAATGATGATCTAAGTTAATGATCGGAACTGATTTTTGATACATTTCCGGATAAATCTGATCATACTTGGTCATGTAAGAAGCCCCCGCATCAGAAATAAAAATCAAATCAAAATCACGAAAATCAAACTCTTTCACAAAACTGCGCATCTGAGGCAAGTAGCAATATTTTTCCGGGATGTCATCAACACAAGCCATTACAGCCTCTTTTCCCATTTCTTTCATACTTTGGAAGATTGCATTTGTGGCACCCAAGGTATCACCATCAGGTCTTTTATGAGCAATACACAATACTTTTTTCGCTTGTTTTACCAACCTCTCAATTTCCAAAAAATATTCTTGCATAGTTAATCTTTATAAGAGACTATTCTATTACTTAAAATCTCAAAATTCAAGTAAGAAAGATGAATAATCCAATTCGCATAATCTTTATGGGAACGCCTGAAATCGCCTGTCCAACTCTTCTAGAACTTGCCAATGATCCACAATTTCAAATTGTCGCAGTAGTAACGAAACCTGATCAACCAATCGGCAGAAAACAAATCCTAACTTCACCGCCGGTCAAAGTTTTGGCACAAAAATTGAATTTAGCGATATATCAACCGGCAAGTTTACGTAAAGATGAAATTTTAAAGCAAACATTAAAGACATTTGATGCTGATTTTTTGGTGGTTTTTGCCTTTGGTCAAATACTGGATCGAACCAGCTTGAATCTAGCCAAGATTGCGCCAATCAACCTGCATGCATCACTGTTGCCGGCATATCGCGGAGCTTCCCCTATTGAACAAGCTTTACTGAATGGAGATCAAAAGACCGGTATTAGTATTATGAAAATGAATGAGCAAATGGATCAGGGCGGAGTGTATATGATGCATCAAATTCCAATTGCAGCTGATGATAGCGCTGAAAGCCTGCGTACAAAAATCAGTTTGTTGGCAGCCAAGCACATTTGCAGGGATCTGGTTGAGATTTACCAAGGTAAAATTAGTCCTCAAGCACAAAACCATTCTGCAGCAACTTACTGCCAAAAAATCAATAAAGCCGATGGCTTGATCAACCCATTAGAGCAAGGTGCTCAGGAAATAATCAATCGTCTACGTGCCTTTACTCCCTGGCCAGGTATTTTTCTCAATCTAGGTGGTCAAACATTAAGGCTACACCAACTACAGATCGCTGCTCAAGAAATTCCAGCAGGAAAATTCATCATCACCAATAACGAGCTGCTTTTAGGTACGAAATCTGGTAGTTTACAAATTTCAGAAATTCAACAAGCTGGCAAAAAAAAATTGCCCACAGCAACCTTTTTACTTGGTAACAGGGCTCTTTTTAACTAAAGAGATACCCAGAAAAACCGCTAAAAACAACCAAAGCAATTGTCCCTGCCAAAGGGTTAATAGGTAATGATCTAGCAAACCGATAGACAATAAGCTCACAATACCGAAGATCAAGAGTATAGTATTCTGAGATTTTTGAGCTTGTTGGTAAGGAAAATATACCAAGCCCGCCACAAGCATTAACAACCATATTATTCCTCCCAGCCAACCAAATTCTACCGCAGCCAACACAAAAATATTATGTACAGGCTGATTTTGCCAGGGCTGCATAATTTGAGAATTGACCAAATCTGCAAATCCCAAGTATTGACCAGGGCCTATGCCCAAGGGTTGTTTCTCTAAGATTAGCAAAGCATCTTGTAGAAAGTTTTGTCTGATCAACAAATCCGCAAAATTAAAATTGGTAAATCTGCTCCACAATGGTACTAGCGCATCTATCAAAAATAACCCCAAAACTACAACCAGCAAGCTTACTGCAAGATGTATCAAAGAAAGCTTTTTTCTGCTAACACCTAATTGTAATAACAAAAATAGAGCGGTAGCTAAAATAGCTGCACGTGAGAATGTCAACAAGATCATCAAAATTAGTAAAACTTTCCAAAACCAAGACCAAAATTGACGTTTGAATTGACCAAAACTATCCAACACGATCAAGCTAAACAAGTAGAAAGCCGCCAATAAATTGGCATGAGCAAAGCCTCCTAATGGCCTGACCATAGTTGCGTCACCAAGCTGCAATTTAGCCACATTTAAAACCTCAACACCAAGGGTGCTTTCACCAAACAAACCCAGATTACGCTGCCAGGTAAATTGAAAAAGCGTCAGTAATATTTGAACACCAACAATTAGCAAAAAGAAATTACGCGACTTTTGCAAAAGTGGAGCATTTACTACTACCACAACAAAAAAAAGTAAATAAATTATATACCGCATCGCCGTTAAAACAGCTACAGACGTATTGTCCCAGTATAGAGAAAAAGCCAGTAAATGAATAATTAGAGTAACAAGAGCAATCTGAAAAAAAACTAATTGTTTGGGCCAGTTCAAGTTTTCAAACTTACCGATAATCAGACCAACCGCATAAAAAAGTATAGCTGCAACCATCCAAAACTCACTGAAACTCCAAAAAAATCCCCAATTAGCTGAATCCAAACCCAATAAAAATGGCTGTCTAGACAACAATACTTGCCATTGCCAAGGCCAGCAAAAAAGAGTCAACATTATCAGCAACTGCAAAACTCCACTCCAGGTTAACCAATGCTTTTTTTGATTATTTAACATTATTGGCAGTGTTCGTGGCCGCTTTAATTAAATCCAAGTCCAATGCTGGATATATACCGGCAGTTGGCATGGATTTATTTATTCCATCTTGCACCTGACGCAAGGCATCTCTGGGAGACTTTGTAGCCAAAACGGCATTGATGGCTTGGTAAAAAAGGTCTTGGTACAAGTCATAATCATAGATTGGAAAACTCTCCGCAAATCCGACTTGTTCCGCAAAAACTCCATAAATCGGATCCTTTTTTTGATCTTCAATCAAATCACGTCTGGCGGTGGGTCTTTTAGTTTTTTCATGATAAAAACTAGCATTTTCTTTGGCAGTCAAGAATAGTAAAAAATCCCAGGCAACATCAGGATTATCACAATTTCTTGAAACTGTTTCCAAAAAATAATTTGCCAAAACATCTCTTTTTTCAGTGGACACTGCAGGATCATTAACTTGAGGAATTAATGCGGTTCTCACTGACTCAGGATTAATCGTTTTCTGGTTTTTATTCTTCAATTGTTTGATCTCATCAAGAATTTGCTGGTAAGTAAAAGAATAACCGAAAATACTAGCCACCTTTCCCGAAGCGAAGGTAGTTAACTCCTTGGTACTGGAGTTGGCATCAGCAATGACATCATTCCAACTATAATTTTTTTGTGATGCCAGAGCAAAACTGGTGTATAACTTCAACGCTTCAGTGGCCGGATTAACCGCCAGCCCCTTAGTATCTGTACTACTCTGATTGGCAAAAACAGCCTGAGTGAAATTGGCATTATAAAAGTCCACCTTATACTGGAGCATAATACTCAATAAAATATCCATTGCCCTCAAAATGTTATCCGAACGTCCCATCGCTGTACCAGCAAGCTCAAAGCGCTCGAAACTGTTATCCGCCTTGGTAAGTCTAAATACATCATCTTTGAATTCTTCCCAGGTGGTACCTGGTTTCCCTCTAGATGGCACTCTATCTTCGTACAACTCTTTATTGTAATAAAGAGCTAAAGTATCAACTCCCAAGGGCAAACCAAAAACTTTGCGTGCTCCATCTTGCGTATCAGTTTGTATAGCATCTTTCGCTGCCACAGCCACAAAAGTTTCTTCAAATTGTTGAGGCGAGAAAACTTGGGTTGAAAGTGGCGTAATCTTTTTGCTATTTCTGGCAATCCAATAATTTGGCACGGAAAGTAAATCTGGACCTTCACCTTCTGCCATTTCATTCAGTATTGTTGCGTAATAATCGGCGGGATTATCGAATTTGCGATATTTAATCACCACATTAGGATTCAAAGCTTGATACTGCTGAATAATAGGTCTAATGACTTCGTCGTTATCGTAGAGTTTATAGTATACCAACTCGACCTTTTGTGTGCTGACTTGAGGATTATCAGAATCCTTCTTTAGACAGGCGGTGTTAGTTAGCAGTACTACGGTCAATAAAACAGCTACTACAGATTTCTTGAACATAAAAACATTTTATTTTGCTGTATTTTAACACTATCAGTCTACGCCTTCAATCCTTCCTTAACCCCCTTCAGAAAGTATTTTTTAGAAAGCAGATAAAAGTACCAATTGTGCCATCTACCGGAACTTAATCGATAAATTAATTTTAAGTAAAGCAACAAAGGCCAACTGGTCAAAACTGCAAAAATCAGGCGCTTCATTACTCCAGGAACTTTTTTCAACTCTGGAAAACGCCGATGAAAGATCACGGCTGATCTGCCAACTGCCTGCATCCTTGCAGGTAAGCCACTTTCATCCAAATAGTGATAGTGGTAAGCGAGTGCTTGTGGACTATAATACAGTTTTAATCCCGCCTGTTGCTGTAAACGATAACCCAAATCGATATCCTCCCAACCATATTTAGCGAAAATCGGATCAAATTGAAACTTTCTCAATAACGACGTTTTTAAAGAAATATTGGAAGTATAAAAAAAATTAAAATCCGCCAATTCTT
>CAZJJZ010000008.1:24234-49337 GCA_964546505.1 uncultured Candidatus Peribacteria bacterium
ATGCAGTTTTTCGTAAGCAAATTGGTGACCTCCAAATTTGCCCAAAATACTGGAACCATTTGTCATCCATTTCATAAAATTATTCACCGGCAATTGCGGATGCCAGGCTGTAAAACCCAACACTGCGGCATTTTCTTCCGGATGTAAGTAATGGATTTTTTGATGTTCGAATAAATAGTCATGAGTAGGCACAATGTCGTCCTGCAAAAAAACAATAACCTGACCTTTTGCTTTGGCAATACCATTATTCCTGGCTACACCTTGTCCACTGTTTTGTTGAGTAAAATAGCGAAAGTTCTTTCTATTCTTCGCAAACTGCTTTAAAACATCCAAAGTTGTATCCGTACTACCATCATCAATTACCAACACTTCAAAATCAATACTCTGTACTGATTGTTGATAAATCGCGTTCAGCGTATCCGGCAATATATCAGCTCGATTATAAGTTGGAATGACAATACTAAAAAACATGCACCATTAGTAAATTATGCTGACTAATGGTACATGATTTAGACTATCTCGACTAGACAAAATTAAGCTGCCACCTCCTCTTCCACCACTTGAATTTTCTCTAAGTCCAAATTCTGCTTAATATTACTGAAAAAATTAACTTCTTCTGCCACAATTTCTGTCTTGGCAATGTTTTTGCCGTCTTTGTTCTGAAATTTGGAAGAAACAATTTGTCCCTCGACCAAAACAGCGGAGCCTTTCTTTAAATACTGAAAACAGATTTCTGCCAGTTTTCGCCATACTACAATGTTATGGAAATCAGTATGTGAAACCTTTTCACCGGAACTCCCATGCCAAGAACGATTGGTAGCCACAGTAAAATTGACTAATTTCAAACCTCCCTCAAACTCCTTCAAAATGGGATCCTTGGTCAAATTACCGACAATCACCACTTTATTAAAACTTTTCATGTGTTTATAAATTAAAAAATACACATGCCAATTGTAAAAAAGAGATATTAAGAAAATTTTAACTTTTGCTTAATTATTTTTTTGCTTATATTGAGAGCGCAGAATTATTTCATAAACAATCCGTCATGCAGATCAAATCGCTTAATACTTTTAACGAGTCCGGGAAAAAAGTACTGGTCAGAGTTGATTACAATGTCCCCATGCAAGAAGGCATTATTCAAGACGACACCCGAATCAAAGCGACCTTACCAACAATCAAACTGTTGTTAGCAAAAAACAGTAAAATTATCCTTTGTTCACATTTAGGCAGACCGGATGGACAAGTTAAACCCGAGTTTTCGCTAGCACCAATCGCCGCACACCTAAGCAAACTTCTGGAACAGCAGGTTAAATTCGCCAATGATTGTATCGGCGAGGAAACTGTCAAAACTTGCTCAGAATTAGCAGAAAAGGAAATCGTTCTGCTGGAAAATCTACGTTTTCATGCTGAAGAAGAAAGCAACGATCAACAATTTTGTGAACAATTAGCAGCATTAGCCGATATTTACGTTAATGACGCATTCGGAACAGCACATCGCAAGCACGCTTCCACTTACGGAGTTGGCGCTATTTTACCAGCCTACGCTGGCTTATTGATGGAAAATGAAATTTCTAAACTTTACCAATTCCTGAATGCGGCTCCAAAACCAATGACCTTGATTGTAGGTGGGTCGAAAATTGACACCAAAATTGGGATCTTGGAAAACTTTATCGATAAAGCAGATAATTTTGTCATCGGTGGTAGTATGGCTAATACCTTTTTAGCGGCACAAGGGTTAAATGTCGGTAAATCTAAGTTTGAAGCCGATAAAGTAGATTTGGCCAAAAAAATTATCAACGATATTACTAGTCGTAACAAACAGCTCTATCTACCAGAAGAAGTTGTTACTGCTACAGAATTCAATAAAGATGCTTTAGGTAAAAACGTTGCGGCCATTCAAGTTTCAGCCGATGAAATGATCCTCGATGTCGGACCACAATCCGCAGCTAAATACGCGGCAGTAATTCAAAATTCACAAACCATTATTTGGAATGGTCCAGTAGGAGTTTATGAATTCGCTAATTTTCAAGCTGGCACCAAAGCTATTGCTGACGCGCTAGTGGAAGCTACCAAAAAAGGTTCTCTAACTTTAATTGGCGGAGGAGACAGTCAAGACGCTCTAAATAAATTTGGCATTGCCGACACAAACTTCACCCATGTTTCTACCGGTGGAGGTGCTATGCTGGAATATATGGAAGGAAAAGTCTTACCGGGCGTGGAACTATTAATTCAAAAATAATCTCTCATCAATTTAAGAGGCCTTGTTGTTTGCAGCAGGGCCTTTTATGGTATTTGGAGAGTGAAGAGTCACGGTTTCAGATACTTTTTTACCTAAAACTGGTGAATTTTCTTTTTTGATAGGCGCAGTATTTGCCGTAACTGCAGGCAAAACCGGAGGCGCTTGTGGCGCAGACAAAACTGCTTCTTCCTCTGGACCAGAAAGCACACCTTCATCAATATCCGCACCTTTGCTCCAACGCATAATTTTATCTTCCACCACCGTTCGTGGCGTACAATATTTTTCCCTGGCAATACGCAAAACCTTTTCCACGCGACCTTCCTCTTGATCAAACACCGGTGGTGGCAAAGTGTTCAAAGAAAAAGTCTTAGAAGGCATACCATCAATCAACAAGCGCATATAGCAAGTATATTTGCTTAGGTTGACCAAATCATTGGGAGTAACTTCTCCACTAAATTGTTGAGATAAAAATTCCGCGTCATTTACTCCCACCTGAAAAGACATAATTGATCCCACATTACCAAATACAGCGTCCCTCACTTCATCAGGCATCTGCGCAATATACTGATTAGCCATATTTAAGCTCAAACGATATTTACGAGCCTCAGACAAAATCGTAGCAAAAGAATCAGTAGCAAAATTTTGAAACTCATCTACATACAGGAAAAAATCCACACGATCTTTTTCTGGTATATTGGCACGACTCATCGCATCTATTTGAAATTTGGTAATAATCATGGAACCTAACAAAGAAGAGTTGTCTTCACCAATTTTCCCTTTAGAAAGATTTACAACAACAATTTTTTTGTGATCCATGGCATATCGGAAATCTACTTTTGACTTCACCTGACCCAAAATATTACGATTAATCGGAGAAGATAAAAATTGTCCTACTTTGTTTAGAATTGGAGAAATTGCCTCCACCCTCTGTTTTGGCTCCATTTTCTCAAATTCGTTCAGCCAAAAGCTGCGTACTATTGGATCTGTAACCTTACGAACTACTTTTTTACGATAATCCGCATCCTGTAATATTCTGGGAATGCCCAACATAGTTGTTCCAGGATATTCCAACAAAGTCAGAATCGTGTTTCTCAAAATATGCTCTAATCTAGGCCCCCAGCTATCTGCATAAATTTTCTTGAAAATACCAACCAAACCGGAAGCGATAATCGTACTAAGAGCCGGGTCAATATTTTCCAACATATTGAAGGCAATCGGAAAGTCACGATCAGACGGATCAAATACCACCACATCATTGGTTCTCCAAGAGGGTACAAAATTAATCACCGCCTCGGCTAAATCACCATGCGGATCCACCACGGCTACACCTCTACCGGCTTGTATATCAGAAAACAGCATATTTTCTAGCAAAACTGATTTACCCATACCAGTTTTACCAATGATATACATATGTCTGCGTCTATCCAAGGGCTTCATCCCAAATTCCTGAACCATCCCGCGGAAATTGGTTTTTCCAAGAGAGGTAACAGGATTCTCTTGATCTTTATTGGGTACTGGTAAGTCGTTTGGGGGTTCTATTCTCTTGGAGCGTACCCAATATATGTTAGGTGTTTGCACCAGATTGGTCGGCAAATGATAAACTGTGGCCAGCTCTGGAACTGAAAGTAAAAAACCATCTTCCAATACCCTTTTTTGAAAACGCTCAATTGCCAATGCATTATCGGTAATAATTCTGGTTATTTTAAAACCATTACTCTCATTATTGAATTGCTTGAATGAACCTGCAATTTCCTTTAATTTGACCAAAGCCACCTCTTCATTTTTTTCTTTCGGAACATAAACAATTCTAATACTGGTTACAAATTGCAAGGCAGCCAATTTTTTCGCCATTTCCGGCTCCAATTCTGTTTTTGCTTTGGGGTCTGCTTTTTTCTCTTCTTTTGGCGACAGCAACCAGGTTATGGGAAAGAAGATTTTGCGCCACAAACTGTTTTCAGGATAAAAAAACTGCCAATACCATTTTTTTAGTAATTTATTCTTTGGCAATGACTTAGCCATCAAACTAAAATAACTACGACGTGATTCCGGTACTGGCGAAATCACCACCTGTAACCAGGCTTGCTCGGTGGCATCAGAGAATTTGGCCAAAGTTGCAGTAATGCCTGCCAAAGCATCGGTTTTCCCCAATGCATCATGAGTTTTGATAGGTTTGAATGCCAAACTGGAAAGGCCCAGCTCTACTGCTACAGCATTTGCATAATTACCAATAGTCACAAATTCCTCTTTGCCAGTGATTTTGGAAGTAATCGTACCAGTCGCAACAATATCACGGCCTTCGGATTTGGTTTTATTTATAGCCCCTACTTCAGTGGTAGTTTCTTTGGCATAATCAGCCACTTCCTCAATTTCGACAAAAGGATATTGCGCATAGATTTGCCCCTCCACCAAATGTTTCAGTTTACTTGGCACATGTACATAAAACCTGATACTTCTTCCAATATTGGCAATTTCGAAAGAAATTTTCTCCTGAATTTTTCCTTTCAGACGATCAGACAGGTTTAAATTACTTACAATACTGTGTATAGTGGCCAAAACTTGTTCCATTCCCACCGGCCCACTTTCATTTTCTTTGGCTACTCTAACGGACAAAACCACATACTTCTTTTTATCAATCGCAGTCTGTTGAGCTTTTTGAGCAAGAACTTCCAACAGCACTACCGCCACGTAGACGATAATGGGTAATACGATCAATGCATTAAAGAAAAAGTAGATGTCCATAGCCTATTTTATTCTTTCCAGATAACGATTTAATAAGAGTACTGCCGCAAGCTCATCGTCAGTTTTGAAACTTTTTTTACCAGGCAAATCCTTAAGTAATTGCTGAGCCTCAAAACTGCTAAATGATTCATCTTCATATTCTACACGAAAATCATAATTTTGTCTTGTTAAATATTCCGTTAAAAAGTTGGCAAAATGTCGAATTCTTGCGGTTTGCTCGGTTTCTTCACCATCTTCATTTAAGGGCAAGCCAAAAAGTAATACTCGACAATTTTCTGAAATAAACAACCTTGAAAGTTGATCTGCTAAATTTTGATCACCTTTATTCAGAAGAATTCCTTTACCAAAAGCCATTAATCCAGCATCGTCGGTCATTGCTAAACCAACTTTTTTTAATCCATAATCAATTGCCATGATTTTTGGCTTTTCCATAAATTACATCTTTTCAGTAATCTTGACTTTAATTTGAGCAAAAACTCCCTCACTTAATTTAAGTTTTACTAAATACTCTCCAAGCTCTTTCAGATGTACATTTTCCACAAAATTGTTTTTTGTTAAACGAATTTTTGCTTTACTCAAAATAGCTTCAATAATTTCAGCGACCCCTACTGCGGCATAAAGCGTCTTCAATTTAGCTTTACCATGAAGTTCAACAGTCATACCCTCTAATTTGGTAGCCAAGGTTTTAGCTTCTTCCTTGATTTTTTCTTTTTCCACAATCTCCTTTTCTGCTTTCTTCTTGGCTTCTGCAACAGCTCCCTGAGTTGCCAATTGAGCATATTTTTTCGGTAATAAAAAGTTATAGAAATAACCATCTTTAACAGTTTTCACTTCGCCTTTACGTCCCAAACCTTTGACATTTTCCATTAAAACAACTTGCATAGACAAAAAAATAATTGAATAAAAGCGACAGTATTTTATCAGTAATAACTGCAGATGCCAATCCAGAACTGCTTAAAACTCTATTTACAATTCAAACAAAATGATTCTACCTTAGCAAAACGATCGGCCGGATGAGCTAGATTTTGTAGATTCACTCCCTTGAGGCGTTGATCAGTGATGAAATTATATTTAGGCGTATACAAGAACACCGCAGGGACTTCCTCGCTAAACGACTTAGCTAACTTCTTCAAACGCTCAACTTTTTCATTTTCATCGAAAGTGTTGCGCAATTTTTCAATCTGTTGATCAATAGCGAAATTTTTCAGCATGGCAAAATTGAGTCCGTTGACCTTTGCCTGAGTAGAGTGCCAATAAGGATAAAGATCCAAATTATATCCCATGCTTTGGCCGGTCAAAATCAAAGCATATTCCTTGGATGCCAAAGCATTCAAAAAATCCGCCTCGGGCATCAATAAAACTTCCAATTTAACTCCCACATCCCCCAATGATTTTACCAAAAACTCTACCACAATGCTGGTTTCTTGAGCCAATACAGTGCCCTCATCATAAGCCCTAGCCAACAAAGTGACAGCCAACTCCTCTCCTTTCTTGTTTTTTCGATATTGCTGACCCGGCTTGATTGAACCATCGGCGTTTTTTTCAAAAGTATAGCCGGCATCAAATAAAGCTCCTGCCGCCGCCGTTAAGTCATATTGATAAGCCAGGTCTGTATTCTTCAATTCAAACAGCGGCGAGTCCAAAGGTGCCTTTAGCGGTATCTGTTTGAGCAATTCGGCTCGATTAATTGCCTTTAAAAAGGCCACACGCATCTTTTTTTCCTTAAATAGCGCATTTTGATTATTAAAAAAAATGGCTGTGTATTGAGGTAAGGTATATGATTCTGCAACAAACCTTGTTTGGTCGAATTCCTCAACTCCGTGATTCCACTTGGCCACCACATCAATTGAATTTTGCTCAGCAATGAGGGTGCTTTCATCAGGATAAGCTACGAATTTAATAGCCTGTAAACTTGGCTTCTGACCATAGTAATCCTCGAATCTAACCAATTTGAGTTTTTGTTTACCATCTTGAGTCGAAACCTCTATTTTTCCATCAACTTGAAAAGGCCCACTTCCTACTGGATGTAAATTAAAGTCAGCGGTTGGCAGTTGTGCAACCGTTAATTCACTCAATCGGTGCTGAGGCAAAATACCAACATTCAAACTGGAAATAAAAAATGAATTGGGAGCAGCCAATGTAAATTTAATTTGGCTATCACCAACACGTTCCACCTTCACTCCTTCAAAATTAGCTTTAATTACTGGGTTTTGAAATTGTGGATCTTGGATCAGCTGAAAAGTAAACAAAATGTCCTCTACTTTCAAAGGTTGACCATCATGCCATTTAATCCCCTCTTTGAGAGTAAAAAGATATTCTTTCTGATCCGCAGAAATTACCAAATCGGCCAAATCACCAATAAAAGCATTTTTGACTGGATCAAATTTCACCAAACCAGAAAAGATCAAAGCTGAAACATCTCTATTAGCCTGTGAGTAGTCGACATACAGTGGATTCATCAGAATCGGCTTATCACTGATCAAAGCCTCGCTATACACCGCAGCATCAGCCATCACAATTCCCGGCAAAAATCCCCAAAACATCAAACGTATCAATGCAAACACCAATAATAAAAGAGCCACTATACTAACAACCTTCTCCTCTAGGGTATAAGAAGCTATTACATTGACAGCCTTTCTGAGATATTTAAACATACTGTTAGGTAAGACTTCTTACTTAACGAATAAAAAAGCCACAGAAGACAATACGAATAAAACTGCGAAAACAATGGAAGCCAAATAAACTACTCTTTCGGCACCACGTTTTTTGGTCTGAATTGGTGAAGTATTCAAAGAAGAGCTGCTAAAACCAACGTTCTTCGGCTGCATCAGAATAGTCAAAACCATTAAAGCCGCCACAGTTAATTGAAAATATTGTAAGAAAATACGCATCAGAAGGATGTTAAGATGATGAGCGGAATATAGCACCAATTCCATCATTAGACAAATTAATTTCACCAAGAGCTTATCGGCACTTGCGAATGGCAATTTTGACGATTTGTCCATCTAAATCGATCTTGCTTTCGCGGTCCCACTCCAAGTCTCCGTTTTGTATCAACTCATCTGCCAAAGTTTCTCTGGAGATATAGTCGGCAAAATTAGTGATTACTTGGGCAAAATTTGCTGAAGCGTAAATTGCCAACTGAATATGATCGGCAACTTCATAACCGGCTTCTTTACGCATTTCCTGAATTGCTCTAATCATTTCTCGGGCCCAACCTTCTTCCAGCAATTCTTGGCTAATTGTCGTATTCAAAATGACTGTTACGCCATTTTGGCTTTGCGCATCTACGCCCTCCTGAGAAATGTAACCCAATTCATATTCACCGGCTGACAGCAGCCATTCCCCAACCTTCACTTGACCATCCTGCAATTCAAACTGTCCTGATTTAGCCAGGTTGATAATATTTTGGACATCTTTACCATATTTTGGACCCAATACTCTGGCATTTGGTTTAACCATAGGCTTGATCAATTCTCCTGCATCAGCGATAATTTGCAGATTTTTAACATTCAATTCCTCCAAAATTACTTCTTTTTGCTGTAAGACCCATTCTTGTGGGAGATTTTGTGGTAAGGCAATGGAAACTTCTGCCAAAGGTTGACGTACTTTAATTTGCTTCTGATCACGAACAGCATGCCCTAAAGTCACAATTGTTCTAATCAATTCATTCTGTTGATTTAGTTGAGGTTTCAACCATTTGACATTTACTTGAGGCCAGTCAGTTAAATGAACGGACTCCTGACTAGTCAAATTACGATAAATTTCCTCAGCCAAAAAAGGCATAAATGGTGCCAATAATTGAGTAAATTGCACCAAGACAGTGTACAATGTTTGATAAGCCTCCAGTTTGTCACCATCATTTTCTGACTTCCAGAAACGCCTTCTGCTCCTGCGTACATACCAATTGGAAAGATTATCAACAAAAGACAACAACGGTCTGCTAGCGCGGGCTATATTGTATTTATCCAATTGTTCGGTCATTTCAGCAATCAAACTACTTAATTCGGAAAGCAGCCATTGATCCAAAGGATTTTGGGGTGAAAAATCACTTTGCATTTTACCCTGATCCCAACCGTCAATATTGGCATAAGTAACAAAGAAACTATAGGTATTCCAAAGAGTCAAAGTAAATTTTTTCAATACATCTTCCACTCCTTCCTCACTAAATCTCACCCCCTCTCCTACAACTACCGGAGAAATAGCTAAAAATAAACGTGCCGGATCCGCACCAACTCGGTCAAATAGCTCATTAGGGTCAACAAAATTCTTCTTACGTTTAGACAGTTTTTCTCCATTAGCAGCCAATACATGCCCAGTACAAATCACGTTTTTAAATGCGGGTTGATCAAACAATGCAGTTGCCAAAACATGTAGGGTATAAAACCAGCCGCGAGTCTGATCGATAGCTTCAGATATAAACTCAGCTGGAAAATTGTTTTCAAACAACTCCTTATTTTCAAAAGGATAATGTAATTGAGCATAGGGCATGGCGCCACTTTCAAACCAGCAGTCAAAGACGTCCGGAACTCTTTTCATTAAATATTTGGGATCAGTAGACTCTAAATGATCTGGATGTTGAAAAGTAATTTGATCAATATAAGGTTTATGTAAATCAATTTCCCCATCTCTCACCGGTAATTTTCCTGCCAGTTTTTCTAATTCAGCAATCGATCCTATACAGATTGTATCACCATTCTCATTCGCCCAGACCGGAATTGGCGCCCCCCAATAACGACTTCTGGAAATACTCCAATCGCGTGCTCCTTCCAGCCATTTTCCAAATCTGCCATTCTGCAAATGATCTGGTTGCCAAGTGATTTTCTGATTGTTCGCTAGCATTTTTTCCTTCACTGCTGTCACTTTTACAAACCAGGAAGAAGTCACATAGTTGAGCAATGGAGTATCTGTTCGCCAACAATGAGGGTAACTATGGCGATAATTCAAATGATCAAATAGTAGGCCTTTTTCTTCCAACCATTTACCGATATTTTGATCCTGACCCTTAACGTATTTCCCGGCAAAATCGATTACACTTTCTTTGAAATTACCATTCATTTCCACATGAACTATCGGCTCCCAGCCTTGCTCCTTGACTAGATTATAATCATCTTCACCGAATCCTCCGGCGATATGGACTACACCGGTCCCCTCTTCTGTGGTCACAAATTCCGCAGTAAGGATCTGGAAAAAGGCCGGATTTTCATTTTGAAAATAAGGAAATAAGGGCAGATATTTTTGACCTTTTAAAACACTACCCTTAAACTCTTCCACAATTTGGTACTCACGATCTTTCAGGACATTTTCCAATCTTTCTTTAGCCAAAATTAAAAATTCTCCTTCACAAGCAATTTTGACATAGTCAATTTCCGCACCAATAGCTACAGCCTGATTGCCTGGCAAAGTCCATGGCGTGGTTGTCCAAGCCAAAATATAAGTTTTTTCTAACCCTACTAAAGGAAATTTGACAGTCACAGTAAAGTCAGTGATTTCTTTGTAATTCTGTGAAACTTCAAAATTAGATAGTGGTGTTTCCAAAGCGGTGGAAATGTGCATTGGCTTATACCCTTTGTAGATCAAACCTTTATCCCAAAGTTCTTTGAATACCCACCAGATTGATTCAGTATAATTGGTGTCCAAAGTGGCATAAGCGTTTTTAGTATCAACCCAACGCCCCACCCGCGCAAAAATCTTTTCAAATTCACTAGTGTATTTAAAAACACTGGCACGACAATCAGCATTAAATTTTTCCACACCAATGGCTTCGATATCTTTTTTACTTTTGATATTGTTTTGTTTTTCCACTTCATTCTCCACTGGTAAACCATGACAATCCCAGCCGGCAACTCTAGGCACGGAGTAACCTTTCATCGTTAAATAACGGGCCACCACATCTTTTAAAACCGATTGTAGAATATGGCCATAATGTGGCAAACCATTGGCAAAAGGTGGCCCATCAAAAAACACCGCTTTAGGTGAGTTTTCTCTTTGTTTCAGAGATTTCTTAAAAATATCTTCCTCTTGCCACTTTGCTAAAACTTCCCGCTCTATATTGGGAAAATTAGGACTGGGATTGACTTTATTAAACATATACTTTGATTTAACTTGAGCTTAACTTTGCGTCAGTTTACCTTTCCCAAAAGCTAAACTCAAGTTAAAGAACTGACTAATTATTTAGCACCAACATTGCTTTTCTACCTTCTTCAATAGTGGATTTACTGCCAGTCCAATCGTGAATTGCTGGAATTAAAATGTTCTCGGCATAATAATAACTCTCTCCCTTTCTGGTACCGGGATCATTAGTAATAAAACCGTTTTGATCATAACCTGTAACGACAATCACATGATAAGGAGGTCCCGCCCCTCTAAAATTGGGATTATTCAAACGCTGACCTGCCACCGGTAAAATTACCGGGCGGCCCGCCGCCAACTCCTCACGTATCCTGATGGCAGACACCTGCTCGTCATAATAGACAGTTGCTGGCCGCCCTAAATATTCCTCACTAACTCTTTTCAGTTCGGACATATCAATATCCACCAGCATGTTTCGGGAATTTTGCCACTCCACCATTTTTATAATCGCTGCTTTAGCCTCTGTGGTAGAGAATTCCTTTTTGGCATAAAAATTATTAACCATAATCAAGGAAGCTTCCTCACAGGCTTCATCAAATGGAACTCGCCAATCACCTCCCGGCGCCTGACTAGTAAAGGGTACTTTCAAAGACACATTTTCCGGCAAAGAAAGAGGTTCGTTCTGGGCCTCCGCCACCATTTCTTGCCCCTGATCATAATCCACTAATTCTGACCAATTAGGCCAAGACTGCTGCCAAGACAGAGAGGTGTTCAAAATTATGATGATTGATTCAAGCATAAAATTTATATCAAGATATGATTCAAAATACACCAGAATTCCGCTCTAGACCAGTGGGCTTTTCCCAAAATCACCAAACGACTTCAGCTGATCAATTCCATCAGACTAAAAGGATATCAACAAAAATCGGCAAAATTTTCAGGCTTAATTCATACTACTGGCTTCACTTAATTCTGTATCTTTGATAGATTTGTTAATTACTTCCAAATAATTGCCACCCTGATGAAAACTTACGACATGATCATTGTGGGAGCGGGGCTAGCGGGTTTAAGTTGCGCGATGGAACTAGCACAACAGGGTAGAAAAATTTTAATTTTGGAAGCGAAACCTTATCTGGGAGGACGTACCGCCTCTTGGCGAGACAGAGGGATGTGGGTGGAGTCTGGCCTGCACCGTGTCTTAGGATTTTATCGGGCTTTTCCTCGTTTGATCAAAAAAGCCGGCTTAAAGTTAACCGATATCCTGATCTGGGAAGATGAAATTGAGATAATCACCACAGAAGGCGAAAGCGCAGAATTCGCAGTATCCTTGCTTGGCAAGCCTTTTAAAACCGTTAGTCACTTACTTGGTAATAATCAATTTCTCTGCCTGCAGGATAAATTACAAATTGCCCAATTTTTCCTTGCCGGGGTCCGAGATTACCAAACCGAACCTGAGAAACTGGATCAAATAACAGTCACCGAATACGCCGAAAAACACGGCTTGAATCGCAAAATCATCAATCGATTACTGACACCGTTAACAGCCGGGATTTTTTTCATTCCGCCAGAACGTTATTCGGCTTTCGCTTTCTTTGGTCTGTTTGCGCCCTTCCTGAGCCGAACTCCCAGAATCGGTGTAGGGGCTTTCAAAGGTGGAATGACTGAAGTATTAGTGAATCCTATTGCTCAACACCTGGAGCAGCGTGGAGTGACCATCCTGAGGGGTAAGCAAGTGCAAGCCCTCATCATCGAAAATCAGCAAGTAGTTGGCGTTCGGACGCGGCAAAACCGTTATCTTGCCAAGCAGGTTGTCTGGGCAACGGCCCTAAAAAATGCGCAATTGATGATCAAAAAACACTTTGGCGATCAAAAATGGTGTCAGAGTTTTTTGAAATTACCGACCATTCCTTATATCACTTTACAACTGGAAACCATTAAACCAACTTTACCCAAAGACAGAGTTACTTTCGGCCCACTAACCTGTTTGGCCTGTTTTTCTGAGCAAAGTAGAACAACTTTCGCCGGCAAAACTGGCCGACTTTCCATAATTTTGACTCCACCAGAAAAATTTCTTCGGCTTAAACCCGCTCAAATTCTGCAAGCAGTACTTCGTGATGCCCAAAAATTAAACCTGCACATTCCGAAGATTTTACGCTATAGAGTAATTTCTCAGAAAGATGATTTTTATTCTCTAACCCCACACATGGAAGCGCTAAAACCCACTCAAGCAACTCCCATACCTGGCCTAACTTTGGCAGGTGATTACACCAAACAAGCACATCTCGCCACCATGGAAGGAGCAATAGTTTCTGGCGAGCTGGCGGCCAACCACGTTTTAAAAAAACTTAACAATATAACCTAATCATTCACTATGATCAGAACAGTTCTTTACATTTTGGGAATATTTCTAACCGCCATCGGTATCTTGGGCTTCTTCAATGATCCCGTCTTGGGTATTTTTGATGTCGACCTAGGTCACAACCTGGTGCATTTGATTACAGGAGTACTCACTATTCTCTTTGCCACACAAAACCTGCGCAACATGATGATGTTCGGAAGAGTGATGGCCATTGTTTATGGTCTGGTGGCTATCTTGGGATTACTAATGCCAAACACCAGATTGTTTGGGTTTATGATTGTAAATGATGCCGATAATGTACTGCACATCTTGCTGACTCTTGCTTATCTCTATGTTGGGTTTGCACCAAATGTGGATAAACCTGCCAGAAATATGTGATGAAAGCTCAGTCCGGCGGCCAATTGGCCGCCGGATAGAATTAACATTATACCTCATTAATGATATCAAAACCTTTGTAACTACCCACCAGCGCCAAACCAATCAATTGCCCCTGGCAAATTCCCCGCTCTTGGATTGACCGAGCAATTTCATTCAACGTGGCACCAGAACCCACCGCATCATCAATCAACAAAATATTATTATATTTTTTTTGTTCTTCCACAATAATGGTTTTAGAAGCATTTTCCACCCTATCCTCCAGCTTGGAAAGTGTCTTCTGCGGTACTACGACAGCTGTTTTTACTTTAGTTAATTTGATAGTCGGAATTTCCAAATGCAAATATTTTTCCAATTCTTTCATGAATTGCACTTCACGTTTCACCGATGGCGGCACAAAACCAATCGCCTCAATTTTTTCCTGCAAAATCAATTTACGCAGACGTGGTTTAATCAATTCCACCACTTCTTTAATCATTGGTCTACTTTGACTTTGTTTTGCATAAAGCAACAGTTGCCCCAATTTGGTTTTGCCAAATCTTTCCAAAGAATAAAAATCCAAATAAAAAACTTTATCCAAGTATATTTTTTTAAAAGTTGATTTCATTTTGGGCAAACCGTCCAACAATTCATCTTGCTGATAAGCGTGATATTTCTGCCAAATTTTGGCATAATCTGCCGCCGCCTTGGTCAATTCCAATTTATTTTTTGTACAAAAATACTCGAAACCTGCCAGCCCTTTCAGCACCAAGCCGGTTGGACTAACCCAACTAAACTCCTTTTCCAACAAAGCATATTCCTCCGGCGACAGATTTTTCCAAGCAGCCGAGTTAGCTGATGGCAGCTTGTTGTCAGCCAGCAAATAAAACACCTTCGGCGCACTACCAATCTTATAAATCAGTCCCTGCCGCAACAAATTGTTCAACTGCTTAAACAACCCCTGCCGTGAAATCTCCAAATATTCTTGCAACTCCTTGGCGGTAGCCTGCCGATGCTCCCGCAAATAAGCCAACAATTTGTCCTTAGTATCAGTAAACATAAAAATGATTAATCACACTCTTAATTATATACAGTTGACAGTTTACAGTCAACTGTATACTATACTACTAACAGAGATTAATATGGATTTACTCAACAATCCTAAAGAAAAAAGTTACTTTCATTTCGGATTCATTGTTGAAGCAACGTAGGAAAACCCGCAATCTACTTTGCACATTGAGATTTTGGTGGACCTTAGCGGGTTCGAACCGCTGACCTCTCCCATGCCATGGGAACGCTCTACCAGCTGAGCTAAAGGCCCAAATTTGAGTTTTTTTTGAGTGCACCTTTACCTGGCACTCTGATATTCGCTGGTGCGCGGGAGAGGTCTTGAACCTCCATGCTATTGCTCTCGCTCCCACCTCGAGGTAGTGCGTCTGCCATTTCGCCACCCGCGCATTGCCTTTGTATTTTAGGCAAAAATGGGAAGTTGGCAAGTTGTTTTAAAAATTTCTTGCAAAACAATTGGCTGCATGATAAATTCCTCACGCTTCGGCAGTATCAAAATTTTTACGGACGCTTAGCTCAGTTGGTAGAGCATCTCGTTTACACCGAGAGGGTCATAGGTTCGAGTCCTATAGCGTCCACCAGTAAACAAAGCCAACTCTTATACTCAAAGAGTTTTTTTTATTTCACCTCAACTTCGCTCCCTCCACGCAACAGCGTTAACCTAGGTCTTTCGCCAGGTGCTAATTGCAACAGTTGGGCAATGGTTTCTAATTCGGAATTTAAACTCACACCATTGATCGACAACAGAACATCACCGATCTTGAGGCCCAAAGCTTCAGCTAAAGAACCAACTGGTGGCATATTACCTTGCAATTTACCATCCGCTGAAGTCAAAACTGCTCCTTGATCGACTTTCAAAGCTAATTTCTGACTTTGCTCTTTGTTTAACTGTATGAAATTAAAACCGAAACTAGCAGTTTCCAGAGATTTACCATTCCTTGCTCTGGCCAACAAACCGCGTATTTCCAACACATTCCAAAAACGATCACCATTTTTCCAGGCCACCAATTTGCCAGAGTAATCAAAAATCGGCAAGGCAGACATTGCTCTATCATCATGTAACTTGTCATTACTCGCAAACACCAACACCAGATGATCGCGCAATCGAGACATCTCCACTACACCATGTAAATTTGACCAGCTAAAACTATTAATCATACCAGGAGTAACAGCCACCTGTTCTGGCTTTCCCAAAAACCCGGCTGCCATCACTTGCTGGCCACTTTGCCAATACTCTGCATCACTGAATTCAGCAATTTTGAAAGCGATTGTCCTTTTCTGTTCGGCAGTAAAATTCGCCTTCCAAAAAATAAAATCAGCGGACTCTGCCACTTTAGATACTGATAAAGTATTGCCAAATTGGTCTCGGGCCACCATTTCATCTTTGACCGGAATTTTTGCAGAAATAAGATAACCATCTGCGGTCAGTACCAAAGCATTGGCAGCCTCAAAATTACAGTCTTTAACTAAAGAATTTTCTTGAGTGCAATACCCATAATTAGATAAAACATTTGATGTATCTGCTTGTGCATAAATCAACCATAATGAATCAGCAATGCTCTTTACTGCTTCAGTCACCGCGGACTGCTCCACGTAAACAGTTTTTTCTCTTACTCTTTGAATCAATTTGGAATTACCATCAGATTCCAGCCGAAAGAAAAACATCACATATAGCAGCCCACCCAAAACTCCCAAAACCACTGCTCCAACCCAAACAATCAAACTACTTAGAATTTTTTGCTTCATAAATAAAAAGTTCAACTTACGCCGTTCTTTTTACCACAATAGAAGTAATATCGTCCATCTGTTTATATCCTTGACGAAACATATAAACATCTGTCAATAAAGCATTGCGAATAGCCAGTGCTCTATCAAATTTGGCATACTGCTTTACCATTTGCTTGAATCTGGTCATGCCGTACATTTCTTTGGCATTTCTCCAAGCCTCCGGAATACCATCAGAATAAAGCACCAAAACATCTCCCTCTGCCAATTCAATCTCCCGCACGGTTAAAGTTTTTTTAATATCTTTGATCATGCCTAGGGCCAAGCCTCCGGAAGGCAATAACTCCACTTCATTTTGAGCTGCTTTATAGTGAATTATTTGTTCATGTCCAGCGCTGACATATTGCATTTTTTGGGTATTTTCATCCCAGCGTAACAAGACCAAAGTGATAAACATACTCGAGGTGGTTTTGGCTTTCAAGACTTCATTAACTTCTACAATCACCTGATCAAGAGGCAAATTCTTGTTTGACATCGTATAAAACACCGCATTGGCAATGGAAACCACGATTCCCGATGGCACACCATGACCAGTTACATCACCCAGATAAAACATCAGTTGGCCATTTTCTGAGCGTAAAAAATCGTAACAGTCGCCACCAATTTCTTCAGCCGGAATGATTCCCGCTGCCAAATCCAAACCCTTCACCTTCGGCAGATTTTTGGGAATAATTTTTTGTTGAATTGATTTAGCCAGTTCCAGCTCTTTGGCAACCCTTTCCTTGTAAACCAAAGCCTTGGTGCTTTCCAGTAATTCTTCCGCCATTTTATTGAAACTTTGGGCCAAAATAAAAGTTTCATCTTTGGTTTTCACTTGAACACGATAAGTCAAATCACCGGTAGCCAATATTTCTGCGCCTCGCTTCAACACTTGCAACGGCTTAGTGATTGAAGAGCCAAAAATAATTGCCAATAAAACACCCAATCCGACTCCAAAAACAGCCAAGAGTAAAATTCGGAACTGAGTTTCAGCCACTCTTTGCTCCAAGGCTTGATAAGTAACTTCGTAAATTAAAAAGTAACTCTCACCAATCGGATACACCACATACTGTATGGTTTCTCCGGACTTCAGACCCTCCACTGCCTTTTCATATTGATCTACTGGCACGAAATTGCCTTCTTTTTTTTGAAAAAAGACAGTTCTAGCTGACTCGTTGACGAAGACAAAAGGATTTTTAGAAATCAAAGCAGCTAATATTCTACTATCGCTGATTGTCCTGATTTCACCTGAATATTGTTCAGTCTGCTCGGTTTCCGAATCAAATAACAGATTCCCCTCAAAATCAATTAACTGAATTGAGGCAATGTCTTCATTTTTAGCGAGTAAATCTCTAATTTCCCGATTGAAATAAATAAAGCTTTTCGGCACCAAATAAAGCTTATAGTCATCCAAAATTCTTGCTGCAGTTAATTCCGCGTATGACAAAGCCCCCTTGAAGATATCGTCGGTTAACTCCTTTTTCTTCTCCTGAACTTGCAAAAACGCTGTCACTGTCATCAATACCACAATGAAGAGCGAAAAAGTTAAGATTAATTTTGATTTGAGTGATTTCATATTCTGATTATTGTATCATATTTAGCTCCGAAGGATAAACAACACCATCCACTCTCGAATTAAAAACTAATTTAGAGTGATAGGCATAAATCGATTGCGTTTCAAACAGTGGCACACCCACTACTTGATCCTCCACAATAGTTTTCATTAATTCCTGCTGGATTTTCAGTCTTTTTTTGACATTATTTTCACGCATTGCTTGTTCAATTTGCTGATCCAATTCTGAGTTTTGAAGGTTATTGGCATTATAATCGCCGAATTTGCCACTAGCGGTACGACTATGGATCACTGACGTAAAAAAAGGTAAAGAATCTCCCAAGTCACTGCGCCAGCCCAAATAATAAAAGGGCAAATTCCCCTTCGTGATTAAAGCTAACATTTCCGCTGGTGCCTGTGGCATTAAATTAACTTGAATGCCGAAATCTGCAAACTGTTCCAGTACAAATTGCCCCAGTAAACGCAAATTCTCGGGGTAATAAAAATCAATTTGCGGTCTGGTAAACTGGTCTTTTTGTCCTTCAATGAATGTTTTGATGGCAGATCGATCTGTCTCAGAATTGAGTATCTCCGGGTTATAACCAAACACCCCGTTGCTGACAAATTGATTTTGAGTAGTAGCATAACCCAAAACCAGTGCTAAAAACTCATTTTTATCCAGTGCTTTGGCTATCGCTTTTCTAAAATCGACATTTGCAAACAAGCTTTCCGAAGAGTTGAACATCAGAAAGCCAACTTCCAAACTCGGTATGAAAGTTAATGGCAACTTTTTATTTTGCAAATTAGCAACTGCATCGGGTGGAACATTGACCAAAAAATCAACTTTTCCTGACGTCAAAGCCTCGATACGAGCATTTTTATCAGCAATAGATAACATTTCCACCTTCTCAAAAAATGGCTTTTCCTGATAATAGTCTTCAAATCTCTGCAAAAGCAGTTTATTGGGATTTCTAAAATCAAATACCTTATACGGACCAGTACCAATTGGGCGCGAGAAATCGGTAAAATTAGCAGGTACTATAGGGATTTTGGTTAGTTTACTCAAAAACAAGGCATCAGGTTGATCCAAGGTCAACAATAATTCCAATTCACTAATCTTTTTTACCTCCTGAACATTGTTCAATAATTCATGCCAATCGGAATTATTTTCGTCTCTAGCTAAAGTAAATGAATATAGCACATCCTCGGCGGTTAATGTTCTGCCATTGTGAAATTTCACTCCCGGTCTCAACCAAAAATACCAGTCAGTTTCCCCTTTCAACCCCCATGACAAAGCCAAACTTGGTTTGATGGCAAAATCACTGTCAAATTTGACTAAGGTTTGATAAACATCCACCAGTTTTTCTCTACTTTCAGGATTAGCCTTGAAAGGATCAAAGTTGGCCGGTGCCATCGCATAGGCAATTTTAACACTGTCAGCAGACAAAATTTCCGACTGTTGAGATTGTGCGAACTTCAAAAAATCATTCACTTGATTCTCTGCAATCAGCCAAAAACCAGTTGCCAAAACCAAAAAAATGATCAAGCTCAGACCTATTTTTTTCCCTAAATGCTTCAATGTTAAGTCATAAAAATCCCTTTATTTTACCACAAATATCAGCTTTCTGAAAGTATTCCTTGTCTAAAAAGCGCTTTTTTGATTAGATAGCAGTACTTGCCTTAACGACAACATGAACAAAACAGATCACATCCGTAATTTTTGTATTATCGCCCATATCGACCATGGTAAATCCACCTTGGCTGATCGATTGCTGGAAGTTACTGGCACTATCACCAAACGGGAAATGAAGAACAGCCAGGTATTAGATATGATGGATTTAGAACAAGAAAGAGGAATAACCATCAAATTGCAGCCGGTACGTATGGATTATCAATTTGAAGGACAAAATTATGTATTAAATTTAATTGACACACCCGGACATGTGGATTTTACTTACGAAGTCTCTCGCAGCCTGGCCGCTTGCGAGGGCGCAATCCTGGTTGTGGATGCTACTCAGGGTATCGAGGCCCAAACCTTGGCCAATTGCTACATGGCTCTGGAACACGATTTAAAAATTATTCCAGTCCTGAATAAAATTGATTTACCTTCTGCAGATATCGAAAAGTGTGCCCAAGAAATCGAGAACACTTTGGCTATTCCCAAAGAAGAAATAATTCCAATTTCAGCCAAAGTGGGTACTAATGTTGAAAAAGTTTTAGAAGCCGTCATCAAGCGTTTACCCGCACCCAAGGCCGGTAATCCTGGAGACGAAACCAAAGCCCTCATTTTTGATTCTGTTTATGATCCATACCGTGGTGTGGTGGCTTATGTCAGGGTTTTTTCGGGCGAAATGAAAAAGGGAGAAAAAGTAGTATATTTGCACACCAGAAATGAACTCAATTTGGATGAAGTTGGTTACTTCCGTCCCAAATATGTGGCGGCCGACAAATTGAACACGGGCGAAGTGGGATATTTGGTTACCGGGTTTAAGGATGTTTCACAAGCTCGTGTGGGTGACACTGTTTGGAAAGCCGGAAACGCGGAGATTTCCGCCGCTCAAGCCCAACCTTTAGCCGGCTATAAAGAAGTCAAACCATTTGTTTTCGCAAGTATTTTTTGTGTAGACGGTGATGACTATCCTAATTTGCGCGAAGCACTGCAAAAACTCCGGCTCAGCGATAGCGCCCTAACTTTTGAACCAGAACAGTCAACTGCTCTGGGTTTTGGCTTCCGCACTGGATTTTTAGGCCTATTGCACATGGATATTGTGCAAGAAAGACTGGAAAGAGAATATAATTTGAATTTGGTGATTACGGCACCTAGTGTGTCTTATTTAGTTACCAAAAGAACACATCAATTTAGTGACAATATAGAAGAAAAAATGATTTTCAGCCCTTCGGAACTACCTGATCCATCAACAATCCAAGAAATCAAAGAACCCTGGGTCAAAGTGGAAATATTAGCTCCCAAAGAATATATTGGCTCCATCATGCAATTAGTTCAGGATAAGCGCGGTTTGCAAAAAAATTACAATTTCATTGATGAAAGCAGAGTTTTGCTTGTGGCGGAATTACCGTTAGCAAGCATTGTAGTGGATTTTTTCGACAAATTAAAAGGTATTACTTCCGGCTATGGCTCGATGAATTATGAATATTTGGATTATAGAGCTGGGGACTTGGTCAAATTAGATATTAAAGTCCATGGTGAAGCTGTGGATGCTCTCTCCAGCATTGTCTTCAGACCAGATGCCCACCGCGTTGGAATGGACATAGCCAAAAAATTAAAAGAGCTGATTCCACGCGCGCAATTTGAAATCCCCATACAAGCGGCGGTGGGTGGCAAAATCGTTGCCAGAGAAACTATTTCTGCAATGCGTAAAGATGTGACAGCCAAACTATATGGCGGCGACAGAACCAGAAAAGATAAATTACTCAAAAAACAAAAAGAAGGCAAAAAACGTCTCAAGATGATCGGAAGTGTGGAAGTGCCTCAAGAAGCATTTCTAGCTATTTTGCAGAAGTAAAGCCCGGCACAGATCAAAACTATTATTACCATAAGCAAATTTTCAGAATAGGTAGAAAAAATCTATACAGATTAACTGTGTTCACAGAAAAACATGACACTTCACCAACAAAGGCCTAAGACACAGCTTCCCCTTGATGACTTTACAAAACATCTATAATGTGATATAATTGGGTGAAGTGCTTAAACAAAATATTTTATGAACACCAAAATCAACCCAGAAATAGAATCACTAGAAGAAGTTGAAGGACAACCAGATGCCTTACATCTCTTCCAAGAGTTAAGCCAAATACAATCCCAGAATAAAGAAGATTTGGCAAAAATCACGACTGATTCTGTCGAACATCTTCGAAAGTATTTTGCAGATCAAAAAGATTTAACAGAATATTTAGAATATTTGGAAGAAAATAGTGATGATCTAGATATTTCTCCCAAAAAATTAAAACAATTGACCTCTCTTTTAGTTGATTTAAGAGCTAAATATCCAAACAAACTACATAAAAGAGCCGAGAAAATCGCTAGTAAACTGGCACACAAAACCAGCCTGGCGATGAATAAATATTTTGATCCTAAAAACACTCAAGAGGATAGAGAAAATCTTGATAAAATCATTTCCAACCAGAGAAATCGTTTGGCAAAAGTTAATCAAATTGTTAACCCGGAAGTAATAGAACAAAAAAACGAATATGTAATACGTTCAGATAAAGACATCGACATATTAATCAAACTTCTTGATATGGGAAGAACAAAAATTAGTTTTCGACAAATTGAAATCCCTCAGATGTCAGATGAAACTACCAGCAAACTTAAAAATTTATTTTCTAACAAAAAATTGAAACTTAAAGACCTTCTTTATAGAGGCCCCGTTAAATTTTGGTATATTTTACCTCAAGAAATGGTTGCAAATTTAGAAACTCTTCGACATCCACCGTTAGATATAATCCAAAAAGCCGAGAAATGCCAAATAATTATCGATCCTAAAGTTGAAGATCTTCAATATATAGCTACAACACCTTGTTTACCACATTTGAAGGAAATTGTATTAGGATTGACAACAAATCACGATTGGATGGCTGATAATGAGTTACCACTCAAAGAATTCTGTAAATTCTATTCTCTACCCGGCTCCAATTTGGAAAAGGTAAGAACAGTCTCTAGCTTTGGCAGTGTGCCAAAAGAAAGACAGGATTATTATATTAAAAAATATCCTAAAGTAAAATTCGTGTTTAGATAGTTTTGAGGCTTCTCACTTAAAGTTAAAAAACACACCTTGTTTCCCATCACAGATCAAGGTGTTTTTAAAACACATCGCCCTTGGCATCAACTAACTTAAATGGTATAATATACAGATCAAACAAATATATGCCCAAACATGAATTACTCATTTTCGTGACTTGCCTTGCCCTCACCGGTTGTTTAAGTGCGCCCAAAAACAGTACTCCAGTGATAACGAATAACATCACCAATACCTTTGACGCCAGTAAACAAGTTCGGGGAACAGACAGCAAATACGCCTCAGAATCAACCGATTCCACAAACATTACCGCTGTTTCAGATACACCAAAGCCAACTCCAAACCCCCCCAGTGCTAATACCAACAGTAAAATAACTGTGACTGACTTGCCTAGACAAGTAGACAGCAATTCTTTAGATAATAGTTTAGAGGATATAGAGAAATCCACCTCCAATCTCGCACCAAAAACACTAGCTCCAGGTGAGGCTGAGTTAAAAAGTAGAAATGAAAAAACAATTGCACTTTTCCCAATTAACAGTAACACAATTACGGGTAACAAAAAGAACCCAACGTCAGATCAGCCTTCTCCGCCGTCCGCTATAGTTTTGAATGATCAGAAGGTGAAAATCGCTCCAGTGACTTCTAATTCCAGTGACAAAATTACTGTTGCAAATGTCAATGGCACCTTAGTTTGGACTGAAATCAATTCCGACAGCTATGATTTATTTTCTTACAACCTCTCCACTAAAGTTCTTAAACGTTACAGTAGTGCCATTCTCTCAGATCAAAAATACGAAGAAGCAGACAAAATCAATCAGAAACTGGAATTCGTTAACTCTGAATATCTAGTGTGGAGTGAAAGAAATTTAAATAATACTGCCAATCAACGTTTTTTCTATAGCCGTTTAGATAGTTCAAACCAAAAAATCGTCCTTTCCCAGAAAGTTTTAGAGCTAATTGAATTAGATAACCAAAATAATTTACTAGCCTTAACTCAACTTGCGCCCGAAAAATACAGTTTTATTACCATTAATCTCAAAAACAATCAAAGTAGCAATGCTGAATTTTATTTTCCTGATGCCAAAAAGATCTATCAACATCTGGGTTTTGAATACCCCAAAATTTACTTTTTAGAAAAATTGGACGATAAATCTTCTGCCAGACTTCTGGAATACAATCTGAATGAAAAAACATTCAAAATAGCGCAGACTTTTACGGAAAGTAGTAAGTTACCTGACTTTCAAAGACAATTTTTTGGTATTCAAAACAGAGAATTATTATCTGCCGAAAGTAACAAGAAACTTAGCACAATCAAAATTCTCAACCTACAAACTGGAATCACCACTACTATAGCAGAAAAAATCCCAGCAGAACTAAACAAAGAAAGTGCTGCAGCTGCCAGATTGGCCTTAGTAGATTTTAATGAAAACTTTGTAACCTGGAGCATCACACACTCTAGTGGAGACCAAAACAATATCTATATCTACAATCGAAATAGTAAAACTACGCGCAAAATACTCTCTGGAACCAATATTTATTTATCCTGGAATGCCATACAAGAGATGAGTGACTACCACCTCCTTTCCAATAATCAAATGGCGTTTATTGGCTATGAACAGAGTAATAGTAAAAAAGAAAACACTCAAATTTATCTGGCAGAGTTTTAGAAAAAAGGGTATAATACCAGGATATGCAATATAAAATACCCCAAGACGTACAAAGAGAAGATAAAATAGTTGGTCCGCTCAGTCTGCGCCAAATGATTATCTGTACTATCGGATTTAGCCTTGCTTATGCGATATATACAGCAGTTGGCCAGGACTACTATTGGATCACCGCTCTTATTCCGGCCATAATTATTGGCCTGATTACTGTGACATTTGCATTCGTAAAACCGCTGGATTTAAATTTTGAGAAATTTATTTTATACTGGGCTTCTTTCACCTTTATACTCCCGCGTCGACGTTATTGGCTCAAAGGCACAGGCGATCCCTTGCGTAGCGAATACAACGCCACCCCAGAAGTCAAAAAAACAACCGAAGTAAATACAACACTGGCTCCTCAAGAAAAACGTCGGAGATTGGAAGAGCTAAGTAAAGTGATTGAACAAAACAAATAAACACATGCCAACCGAAAAGCAAAATCAAATAGAAAAAAACGCACCTGCAGAAACTAAAGGCGACACAATTACCACACCCG
>CAZJJZ010000008.1:49347-50672 GCA_964546505.1 uncultured Candidatus Peribacteria bacterium
AATTCCGGAGCAAAAAGCAGTGTTAAAGCTTCTGAACTCGTTAAAGGTCCAACATTAAGTTCACAGACCTATTTACGGATTTCCGAAATCCGAGAGAATACCCTAATACTCAAAAATGGCGGCTTAAGAACAGTATTAAAGGTCAATAGTATCAATTTCAGTCTAAAATCTGAAGACGAACAAAATGCCATCATTTATTCTTACCAGGGTTTTCTGAACACTATAGAAGATCCAATTCAAATCATTATCCGCTCCAAAAAACTGGACATTGATCATTATATTCAGAATTTACGAGAATTAGCAAACAAGCAAGAAAATACGTTGTTGCGTAAACAAACTTCAGAATACGCAGATTACATCCAAAAATTGGTAGAATATGCTGATATCATGGAAAAACAATTTTACGTGATTGTCAGTCAAGATGCTTCTACAGGCAATTCTGGACTAGGTTTCTTTAGTAAGTTTATGTCATATATCAATGCTAAAGATTCATATATGGACATTCGTATTCGCCGAAAACAGTTTGATGAACAAAAAAAGAAACTGGCACAAAAAGTAAATAGTGTCAAAGTAGGACTGGAAAATTGTGGGCTAAAAGTTGAGGAGCTGAAAAATAAAGAGTTGATACAACTATTCTATGAATCGTATAATCCGGTGGTTTCCCGATATCAAAAAAGCGAAACATTTGACAAAACTGATTTGAAAACTGATGAAGAAATGATCGTAGAAGATGGTGGAAAAGCGATATAAACTGATTTACTAGCATATAATACAAAAAAGCACTAAGTTGGCAACGCCCTACTTTCCCGTACCAAAGCAGTACAGTATCATCAGCGAAAGGCGACTTAACTTCTGTGTTCGGGATGGGAACAGGTGTACCCCGCCTTCTTGAGTTACCAACTTAGTGCCTTTTTGTAAAAGTGCAATTGCCTCGGAAACTAGAATGAAGAATCAAGACCAGCAATTATCTGTATTATATTGCTAGTTAAACGAAAAATATTTAAAGTCGATCACCTGTTAGTAACTCTCGGCTGAGCGCATCACTGCGCTTACACCTGAGTCCTATCAACCCAGTAATCTCCTGGGAGGTTAATTGGGAAAATTTATCTTAGGAGGGGCTTCCCACTTAGATGCTTTCAGCGGTTATCCCGTCCGAACATAGCTACTCTGCCATGCCGCTGATGCGACAACAGACACACTAGAGGTTCGTTCACCCCGGTCCTCTCGTACTAAGGGCAACTTCCTTCAATTTTCCTGCGACCATGGAGGGTAGAGGCCGACCTGTCTCACGACGGTCTGAACCCAGCTCGCGTACCGCTTTAATT
>CAZJJZ010000009.1:0-17225 GCA_964546505.1 uncultured Candidatus Peribacteria bacterium
TATCTCAATTAATGGTGATATTAGATTGATATATATTGGAAAAAAATAATTATGCAGAAGTTATTATTCTAGACCTAGGTGGTCATGCTAAAGTTTATTGAAACTATTCTGGTATTTGCACTTCCGGGAAGCGTCGGGCTTGGTCTAACAGGAGGGATTTGATTTGTTCCAGTTCTTCGGGGGTGGCTGCTTCGAAATGGGTGGTGAGATAGGGGGAGGTATTGGAGGCGCGAATGAGGCCCCAATTAGTGTCTGAAAATTTGACGCGGATGCCGTCAATGGTGATACACTCATGAGTGTTAATAAAAGCTTCTTTGATGGCATCAATTACTGCGAATTTTTGTTCATCGGGGCAAAAGAGTTTGAGTTCGGGGATGCCGGGTAATTTGGGTAAATCGGCAAAATGATCAGAGAAAGTCAATGGCTTTTGGCTGAGAATTTCAGCTACTTTTATACCGGCAAAAAGGGCATCGTCGAAACCATAGAAATTAAAATTTTGACCAAAAAAGAAATGTCCCGATTTTTCTCCGGCCAATGAGGCCTGTTCGAATTTTAGGCGATTTTCCATGTAGGAATGACCTGTGCGAGACATAATGGGATGGCCACCATGTTGAACAACATCACGTGGTAAAATTTCGGAAACTTTCACGTCAAAAATAACTTTTTCACCCGGGTGTCGAGATAGTAAATCACGCGCTAACAACATGATGGGGAATTCCGAGGTATAATGCAGACCATTTTCATCCAAAAAACCGACTCGGTCCCCATCGCCATCAAAACCGATACCTAAATCAGCAGCACTTAGCCTAACAGCTTCACCAGCTTCCAGTAGATTTTTGGCATGCTCAGGATTGGCTTCATGATTGGGGAAGCGGCCATCCAATTCGGTATATAGTTCTATAACTTCGCAACCGACTGCGCGAAAAAGGCGAGGAGCAAAAATGCCGGTGACGCCGTTGCCACTGTCTATCACTACTTTTAACGGCCGGGCAAGTTGGATTTTGGCTGTGATGTCTTCTAAATATAGGTCGAAAAAAGCTTGATGATGATGAAGTTTGGCCGGTGTGTCGGTATGAATAAAGTCACCACTTTGGATGATTTGTAAAATTTGCTGTAATTCCTGATCGGCTATGGAATGGGCGTTTTGGGCCACTATTTTAATGCCATTATCGGTTGCGGGATTGTGACTGGCGGTGATATTGACACCACAGTCATAGGGGAGTTGTTCAGAGCGTTGGCTGCTGCAGGTAGCCCAGTAAACGAGTGGGGAAGTAGCTAGGCCGATATTGGTGACTGTCAAACCGGAGTCCAGGGCGCCACGAATAAAGGCCTCTTGAAGGTCCTGACCATGAGTACGATTGTCTCTGCCTACCACCAGATGTTGGCAATTATATTGGCGGCGTAAGTAGGTGGCGGCGCCGCGTCCAATTAAATATACATTTTCAGGTGTGAGGTCCGGCTGGGGCTTTTTGGCTGTGGGTTCCGCGGTTCCACGAATGTCATAGGCACGAAAAATATTGCTGGGTAGGTAAGTATTCATATTTTCAATTTATGGAGAAACAGTGTTGGGATTGTCGGTATTACTTTCGTTGCCGATAACTGTAAAGTTGACCGTGCTGGCCATGGATGCCTGACCCACTTGTCCGGGTACGGCCGGTGCTTTGGCAGTGGAGCAAGCGGTTACAGCGATGGTGCAAAAAATTAACGGAACAATCAGTAAACGTTGCATATAAAGGTTTATTTTCCGCTTAATTGTAGATTTCCAGGCGCTGTTTGGCAAGCGGTGATGGTGAAAAGTAGTGGAAGGCGGGGGTTGAAAGTGGGCTGATTATTGATCGAGCTTTTTGGTTTTGGAATTTTTGGAAAGAGAAATTTCTAATTTCAGTCGATCTTTTTTGGATTGATTTTGAGCGAGTTCTTTGAGACTTGCCAGTGTGTTTTTGTCGTTTTCCTGTAGAGCTTCCAGACTTTCCACCGCAGTGTCTACATGAAAACTTTTGGCCATTTTGAGGAAAAATTGCTCTTGGGAATTTTCTGGTTGCTCTTTTAGTTGTGGTAGTTTTTCGTTAGGCATTGAGTTGTTTTTTACGAGCAAAATAACGTAGTGCTTCACGAACCAGGGTGGCTCCCAAATTTTCCAAAGCTGGATAATTTAAAATGGTGGTGAGTGCAAGTAAATTTTCTTTTTCGCTTGCTGAAAGGTGAGGTGCAGAAGTGATGATTATCTGCACCTCTTGACGTCTTAATTGCTCCTTGGTGGAGTTCTTTTTGTTTTTATCAATGGTCTGATAAAAACTGGCTGCTTGTGAGACAATATCGGGCATTTAGTTTTGGATGGTTTTGAGAATTTCTTTCAATTTATTTACCTCCTTTTCTAAAATCGCTTTGAATTTTTCCAATTCATCAGCTTTCATAGTAGGAATTAAAACTGACCAAAAAGTCTTTTCTTGATCGTCCATGCCAGATTGTTCCATGAGAATAATGACATCTTTGATAATTGCTTGATTTTCCATAGTTAAATTGAGTTTAGATAATAATTAGGCGGCGGGTGTAGAGGCGGAGCTGAGTCCCGGAATCAGATTTTGTAGAGAAATACCCGCACTTTGCATGGCGGCCATGAATTTTTGATAGCCGACGATTCCGGTTACGATGTCTTGGTGAATAATTCTAATGGCGTCAATCCAAGCATTGGGTTCTTTTTCTTCAATACGCTTTTTGAATGCTTCCGGATCATTACCGAAGATAGCTAAACCGGCTATACCTGGCCAATTGAGAATTACAGTTTTTAAAGAATCTATCATCAAAGGTTCAATCAGTGGTTTTTTGAGGAAGTCGGGAGCTATTCTGGCCAGTGCCAGGATGGCTTCTACTTCGTGTTGGTAAGCGTAGGCTTCGCTGGGGTCTTTGGTGCCAAATTTTTCTTGGAAGAGAAATCTGGTCAAATCATATCCGGCCGTGGCCAGTCCGGGAAGTTGTCTTAAATACATTGAGCGGGCTAATTCTCCCAAGTAGGTGGTACGATCTTCGCGACCAGCTTCGGCAACCTGTTCCGCTTCTTTGGCTGCTTCTTGGGTTTTGGGACTGGCATCCAATTGGCGTCCAGCTGATTGGATGGTTTGAAACAGGTTAATCGCCTTGGCGGCGTCTGGACTAACCCAGCCTACTGCTGTTTTCAGCATTTCTAGGCCGTATTCTCCCCAGGTTCTAGTTTGTTGTTCTGGCATATTTTTGGGTTAAAAAATATTTTTTAAGAATTTAATTTTGGCCGCAACTGACGGTAGCGGGTGGCTGTGTCATTGACAGCTTCTGAATGAGCTTCGTGGCGCTTGCTTAACTGTTTGAAAATATATTTGGTTACTTGTGGGTTTTTCTTCATGATGCTGCCGATTCGGAAGAGGGTCTTGGCGGTTTTGCGCATGCTGGTGGTTTTGCGAATCAATGCTGCTAGTCTTTGTAGAGAAGAAGCAACTTTAGCGGCTTTGGGGGCGCTTTTGACTGCACCGATGACACCCGCCTTGATAGCTTCTTCGGCTACCACTGAACCGCCGACTGTTTCTGGAGCTGTCAATAAACTGACGCCGTCGGCTACTAGAAAAGCAATCGAACAACCAGCGGTACACACACGGTCTAATGTAGACATTTCTTTGCCTGCCAGTGTATGGCCGGAGGTGGCTTCATACATCATCTTTCCTGAGCCAACGATGGGGATAAAATCTAAAGCTGTTGAGGTTAATTCCCATTTACTGACTTTACTCATTTCTTCATCCAATTTCACCAAATCCAAGGCCTGACTGATGTAACCCAACATCAATTCTTTAAATTGAGGATCAGCATGGGACTCAAGGTTTTTTTCTTCATTTTCCAAAAACTCAATTACCAGGTCTACTCCTTCAGCGGTGAGCTTTTTGGCACGAGCCGCCTCCACTTTTTGTAAGGTTTGATCCAGGCGTGGTTGTAGATTTTTAAGGTATTCAGCTGCGGTGGGATTGAGGTGTTCAATCAATTCCGGCATTTTTTCTTTTAACTCAGTAAATTCTTCATTCGAGATATCACCTATTTCTGAAAGACTTTCTTTTTCCAATTGATCTAAATGTTTTTGTACAGCCGGATCGGCTTTCTCTGGCGCGTCGCTGGGTTTGCGGCTGGAAGTTTCTGGTGCTTTGGGTTTAGGAACTTCTTTTTCGGTGGCTTTTTGGGGAATTTCCATGGTTTTGTTTTTAAACTTGGTTTTATTGGGCATGGTCAGTTGAGTTTGGAGTATTCCAAAATGTCATTTTTTGGTTGGCGCTGTCCTGCTTTGGCTGCGCCACGTTGAGCGGTTTTGATGATTAATTCTGCTAAAGCCGGATTTTTGGCTGTGATAAGAGACAGTCTGGTGACAGCTTTGGCAGCGGGAGTTGCTAGTTTGGAGAAATTTTTGGCTTTGCTGATGATGCCGGCTATTTTTTGTAATGCATTAGCGGCTTCCAGGCCTTTGGCGCCCAAAGTAACACCAGCAATACTGACTTTTACACCAGCATCAGCCAAGGCCAACGGAGTGAAAAGCATAATATCGCCAACAATTGATCCTCCGGCCTCCAGAGTGGCCCAAAGCCGATCTTTACCTTCCAATTTTTTGCCGGTCGTGGTTTTTCCACGGGCTACCTCAATGCAAGAAAGTAAAGTGCCGTAGCCAGGCCAGGCTTTAAACACATTAATACCAAAATCTTTCCAGGCTAATGCACTTAAATCTTTTTCAAATTGTTTCAAATTGGTTGACTCTACGATGAAGGCTAATAAAATGTCGCGGACTTCTGTATCTTTAATTAGTTCAATTTCTTTTTGCTCCTGATCCAAAAAGTCCTGCAAGGCATGCAAGGCTTCACATTTTTTATCTTCCGCTTGGAGGCTTTCCATTGTAGCGGTCAACTTTTGTAAACGCGGCAAGACGCGGGCCAGGTGTAGACTCAATTCTGGCTTGAACTTTTCAAAAGCATTAATTTCAGCAGTCATCAGGGCCTGATATTCAGCTTCTGGCATTTCAGTAATTTCTTTGCCGGACAACATGCTTTCACGATAAATTTGAGCTTTGATGGCATCAGTTTCTGCTGCTTGTTGTTCTTGAATGCGATCACCAAAAGAAGCGCGTTCGATTTTGTTTTGGCGCATTGCTTTGGTTGCTAATGCCTCTTGGGTTTCCGGTTTCTGAAGCCTATCCTGTTGTTCCAAATTTTCTGGAGGAGTTGGAAGCATGAGTTGTGATTTTTATTTGATTTAATTATAGCATAAAACTCTTAATCTTGCTAAGTGTTTATATTTTTGGGTTTAAAAGTTTTGCTTCATCGCAGGCGGAAAATGGCTGCTTTGTTTGACTTTCTTGACAAGTATAGTAGAATTGGGGTGTTGTTAATTCTCCTATTGATGAACTCTTCTATTCCACACAATTTGGAAGGTCCAGAAAATACTCCTGTTCCTGGTTCTGCTGAGAGGAAAAAGAGCGATGTTGCTGAACAGTCGGGAGAAGTTGTTATCAGAAAAGGGCAGTGTCTTGCTTATATTAACGACATACTCAATCAAAAAACTCCAGATATTGATACCGAAAAACAGCAACAGGCCAAAACATTAGCTGCCAAGTTGGATTTATTTTTACAGAAGCCAATACTGCCAGGTGAAGAAGGAGAGTTCGAACAACGTTGTAATGATTATTTAGAGCAAATACTTCAATTGGATAAAACGTTATATCTGGCATATTTTGATATTGTTAGCTTGGCTGTGGCCAAAGCTTATGGTGAAGATTTGTTAATCCATTAGTACTTTGTTTTTTAGGTCAGGTTTGTGTTATACTTAAGAGATTATTAATAATTATTCATGAGTAGTCCTAAGGATAAGAACAAGCCTGAAAGAATTGCTGAGACAAAATTTGCTGAATTACAGGCCGAGGCGGAAGGTGAAAAAGTGGCAGAAGAAATTGTTCAAGTACAAATGCAAAGCAACAAGGAGGCGGGGATGGCTTTAGTTGCGCATGATTTTGATCGAGTTAAATTTCGTCAATTATATGAAGTTTTGGACAGACGCTTGGATGCCCAAATGGCCATGGAGATTCTGGGGCGTTTAAAAGTATTCGTATTGGCTGAAGATGTGACAGCACATTATCGGTTCTTATCGAGAATGCAAAAAGATTTTATGCAAGCAGTTAAAGTGGAAAAGTGTACGAAGATTGAAGAATTTATTCAATTGATGGGAGATTTGGCAGACGTTGAAACAATTTTACTGATTGATAATAATATTGAAGGCGGGGACACTTCGGAGTGGTTATTGGAGCATCCTGAATCGCTTGCTAAACAAAATTGTTATGCTTTTTCTTATTCTGGCCAAGGTGAAGAAGCTTTTCAAAAATTAATTAATAAAGGATTGATGTTTCCCAGGTGGCCGGTTGGTATGTACAAAAGCTTGCAGCAAGTGGAGTGGAAAGGCATTGTTGCGGCTTATTTGGCAGCAAAGGCCTATCGTGCTGGTGTGGAGGAAGCTGATATAAATCCTTAAAAATTTCAATGTGTTTAAAAACGCCTCAGCGCACGGTTGATTTCACGATCGGTGGCTTTTTGCTTTAGGGAATGTCGTTTATCATGTGTTTTTTTGCCTTTGGCGATAGCGATTTTAAGTTTGATCTTGCCTTTGGAAAGATAAAGTTCCAGAGGAATTAAAGTTATACCTTGGGTTTGTAGTTGATGACTTAACTGATTGATTTCTTTTTGATGGAGAAGCAGAGACCGATGCTGTTCAGGATCATAGTTTTTTTGTTGGGCGGCCGCTTGTTTGTAGGGAGCGATGTGACATTTTTTGAGGAGGGGGCGGCCGCTGTCTATGGTGATGTATGAGCCTTTCAAATTGACATTGCCCGCTCGAATTGATTTAACTTCAGCTCCACTCAACACTAAACCCGCTTCCAGTTTTTCCAGAATTTCATATTCAAAAGTTGCTTGTCGATTTTTGGCTAAGGTTGAGGATTCATTGGCGCTCATTGCAGCGAAGGAAGATGAATAATTAATACGGGCAGGGATTTGTTGAAAGAGTTTGTGCCTTATAAAAGCTTGCACAGCTTACTTTTTTTTCAGAGCAAGGGCAAGTTGCCCCTGCGGCAATCAGGGAGTAAGACGATTGGGCGTTCTGGCAAACGGGATAGATTCACGCACATGATCCAGACCACATATCCAGGTAACCAACCTTTCCAGGCCGTAACCAAAGCCGGAATGAGGCACAGAACCGAATTTTCGCAAGTCCAGATACCAGGAAAAGGTGGCCGGATCAAGCTTGTGCTCGGTAATTCGGGCGAGGAGTTTTTCATAATCATCTTCTCTTTGTGAGCCGCCAATTACTTCGCCATAGCCTTCAGGGGCGAGGAGGTCTGCGTTGAGGACGCGTGTTGGGTCCTTTGGATCGGGTTTCATGTAAAAAGCCTTGATTTCGATGGGGTATTTTTCGACAAAGATCGGTTTGTCGTATTTTTTCGTCAGCATAGTTTCGTCGTCGGCGCCCAGATCATCTCGATCTGCGATATCGGATCCCATGGCCTGGAGTTCTTTAACCGCTGCGGCGTGTGTCATGCGGATAAAGGGAGCTTTAACTTTTTCCAAAGCCTCAATGTTGCGTTCCAACAGGTTCAATTCTTGTCGATTGTCTTGTAAAACTTTTTCGACAATGGCGCAAATCAAACCTTCCTGAATTTTTAAATTCTCTTCATGTTCAACAAAAGCTGCTTCTGCATCCATCATCCAAAACTCTGTTAAATGCCTTCTAGTATTGGAATTTTCGGCTCGGAAAACCGGTCCGAAATCCCAGGCTTTGCCAAGGCTCATGATGGCTGCCTCAAGGTACAATTGTCCAGATTGGCTTAAATAGGCTTTTCCTAAGTCGAAATAATCCAGTTCAAATAACTCGGTGGTACCTTCGCAGGCATTGGGGGTGAGAATTGGTGAATCAAATTTGATCCAGCCATGTTTGCCGAAAAACTCATAAGTTGCGTAGATAATGGTGTTGCGGATGCGTTGAATGGCCCATTGTCTGGAAGAGCGTAGCCAAAGATGACGTTGCTGCATTAGAAAGTCGATGCCGTGTTCTTTTTTGGCAATGGGATAGTCCTCATCAGCGAGGTTGATGACTTTGAGGTCTTGCACTTGCAGCTCGTAAGTGTTCTCTAATTTGGGATGGGCAGTAACTTGACCCGTAAGGTTGAGCGAGCTCTCCATGCTAAGCGTCTCAGCCAGTTGCATTTGCCGGGAGTTTTCGTTGTTTGCTGCTAGAATAGCTTGAATAAAACCAGTGCCATCTCGTAGTTGAAGGAAGTGAATTTTACCGCTGGAACGTTTGTTGTAGAGCCAGCCTTGTAGAGTCACTGTTTGGTTTAAATGATTTTTGAGATCTTTGATTTGTACTGTTGTCATAGTTTTGAAGGCAAGAAACAAAATTGTGTTTAGCTTACTTTTTTTGCAAGGGAAAGGCAAGTGAACGCCGCTGTGGTCCGGAAAATTATCGTAGATTTGACTAGGCGTTTTTCATTCGCTCCCTTGCCAATTATTGAAAATTTGTTATATTTCGCGGGAGATTAATAAAAAATTTATGAAGTTAGCGAACCGTGTTTTGGAAAGTAAGCCCTATATTTTTGAGCGAATGGGGAAGCAGAAACAGCTGGTGGAAGCGGCAAGTGGTCGGAGAGTGATTGATTTAGGGGCTGGTTCGCCGGATGTGGCGCCAGCGGAGCAAAGAATGCAGGATTTGCAAGAAATTTTGGGTTCTGAAAGAGACTTACATAAATATCCTGGCTATGGGGCTTTGCCTCAATTGACTATGGCTTTACAAGGCTATTATGAGCAGATTTATAATGTCAGTTTAGAGCCTGTGGAAATTCAACCGCTACTTGGTGCTAAGGATGGTATTGCCGCTGTTTCCATGGCGGTTTTGGATCGGGCTTCACGGGTTTTGGTGCCGGATCCTGGTTATCAAGGTTATCCACCAGTACCAGAAATGCTGGAGGCGCAGGTGGTGAAATACAATTTAACTGAGCGGGATTTTCAATTGGATTTTGTGGATTTGGAAAAGAAAATCAAGCTTACTGATACGCGTTTATTGTGGGTAAATTTTCCATCTAATCCAACCGGAGCGGAAATTTCTTTGGCGGATTTGGAGAAAGTGGTGGCTTTGGCGAAGCGTCATCAAGTGGTGTTAGCTTATGATAATGCTTATTCGGAAGTTAAATTTGATGGTGGTTTTGCACCGAGTATTATGCAAGTGCCGGGAGCCAAGGAAATTGCGGTAGAAATCGGTTCTTTGTCCAAAAACCATTCTTTTGCCGGTTTTAGAATTGGTTATATGGTGGGTAATCCACGTTTGATTCAAGCTGTAAGGCAAATCAAATCCAATTTGGATTCGGGGCTTTCTAAACATCTGCAATTATTGGCGGCAGAGGCATTGACAAATCCTGATTTAAAATGGCGAGAAAAAATGCTAGCTTCCTATAAACGTCGCAGGAATATTTTGGCGGGCAAATTAGCTCAAATGGGTTTGAAGTTCACTTTACCGGAAGCGGGATTGTATTTGTGGGCTGAAGTGCCAAATGAATTTGCCAGTGGCGAAGCTTTTGCGGAATATTTACTCAAAGAAAAACAAGTTTTGGTGACCCCCGGAATTGTCTTTGGACAAAATGGAAAACGGTTTATTCGTGCCAGTTTTTGTGTTAATTTGGAGGCCATTAATGAATATTTGCCTTAATTAAAATGAAAACAAAAGCGACTATTGTTGGTTCCGGGCGCTTTGCCAAAGTGCTGGTGCGTTTATTGCAGCCCGAAATGGAGGTAACGGTGCTTTCCAGACAAGTTACAGAGGAAATTAAAAAAGACTATCAGGAGCACAGTTTTCTAGCGCCGGTGATTTTGACTGATCAGTTGGAAGAGGCTTATCGGGGTGACAGAGCTATTTTTTATTCAGTACCGATTCAAAGCTTGGAACAGGTGGTGAAACAACATTTGGTTTATTTAAGGTCTGATCACCTGATTGTGGATGTGCTGTCAGTAAAAATGCATCCCCAGCAAGTTTACCAAAAGTATTTGGCAGAAAAGGACGTGCCGGTTTTGCTAACTCATCCCATGTTTGGGCCGGATAGTTCTAAAAATGGTTTTTCTGGCTTGCCAATGGTGCTTTCCAGAGAGCTTTGCAATGAAGAAACTTATCAGCAGTGGAAAGCTTTTTTCGCTGCCAAGGGTTTACGCAATGTGGAGTTAACTGCTGATGAGCATGATCGTTTGGCGGCCAATTCCCAGGGATTAACCCATTTTATGGGTCGTTTGTTGAAAGATTTTGGTTTTGATGAAACAGTGATTGATACGACAGGGGCGAAACGTTTGCATGAAATTGTGGAGCAGACTTGCAATGATACTTGGGAGTTATTTTTGGGTTTACAAAATTATAATCCTTATACCAAGCCAATGCGAGCCAAGCTGGGGGAGGTTTATGAGAAATTGTATAATCGTCTGTTGCCGGAAAAAATCGAGGCGGAAAAAACGGTTTTTGGAATACAGGGTGGACCGGGCAGTTTCAATGAACAAGCTTTGTTGGATTATGTGGCGCGGCATCAGATTGCGGACTATCGCATAGAGTATTTATATACCACCGAAAAAGTGTTGGCGGAATTGCACTTGGGAAATATCGATTTTGGGCAGTTTGCTATTCATAATTCTTTGGGTGGAATTGTGGGGGAAAGTGTGGAGGCAATGAGTCGTTATAACTTCAAAATTGTTGAGGAATACGCTATTCTGATTGCTCATTTTTTGATGAAAAAGCGGGGAGTGGAGTGGGGGCAAATAGAGCGGATTATGACACATCCCCAAGTGATAGCGCAGTGTAAAGGGAATTTGGCCGCCAAGTATGCTAATTTGCAATTAACCAGTGGCGAGGGTGATTTGGTGGATTCAGCGACGGCGGCGAAGGCTTTGGCGGAGGGGGATTTGCCGGAAAGTACAGCGGTGATGGGGCCGGAAATTTTGTCTAAATTGTATAATTTGGAGGTGGTGGAGGGCAATTTGCAGGATTCCAGCAAGAATTTCACCTCTTTTATGATGGTTAAGAGGCCTAATTAACTTTATGAAAAAAGACCACTTTAACCAATTTATTGTTACGCACGTTTAAACACGAAAATTTGGTGATGGAGATTTTGCAGGAAATGAAAAAGCAGGCGATGGTGTTGATGATTACTCACAAATTAACCAGTGCGCGCAAAGCGGATTTAATTTATGTAATTGAGGAGGGGAAAGTGCGCGAGCAGGGTAGCCACTTGGAACTGTTGGAGGTTAAGGGTTTGTATCAGAAGTTTTGGAATTTGCAGGTGGTAGAGTAGTTTGGAGTGTTTGTTGGAAAATTTCCAGCTCGGCATTTTTTTCTGATTCTAGTATGTTGATCAGGTTTTTTAGTTGATCAGCATTCAGTGAGGTGAGCTGAATTTTGAGACTTCTTTTATCAGCTTCAGGAAAGTTCGCGTTTTCCAGAAGTTTGGCTGCTTGCTGTTGTAATTGGTGTTTACTTGTTTGCATTGGGAGATTTGAAATAAAGGGTTATGCCTGCCAAGATCATAGCTAAACAAAAGATTTGGCCCAGGGTTAGCCAGCCAAAAAGATAGCCGATTTGTACATCGGGTTCACGCCAGAATTCCACTATGAAGCGGAACAGACCGTAGAGGCAGAGGAAGAGCGCGCTGAGGCCGCCGCTGCGGATTTTTTGGAGAGCTGGGGTGTTGAGTAAAATCAGGAGTAATAAGCCTTCGGTGGCGGCCTCCCACAGTTGAGTCGGGTAGCGGCAGTTTTGTGGATCAGTCGGGAAATTAAGGCACCAACCATTTGTGGCAATGCGTCCGTATAGTTCGCCATTGATAAAGTTGCCCAGTCTTCCGAGCATTAAGCCAAGGGGAGCGATACGGACAATTTGATCGCTAAGGCGAAGGAATTTGAGGTGCTGTTTTTTGGTAAAGAGCCAGGCGGCCAAGGTGACACCCAAAAGTCCGCCATGAAAAGACATACCTCCTTGCCAAAGAAAGAGAATCTCCCAAGGTTTTTGCCAGTAGAGCAGAGGTTGATAAAACAGTACATAACCCAATCGACCGCCAATGAGTAAGCCAAAAATGAGATAAAATAAGAAATCATCAAGTTGCTTGGCTTTCAAGCCGGCTTTTTGCAGAACTATCGGCGAACGTAAAAACAGCCAGGCTCCGATAAATCCCAATAAATACATGAGTCCGTACCAGTGAACTTGCAAAGGACCAAATTGTAATAATACCGGATTAGGCCAAATCATTGAAGCAGTAAAAAGCTACCGCCTAGGATAATAATCATTGCCAGACTTTTTTGCCAGATAATTGCCGGGGTGTTGTGTTCATTCAAGATTTTGGGCTGATAATGATTGAGCAATAAACTAATGATAAACACTAAGGGGAGAGAAATTCTTTCCAAAAAACCAATCAAAGATACCGGTCCTACAGTGACGGCCTGAGTGAAGGTCAAAGCAGAACCGACGCCAAAAAAACCCGAAATGAAAAAATGTCGGAAGCCCTGTCGTTTCATTTTACTGCGCAAATGTGGGTGGTGTTGGATGAACAAAATTAAACCGCCCAGAAAACAGCCAAGTGCTACCCAAATCAGTAGATTTTGTCCAAAACCAGCGATAGCTATATGCTTAGTGATAATATTTTTGGTGGCAAAGGCCAAAGCACCCACTAAGGTGAAGACAATTCCTTTGCTCAGCCAGGCACGATGTTTGGACTTGGCTTTTTTATAGGAAATAAGCGTGATGCCGCAAATGATCAGCGCGATGCCAATAGTGTTGAGGAAATTAATCTTTTCCGCGAACACTAAAATCGAATAGATGGAGGTAAAAACAGGTATAGCTGTAAAAACAGGTGTGGTGCGAGAAACCTCTTCATTGCTGAGTCCGCGATAATAAAAGTAAATGCCAACTATGTAAAATAGCCCGATAATGATACCGCCCACAATAACCGGCCAGGCAAAAGAAAGATCTTGAAACCATAGTCCGGTAAAACCTAACAAGATTAACCCCATAATTGACCAGCAGAAAGTAGCTAATTTGGGATCATGTAACTCGGCTGTGATAATAATTTTGTCCAGCAAATAACTGATGCTCAAAAAAGCTGCAGAGATTAAGGTGAAATGGATCCAACTCATGGAGAAGTCTATTTTATTTTGTTTTATTATAACATTTTTTTGAATTTTCTGAAAGGTGATGCTAAGATCGGTTTGTTTTCACAACTAACTTTATTTATGGCAAATAAAAAGGTAAATCTTTCTTTGGCGGATTTGAAGTTTGATATTGGTGGTGCATTGCCTTTGGATTTAATTCGGGCATGGTGGGAATCGGATCGCAGAGAGGCTACCCATCTGAAGCTATTGGAACCGCATTATCGTCAGGGTATTGTAGTGAGTACAGACTCTGCCGGATTGAGTAAACTGAGCGTTGGAAAGCCACTTCTGGAGGTTATGAGTCTAATTAGCGCTCCCAAAAAAGCAGTTTTTAAACATGGTAGCAAGATAGGTGGTCAAGGGTTGGGACTTTGGGTGGCTGATAATACGCAAATGTTTTATGATCAGAAAATTACTGCCGACCAGGTGGTGGAGAGCATGTTGGCGGTTCAAGCGGAAATAGCTAATCACCCTGTAAAAATAGGTATGGCTGCCCATGCAGGCAGGTTTTTGGAATTAGGAGGGGGCTTGTATGGTCAAGAGGCGGAGTTGGTGGAGAAGATTGCGGAAAATGAAGTGCGGGGTGGTGAAGTAGTTGTGACTGATGCTGTTCGCTTATTATTGTCCAATCATCATCAAAATAATTTAGAGCCAAGAAAATTGGCAGAATTGAATTTGCCTGCTTTTAGCTATCAAAATAACCATTCACTTGCCGCTATCTCGGAACAGTCTGTTGATGAACAGATTTATCCAATTCCTTTTGCTGCAGATTTCTATCATTATATTCATGGTGACAATGATTTGACTGGTTTTGACCATCCATTGGTGAAGAAGTATTTGCATCACAAAGTGGTTATCTTGATCAAACTTTATCATCCTGAACAGGAAATGGTTTTGGACGCGTTTGCTGCTTGGTTGGTTGCGGATAACCTCATTCGGCAGGTGGCGGGGGGGTATCCAGTGGAGGTGGTCAAATCAAACGGTGATTTGGCGATAGTAGTGGCTGATTCGGAGGTGGCGGCCATGGAATATGCTGAAAAATTGTATGAAATCTTTTTGCGTAATGAGTTGGAATTTAGTATTGGCTTAGCTAAAGATCATTTATTGATATTCCCCCTAGAGAATGGTGGAAAAGACTTAGCTGGAAGTCCGGTGAACTTGGCCTCAAAAATAGCTGAAGACATTCCTGAAAAGAATACTTTGATGATACACGAAAGTGTTAATTATCACAAATTACAGGATTGGCAAGTGTACGAGAATTTTGAGTTAGAGAGATCTGGAGTGCTTATAAAAGGTAAGCGAAAAAAGTAAATTAAACTGCTTGAGGTGTTTCTTACAATAGGAAATTATTCACAGAGAGTGAACTTAATGGCAAAATCCTCAAAAACACCTACAAAATGATGAAAAGAGGTTTAGTAATTCCTCCACTCAACATTACAGAGAGTCCGGAAGTTCCCCGAGAAAGTGAAATCAGGGTTAATAGTGGCTCTCGTGATTTGGAAGAACATCGTATCAGTCAGGTGCCAACTCAAAGACCACCTGCACCTTTGCTCAACAATCAAGAATTGCCTGAATTGGCTACAGCTCGTAGCTCAATCAGAACCGCTTATTTGTCTTTGGAGCGCAATTTGACTGAGGCGGCTTTTGATTCAGGTAAAATATTCGCTTGGCAACGACTCTCTGAGCACGAAAGAATGGTGAAAATACTAACTTTGGAAAGTGGTTTGCCGACTGAGGATTTTTGGCAATCACAATCTTTGCCAGCCAGATTTGAAATTGCTAGTAAAGCGGCGGCCCAAGAAAAATTACCGTTGGTGGAGTTGACTCTTTCAATAGAACAAGTGGGTCTGGAAAAATGGCTGAAAGAGGTTGAATCATTAACCGGTTCAAGCGGTTTGTTCAGTTGTTTTTCTGAGATGCTAGTCAGGTTTGTCTGGGAGAAAAATCAGCCGTTGCAGCGGGTACAAAAATATCAGTTGATTGAACGTGGGATGAATTCAGAGGAGAAAATTCTGGAGGGGGTTAATTGGTATATGTTTGTGAATAAAATTGGTCAAGCGATAGCTAGTGATGCACGTGATAAATACGTCAATAGGCCAGATCGACAGGCTTTACAGGCTGAAAGGATTCCTCTCCCACCGGGATTGAAATTCTGTTTGCAGGGGATTTTGTCTGCGGCAGATAAAATGAAAATTTGGGAAAAATTGTTTCCTCCAGAGCATTTATGTTTGGAGTTTCAGCAGCAAGGTGGTCAGTTAACAGGTTATCGTTTGGCATTAGATCAACCAAAACATCCTGTGATGCCGTTCGAAAAAGATTGGGAGGGCTTTTTGATGCAATTACCAAAGTTGGATTTTAGCAGGATGGTGAAATGGTTGGAATATTATGAGAAAAAACTTTATTACGATCAAAGACGTCAAGAAGCGAAGGATTTGTTGGGTGTGAGCTTACCTCCCTTGCAGTCTTTACAACCTTGCAGTGACGTGGAGGAAGAAAAGTTGAGGCAGGAGATTAAGCAGATGGTGAAAAAGAATCAATTTACTGGTTGATCTTCCAGTTGTTTGAGATTTAGCCATTTCTTGAATTGCAATAAGTCGTTGAGGCTTTGGAAATCTTCGTTTTCGCTGTAATTGTTGAGTTGTTGCGACAGAGCAGCTATCAATTCCTTGCGGAAATGATATTTGGAATAGTTGAAAAATTTAATGATGTCTTTTTCATAATTGGTTAGTCGGCGTAATTCTTGAATTTGTTCTTTGGTGGCATCGGCATGAAATCGCATCAATTCAAAATTGGCCTGTTCAAAGTGAATCATCAGTCGGAGAATTAAGCCGGCAATGGCGAAAATAGCTTTATTGTCTTGCAATGGTGAGGTGATTTTTTTGAGTTTTTGCAGCCAATTCAAGGCTTCATTCCATTGCTGATTGTAAAAGTAAATGGTGGCGAATTGGAGATAAAATTCAGCTTCATACTGATCTTTTACTAGTGGATATTGTTCAATTATTTTGACAATTGCGCGGATTTTTTCTTCCGCTGTGGAGTATTCTTCTTGCGCTTTCCAGAGTTGTAGCTCTTGTATATAGGTATAAAGCAAGTGTTTTTGGAATGTTAAATTGCCACTGGCTAGGGATAATTTGTCTTCAGTTTGGCGGATTTTCTGTAATAAAGCCGGAATGGAACTCCAATTTTGAGTGTGCAGCAGGAGACTGATTTGATCATTAATGGCGCTTAAATAACTGTTTAAATGCAGTCTCAAAAAAGGTGGCTTTTTTTCCAGTAAGTCAATTATTTCCTGTAAACTTTTAAAAGCTTCTGTGTAGTTTTTGTGTTTGTAGATTTGGTAAGAGAAGATCAAATGATATTGAATGAGACGCGCCTCCAGGCATAAAGGTGCTGCTGAATCAGTCAAAAGTGGGTTTTTGGATAGAGAGCTGTACGTGGTTTGGGCTAAAGAGGATCCGGTCTGAAAGTAATTGAAGAAATTCGCTGATAATTCCTGGTACTGATTGAGGTTGAAAAGAATTTTTAATATTTCCTGCTCTTCATTAAGAATTTGATTGATTTCAGTTTGGGCTCCCATTGCGCCGTGTTTTTGGATCAGTAATTGACGTTTTAGGATTAGGCTTTGATAAACAAGATTCCAAAATTCCAGCTCTTTGGCATTGAGATGGATTTTCTGGAGATTGGCTTCCGCTAAATCCAACAAATCCTTTTCTAGAAGGATTTGCGTGCTTGTCAATAAGTTCTGTAATTCGATTTGAGTGTTGCTTTGGAGGTGAAAAGAGGAGAGGCTATTAAGAATTATTTGTGTTAAATAGTTCTTGGTGACATGAATTTGTTTGATGAATTTTTGATCTGAGAAATCGGCCTTGATTCTATCTTCATCATATCTTGTTTGATTGTCAATTTTAGTGAATAATTTAAGGTAATTACTGTCTGATTTATTGCGGCTTAACTGAAGAGTGAGATAACGCTTCTCAGATTTGGTGAGGGACTTGATGAGTTTGAAGAGTT
>CAZJJZ010000009.1:17257-17505 GCA_964546505.1 uncultured Candidatus Peribacteria bacterium
GTTTTTATTCTTGTGGTTTTTTTTGTGACTTTATTATCTATGTAATTGATTTTATTTACAACTCTATTTTTTTAGAAATTTACGTTTTTTCTAAATTATTGAATTCTTTTCCGTTTATCTCGATGTATTGCTATCTCACATTTCAGTCATTTTGGCTATTACTTGATTCTGACAAATTTTGTTATACAACCGTTATTTGACAAGTTCTTCTATGCCCTTCCAGTTTAGATACTCCCAAAACTTTTTGA
>CAZJJZ010000009.1:17532-21911 GCA_964546505.1 uncultured Candidatus Peribacteria bacterium
GCGATAGTCGATATAATAAGCGTGTTCCCAAACATCTATTGTTAGAAGTGCTTTTTTGCCATGCGTCAATGGTGTATCTGCATTGGAAGTTGACATGATTTCAAGTTTTTTATCTGTATTCATCACCAGCCAAGTCCAACCGGATCCGAAAACAGTTGTGGCAGCATTACTAAATTGTTCCTGGAAATTTGCTAAATCGCCAAAACTGTGTTGGATTAATTCATTGATAATTGGTCCTGGAGTTTGATTGATCTCGGGAGTTAGACAATTCCAAAAGAAGCTGTGATTCCAGTGTTGCGCAGCATTATTGAATAATCCCTTTTCTCCATCTTGGGCTGCTTTATTAATGATTTCTGTCAATTCCAGGTTTTGATAAGTGGGATTAGCGGCCAGTAATTCATTCAGTTTGTTGACGTAATTGGCGTGGTGCTTGCCATGGTGGAAGTCAAAACTCTCAGCCGATAAAAATGGTGAGAGAGCGTCTTTGGCAAAAGGTAATTCAGGTAAATTAAAAGGCATATTGTTTGGTTAAAAATTTATTCAGTAGACAATCTTAACACTGTTAAGGAGAGAAGTTAAGCTTTGCGCGGAAATGTTTGACAAATAAGGTGATTTCTATTATTAATGGCTAACTTGATTTTCAAAAAACGCATATGATGAGAGGGCTAGATGGGGCTTGTGAAAAACCAAAAATCGGTGTTTATTTTTCCGGTGGTGGCATGAATGGTGCGTATGCTGCGGGCGTGATGCAGGCTATTCAAGAAATCTCGGTAGAGAATAGAGCTGTCGCTACAATGGGGGTTTCTGCCGGTGCTCCCAATGCCGCTTATTTTGCAGCTGATCAGGTTTTGGAAGCACAGGATTTTTGGCGTCAGTTAGCTGTGGATGAGCAGATTATTGTCGATTCTCCTGAGTCCGCTAAAGAAATAGATTTGGATACAGTCACAATGATGGCACACGAAAACTCTAAGCTCTCACAATGCCAGAAAATGGTAGCTTCCAAGGTAAATATTGATCGGATTTTGGAGATCCTTAAACATGTTGCTCCTTTGAATGTCTTAAAACTAACAAGAGCAAAAATGAAATTATTGTTGGTAGCCAGTGATTTGGCAGAGAAGAAGCCATATTATTTAGACAAAGATGAATTAGGTGAGGAGGTGCCAGAAGCGATTAGAGCATCTTTAGCAGTACCGCATTTTTATGATCGGGTAATAAAAATTGCTGGTCGTGAATTGATTGATGGTGATGTTGCGGCCTCTACATTTCAGAATGTACAAAGATTGGTTAAAGAGGGTGTGCAAAAAGTGGTAGCGATCATGAATGAAGATCCCGGGATTTTTGGAGCGATTTATAGCAAAGCTAAAACTACAGGAAATAAACCAATTCTACAGGCAATTAAAAATCGTTTGCGATTTAATGCGGAATTGGGTGAACAAGTGGATGGAGCGCAAATTGTTTGTGTTAAGTCAGCAAAAAATTTACCGACAGCTTTACTGAATAGTGATTTATCAGCGATCAATGAAGCTATTGAAATGGGATATTCCGAGGCTATGTCTAATAAAGATTTGCTGGCTTTATGGACTTAGTTGGAAGTGACAGGTGGTGCTTGGTAAATAGGTCTGCGATGTTTCCTGAAAACTCCATAATTCCACAGTAATTGTTTTCGCCTTGACGGTAATAAGGTTGAAGCTGTTGGAGTGATTGCGTAAACGGCTTGAAAGGCTGGTACCACAGGTAACAAAGACAGTTTTTTGACGTAGTTGAGCGGATGGGAAATGAGAATGGCCACTTAAAACCAGAGAGATTTTTTGAGTTAGGGAAGTTGGCAACCGTTTAAATTTTCTTTCGATGATGCCAGGGTGATGAGTGAGTGCCAGACAGAGGTGGTCGTCTGGCAGTTCGGCGGCGCGATTGAGCATTTTTTTAATTTGTAGAGAGGAAATATCCCCACGAAAAAACCGATATTGATTTACTGAGTTGAGGTGAAAGAGATGTAATTTATCTTGATGATACTCGTTGGAGTAACGCGGAGAAATCAAGGCATTGTAACGTTCCAAGGGATTATAAAAACGTTTCCAGCTATAGTAGTGAATGTCATGATTTCCGGGAATGATCACTAAAGGGTGGCGAATTTTTTTGAAAAAATCGATCGCAGCTTCAAATTCACTCAATTTATTGCGTTGGGTACTATCTCCCGTAATCACAACCAATTGACAGTCAAGCTGATTGATCTGCTCAAGCAAAATACCTTCTTGCTTGCTGTTGGTGGTACCGAAATGCAGATCGGAGAGATGAATTAGGCGATACATTATTTAGGTGATTTTTTAGTGAGTAAAGGTAGGATGTACCAATAGAGTGAGCTGATAGAGATGGTGGTAATAATGGAGTATAGCACAGTTGTTAGGACGGGGAAAAATTGCCATTCGGCTGGGAATTGAAAATAGAAATAACTGAGTGGTGTCAGTAGTAAGGACACGAAAAAATTGCTGAGGGTTTTGATTTTGCCTGGTAATTTAGCTCCGGCGTCCAGGCGGCGCAGTTCCAAGAGGGGGCGGATGAGGGTATACATTAAAATTTCACGCGCGCTAAACAGTATCAAGATGATTACTGGAATCAATTGTTGTTGAAAAAGTCCCAAATATACGAAAAAGAAGAAGATGAAGTCGCTGAATGGATCCAGCCATTTACCACTTTTGGAGACAATATTGTGTTTACGAGCGATGCGGCCGTCGAAAAAATCGGTTAATCCTGCCAAACCCAACAAAAGCAAACTCAGCACTGCGAATTGCCATTGTTGTACTTGCAGAAAAACTGCATAAAACCCCAAAGCCAAGGGTAGGCGCAACCAAGAAAGGATATTTGGTAGGTGTTTAGAAGGTGTTTTCATCTTTGAAGATAATAAGATCTTTGTTCTGGACTGAGATGTTCTATGGAGTAACGTAGGCAAGTGCGAGGCATTTGATGATGATATTCGTCCAGAAAATGTAAGAGAATGCTTCTGGAGCAGCGTTTACCAACTTCTCTGAGCATCCAACCCACTGCTTTGTGAATCAGATCATGGGGATGGTTGAGTAATATTTTGGCTAAAGCAAGTGTTGGTTGAGGATTGCCGAGTTTGATGTAGTGGAAAGTGGCTAAAATAGCGATTCGGTTTTTCCAAAGATGTTGGCATTTAGCCAAGGTTAAGAGAGTGGTGGGGGTTTGTCCTTGGGCTTCTGGAGCTAAATGCGCTCCCACAAGATGTTCTGCGGAAAGATCCACTAAATCCCAATTGTTGATATACTGATAATTTTCCAGATAGAGCGTATAAAGTTGTTGGCGCAAAGTTTGCAGATCGGAAGTGGTGATTTTGGGTTGATTACCTTTTTGGTATTGTTTAACCATGATTAATAAAGCCAAAAGGCGTTCTTCATGAAAAGGTGAGTGTAGCAATTGGATGATTTCTGCCAGTGGCAGATAGCGATATTCTTTGCAGAGCTTTCGAATTTGGGGCACGGTAATTCCCAGGAAGCGGTCGCCGGCGCCATACTGGCCGGGTCCGGTTTTGAAAAACCTGGCTAAAATGATGGCCTTTTGCGGATTGGCAAGGGCGTGTAAGCTGGCTGAGGCAGTGGCCGGCATGGTTAGATTTGTAAAAGATAGCTGTTTTCTTGAAGCCACTGTTTGGCGGCTTTGAAATCAGGATACATCATTTTTACTTGATTCCAAAAATTTCGAGAGTGATTATGGTGGACTAAATGGGCTAGTTCATGAATGATGACATAGTCGATAATGGTTAGCGGCGCCATCAGCAATTTCCAATTAAAATTAAGGTCTTTTTGGATTGAGCAAGAGCCCCAGCGCCGGCTGGCGGTGGTGATTTTCAATTTTCGATAATGCAATTGGTACAGTTTGGCATAATAAAAAGTTCTTTCAGCGATGAGTTTTTTGGCTTGTTGTTTGTACCATTCACGGAAAATGGCTTGGCCTTTGGTGGGAGCAATGGGGGGCGGTGAAATGGGTTGTGATTTGGTGCTGTAGACTGTGCTTGAGGTAGCGGAGAAGAGTTTTGGTGAGTGCGCTGAGGAGTGACTCTTGTTGGCGGGGGTTTTGAGTGAGAATTTTTGACCGTCAAAGAGCAAAGGGCGCCGCTGTTGGGGGTTGAGTACTAGTGGGTAAGGGCGGCCCAGGTAGAGGAAAAGTTCCCCGGGTTGAAAAGTTTTGGATTGGGGGCGAGGGCGGCTGGCGATATGTTGTCGTTTGGTGCTGATCCACTGAGCTTTTTCCAAGATAAACTTTTCAATTTGGGGGAGGGGGAGTTGGAGCGGCGCACGGACAGTTACGCTGCCATCATTTTCAATAATAATGCTGATAGATCTGCGGGAGGAGCGAATTAATTG
>CAZJJZ010000009.1:21949-26283 GCA_964546505.1 uncultured Candidatus Peribacteria bacterium
TTCTGGCAAAGCGTGGTACTTGGTTGCCAATAGCTCAAAGTGGAATGCTTACAAGTGGAGTTGGAGGCGGGAACTTAATTGAGACATTATTGAAGAAGAAAGCCATTAGCATACCAGATTCTAGCAGACGGAGTCTTTTTTGTCTGCACTTTTTCTTGTGGCTTAGCCAAATCAAAGATTCGCAAGGTGAGAATTTGATTTTTGAGATTTTGCTTGGTGTTTAATTTCAACGGCAAATCCAAATAATCATTTTTCCGTAATAACCAGGCTAAATTTTTGCTGACAGATAAAATCTTGAAACGTAAAATGTGAGGATTGTTCTCTAGTTTGTTTAAATAGGTTGGTTCAATCCGGCCCTTTACTTCACCCAGACCAAAATAGTAGGTGTAATATTCACGTGTATAGAGCTCCCGAAAATCCAGATCTTGATTCAAGTTGGCTGGCCTAGGATTATAGTCTCCATAACGTAAATAAGTGCTATTAGTTAGGCTATAGTTAACTTGTTTGGCTTGTAAGGGTACGTTTTGGATGGTGGTTAGCTTGAGATTTTGGAAGGAACAGGCTATTTCGGCATAGGGTTGTGTGTTTTCTGTGAAATGGAGCATGTATTCCAATTTACTGCTTTGATTGCCAAGCGCGATGGTGTTCAAAAAATCCGCTTGCAGAAGCGTACGTTCGGGAAAATATTGGCTGATGGTCAAATTTTTAAAGCGACTATAGGCAATTTTTTTGCCATTTTCTCGAAGGCTGACCCCTTCCAGATTGGCTTGGAAATTACAAATTAGCTGGTGTGGGGCTAGTAAAATTTTTTCCGGTTTATTACCTGCTGGATCGTAATGTAAAGTAAATATTTTTAGCTGCTGAGCATTTTGACGTGCGCGATAAATAATCGGTACCAATTGCAGTTTTAGTGCCGGAGAAAAGACGGTTTTAGTCGTGGCGGGGGCTGACGATTTGTTGTTAGCTGTGGAATTGGCGGAATTAGTGGCAGAATTGCCGGATGGGGTGCCGGAATTTTGCGTACTGGGATTGCCTGTGCCAGATTTGCTAGTAGATGAGGCGGGCAAGGAACTGGTACTGTTGCTTGAATTAGAGCCGTTACTTTGCAAAGTATCGGTTTGGCCGTTGGAAAATAGTTGGGAAGGTAAGTTGAAGCTGGTTAGCAGTAATAACGTGCTAAACGCCAGGAAAATCAACAGGCTCTGATTAAGCTGCTTTGGTAACATCGGGATGTTTTGGTTGAGGTTTAGCGGAGAGATGTTTTTCTTGTCCAATTTCCTCTAAAACCTTTAGTTCTTCAGCGATTTTGGCAATGGCTGCGCGGATCGATTTGATTAAAAAGAGATTACTTTGGTCTACCGTAGCCAGTTTTTGCTCTAGTTTTACTTTACGTTCATTCAATTCATGTAGAGTTGGTAAACGTAAGTATTGGATGTTTTTTAAGATTTGTTGGATTTGTCGAGATTTTTTTTGATGTCGGGCTTTATCCAAATCACTATGAAAGTAAATTTTTTCACAGACAAATTCTTTAACAGCTTCAAATTCCGACTCCGAAAGTTGGAAAATTTGCTCTCGATTATAACGCAAGCGAATATTATAGTGATTCGCCCCCAGCTGAACCACTTCGTGAAAATGCTTGTGGCGAAGCAGGCGATCCACAACCAGTAATTGTTCTTCGGTTTCGATTTGATTGAGGGCTAACAGTGCTAATTTAGTGGCCGTTTTTGGCGAAAATTCATTATCTTTCTGATAGGCCTGAATGCGCTCTGCAACATCATTGATTAACTCCAGAAGTTCGCTATTGAGCGATAGAGAGGAAGCTGAGATTTTTTTCATAAAGAGGATTTGTTGTTGGTTTGGGCGTAAATCTTCATATTATACCGTTTTTGAAAATTTTGGTCAAAACAAATCCGCGATTTGTAGAAGGAGGTTGTAGCTTGTTTTTGTGGCACAAAAATCTTATAATTTCAGCGATCAAGATGCCGACATGATGATGGTTCTCAGTAATATCAGAGTGATCGGTGAACCTTTATCGAAATATTCATAACCATTTGGAAATGGTGAGTTTAGATAACAATAGCGCTTGGCAAAATTATCAATGTCAGGAGTTTAATCGTTTACAAGCCGAATTTTTTACGGAATTGGGGCAGAGATGCCAGGATAGGTTGCAGTCAAATGGTTTGGTTGTCAGTAGTGAGCAAGTTTATTGTTATTGTATTGATACATTGGCTGGGGAGCTCAGAGAATGGCTGAATTATCACGATGATGTGTTGGCCAAAAAGCTTATTTTTCAAAAGTTAAATTTATTATCCAAGGAGCAGCGTTTCGAATATTTACTGGCGGAAATTTTTAGAGGCGGTACTACCGAAGGATTTATGCGACGTATGTTAATTCATTTTGGTGTAGAATTACCCAATAGCGGCTTTTTTAATGCCGGTAAGGGTATGGTAGATTCGGTGCGTGGAGCGATTTCTAAAGTAATTGGATTGGCTGCCAAATAAGGTTTTCCGGATCGCTGGCAATGGCGGTCAACTGTGCGGCGGCGGAGTGCAATTCTTGATTTGGTGTGGCGCTTTTTTTGGCGATTTCCAGGTAACCGAATTGAGGCAAGACCTGACTGTTAGCTTGTGGCGAAGGGTCGGCAACATTGCTGTATAGACCTAATTGATCTTGTGGAATTTCTTTTAAAGAATTGACATAAAAGGCTCGTAACTCCGCCGGAGAATTGGCAAAGCAGAGTTTGACCTGTTGATGCAAATGTGTTGGTTGAAGTTGTTGGGTGAATTGCACTAGATCAGGCACTGCCAGGCGGACATTGCCGAATTTATCACGGTAGGCGATTTGAGGTTTGGTGGGTAGTGGGATTAATTGAGGGTGTTTTCCAGATATTTTCGCTTCTATCAGACTGTTTTGATTGGGGTACTGAAAAATAGGGTCCAATATTTCTGGTGCAAAACGAGTGGTGGCAATAATTGATGAACGAAATTGTTCATGTTCACCGTCGAAAAAGGGATGATTGGCGGTGGGAATTCGATATAAAGCCAGGATTTGATGACGAGCTTCCAGGGTGCTTAGTAATGTCAACGGTACGGCGTAAATCTCCAATCCTGCTGTGGTAATTGCCAGATGAAAGTCCTGGCCATTTTGGCCGTTTTGGGTCGTTTCCAAGTTTCTTGGAGCACAGTTAATCAGGCAAATGATTGATTGTTCAGAGGAATGCTCAGTTTTGGTTAATGCTAGTAAGCGTTGTTTTTCTAGCAGCAAATCGTGCATTAAGTTGGCACCATAGTCGGCTAATCGGGGATTTTGACCGATCGGGAAATGACGGTCGGAAAGCTGACCTAGATTGCGCATAGTGACAGTTAATTCAGCATCAAAATCGATTTCACGATCAGTAAAAACATCATTGAAGTGAATAATTGCCGAGTTGCGGCGTTTTAATAATTGTTGAAATTGTGGCAATATTGGCATGTTTTTGAGGTTATAAAAAAACCCTCTTGGAGGAGGGGCGTGATTGTTTAATTTGTTAAGCACAATTAAACAGGCCCCGTTTGGAGCATCATCATGGCGTCAAATTTTGTGGATAAGTTGGTCATGAGAAATTTTGTGCTTGGCAATATTCTTGGTGATGGACATAATATTGTCAATCTAAAAATTAATTGAATGCACAACTTATTGGTTATCGTAGTGGCTTCAGTTTTGGTGTCACTTTGCTCTTTGGTCGGGGTTTTATTACTTGGAATAAAGCAGAAAAGGAGGGAGAAAATGATTTTTTCGTTGGTGGGTCTTTCTGCCGGCGCTATGCTGGGAGGCGCTTTTTTGCATCTCTTGCCAGAAGCTTTGGAAGATAATCATGCTTTAACACCATTTTTAATTTTACTGGGTTCTTTTCTGGTATTTTTCTTCTTGGAAAAATATTTGTATTGGAGGCATTGTCATGATGAACATTGTGGGGCGCATGCTCTGGGAGTTATGAGTTTGGCGGGTGATGTGATTCATAATTTTATTGATGGTTTAGTGATTGCGGCGGCATTTTTGACGGATTTCAATCTTGGTGTGGTTACTGCTTTGGTGATTGCCTTGCATGAAATTCCACAGGAGGTGGGTGATATGGCTGTTTTGCTGCATTCAGGAATGTCTTTTCAACGGGCTTTATTCTGGAATTCAGTAGTGGCGCTGTCGGCGGTAGCTGGGGCGGTAGTTGGCTTTTTTATTAGTGGGGTTTTTGCTGATGTGGAGAAGTATTTATTGCCTTTGGCGGCAGGAAGTTTTATTTATATTGGTGCTGCGGATTTAATTCCAGAAATTCGCAGGCACTATCGAAATAATCGATC
>CAZJJZ010000009.1:26293-28061 GCA_964546505.1 uncultured Candidatus Peribacteria bacterium
GTAAGTAAGATAAAACCAAAATAATCGATCTTTCAGAGGAGCCGTTTTCTTCATTATTGGTTTGCTATTGATGTATTTATTTACTTTTTTGGGAGCTCATTAGTTTTATTGATTAGAAAAGTTTGACAAATGAGACATTGTCGCGTTATATAGGGTCGTTATGCGACATTGTCTTATAATTTTTGTTAAATGAAATTCGTTGAGAGATTAGACAAAACTGTTGATTCGATTGCTCGTTTGGATTGTTACAGGCCTTCTAGCCGTGTTAGTGAGTTATTTAGTGAGTTGGTGAGCTTGGTAAAGTGGGGAATGGACAGTAAACAAGAGGATTTATTGATAGCCAGATATGCACACTCTACGCGCATTTGGGCATCTTTGGCAGAGGCTGAATTAGAGCAGTTCTGGGCTAAAAAAATTTTAAAGGCCGATAATTTTTGGTACGCGATCAAGGACTTTCCTTATCTGGAAAATTATTGGCAATTAGCTTTTTGGGAAAATTGGCGTATAGAAAAGAAATTGGGCCGTCGACCTCAAAAACTATTATTTGTGGGTGCGGGAAGTCTACCATTGTCAGTTATTTTCTGGGCAAAATTGTATGGTGTTGAAGTAGTGGCTTTGGATTGTGATGACAAGGCGGTGACATTAGGTAGCAAATTGATTCAAAAAGCCGGGGTTGCTGATAAAATCGATTATCGCCAAGAGAATTTTATGCAATTTGGCGGTGAGAATGATTTTGATCTTATTTTTTTGGCCGCCATGGCCTTGGATGACGAGGGAGGAAAAGCCGGATTATTGCAACAGGCTGATCGAATCATGCGGCCTAATCAGTTGCTTGCGGCTAGAACAGTAGTGGGTCTTAAGAAATTGTTGTATCAAGAGGTGAACATTAATCATCTCAAACAAGGTTGGAAAAAAACCGAGTTGCTGGTACCTGACGTCGATGTAATTAATTCTTTAATACTAACTCAAAAATGCTAAAAATACGGGAACAGATTGAAAGACCGAAACGCTGCCAGGCTATTTTGGTGCTTGGTCCTTTGGGTTCGGGAAAAACTACATTAGTTAAATGGATATTGAATCAACACCAGCAATCATTGGGTAAAATGAAGTTGATTGTGAATGATGTTGGTTTGATAAATATTGATGCTGAGCGTTTGAAGGGCGTGGACATGACAGCTTTGAGTTCGGGATGTATTTGTTGTGAAGATTTGGATTCTTTAACTAAAGTTGTGCAAGATAATCGCCATCAATTAGACACTTTGGTAATAGAGCCAACTGGTATTGCAGAAGGTGATGCCATCAAAAAAATGTTGGAGCAGCAAGGTGTAGATGTGGGGGTGATTTCTTTAGTCGATGTTCTGCATTTTGATCAAAGGGTGGAAATTGAGAAGATTGTGATGGAAACTCAAATCAAGGTTGCAGATGTAATTGGTTTAACTTGGCTGGACAATGCCGAAAATCGTAAATCGATGGTAATGAACTGGATTGCTCAGAACAGACCAGGTAAGCCGGTGTATGATTTACCAGAATTGCGGTTGGAGAATTCCGAAGTACTGATGAGTGAAATCAGTAGCGTTCAACATCAGGTGATGTTCGATCGTTTAATGCAACATTTAAGGGAAACAAACAAACCCCGTCTAATAGCCTTGAAGGGCTTTAAAAATAGTGGTTGTGCTCATGATCATCACCACCATGAACATGGACAATATACAGAACGTCATAATCATGATCATCACCACCATCAAGATATGCCTCATTCTGTTCATCA
>CAZJJZ010000009.1:28077-38224 GCA_964546505.1 uncultured Candidatus Peribacteria bacterium
ACCATGATCATCAGCATCATGAACAGGAACTGGGGGTTTATCCTTATAGTTTTGAGTATGGCGAAGTGGTTTCAAAACAAGATTTAGAGGCAAAAATCAAAAGCTTAAGTACTAAAGTTTTAAGAGCTAAAGGGGTGATTGGTGAGAGAGAGTTTGATCTGGTGCAAGGAAGTTGGCGCTGGGGCAAATACCAAAAAGGCAAAAACTTTTTTAATTTGATCTGCGCTGATCCATTGTCAGCTGAAGAATTGGTCAGCTTGCAAGGGCTGGTTGTTTCGGCTGATAATAAAACTGAAACACTCACAAATCATTTACCAAATTTACCCATGACAGAACAGGAATTGCAGGATTTTTCACGCCAGGAAATCGCCAAATTGGTTGATCAATATCATCAATATATGCGGAGGGAGAATCAAATCAAAAAGCTAAAAGAGGCCATGGCCGACTTAGGAATGACTCAAAAAATTGATCTTTTAAATCAATTAAATCAATTGCAATTGGAGCAAAAGACTTTGGGTGAAGCAATGAAATATGATAACCCTCTGATTTGGTTGGAATATAAGCTACAAGCATATAGAGGGACAGAAAACGAGATTAAGACAGTTGAAGATTTACGCAAACATTCTGCCAGTCCGACTTATATTTGTCATAAACGCTTGACCTATTTGGCTAAAGCAATGAAAGAGAATGGTTTTGGTGATTTCTGGAAAGAGCAGGAGGTTGCAGGTGAAATGGAATTAGAGGTGTTTTTGAATAGCGCACAATTCAAAGCAGTAATGTCTGATCAGAACGTACTGGAAATGTGGCGAAAACATGAGTATTTTGTTCATGACGGAAGAGTAGCCAAATGGGAAAATTATCAATTAGATAACCACAATGCGAGCAAATAAAACAAAAGATAAAATAGTCTCATTATTAGAGACTAAAGGCGAATTGAAAGCGCAGGAGATTGTTAAGGAATTAAAGGACATAGATCGTGCGACAATTTATCGCAATCTACTATTGCTGGAAAAGCAGAAGCAGGTGCGCAAAATAGCGGGTAAGGGGACTGCAAAGATTTACGAATTGGCTAATGAAACGCACTTGCATATGATTTGTGAGGAATGTGGTACGGTCAAACATTATCAACCTTCAACGGTGCTATTGAAGGAATTGAGCAATTTGGCATCGGAATTTGGAGTGCATGATTTGGAGTTGGTGTTACGCGGCGAATGTAAAAAGACACATCAAAAAAACTCCCCCAGCAAGATTTCTGAGGGAGTATAAGAAGTCGTTTAGGCGTGTGCGGGAGTCGCGGATGCGCCAGCAGCGGGGGTGTATTTGGCTGAACCGAAAGCTAAAATAGGGATGAAAATGAATGGCAGGAAGATTAATCCTACTGTAAAACCAACGCCTTTACCAAAAGATTTTCAAAAATTTTGCTTCCTTTACCAAAACGTTGTGAAAGTTCATTAATAACAATGATTTGCATGATTAGGTTGACGCCGGGAATCAAGAAAAGCAAAATCCACCAAATTGGCTTACCAGTTATTTCCAATAGTACTACTATATTGTAAATAGGTACCAATGAAGCCCAGCCGGGTTTACCTGCCTTGGTGAAAATTTTCCAGCCGCAGTAGATAAAGAAGACGATTAGTGCTAGCCAGATGATCATGAAAACGCCAGCTCCTGCTCCCATTCCAGCTGATACGCCGTAAGAAGAGGCTAATTCTAAACTTCCATTTTCCATTTTAGTTTTGATTAAAGGATTTGCCGAATTCTAAAGAAAATTGTAAAAATAGTCAATTTAGGAATTAATGGGTGGATTTTGGCAAGGGTTTTTTGGCTAGCGAAAGGTCTATATGGCAATAGCCGCCGGGGTTTTTGGCCAAATAGTCTTGATGGTATGTTTCGGCGGGGTAGAACTTGTGAAGTGGGGAGATTTCGGTCACGATTTTTTTCGCAGATTGTTTTTGTAGCTCTGCTTTTTGTTTTTCGGCTTCTAGTTGTTGTTCTGTGGAGGTGTAGAAAATGGCTGAGCGGTATTGCGAGCCAATATCATTACCTTGGCGATTAAACGAGGTTGGGTCGTGTAGACGCCAAAAGTGCTGCAAGATGTGGGCATAACTGATTGTATTGGGATCAAAAGTGATAAGTAAGGCTTCGGCATGATTGGTGTTGGTGTTGCAGACTGTTTGATAGGTGGGATTGACGGTATGGCCGCCGGTATAACCGACTTCGGTATCGATAATGCCGTCCAATTGTTTGAAATAGGCCTCGGTGCCCCAAAAACAGCCGGCGGCCAGGCAGGCTTGTTCGCTGAAGTTGGGCTTGGGGTATTGCGTAGCGTCAGATGATGAGCTATCGGTGGGATTGATGTTTGAGTTAGACATCAGGCTTGGTGGTTTTGGAAATAGGGTAAGAATTCGCCGTAGCCAGAGTTATCTAATTCATTCAGTGGGATGAATTTAAGTGCTGCTGAATTGATACAATAGCGTTCGCCTGTGGGTCCTGGCCCATCCGGAAAAACATGTCCTAAATGAGAATCAGAGCTTCCGGAGCGGACTTCGGTTCGGACCATACCATGAGTTTGGTCAATTTTTTCTTCTATTTCTGCCCCTGCCAGAGGCTTAGTAAAGCTTGGCCAACCAGTGCCGGAGTCGAATTTATCAAATGAAGCAAATAAAGGTTTGCCATTATAGATATCTACATAAAGTCCGGGTTGATGATTGTTCCAGTACGCGTTTTGAAAGGCGGGTTCAGTACCGCAATTCTTGGTAATATCGTGCTGCAAGGGGGTGATTGGTGGTAAATTTTGTTCGGGCATAAAAGTGAAGTAATTTGACAGAAGGGCGATATCTTGGTATAACCAATGCTCTATTTTAGCATTTATATGGAAAATATTAAATCTTTTTCTGATCAAGAAATAATTGCGGAGATCATTCGCCAAATAGAAGGTTCCGTATCAATAAAAGCAGAATTTAAGCAGGAAGTGAAAAATGAGTTCAGTCAGAATCCGGAAGAAATACTGAATGTGGTGAAGAAGAGAATTGATCGACTCCTCAATGGAGCTATCAATCAATGGTCTGGTCATTTTGTACATAATCTGGGTAGTATTGTGTTTAATAATTTGGCAGAGTTAGGTGAAGCAAAATGGCAAAAAAAAATCTATTCAGACTATCAAAATTTCATGGTTCGACAGCAGGTACAGCCGGTTGATATGAGTGCTTTCTTGGAGGTTAAAACTTTGCCGATGCTGCATTATTTCAACCCCCGAAGACCAAGCAGGCATGCACCCCCCGGTTATCAGAAACCAGATTATATTTCACGTGAGGCTGTGTACAAAAATTGGACAGCTTGGGAAAAGGGTGGTTTTGATGTAGGAGACTTGGTGATTGATCCGTATAGAAATGAAAGATATTACACTTTGAAGGTGATTTCAGTGATTAAGGGAGTGACAGAAAAAGTGATGGTAATTTTGGAGCAGAGATTCCTGGTCGATGTACCCTACATGAAAAAGGATGAGAAGCAAAAGATGCGGGCGGGCATTCATCGGGGTGTACCGTCTTTTCCGCAGGAAATCCAGAAATACGTGCCAGATATGCAAAAAATTTAAGCCATAATCCTAAAGCTTAAATAAGCCAAATATGTAAGTAGGAGAATGGCGCCTTGCCATCTTTCGAGTACTAATTTGTGGTGAGTAAACATGGCAAACAGTAGCAAAAGGCTGGCAAAAATATTGATGATGAGATCAATTTCCAATCCAGGTATCAAGGGGACAGGCGCAATAGTCGCTGTTACTCCCAAAATTAAAAAAGTGTTGATGATATTGGATCCCACTATATTACCAATGGCGATATCACTTTCTTTTTTATAGGCAGCGACTGCGGAGGTGGCTAATTCAGGTAAGGAAGTACCGACAGCCACAATGGTGAGTCCAATGACTGTTTGACTGATGCCGAAGTTTTGCGCGATTGTTACGGCACCGTCCACAATCCAATTACCGCCCAAAGAAAGCCCGGTTAGCCCCAGAATCACCAATAATACGGCGAATCTCAGGGAATACTTTTTGATTTCGGGTTCGGGCTGAATGTCCGAGGTGCTTTTACTGATGCCAAACACATAATACATAAAAATGATCAAAAAACTGAGCAGTACTAGTCCATCAATACGAGAAAGTCCTGAGCCAAAACGGCCATCGATGATTTGGTCATTAACCAAAATCCCCACCAATACCGCAGCCAATAAACTAAAGGGAATTTCTTTCAACACGGTGTTGCGTTTGGCGGTAATGGGGAAAATAAGGGCGGAAACACCTAGAATTAAAAGAATATTGGCAATATTACTACCCAAGATATTACCAATAGCCAAGTCCGTATTGCCTGTAAAGCTAGCAAATAAGTTAACAAACATCTCGGGCGTGGAAGTGCCAATGGAAACAATCGTTAAGCCGATGACAATGTTGGGAATTTTGTATTTTTTGGCTATGGATGAAGCGCCCGTGACCAAAAAATCTGCACCTTTAATCAAAAGTGGAAAGCCTAAAAGAAAGAGTAGATAGGGAAGAATTGACATCTTGTTTGGTTGATGGTGTTATCGCCAGAAGTTCAAGATCAGACCGTAGATCAAAAACATGATTAAATGGTAACCACCTTGAAGGGCTAAAGTGCTGAGTAAATTTGACTTGGTCTGGTTGTTCCATAGATTGGCCGTGATGATGCCGGTCAAGATTAAACCGGCGAAGATGATCATAGTATTGCGTAATTCATAGCCGAAACTGAGACTTTTCAGTAAATAGGCGAGGGTAAAGATTTGGACAAACGAAGTTAGCATTTGTACAAAGTACAAAGGTGTTGGATTGATGTTATTGCCCTTGGAATTATGGTGTATGATTTTCATCCAAGTTTTACCAAAAAACGGTCCATACCAGATACTGCCAACTACGATACTTAATAGTGTACAGACTAAAACTGCCCAGATATTTACCATATTTTTTTTGTTTTTAGTTGATGTCTCAAGTCTAATGATTTTTGTGCCCCTTGGAAAGCTAAATTACATCAATGTTAGTTGATGTGGTGGGGATGACAAAATAGATGGAAACTAAGGCTTAGTGGGGCGGTTAATCTCTTCAAAACCAAGTTCCAAACTGTTATTGTAATAGCAATCTTCAGGTGGTTCGTCCAAGGTCATGGCTAAATGATCTCTGGCGGTGTAATGAACTTCATAACCATAGCTTTCTGTAAATGCGGCGGCAGCGATTAATGGTAATTGCATGCGCATGGTCTCAAAAATTATACCCGGTCGTATTAAGCCGCTTTGATGATTCAAGGTGGTATTTTTTTCTAACAGCAATAATTGCTCACGTATTTCCTGGCTGATTGTTTTGATGCCCAATTGATAAAACGCAGCTGGAGAAATAGGGTCTTCTTGGGGATGGGTGGCCGAGGCGATTTTGAGTCGCATTTGATCTGCAATTTTCGAGGCGTACTGATAGATATCAGGTAATTGATTGGGCAGAATATCTGGTAGATTTTGCAAACGTTTAATGGCTTCTTGATTGTGTGAGATACAGGGGTGTTGATTTTTGGATGCTTCTAATACCAGTTTCGTGGCCATGTTTAATGAAGATGATTGTTTGAATTAGATCATATTTTAGGTAAAAAGCCAAGACTTGTAAAATATTATTTACTCGACGGTAAAATTAAAGTGATTGACTGACACTTCTTCTCCACCCAGCGCTCGATAAAAGGCTACGGCACCTTCGTCTATGGCTTCAGCTTCCACAAAGATAGTTTGGACGTTTCTCTGGAGGGCTTCTTGTTTAATGCTCTGGATTAATTGTCGACCAATGCCGCGTTTTTGAGATTGAGGGTCGACGGCAATATCGTAGAGATAGATTTCTTTGCTGCCATGAATTGGTCTGAGCTCAAAGCCTACTAGGCCACCAACAATGATTCCTTGCGGATCAAAAGCACCAATAACAATAGCGTCAGAATCATTGATCAGCGAGTTGAGGTATTCATCGCTAACTTGATAGTCATGTTCAAAAGCCTTGCCAAAAACCGCTACCAGTTGTTTGACCTCTTCCAGCTTGCTTAGCTTGCTCAAATGGTAGGTATTATTCATGGCTTGAAAATTAAATTTAACTGGCGGAGAGGGAGGGATTCGAACCCTCGAAAGCCTTTCGACTTTACACGCTTTCCAAGCGTGCGCACTAGACCACTATGCGACCCCTCCTTGATGTAATGCTGACTTGGCGAGATGGCTTGACCCTGGACATTGTGATTGTTCGGGTTTCAAAAAGCCGGGTGAGGTTTTCAGCCCGGCTATTATACAAAAATCAGGGGAAATGCCAAATGATTTATTACTCAACTGTTGGTGCAATCGGTGCAATTGGTGCTGTGTCAGAGTCTGGTGAATTGCTAGGAGCGGCATCGAGAGCAGGAATGCCAGGTGTGGACTCAACTGCAGTGGCTGGAGTGTTCATTGCATCTGCGTCTGTTGCAGGTGTGATGGTGATTGAACCTGTGGTACTTACTTCTTTTGGTGGTTCCTTGATTTCAATTGAACCGTTAACTGAAGTTGAAACTGGTTTAACAGTTGATGCTGGTGCTACCGGAGTAGTAAGTTGGGTATTGCAGGCAGCTAAAGTTAAAGCGGCGATTGCAACCGGAACAAAGGTCAGTTTTTTCATATGTGTTTTAAAAGTTAAGGATTGATTTTGTTCTTTGATCGCGCTTATTTTAATGGAAAATCACTAGAAATTCAAACAAAAACCACCTTTTGATGAAGGTGGTCTTGGAATATTGCTGTGTTGTTGCCTTATTTTTTGATGTTTTTGGCAATTACTCTCTGTTTTTTCTTGACCAAAGCTTTTAATTCGGATTTGAACACAGAGGGGTTTTTGGTCAGCGTACGTAGTGACCGTGATGATATTTTCGCGGTGATTTTTTCACCTGTGAAAGGATCAACAATAGTTCTTTTGTTCACATTAGGGAGAAAGGTTCTCTTGGTGTGACGATTGGAGTGGGAAACATTGTATCCAACACTTCTTTTCTGACCTGATAGAGCGCAAACTTTAGACATAATGGTAGAGTGAGTCAATCTTTAAGCACGGGAATTTTAACATTAAAATTGTCAAATGCAAGGAAAAAACGTATTTTGGAATTGTACTTTAATCCTTCAATAAGTGCCTCAGCAAATTTTTGGTTATCTGGTCATGATTGGTTCTTTGGTGGTGGTGATTACTCTACATGAATATGCACATGCGTGGGCGGCGGATTTTCTGGGTGATCCCACGGCCAAAAATCGTGGTAGGAAAACCTTGAATCCTTTGGCTCATCTGGATCCTTTGGGAACGTTAATGATGTTTTTGATAGGCATTGGCTGGGGTAAGCCGGTACCGGTTAATCCCTATTTCTTCAAAAATAAAAAATTATCCGAGGCTTTGGTGGCAGTGGCAGGCCCCATCATGAATCTGTTAATCGCAGTGGTAGCAGTGATACCTTTAAAATATTTTTATACCAACTTGGGACCTGAGTTAGTTTTTACACTTGCTACTTTGTTGGATATTTCTATAGTCTTATTTGCTTTCAATATGCTTCCGGTGCCGCCTTTGGACGGTTCGAAATTTCTGCAAATTGTGATCCCTAGACGTTGGCAAGGTCATTATGAGGAGTACTTGGCTAAGGCTGGTATTTACTTTGCCATATTTTTACTGTTGGATAATTTGATCTTAGCTCGTTACCTGGGCTTTTCTGTGGTGGGTTGGGTGGTGGGTTGGGTAGTGGTCGCGATTAAGACGATTTTATTTTTGGGCAGTTAACACTAAAAAATCCTTCGTATCGTTCCATCCCGGATGCTCTTGACCTCATAGAGTGCCAAGTGGGTTACCGCAAGCTATCCTTGACGGACAGCAGATATTGGTATCCCTTAAAACGTTTGATGAGAGAGAAAATGGGACGATTTCGATTACGAAAGATCTTTAGTTCTTTGATGATAGCACTTTAACTGGGAATGACAAGTATTTCACAAAGATTTTGTCATTTAGCAAATATGCTGATAAAGTGGGAATGTTTAATTCTAAAAAACAATGAAATTCGAGAAAATTGCTGAAGCTTTGGAGCAAGCTCTTTATGAGGCAAAAAAGTCTAAAGAGGTAGTGGAGAAAATTGCTGTTACTGAAATCGAGGCTCAAAAGGATGTAGAAAACTATCAAGAGGCCATTAATGAATTTAGAAAATTGATTAAAGATAATTTGGGTTATTTGGATGGAAATTTCCTGCCCGAACTGCAAGCACGGCTGCATTATGACTCAGTTAAAGGAAATGAATATCCGAATGCACAGGTGATATCTTTTGTAGAGGCGTTGAACGTGGATTACAATACCAAAACCGAAATTGCAGTAGCCAGCGAGCCCAGACGTCGAGTTTGGCAATTTGTAAATAATATCAGGGCGGCCTTTTTCAAAGCACTGGAAGTTTTGTTTTTGCCGGAGAAGGTGAGTTTGATGGAGTTGGCGGCAGGTCGCGTGAAAAGCAAATCTCTACCTCCCCAAAAAAGGCTTTCTGAAAGACCCTTACAGAGAAAGTCCAGTATACCACCTGTTGCAGTTCAGGTTGTTGGTGGCTTAGCGGAAACGGTATCTTCACCAGCGTCAAATACTCTTGCAGCGCTCAAGGCAGAGGAAAAATTGGAGGAGGTTGTTGAAACCCAAAAAACCGTTGCACCAAAAACACCCAAAGTTACAAAAACCATTACTTCTCGGGAAGAGGCTACAGGAGTATTCCCCAAAGCGGAACGGGTAGCGAGTGCCGCTTTGCCTTTGGCGATGGGTGGTTTGGTGGGTACTGCTCCGGCAATTAGTGAAGAAAGACAGCGTAGTATTGCTTTGGAGGCTGAGTTGAAGGCAAGAGGTGTTTTGAAATAGTTTAAGACCAACAAATATTGTGAAATGGGCACTTCTCGCAGGGGTCTGCCGGTTCGGGTAATTTATCAAATTGCAAATTGAGAATTTGCTGATGCGCAAAGTGGATGTTTTGTTTAACCTCCTCGATCTCTTGAGGCGATAGTGAAATTGTTTTTTCCAAATATTTCTCTGACGACGCTTTCTTTTCCAGAAAAATCAGTTTGCCGGCTTGCATTTTTCCGGGATGTTGAAAGTTAAATTTAACAGATGTGTCACAAAGAATTTTATAGAAAATCACCTGACGCCAATAGTCTTGTCCGGGGCGACTTTTGTTTAGTCCAGTGATTGGATTGCCGGTCTTAAAATCTGCCACTGTGGCAGCGCCGTTTTCCTGTGGTTCGATCAAATCGATTTTCCCAGTAATTGGCACTTGATTATCCAACAAAAGATTTTCACCGCCAAAATTATATTCGCTTTCGGAATTTATGGCTACAGTCGGAGCAAAATCAGCCAAGAAATCGAGTAGAATTTTGCGGCCTAGCACTAGTCTTTCCTCAAATTCCTGCGGACGTAAAATTTCTTTTCCCAAGGCTTCTTCAAACGCTTTAACTGCAAATGTAAAATCAGGACGTATACCCTTTTTCTTCTGTAAATTGAGATGCACTTCCAAAGCTTTATGAATGGCTGTTCCCATGGCCGCGGAAGCGGTTTTGGCCTGGGGGATTTGTATCAAGTTGGAGTAGAGGAATTTGCGTGGGCAAGTGAGATAATTGTTAAGGCTGGTTGGGCTGAAGCGGTGTTTTTGGGCTAATTCTCGCAAAAAGGCTTGAGAGAGATTTTGAAACCAGACTTCTTCTGGGTTGGCAAAAAGCAATTCCAACTCCGTGATAGCGCTGGCATAATCAGTTGGTTCATGGCGTTTTTGCTCAATTAATTCCTCTGGTAATTCGAGCAAAAAGCGTACTGGAGTTTCTTCTTTACCTTTATTGCCATCAAAGTTGTTGGTGGCGTAAGAAATGGTCAATTGCTGCTTAGCACGAGTCATGGCAACATAAAATAGTCTTCTGGAATCTTCCACCAATTCATTTTCACGCTCTTCAATAAAGGATTTCAAGAAGCCTTGAGGAAATTTGATTTTGGCTCGATCAGTGGTAGAGCACCATTTTTTTTCGGTGGCTTGAATAAGGAAAACATGTTCAAATTCCAGACCTTTGGCTTTATGTGCGGTCATCAATTGCACTGCATCCTGATCAGTGTAAT
>CAZJJZ010000009.1:38234-45689 GCA_964546505.1 uncultured Candidatus Peribacteria bacterium
GAAAAACGGCTCAGCAATTAGCGGTAAATGATTGTGTCGACGCAATTCCAAATCCTCCAGATAGTCTTTGAGATGAAGTTGGGGATTTTTGAGTGCCGCGCTTTTGAGATTTTTGAAAAGCGTTTTTAATTGCAATAGCACGGTTAATTTATTCTTTTCCTGATTTTCCAGCGCGGCCAGGAAATGACTTTCCTTGATAATTTTTTCGAAAAAAGCCGGTAGAGATAAATTGATGGAGTCGCCTTTCCAAAGAGGTAAATTAGCCAGAAAAAGTTGTAGGTTGGTGTTGTCTTTTAGGCCTGCTCGTTGAAGATTTTCTGGATTTTGTAAAGCTGTAAAGAGACTTATATGTTGTCTCTCCAGTCGTTGAGAATTGTAGAAATGAAAAAACTGCAATAAATCCTGACGTGAAAAATTAAGGAAATCCAAGAATAAAGTTTGGGCAAGCAGATCATTCTGATGTGGGTTCTCAATGGTTTTAATCAGTGTTAGTAGTTTGCCCAGCTGCAGGCTGGCTAAAATATTTTCGCCGGCCACCACAAAAAAGGGGATATTGAGTTTGGCTAGGGTTTCGATTAATTCTGTGGCGTGGCTGTGTTCGCGGTAGAGGATAGCAATTTCTTTGGCAGGTGTACCGGTGGCGAGTAATTGTTGGATTTGTTGAGCTACACCATAGACTTCGCTGTCGGGATTGTCATAAATATTCAGTTTGATGGGGGCGAGCGATAGGCCGGCCGCGCGGCTGATCAGCCGCTTGTCTATTGATCGATGCTGGCTGGCTAAACGGGCTTGGTTGTTTTGAATGAGGCGGCCGGCAGCATCCAGAATGTTTTGCTGACTGCGATAATTTTGATTAAGTGTGATGGTTTTTAGATCCGCTGAGTAACTTTGAAAAAAGCCCATGATATTTTCGATGGAAGCTCCCTGAAAACGGAATATTGATTGATCGTCATCACCTACCACAAAAATATTTGGCTGCTGATGAAATTTGCCCAGCAAATAGACGGCCTGATTTTGCGCCGAGTTGGTATCCTGATATTCATCCACTAAAATATATTGGTATTTTTCCTGATAGCGTCGCAACAAATCAGCATTTTTTTCTAGCTCTTGTGTGACCAAAAAAATCATATCTTCATAGTCGTACCGACCTCTTTCTTGCATCAAATCCCGATACAAAAAGTAGGCTTTGCTTAAGTCTACCAGTTTGGGAATTTGCAATTTAGCGCTTTCAGCCAATTCTTTAACAGTTTTTTTGAGTAGAGTCCTTTTGGGTCCGTCCACTTTGTTGTTGCCATTTTCATTAGCCAAATATTGCTCACAAGTATTGTGTAAATATTGTATTTGGCTGCGGACAATGGCACCGTAATTTTGGCTTTCGGCAAAGCTCTTTAATGCGCTTTGATAATTTTGTAAATCTTCCACTTTGGGTTGTCCTCGGAGCTCCAAGAAAAATTGAAGTGCTTTGGCTAAATGTTCCCAGTCACTGGCATATGCCGTGATCAGTTGTTGAAAATCTTCGGCGGAAACATTTTCCTGTTTTAATTGCCTGAGACAATTGGCGATTTCACGAAGATAAAAGGAAGGTTCATTCTTGGGCCGTAAGGGACTTTCCAGACCCAATTGATTGACCACCTCTTGCAAAAGTTTGTGTTTTTCCAGGTCATCGATTTGTTCGAACTCTTTTTTGAAAATGAACAATTCAGTATTTTCTCTAATCACTTCATTACAAAAACTGTGGAAAGTGCAGATCTTAATTTGATAAGCCAAGGGGCCAATAATCTTGATTAAACGTTTACGCATAGCTGTCACTGCCGCATCGGTAAAAGTCAGGCATAAAATGCTTTGTGGAGAAATGCCGGTTTTAGCCAAAATATTGGCAATGCGTACCGCCAGTATCTGAGTTTTCCCGGTACCGGCTCCGGCAATCACCATGACCGGCCCTTCTATGGCGTCAACAGCGGCTTGTTGTTCTGCGTTTAATTGATTGTAGAATTCCTGAAAAATGGAATTTTGTTTTTCAAGGGTAGGCATACCGAAAAGTTATTTACCCGCATTATAATTTAGAAGCAGGAAAATTGATATTTTGTTGAATTGAATATGCTGTTTTTTTGTGTTATAATTGAGTGATTTTAATCTTCCCATGTCTAAACATATTTTAACGTCACCGGTATTTGATGACCAAGCATCGACAGGAAAAGAGCAAGATGTTGTGCAGGCCCACTCTCCCGATGAATATGAGATCCCAGAACCGACTATATTGGGTCAATTGAAGGACAGATTTAAAGAAAATGTGCGAGATTTGTTTAGAAAGTATGATCAGGAATATCTAGAAACGCTGTTTAAGCGCCAACAATGGCAAATTATTGCCAAACAATTACGGAAATTTGCCAAGGAGGGGGTTCAATTATCAGGCCTACGTGCTTTGAAAATTATCGAAGAAGGTTATTCTACTGCTGTACTGGAGCATTTTTCGATGATTCCTTATATTGATCGGAACATGGTTATTGCTGCTTTGTTGAAACATTCCTTGGATGCTGAAAAAGTACTTGCCAAGGTCAGTGGGAGTTTGAATTTTGAGGTGGCTGATGCTTTGTTGGCGCAACACAATTACCAGCTCTTAGCTCATTCTTTGCATCGTTTTGGCAATTATTCTTTGGGTAAAGAAATTCAAGAGATTTTACGGCGCAAAGGCTATGAATATCAGGTGGAGCGCTACTTTTATGTTTTCAAAGATCAGCAGTGAGTTGCCGCAATTTTTGTAAAGCTAAGTTTTGATCGATAAAAAAGGGTGAAGTGGCGATGGTGATTAGTTGGCTTTTTGGTGCCAGTTCCTGGAATAATTGGCGAATTTTTTCGGCCGGCAGGTAATTGAGTTCAGGTGCCAGAAAGTCCAAATCGAGGTCCAGAATAAAGTTAGATGGTGTTTCTTGCAGTGCAAAATTTTCCAAATGTTCAGAGGAGTTGATTTGAATCACTTCTTGAATTAAACCCGTACTAATGGCGGCTGGGATGAAATTGCCAACATTGAGCCAAGTGTGAGTGTATTGGTATAATTCTTCCAGGGCTTGAGGAGAAGACAAATTGATATCGGGTAAAACTGCTGGTAGGCGAGTGTCTTTGTGCTGATCCAGATGGATCAAAGTTGTTGGGAAGGGGATTTGCTGGTTCAGGAAATGCCAATGCCAGAAGAAAAAAGCATGATGATGATTGTCAAAAATGTAAGTGTCTATTCCGGCAAATTTTGTTTTTAAAAAATTTTGTAAACCTCTGCAAGACTGTAAATTACCATTGTCGTCTTGGGCTTCAAAAACAATTTGTTGGCCAATTTTCAAATCCGCAAGGTCGCCTTCAATTAATGAGGGTACGTAAATTTGCGGATGAGGATTGATTTGCTGGCGCGCTGCAAAATCAAAAGCATTGTTGGAAAGTGGTTCGGTGATGTAAAAAGGTTTTTGGTAAAACATTTTAGAGTAACAGAGTGGCAAGTCCTAAAAACACAAAAAAACCGCAAACATCAGTCGCTGTTGTGACAAAAACTGTGGAAGCGACTGCTGGATCAACTTTGATCATTTTGAAAATGAGCGGTATCAGTGATCCAAAAAAACCGGCGACAAAAAGATTGGTAACCATGGCAACTGCAGCCACTAAACCAAGTAAGGGATTTTGATTGAAAATGATGGCAATTGCTGCAACCAAAAAGCCATTGATAATGCCGTTGATACTACCTGCCAAACCTTCTTTGAGAATGATTTTCCAGGCGGTTTTAATTTCGATGTGGTTGAGAGCTAGCCCTCTTGTCACAACCGCCAGTGTTTGCGTGGCGGTGTTACCTCCCATACCGGCTATAATGGGCATGTAAGCCGCCAGTACTACTGTTTTGCTGATTGTGTCGCTAAATAAGCTCACCACATAGGCGGCCAAAAAGGCTGTTCCCAAGTTGATGATAAGCCATAAGTAACGAGATTTTACTTTTACATAAATGGGGTCAGAGACATTTTCATCTTTTTGGACACCCGCAAATCCAAAGAGGTCTTCGGTGTCCTCTGACTGTGCTACTTTTACCAAGTCTCTTGGTTTGATGATACCAAGAACGGATTCGTCTTTTTCCAAAACTACAATGTTCTCGCGGTCATTTTGATCGAAAATCTTCAAAATTTCTTCTTGATCCAGATCCGCTTTAATCGCTTTTGCCGGTTTGATATGCGGTAGGATAAATTTATCGGTGGCTGTGAAAATACTGGTAATTGGTAACACTCCCGCCAATTTGCCACGGTTGCTGACCAGAATTGTGGGAAGATTGGGTTTTTTGAGGAGATGTTTTTTTAACTTTTCTTTGACATCGTTGAAAGTGGATTTTTGGTAGACGATAATGTAGTCCAGGGAAACCAGACCACCAGCGGTTTGGGGTTTGAACTTGACCAGAAAGGCCGCTTGATCTTTCTCGTATTTGCGGAGAGCGTTCATGATATTGCTGCGTCGCGTTTTGGTGAGGTGGATGGCTAAGTCGGCGATATCGTTTTCATCCAAATAGCGAAATAAGTTGGTGATTTCCGCACTGGAAAGGCCACGTAGAATTTTGCTTTTCAAGCGATCCGGTAATTCCAAGAGTATGAAGCCCTGAATATTGGGTGGAATACTTTTAAAGGTTATCACTGGGTGATTGGCTGAAATCACTTTCAGTCGATAGCTTTGTCGATGATTTTTGTAATAATTCCCCTCGTGGGTGATTAGATTAGTTGCCTGCATGGAATTAATGTTTGTTATCGAGCTCGATGATATACAATAATAGAAATGTTTGGTAGAGCAAAAGATTTTTGTTAAATTGATATTACTTAACCAATATAAAAATGCCACAAAATGATCATGTTAAAGGGAGTCAGTTCTTAAGTTTTTCTAAAGGAATATTTTTCTTGGTAGCCACGTTGCTATTGATACCGTTATTGATTGGCAGTGTGTTTGCTTTAGGAGGATCGCCTTGGTATAAATCCATCAAGGCCGAGGTAACTGAGCAGCCCTATGCCAGAACTGTTACAGTCAATGGTGAGGGTAAAATTTCAGCTAAGCCGGACATCGCCTTGATTAGCCTATCGGTGGAATCCGCTGGCAAAACTGTCAAGGAGGTGACTTTAGATAATAATAACAAAATGAACAAGGTGATTGCCGAGGTAAAGGCTTTGGGTGTTAAGGCCGAGGATATCACCACAACTGGCTACAATTTATATCCTCGCTATAGCGACAGTTATGTGATATCACCAATTACGAGCGTCAAAGAAGCTAAAACTCCGGAAATTATTGGTTATACTTTGAGTCAATCAGTGCAGGTAAAGGTGCGTGATTTAAGCAAAGTAGATGATGTGTTGGATAAAGGTATTCTCGCTGGAGCCAATCAAGTAGGCGGTTTGAGTTTCGATATTGATGATACCGGAAAAATCAAGGCTGCTGCGCGTGAACAAGCTTTCCAAAAAGCAAGAGAAAAGGCTGAAGCAATGGCACAGGCTGCTGGAGTGAAATTGGGTAGAGTGGTTACTTTTTCTGAAAGCTACAACAATTATCCTCTATACTCTAACTATGCCATGAATCTAAGAACTGCTGATATGGCCGCCGAGGCAGTGGCACCAAGCATTGAAGCCGGTAGTAAAGATCTCAATGTTAATGTAAGTGTTACCTACGAAATTGAATAAACCATACTGACAATCGCCCCGGCTGCGCCGGGGCTTTTTTTTATTTTCGCAAAAATTTGCTAATTTCAGCGACAGATAAAGTGTTTATGACTGCTTTTTTCTCCAACCAACCGCGCTGTGCCTGCCAAATGCCATAGCGAGTATTGATTTCTTGTCCGGGACGATGGAAATCTGTATTGATGGCGAATTTAACGCCAAATGTTTGACCAAATTTTAGAGCAGAATCAGGTGGATCGAGACGTTTCGGATTAGAATTGATTTCGATAATTACTTGTTGTTGTACTGCAGCCAGAAAGATTTTTTCCAAATCCAAAATCAAACCATTTCTTTCGTTCAAGAGTCGCGCCGTTAAATGACCGATCATGTGGACGCGGGGATGACTGATGGCTTTGAGGAGGCGTTCTGTTTGATCGTGTGCCGGCAAGACTGTGTCGTGGATAGAGGCGATCACGAAGTCGAATTGCTCAAGGGTCTCGTTTGCTAAGTCCAAAGTACCGTCCGCTAAAATATCACACTCCACACCCTTGAAAATTTTCAGGCCGCTAATCTTTTCGGCGCGGGCAATTTCCTCGAAATAGGCTTTGAGATGTGAATTAGAGATCATGCCGTTTGTTTGTTCGAAAGACCAAGAATGATCAGTTTGGGCGTAATAGAGATGTCCTTTGAGCTGCATAGTTTGAGCAACTTCTACTATTCTTAGCTGTCCATCGCTTTGAGTGGAATGAGTATGCAGGTCACCTCGTAAGTCGGTTTCTGCTATCAAGTTGGGGAGCCGCCGCTCTTGAGCGGCGGCGATTTCGCCGTTGTCTTCGCGCAGGCGGGGTGAGATGAAGGGTAGATTGAAAGCCTGAAAAACCTCATCTTCATGTTCTCCACCGATTCTGATTTCCTGATCATTTTCCAATTTGAAAATGCCGTATTCGCTGATTTTATAATTTTGTTTTTTGGCTAAATTGCGCAGTGCCACGTTGTGGGCTTTGGACCCTGTGAAATAGTGCAGAGCGGCTCCGAAGGTGTTTTCGGGGATTATGCGCAGATCAACTTGAATGCCGTTTTTGAGGATGGCGGAGCCGCGTGTAGTACCACTAGCCAAGAGATGTTGAAAACCCGGATATTTTTGGAAGAAGGGTAAAATTTCCGCTTGATGTAAGTCTTGGCTGGTACTGAGTAGAATGTCGATATCGCCCACTGTTTCTTTGCCGCGGCGCAAGCTGCCGGCATATTCAATTTTGCTGATTTGTGAAAGTTGTTTGAGGTAGTTGATCAGATTTTCTGCTAGTTCATAAGCTTCATTCAATAGCATGCGTTTGGAGTTGACCTGTTTTTCCTGCAGGGCGACTAAAATTTCTTTTTCTGATTGTGCTCCCATTCTGGGTAAAGTCTGCAGCTGTCCGTTGAGAGCGGCGTTACGCAGTTTTTCTACATTATCAATTCCTAAACTATCAAAAAAAAGTCTGGCCTTTTTGGGTCCAATTCCACGAATATTCATGATTTCTAAAATGCCATAACCGTATTTAACCAGTAGTTTAACCAAAAAATCACAGTTACCGGTTTCTAACATCTCGATGATCTTGTTTCTTAAGTCGGTACCAATATTGGGTAATTGCTCCAACTCTTCAGGATGTTGCTGATAAGTTTCAGTCAGTTCAGTAGCTAATCCTCTCACTGTCTCGGCCGCACGTTGATAAGCGATTATTCGGAAACGGTTAGCGTTTTCAAAAGCCAGAAGGTTGGCGATGTCTTCAAAATTTTGGGCAATTTGACGGTTTTCCAT
>CAZJJZ010000009.1:45711-46203 GCA_964546505.1 uncultured Candidatus Peribacteria bacterium
GCTTGATTGTAGTTGATTGTGTGAACGGATAACAAGGTTGCATTTGGTCATGATTCAAAATAGAATAGAAACGCTGAAAGCCAAAATAAAAAACTTTTGACCAAGATCAATCCTCAAAATCTGGATTTTTGGGATGGTAATTCGCCACTTCAACCTACTCAGCCAAGTGGTTTTGTGACTATGCGACCGCCAAAATCGATCACAATTCCGCCATTAAGCATGGAAAGGTCTAAATATTTGCCTGCGAATAGTCTGGTGCCACCACCTCCAGAAAGTGAATTTTCTGATTTGCCACCGCAAGTGGTGAGTGTGGAGGCATTGAAAATTCGTTATGCCTTGGATGAAACTGAGTTAATGCAATCTGTTAATGAAGAGGTCAAAAATAAGGTTCTGAAATTTTTGCGTTATAAGTATCCTTGGTGGGAATCGCAGGTACCTGTGGAGTTGGCTTGGGGTCAATTAAATTGCGGCCTGATGATTATTCCGGTAGCG
>CAZJJZ010000010.1:0-8712 GCA_964546505.1 uncultured Candidatus Peribacteria bacterium
AATTGATGATTCCGCCAGTAGTGTCTCCGGGCAGCTATGTGACTACTTTGACTTACACTTTCAGCTATTAATCCAATGCACCAAAAAAAACTCACCCAATACTGGTATTTGCTCATCTTGATTCTGCCGGTATTCGGTGAGTTTTCTCGCATCGATTTTTTGGGAAGAAGCCTAATATTGTCAGACTTGATAACCCCGCTTACCCTGTTGGCACTTTGGATCTTTGGCAAAAAAAACAACCCTACAAGTAAACAATTTAGAAATATCATCTTGCCACTGTTAGCGTTCTGGGTAATTGCCTTTTGTTCTTTATTGATTAGTTACTTGAGCTACAGCTTAAGTGAAGTACTCTCTGGCAGTTTATTCTTAATTCGCTACATCAGCTACTCATCTCTTGCCTACTTCATCTATTCCTATGTATCGAAAACTGAACATCAAGTTTTTTGGCAAAGTCTGATCGTAATAAGCGTCTTAATTGGAATTACCGGCCTGGTACAATTGAGATTTTTACCCGATCTCACTCAATTGGCAAAAACCGCCGGCTATGACCCCCACATCAATCGTCTGGTAGGCAGTTGGCTAGATCCCAATTATATCGGCGGTTTCTTCGCCTTCATTGCCACACTGTTTGCCCCAGTCACCATTGCCGCATTTCAGAAAAAACACCCCCACTACCCCAAACCACTGAATCGATATCTACTGCTTTCTTTCCTAATATTCCTGATCATCCTAACTTTCCTCACCTACTCTCGCTCCGCCTACCTGGCGCTGGCCATCGGTTTTTTCATTGTCGGCATCTATCAATCACGATTAACATTATTAACGCTCTTTTTGGTAGCAATCATTGGCATTAGCGTTTCTCCCCGTGCGCAGGAAAGAGTCGGCGAGCTATATACTAGCATCAACTCAACTCTCTTCCCATCTTATGAAATTCAAGACGCCACTGCCCGTTTACGCCTACAAAACTGGGAACAAACATGGCAGTTAATTAACGAAAAACCGATTATTGGCCATGGCTACAATCTGTTAAGTACAGTGAAATTAAATCGTGGTTTCGTTGCCTCTTCAGACATTCACTCCGCTAGCGGTTCAGACTCCAGCCTGCTCACAATTTTTGCCACAACTGGTATCTTGGGTTTACTCGCCTTTTCTTTCTTTTACCTCAAAATTCTATTTTTCAGTTGGAAAAATTTCCGCCAACAGCGACGAACGGCAATTGGTGACTTTTCACTGGGATTATTCAGCGCGATTCTTGGATTGTTGATTCATTCCTTGTTTGTCAATTCGCTACTATTCGCGCCAATGATGATTTTCTTCTTTATGATACTGGGGGTTTATCATCAAATGTCCCAAAAACCAATCGGCAAAGTTTCCTGAGCATTTCTCACCCAAAAAACATAACGCGTTTTTCCTGCTGCTTTCTCAACTGTGATTGCGGAGAAGGTTCGCAATAAACGAATTTCCTTGGACATTAAATAATTATCTAATAAAGCCATCAACTGAGCGCGATCTTTACCTTGATAATCCAAGAGCGCGTCAATCACGGAAACTTGACTCTTAACCTCCCCTTCAGCGAACTTCACAACATAGTACTTATTCATATCATAAATGTTCACTGTTTGCTTCTTGGGGTAAGTTAGAGCAATTTGGACTTTCGGAGTAGTTGTTTTTTGAGAATTCTGAACATTCTTCTTTTCCTGCTGTTGTGTTTCCACTGCAGGAACTGCAGTCAAAGTATTAATTACAGGTGATTCCGCGGTATCCTCTATCATTTCTTGCCCCTCGTTTCTTTCGGTAGAAATAGCCGCACCAGCGCTGACCACCTCCTCAGTCATTTGTGTTGCTTCAGACATAGTATCAATCTCCGGAGCATTTTTTGACTGCGGCGGTATAGCCTTCTGATTATACGTCGCCTCGTTTGTAACCAGAGTTAAATTCACAACTTGCTCCTCAACCGGCTCCAACACTTTTGATTCTTCGTTCTGGTTTGTTGAATTTGGCGTCGCAGTTTTTGCCGAAGGAACCAATTGTTCTGGAAAGGAATTAGTAAAAACTGTGGTAATCAAACTTGATCTTTCTTCCACTACAGGCAAATCATTCTGTGGTTCAACAACACTGCCACCATCCACCGGTTTTGACTCCACGGACATAGGAACAGCCAAAGAGCTTTCATTATTGATGGGCAAATAGAAACTAATATCAGGCTTCCCTATATCATCTGCCAGCATTTTGACAGCATCATTCTGATCAGCAATTATCCCCTGTTTTTGATAATAATTTTCCAAAACCTCCTTAGGCGGCATCACTGTTCTAGCGTCAAAAGCATACAACGAGGTTTGTAAATCAGTACTAACCATTTCATTAAATTCCGCAGCAGGCACAGCTTCAGGAGTGCCAGACTCTGCACCGGGAGTTTGACTAATCAACATGTCCTTTGCCTGATCTTTTCCACTATTTATACCATTAAAAATATTAACAAATACCACAGTAATAACTGTCACGCTGGAAGCCAACGCTAATAGATATTTCCATTGGTAGGCAAAAGAACTGGCGGAAAAATTCTCTCTGGAGTCTTGGCCCATTGTTTGGGCACGAGCAATCAAGCCATTGCGCAAGTCGTTTTTAAAATCCACAGGAATTTTAATTTCTTCAGCCTGACGAGCAGTCAATAACTGACCAACAACATCCTCAAAATAATTTTCTCCAGTCAATTTATTGTTCATATAAGTAATTGTTTCATTCGTTTAAGAGCTCTAAACAGTTTCACGCCGACATTATTTGCTGTAATGCCCATAATTTGAGCTATTTCCAGATTCGAGACCCCCTCAAAATATTTCAACCTCAAAATCTCTTTTTCCTCCAATTCCAAAACTTCCATTGCCTGCAGAATTTTGGCTCTATCAGCACTTTGATTTACAATTTCTACAACATCTTCATCGCTTCTTAACTCCACAATCTCCTCCAAATCAACTTTTTGATTTCGCCCATTACTGCGATACCATTTCAAAACATTGTTATGTGCAATTTTATAGAGCCAGGCCGAAAATGGATATCCTCTAAATTGATAATTACCGATGTTTTTTAAAGCATCATAGAAAGTTTGACTAACCAAATCCTGCACCATTTCCTCGTCGTTAACTCTTCTGTAAACATATCGATAAATTGAGTCAAAATAGCGCTCATACAAAAGCACAAACCTTTCCGGGTCTTTTTTTGCCTCTTCCACAACCTTGTTTTCCTTCTCTAAACTCCAATCCATTGTCGAATAAACAAAAGAGATGTTATTATACAAAGATTTTCAACGAAGTCAAGCCAGGCTGGAAATTTGCTTGTAGTTGAAACTGGATTTCAAATATCACCTGTTGGCAATAGTTATAAACCCAAATTCAAAAAATAATTACAAGAAATCAAACTACTTTCTTTCTGAACCAAAATTTATAGATCTCCATAGCCAGCACAACCGGTACCGATAACAAAATGGTCCAAAGCCAAAACTCTCCACTCACAGGCTTAACCTTCAAAACGTCACCAATCCAAGGGAAATACATCGCCAGAATATGCAGTAATTGAGCAAAAAGTACCAAAATCACAACATACCAATTTTTGGATAAAGGAGTTTTTCCAATTGATTTTCTTTCCGATCGACAATTGAATGTATGAAAGTTCAAGGCAATAGTTAAGTAAAGTAACAAAACGTTACGAGCCATTTCATCACCGTAACCCAACTTAATCACTGCTTCAAAAAGGAAAAAAGCTGTAATTGAAATAATCACACCTGAGATTAAAACTTGTTGAATCATCCGTTTATTGACGATATTTTCTTTTGGACTTCTCGGTTTTCTTTGCATCACATCACTCTCACCCGCCTCAAAAGCCAAACCAATATCTCTGATACCATTAGTAACCAGATTCAACCATAGCAACTGTACAGGCAACAGCGGTAACGGCAAACCAGCAATTATGGTCAATGCAAATAGGAGAATCTCTGCAAAAGATGTAGTTAATACCAAGTAAGTAATCTTGCGAATATTGTCATATGCAAATCTCCCCTCTTCAATGCCCCCTTCAATAGATTTAAAGTTATCATCAACAACCACAATTGAAGCCGATTCCTTAGCCACGTCTGTACCACTACCCATAGCCAAACCAATATTGGCTTTCTTTAAAGCTGGAGCATCATTAACGCCATCACCAGTTACCGCCACAAAATGACCCAATTTAACCAAAGCCTCAACAATCTGAAGTTTTTGTACCGGTGTCACCCTGGCAAATACTCTGACCTGATCAATTTTTTTCAAATACTCCGGTACTTCCAAACCACCCAAATTATCCAGTTCAGCACCGGTAATCACATCTTGCTCTCCCGTAACTATTCCCAAATCCTTACCTATCGACAAAGCGGTTGCCGGATGATCTCCAGTGATCATCACTACTCGCACGCCCGCTTCCAAACATTTTTTCACTGATTCTTTAGCCTCTACTCTCAGTGGATCTACCATACCAACTAAACCGGTTATCTCTAAAGTTTTCACTTTTTCCAAAGCAAAGTCCTCTGCCTTACCGTGATATTCCATTTCACCAACAGCCAATACACGATAACCCTGACGAGCCAATTGCTCAGACTTTTTAATTAAATCACCGTTTTTACTACCTAGAGCAATCAAAGACTCCACCGCTCCTTTAGCGTACAGTTTTACTTTTCCATGTTCCTCCACCAACTTCGCCGACATCTTTAACTCCGATTCATAAGGAATTTCCAATAATGTTTTTGCCGACTGATTGTCCAGATCTATATCTGCTTTAAGAGCCAAGACCAGCATGGCGATATCGACAGTGTCACCAGAAAATTCCCATTTTTTATTGATCATTTTGGCCTTCGCTTCATTCGCCATCACGCCAGCTTTTGCCAATGCACGAATTTTGGTCGCATTTTTTTCCGGCACCTTCAACACCTCAAATCCCTCACCCGGAATGGCTATCTCCACACCATCAGGCAGGAAAACTGTTTTTACGGTTTGTTTATTCATTGTCAGCGTACCGGTTTTGTCACTAGCAATCACAGTACAGCTACCCAAGCTCTCCACAGCAGCTAATTTTCTGACAATCACATTACGCTTGGCCATTCGACTAGTCGCAATGGACAGCACCACAGTTAAAGCTATTGGCAGACTCTCTGGTATTGCCGCCACAGCCAAAGCAATAGAAAACATTATCACCTCATTCCAGGGCAGACCATCAACCCAAGAATTAATTGCCAATAAACCACAAACCAATAACACTACCAAACTGATTTGCTTGGAAAATTTTTCCATTCTGACAATCAACGGTGGTTTTTCAGAAGTTGTTTCCATCACTGCTTGCGCAATGTTACCAAGGGCGGTATTTAACGCTGTATTTACCACCACCGCCTCAGCCCTACCTTTAACCACGGTAGTACCAGCAAAAAGCATGTTAAAACGTTCTCCCAATACCGCCGCAACCGGCACTTCACCAAGAAATTTCGCCACCGCAACGGATTCACCAGTTAGCACCGCCTCTTCAACCACCAAGCCGTTTAAACTGATTAAGCGTAAATCAGCCGGCACTTTCACACCAGACTCCAGATACACTAAATCCCCAGGCACCAGCTCTTCAGAATCAATTGAAATCAACTGACCTGATCTTTTGACCTTCACAAAACTCTTCATCAAATTTTTTAACAAAGAAGTGTTTTTTTCCGCTTTCCATTCTTGGAAAGTACCTAAACAAGCATTAATCAAGATAACCAAGAGAATAAAAAACGCATCTTTCACATCACCAACCAAATACGCCACCACCGCCGCAATCAATAAAACGTAAATCAATGGATTTAGAAACTGATGATAAAAAATTTGCCATGCAGAAATTGGTTTTTTTTCTGGCAATTTGTTTTTACCGAATTCCTGCTGTCTTTTTTTCACCTCCCAGTCACTTAGTCCATTCTCGGAAAAGGCGGTTAACTTTAGCACTTCATTGATCTTCAAGCTATGCCAAGCCACTTTTTCTGTCTGTATTTTCATTTTGATGATTGATAAATTTTGTACCAAAAGATAACAAAAAATAAACTCCATTTCCAGAGCTGTAATGTTATTTTGGTGGACCTCACCCGCTATTCACAGGTGAACATTATTGCTAATGTCTAGCCAAAGACTAAAGGCCCATATAAAAAGCCGCCCGCCAATTCTAGCAAAATTTTTACTTTATTCAACTTTTTTGGTTGAGATTTATTCTTGAACGATGTTCCTGAGCCATGGCCACCAGTTCCTGTAACCACAATGCCCCAACATCACTCCTAAAAAAATCCTTGCCCATCGTCAAAGAAACTGCGTCACTGACACTTTTGAAAACTCGCACCACTTCCGCAGCGGATTGCGCTTTCAAAAAAGCCCCCTCCGCCTCTTCAATCGCCTGGGTAAGTTTGGCATTCTTGGCGAAAATGGGGGGAGAAGGATCAAGCCTCAGTCTTCCATTTAAATTGGACATAATTCATTAATTATGACAAACACATATTATCAACATTTTTTTCTGCTTGTCAAAAAATTCCTGTACAAAAGAATGATAAGTACTATGATCCTTTGGATCTATATTGGATGCTCATTATGAAGCTCTGAATAACCTGACAATTTTTCGGCTCAGGACCAAAATTAATATATCTACCTCCAGGGATATCTACATTTAGATTATTAACATTATAAGTATAAATAGTTTGATTGTTACCAACATTCCAAATACTCAATGTAGTTTCAGCTCCAGTAGCTTGAAAATTAAAGGGATTAGTACTACTGATAACGCTAAAATGCACACTACAATTATTTTGTCCGAATCCCTGACTAATCGAAAATCCCAAACCAGTAATGGTAATATCCTCAGGAATCCAGATCCCATTATGGGTATTTGTATAGCCAAGGCTGGAACCGAGCTTAGCACCACAATTCGGCGCTTGCAATAAGCTATTCACATTACCTCCACAGTTTGCGTTTAATCCCTCTCCCCAAATCAGCTTGTCAGTAACACTGAGCCATTTACCCTTCGAGAAATCACAAACATACACTGAACCATTATCCGTATCCCGCCATAATTGACCATTATTTGTACTATCACAAGATCCTGGCGTTGCGGTAGAACGGATGGAAGATATTAAAGGAATATTTCCGGTAGTAAAGCTGGCCAACGCGTCATCCCAACAAATTTTTCGATCAGTAACTCCATCGTCATCAAAAACGATACACAAATTAGAAGCGGTATTGTTACCAATTCTAATTACATCGCCATTATAATTAATATGCAAGGGATTGACCGGAGCCGTTGTTCCAACTCCCACTTTACCATCTTGATCAATCAAAAAAGGTGAAGTGTCCCCAAAAGAGTCATCCACCCTAAAGCTTAATCCACTACCATTATTCTGCACTTGTAATGCACCACCATTGGCTGAATTGGTAATCAACATGGTTGGATTAGCCGATAAAGAACCTTGAAACAACAAACTTCCAGTTTGCCCTTGAGCCGCGTCCACTACCACAGTTGATGCCGCTGCACCAAAATTATTATAAGCCTGATCTAAATTACCTCCACCTCCACTGAGCAAATCCCAGGTGTCATTTACAGCACTACTGCAAATATATAAATCCGAGTTATTTTTATCCACAGCTAATTCACCATTATCTGTACAAGCAGTTCCGCCGGGCCCGGGATTAAAACCAACTATTTCTCTCACTCGCGTTTGCAAAGCGTTGCTAAAATTAACTTGTCCTGACACCGCCAGATTATTCAAAACATTCAAACTGCCATTAACATCTGTGGAATTCTGAATGTTAAATTTAGAATTGCCCGTGTCCCAGACAATCACTCCATCATTGCCTGTATTGCCCATTTTGAAAGTAATATTACCACCACTGGCATTTGCATCCACCACTATCCCCTCCGACTCAATATCATGAAAACTATCATCTTGAAAAACAATGCGCGCCTCTGCTTGAGTACAAACCAAACAGAGACCACAGATCACCAATTTTTGAAATAGTTTTATTTTTAGCACCTGCTCAAAAAGCGTTTTAGCTAATTGATTATAAACCAAAATCAGCAATTATCAACTTTTCTCAACAAAAAAGGGGTTTTTGAAAACATGTGTTACTTCCTGACCGATGAATTTAGTTACAATGATAATTTCCGGACACCCGTCAAATTGTTCCAATCGCCAATCATTTTCCCTACAGGCTGCGGCAAACCGACTTTTAAAGGCTGAGTAACTAATCCTGGAATAGGCCACATAGATTTCTTCAAAAAACTTGCCAACTTCCTCCTTATGCAAATCCAAAGCATCTTCCTCGTATCGCTTAGCCCTCTCACGAAAATCCTGAGCCTTTTTTAAAGTACCTCGGGCCGTCCTGTCCGCGTGTTCATAAGGCAGATCCAAGGCTCCACAAGCAAGCTGTTCAGCTGCCTCTCTGATATTTCTATTGCGAAAACCATTCCAATCACGAATTCTTTTGCCAGTCAGCATGATTACAATCAACTCTCTGATAGCCTGTTGATAAGGCTCCAAACCTGTCGCTTCACCATTCAACTGTAAAACCTCAATAATTTGTTCTCCGGTAATTCTGGGTATTTTCCCTACATTCTGTTTAACCGTACCTTCCTCGTCTTCGGGAATTCGGTCAGACTTTTCAGGTGGCGGCAAAATACTGGCAAAATCAC
>CAZJJZ010000010.1:8730-22678 GCA_964546505.1 uncultured Candidatus Peribacteria bacterium
ATCCACACCTCGTTGACTAGCAACTTCACGCAAATTAGTAACATCTGCATCAGTACCTTCCAGGCTTGATTGATCTATCTCACTCAATGGTGGTGGGCTTGAACTTAATCTTCCGGACATGTTGCAAATAATTTAATTACTGTTGGTGGAGATGCCGGGAGTCGAACCCGGGTCCACAAATGACTTACACAAACATCTACAATCTTAGTCGCATTCTGTTTAAGTTGAAGAAATAAAGAATGGACAAAAAACTTCTTCAACTAGCTCTTTCTATACAAATTTGGCGCTAAATCACCCAAAGGCAACCAAATCAGTTCTGCAAATTTCATCAACATCACTTAGCAGAAATCAGTGTATTGACGACCCCAGTACTATAGACCGAGGATTTTGGCAAAAGTTTAGCTTATGCAGCAAGTGCGTAAGCAGGAGCGAAAGCTGAAGCAGCTTCCTCTCTCATAGCTCTAGCCAATCTAGCAAGTTTGGAGTTTGCATTTACTCTGCGCTGGACGGATCTAACGGGAGACAGCGCGATCCCGTGATTGCAGTTTGTAAAAGAACATTTATGTCGAATGCCAATACATCCCCATGTCGTAATTTTAACAACTTTTCAACACAAGTCAAAGCTTTACAAGCAGTATGGAAAAATAGATAATAACTAAGCTAATTTTTATTAAGATGAAAATCAAAACCAAGTTTTTTGCAGTAATATTTTTTGCATCTTCTTTAAGTGCCTGTTCGATGCACACTCCCAGCGATGTAGATTTAGCTAATTTCCCCAATCAGGCGGAATATACAGTTAGTGATATCGAGCTGGAAAGCAGTCTCTGCAACCTGGTCTCCAGAGAAGAAATTGGCTCATTATTAGAAATGGCCGTAGAAAGTGAAGCCAACCCCATGCTAACCAAAAACCCTTCAATCAAAGAATGTCATTATTTCAATCGTGAGAATAATTTTACTGGCGTAGCCATTATTGCCAACTTGGACAATGAAAAACAGAGTGCCAAAGAGATGTATCAAAAAGCGGTAGAAAATAGCCGTAATGTGCTAAAAATTACCACCACAGAGTTAACTGGAGTAGGAGAACAAGCTGTTTATTACAGTCCAAATGCCAACTCCACCACCATCGACGCCCTCAAAAACGACATCTGGCTAAACCTCTCCATCTCCGGCGACCAAGAAAACCAAAGACTAGAAAAAGGCAAACAGATAGCAAATCTGGTTTTCGACAGCCTGGCGAACCAGTAAGGGCGGACGACATACAAAAAACCGCAGCAGCGTGTGTCAACACGACAGGGAAGAGTGGCATTATGCAAGGCGACAAGAAAAAAACGACCACAGCGTATTACTATACTGAGGATCGTTTTTATTCGCAGGCAACGAAGCAGAATGCCGCCCCTATTGATTTACCCTTTCGACATATTCACCGGTGTCTGTGTTTACTCTAATCACATCCCCTTCTTTAATAAACAGCGGGGCGTTAACCTTGGCACCAGTCTCAATTGTAACCTGTTTTGAGCCTCCTGTAGCGGTATCTCCTTTGTCACCAGGAGGAGAATCAATTACTTTAAAATTCATTTTTGGCGGCAACTGAATAGTAAATGGTGACCCATCAATGTGAACTACAATTACATCACTGCCATCCACAATATAATCCATCATTTCTTCGACATTGCTGACCGGAATTGTAAATTGTTCATAATTGGCATTGTCCATCAAGGTTAAATCCGAACCATCATTGTAAAGATATTGGCTTTTTCTGTATTCCACATTGGCTTCTTCCACATCTTCTCCGCTTTTAAAAGTCACTTCCATCACTTTGCCGGACTTGGCATTTTTGATTTTGGTGCGAGTGAAGGCTGAGCCCTTGCCCGGATTAACAAAATTATAAGATACAATAATATAGGTTTCGCCATTATATTTAATAGCAGTACCTTTGGTAAAATCTGAAGTTTGCATAGCTTTCCTTTAAGAATACGAATCGCGGGCATTGTAGATCATGGTCTTCAAACAGGTCAAACAAAAAGTAATTAGACAGATGAGGGCCTTTTGTATTAAAATCAAAGCGCAACCAAAACAAACATGTCCCAAAAACTTCAAAGTCTCATTTCAATCCTCTTAATTCTCGCCAATTTAGCATTTTCATGGCAGGTTTTTGCTCAAACCGTGCCAACCACTATGACAATAGTTGCTTCCTGCATACCGGCGCAATTCACGAATATTGCCGAGCTGGAAAGCATCAATTTTCCTACCGTCTCCACTTCCGCCAACAACCAAACCTCTCTTGGTGATTTCCAAGGTCCAATCAGTCTAACCGACAATCGAACTGGAGCAGCTGACTGTGGCCCAAATCCCGTCACTTTGACAGTACAAATTCTTAGTGCCAACAATAATTTCCAAACCAGTACCGGCCGCGGCTTTTTCAACGGCTCCGACGATATTTTCGAACCAGTTGCCAAAAACGAACGTGCCGCGGCCCTTTCGGCCATTCAAATCGGACAACCTACCTGTACCGGATGCACCGACTTCAGTCATAGCTCAGTACTGTCAGCCACTCAAGCACTCAGTGCCAACAATGATAGCGATTTAAACCCCGCCAATGATGGCGACAAAGTAGCCGTTTTATTCAATGCCGATCATGGGTTTTCCGGTGTTGCGACAATCCCATCTTTCAATTATAGTTTGGAAATTCCGGCTGGTGTGGCACCTGGGAGTTATCAGGCTACCCTTACTTATACACTGACCCCCTAGTTAGTAATGAAACTAAAATTACTCGGTTTTGTTCTCATCCTCTTCCCCATTTTCTGTCAGGCTAGTTTTAGTATTTTAAACGAAGATAAAAGCAATCAAACTATTTTCAGCTCCCCTCCCGGAGGTAGTGACATCAAGAACATTACTATCAGCAACAACGGCAATGTCGATTTGGATTTAACGATTACCGGTTCTGACGCTTTATTAAACAAAAACGGCATTACAAGTTATCTACAGCCAGCGGATTCCAAGTCAATTGGTCAATGGCTGGAAACTCCCAAAACCCAGGTCCGTGTTGCTGCTAATTCTAGCACAACCTTGCCGATTACCTTACGCATTCCCAGCACGGCCACGCCGGGAGTTTATTTAGGAGGTCTCAGTGTACAAGTTGATAATAGTCAAAATAATGGCAACAACACCGGTGCAAAAGCTATCCCAAGGGTCATTCACAAAGTGATCGCCAATGTTAACGGCACCAAAAAACTCGATTATCAGTTTTCACCTTTGGAGTTTATTGGCAGCCCCTACGATCATTTTCGCTTCAGCTTTATTAACCGTGGCAACACACTGATACAGCTTAATTACCAAATCCAAGTCCGCAACCTGCTGACCAACCGTCTATCTACCATCGCCCCACCCCCCATATACATTGCCCCGGATCAAAAAAGTGAATTAACCAATGCTTGGTCTGACAATTCTCCTCTTCAAGAAGCCAGTATCAAACTACAAGTAGCTAGCTTTGATCCAACACTCAATCGCTATGAAGAAAGTCATGATTATCAACAAACCATCATTTTTAGCCGTTTCAGCACCCTGCTCTCGATTACTCTCTTTGGCTTAATTGCCTTAACTATGATTGTTTGGTCCATTAGACACCTTTACTATCACCTGCTGCGCCACAAAAGCCACCCATACAAGGTCAAAAAAGACGAGAATCTGGCCGGCATCGCTCAGAAAAACCAGATATCCTGGCAGCTATTGGCCCGTGTCAACCGACTGCAAAAGCCCTACACATTAGAAGAAAATCAAATCATCCTACTTCCTATTCGCTCTCCTAAGATTCACAAATCGCGATAAGGAAAAGTCATTACATTTTGAATATTTGATTGATTGGTCAGAATCATCACCAACCTATCAACGCCTAGGGCATTTCCACCCGTAGGAGGTAGACCAAAATTTAAAGCCCTAATGTAGCTCTGGTCCACATCATAAGACAATTTACCAAGTTTTTGTCGCAGAGCTTGCTCAATTTCCAATCTCGCTTTCTGTTCTTCAGGATCATTCAACTCGCTAAAGCCGTTGCATACCTCCAGGCCGCCCACAAACAACTCAAACCGCTCGGCGTATTCAGGCTTCAGCGCTTTCCTTTTGGCAAGGGCGGCCTGTGACAAAGGATAATCATACAGAAAAACAGCCCCCATTTTACGCAATTCTGGTTCCACCTCCCTCAACATCAATAAATGAAATAAATCATCATAATGATAATCTTTGGCATTGGTATAGCCCTTGCCAATTGCCACTGCTCTCAACTTGTCTTCATCAAGTAATTGATCCTCACTAACTGCAGCAAATTGTTCAAAAGCCTTCTGCACACTGATTTTCGGCCACTGCTGTGCGATAGGGATTTTCCAATCACCGTAAATGCAGCAATCAGTCTCCCAACCCATCTGATGTGCCAAAGCCAAATAAACTTGTTTGAAAAGCCTTTCTGTATCAGACATGATTTCCTCATAGGAGGCATAAGCTCTATACCATTCTAGTATGGTAAATTCTGGATTATGAGAATCTGAAAAGGTTTCCTGATTACGATATGAGCGAGTGATTTGGTATATTCTCTCCCATCCGCCAGCAACCATTTTTTTCATCGCATACTCGGGAGATGTAATCAAATAAAGGTCTTCCCGCACTTGATTAGTCGCTGACCAGTCGGATTTAAACTCAGTCTTGAAGACTTCCAAAAAAGGCTCCATGCCAGGCAGCCTTACCAAAGTCGGAGTTTCCACCTCCAAAAACTGCTCAGCATCAAAAAAGCTCCTAATTCGCTTTAAAATCTCGCCCCTTAAAAAAATCACATTTTTTAAATCTCTATTTACACACCATTTTTGATAATTAGGGCTTGCTGAATTTATAAAAAAATCATCACACCCTGCCAAAACCAGAAAATCTGTAAATCTCCAACAGGAATTTTGAGTTTCCCAAAAAAGACAAAACTCAACAATCTCTCCAATTGTGCAATTTGCGTCTCCAAGCAGTTTTAGCTGTCCACTTTGATCTTGAATAATCAAAGCTCCTTTTTCTCTCGCTATCAATCTGCCCGCCACCCACTTGCCATCAGAATTTTGGTGGTCTAACTCAGCAATCGACATGTTTCTGCGACTTCTGGCTGGATAGGCAGCAAATTTTCCCGCTCGGTCGCTCATAAAAAATCCCCAAATGCCTGTTTGTTGTAACTAAAAATAGATGAATTTTCAATAGCAATATGCTATATATACTGCCGTATCACTCAAAATGAAACAATCCACCCCAAAAAAAACAGCTCTGTCAACCGACAGTCCCGCTATTCCAATTTACAAACACCGCTTCGCGCTTAGCTTTTTGCTGGTACTTTGCCTAATTATTATCCTGATTTGGACCATCCCAGAGCTGTTGAGTATAGTTCTTACGGTTTTGCTCACCACCTACACCAAACTAATAACTCTCAAAGAGAATTTCCTGACCGAAAATATCCACTTCAATCAGACTACTATCAATTTAGATAACGCACGCATTGTGCATACCACAAGACCGGAATTTCTATCATTTGCCATAGACACTTCTGTCTGGCTGGGCGGTTCTTGGTGGTCGCCATCGGGCAAAAAGGAAAAGGGCGGTTTGGGGTCACATAAGGTGTCGCCCCTAGATCTAGAAAACCCCAAATTAATTAAATTAGCCAAGGCGCTTAGCCCCAGTTATTTGCGACTGGGAGGCTCTGAAGCCGATAAAGTTTTGTTTCAAGACAGTGATTCACCAGTCGCCAGCAAAAGCACCAAGCCCTCAATTCACCTGTACCCGCAAAACATTGACCAAGTCATTAGCTTTGCTCAAAACATCAACAGTAAAATTCTTTTCACGGCCAATGCTGGACCTTTGGTACGTGATTTTAATTTAGCCTGGCAATCCGATAATCTGGAAAAACTGATTAATTACCTCAAGAGCAAAAATTATTCCTTCCCAGTCTGGGAATTGGGCAATGAGGTGAATGCCTTTTGGGTAATACATGGACCTTCCAGCCAAATAGAGCCCGCCCAATACCTCAAAGACCTGGCCCGTTTTAATGAATTGATCAAAAGTAATTTCCCTGAAAGTCAAACAGCCGGCCCGGCGGCAGCCTTCTGGCCGGTTATCGGAGAAACTCCCTCTCGCGAAGGCAGCTTCATGCGAGCTATACTCCACCCCCAAAACAACCTGAACCCGGACATTATTACCTGGCACTATTATCCTCAGCAATCACGGCGCTGCCCACTGAAGATCAGAGAGGCACAGCCTGGTTATTTGTTTAATCCATTTAAATTAAGCGACGTCAGCAAATGGGCTGTAGAAATTAATCAAGAAAATCCCCGCGATTTGGAAGTCTGGTTGGGCGAAACGGGCAATGCGCAATGTGGTGGCGAGCCGGGAGTATCCGACACCTTTGAATCCACCATCTGGTGGCTGGATTTACTAGGTCAAATGGCAAGAAATAAACAAAAACTTGTAATCAGACAATCTTTGGTGGGGTCTAATTATGGTTTACTGGCAGAAGATAGTTTTGAACCTCGACCAGACTATTTCGCTTCCTTGCTTTGGAAAAAAACCATGGGTAAAGAAGTCTTGGCCCCCTCCAGCCTCAGTAATAGCAACCCCTTCCTACGCCTTTACCTTCATTGTTCCGCAGAGAGCAAAGAACACCTCACAATTTTAGCGATCAATATCAGTCAAAAATTACCCGCCCAACTGATTTTTGCCAAAAACAATCCGCTAGCTATTTATCAATTGCAGGCTGATGGTTCCTCTCAAAACTCGCTCTTATTGAATGGCCAAAAACTGGCACTGCTGGCTCAAGGTGAAATCCCGGCCCTCACGCCACAAAATTCCGAAACCAACACCGTCAACTTACCACCCGTCAGTGCCACATTCGTAAATATACCGGCCGGCCTCAATAACCCTTGCGATTAATTTACACAAGTTTTGCACACCCTTTCCACCATTGTTATCACTTTTACACAGACTTTGCACCCAGTTTTGCACAACTTTTTGCACCAACTTGCGATTGCCAGAGCAAAGAATTATTTTTTTGTATTAGTGAATGTCAAGCTTCAAGACTAATACCAAACACCAGAAAAGATCCTCTGATCAATTATTGTCAGAGCTGGGTCAGAAACTGGAAAAATCCAGCCTGATTACACCGCCACAGTAAGCGGCTTACATCCCAATTTTTTGAGGGACTGAATCAATTCTTCCTCCCATTGAAAGCCTAAATCCTTCAATTTGACCTTTAATTTGTTACCGGAAATAAACCAGCGAGAATTGTATTCCAATAAACTTAAAATATTCTCGGGTTTTACTTGATCAGACATCAGCAAGATAATTTCTTTTTCTTTGTTTAAGTAAACACTTTCCGATTTGATTGAAACAATACCACAAGCTTTAGCCAAAATCTTCATCTCGATCACTTTAAACAAACTCATTACCTCCACAGGTAAAGCACCATACTCATCAATTAAATCTTCTTTTATTTCGTGCAAATATTCAAAATTATCGGCAGCCGAAAGTTTTTGATAAATGGCAATTTTATCACGAGTGTTAATGATATAATTATCAGGAATATAGGCTGTCACAGGCAATTCTACTGTAATTTCCTCTGGCTCGTCTTCACGCAGCACTCGACCCGCCTTCAAATCCTCCACTGCTTTATTTAACATACGGATGAAATGACTGACTCCCACCACATTAATCACTCCGTGCTGCTTAGCACCCAAAATATCTCCTGCTCCACGAATTTCCAAATCCTTCATGGCAATTTGAAAGCCACTTCCCAATTCTGTAGCTTCCACAATGGCCTTCAGGCGCTTCTTGGCATCCAACTTAAGTCTTTGTCCATGATACAGAAAATAGGAATAAGCCTGCTTCTTACCACGGCCAACGCGCCCTCTCAATTGATACAATTGCGCCAAACCAAACTTCTCAGCATTATTGACAATTAGGGTATTGGCATTGGAAAGATCAATACCATTTTCAATTATGGTAGAAGAAACCAGAACATCATATTGATGCTCTTTAAACGCCATAATTCGATCCTCCAAATCCTGACTGGATAATTTTCCATGAGCCACACCAAAGCGTGCCTCCGGAACCAATTCACGCAACTTTTCTGCCATTCCATCGATGGTTTGCACTCTATTGTGTAAGAAGTAAACCTGCCCACCCCTCTCCATCTCTCTCATAATCGCCTCTCTGATCAAGCCGGAAGAATAACGTCTCACCTCCGTGATCACCGGCAATCTACCCGTAGGAGGTGTGGCGATGGTGGAAATATCCCTTAATTTATTGAGGGCAATATTCAATGTTCTTGGTATTGGCGTAGCTGTTAGAGTCAGCACATCCACCTCAGTCTTCATTTTTTTCAACTCTTCCTTCTGTTTTACACCAAAACGCTGTTCCTCATCCACGATAATCAGCCCCAAATCTTTAAACTTGATATCAGTCTGCAATAAGCGATGTGTACCGATAATGATATCAATTTCTCCCTTGGCCAATTTCTCCACAATTTTCTTCTGTTCCTGCGCACTACGAAAACGACTTAGCATTTCCACCCTCACATCAAAACCGACCATACGTTTTTCAAACGACTTGAAATGCTGGTCGGCCAAAATTGTAATTGGCGAAATCAAGGCGACCTGCTTTTTGGCCCTTACTGCTTTAAAGGCGGCTCTAATAGCCACTTCTGTTTTACCAAAACCCACATCCCCGCACACCAAACGATCCATGGGCATGGCATTTTCCATATCGTTCTTGACGTCAGCAATAGCTTTTAATTGGCCATCTGTTTCTTCAAACTCAAACTTTTCTTCAAATTGCTTTTGAAATTTATCATCTGGAGGGAATTTGAAGCCTTTGGCTGCTTTTCTTTCTGCATAGAGATTCAACAGTTCTTTAGCAATAGCTTCAGTTTCCTTACGAATTCTCTTGGTAATTGTATCCCATTCCGCTGAGCCCAATCGGGTTAATTTGGGCGGGCTGTCATCTGCTCCAATATACTTCGTTACTTTGTCAGCCTGATCAATGGGCACAAATAATTTATCATTTTCTGCGTAAGCCAGCTTTAGGTACTCCCGGGTGATATCATCAATCTTACGCTTTTCCAGGCCCATAAACACGGCAATTCCATGATTGGTATGAACCACATAGTCCCCTACTTTTAAACTGCTTAAAAAGTCACTAAACACTTTTTGATTACTGGAACGTTTTTTCTCTTCACGCCAAGAGGAAACCTCCTTATCTGATAAAACAATTAATTTCAATTCGGGATTCTGAAAAGCGAAAGGTGCGTGGTCGTTTTTTTCCACCTGTTGCAGAAAAATCTTATAATGACCATAAGCGAATTGTCCCAAGTCCTCATTAAAACTGAAGTTGTTTTCTTTCAAAATATTCCTCAAGGCCTCCATTTCTTTGGTGAACACTATCACTTTCCAACCATCACGAACCTTGTCTTTAAAATCATTTACCAAATCATATACTCCACGATACTTAATAACAGACAAGTAATGTGAATGCACATGTCCTTCTTCCTCATCATTGAAAGTGACAAAGTTCATGACGCCCTTGCGAGAATAAACTTCATCAAATTGCGAACTCCACTCCTCAAAGTACTCATCAACAATCTCTAATTCATCCTCCACCACCAAGTTATCATCCCGAAAAGCACTCACTAACGTTTTAGCTGAATTTTCATAATTCAGCGGCCAGATTTCCAAGTCTTGCAAAGCAGCGATTTTACTTTTGCCTTCTGCGTTTTGATCATAAGTTTCCATTGCCTCCAATTGATCAAAACCAATTTCCAGGCGCACCGGATAATTCATATTTACCGGGAAAATGGTTAAAGTATCGCCACTACGCAAATAAGTACCCTTAGCCAAAAAAGCATCTTCAGACAGATTGTAGCCCAGGGCAATTAAATTCTCGAACAACTGCATCAAATTCACCTCCGACTTTTTCTTCAATCTGATTATCGCACGATCCAAAGCTTCTAAGTCTGGAATTCTCCTTAATAAATCAAAATAAGTGGTCACCAACACCTTTTTTTCCTTACTTCTCAAACAAGCCAAAACTTCAATCACCTTCAGCCTTTTGGCTCTTTCCAATTTGCTGGCACTCATTACGCCTTCAATTTTAGACTCAAAAGTCTGCACCTCAAAGTCCGTCCACATTCGCAAGCTCTGAGCCAAAATTTCCTGTTCCTGCAAACTATTCACAATCCAAATTGCGCCACGATACTTTTCCACCTCCCGAATTACATCAGCAAAAACGAAGGTCTTGGCTGAAAAATTGGTTCCTCCGGAAACACTGAATGTTTTCCTGGAAGAGATCAACTCAGCAACACGCCCATTTAAAATGGTCGGGAAATAGCGTATTAAGTTGCGCATTTTTGTCATACTCCAGCCCAATCACCCCGCTTACAGAGCCGTTCAATACTCAAGACCCAACTAGATCTTCAGCGGCATGATGATGTAAAGATAAGTTTTTTCGGCTTCTGTTGCATTCTTTATTACAGCAGGAGATAGTTTGTCGTCAAGTTCAATTATTATCTCTGGTGCTTGAATATAATTTAACACGTCCAATAAAAATTGCGAATTTAAAGCAATCTTATTATTCTCTCCGTCCACTTTTCCGCTAATTTCTGCCTTCTCCTCACCCACTTTGGTTTCGTCAGTGGAAATCACCATTTTATCATCATTGGTAATTGCGCACTTAATGTTGTTGTTATTCTCTCTAGCGAACAAAGCAACTCTTTTTACCACCAAGGACAAATCGTCAGTCTTTACGCTAATTTTGGTTTTTCCTTGTTTAGGTATGATTTTTTCATAATCTGGAAATTTGCCCTCAATCAATCTTGAAATCATTCTTACTTCACCTACCACGAATAAAATTTGATTTTTTGAAATGGTAATTTCCACTTCTTCCACGGTTGCCTTATTCAAAATTTTACCCAGTTCACCGACAATTTTTGCAGGGACCAAAGCTTGTAATTCGAACTTTAAACCATCTTTAACGGCGATTCTCTTTTCTGCCAAGCGATAAGAATCAGTTGCCACCAACTTGAAAACTCCGTTGCGCAGATCAAACAACAACCCTGAAAGCACCGGTCTGGTACTATTGGCCGCCGCAGCAAAAACCGTCTGGGTGATACCTTGCTCTAGCTCTTTTCTATTCACGATAAAAACATTGTCCTTGTTAACACTCGGAATAATTGGAAACTCTTCCGCCGCAATGCCCTTGATTTTAGTATGCGAACTGCCGGACTCTACCAAGAGACTATTGTTTTCATCCACTGACAACTCCACTTTTTCCTCTTTCAGAAGCGAAATATAGCTTTGTAAAAGTCGGGCCGGCACGGTAATAGCTCCCTCCCCCTTCACTTCCGCATTGATATAACACTGAATTGCGACCTCCAAATTAGTACCGGAAAAAATTAATCTACTTCCTTCAGCATTCAAAAGCACATTATTCAAAACCGGCAAAGTAGTGTTTTGCGTTATGGCCTTTCCCACAATATTTAACGCGTTCTCCAAAGCTTGTTGAGTGCAAACTAATTTCATAAAAACAAATTTAAACCATACATCATTCCCGCGAATTATATCCGCCCCTCCAACATTTACAAGCAACCCCACCAATTTCCCATTGCACTTTCCACAGTTTTCCACCCTTACCTGCATTCTCTTAAAAATATTATAAATATTTAATGAGTAGTAGATAGAAGGCTATTGACTTTTAAAAAGGAATATTGGTTTTTATGTTCACAATTCTGAATCCATATTGTGCTTTTTTTGCTTTAATGCTAAAACAATTTAGCTGAATTATTAGAACAACCGTCTCGTTCAAAAGTGGCAAAAAACCGTTCAAAAGTTCTGCAAACAGTCTGTAAAAAATCCTTATTTATACTCAAATAGCATGATCACTTTTCAACACCTCAGTTCAAAACAGAAAAAATTGTTATTCTCAAGCCTTCTTTTAACATTGGCCGCAACTGTGGTTACCGTTTTATTAATTGAAGCACATTTTCGTGTTCCGGAAAGCGGTACCTTTTGTAATCTGGATAGTTATTGGAATTGTGACAAGGTGAACAAGAGTATCTTTGCGCAAATTTTTGGCATACCGGTGTCTATTTTGGGGTTTTTATTTTATACATTTTTTGCCGCTCTTCTAATCGGACTGATGAAAGGTTTTCAATTCAACCGTTACATCAAGCCCCTCAAGCTCACGCACTTGTCTTTGGCCACCACCATTTTTACCTTTCTTGCCTCTATAGCCATGGCCAGCTATCAAATTTCCTTTATGCCAAAATTGTTTTGGATACCTGCTATTCAAAATCTTTTGGCTATTTGGGTGCAGATCTACCTCTATCGCAAACTACTCAAACAACCCAATCACTACTCTCAATTCGTAGTCTGGCTCACTCAACTCACTTTCTTTGGAGTCAATTTTGCGCTATACTTATCTAATATTGAGTTTTTTATTCTGGAAGCGATCTGTATCTACTGCCTAAGTCAACAAATCCTGATCACCACCAACTTCGTAGTACTTGGCTTGTTGATCAAAGAAAACACTAAACAAAACCAAAAAACACCCCATTCCCATGACCATCTTTCCTCAGGATCAACAGGCTAAGTCCACAGAGAGTTTGGAATCACGTGCCGCAGCGCGTCGCGCAGAAGTTAATTTAGACAAATGGGCCGGCATGAGCGAGTCAGAAAAAGACGCCCGTCAAAAGGCCCTTCGCGATCAAAGCAAATTGGATTATTTTAACATGTTTGGCGATTTAAGTTCCAGGGATCCGGAAAAAAAGCCAACAGATCAACCTCAGAGCAAGCCACCGGTGGGAGAACATTTGGACTTTCGGGAAAAAAGTGAAATCAAACCTCCCGCCAAAGAAGCGTCCGTAGTTCAGAAAATCAGCGGTTTAAATTTGCTCAAACCCAAAGCGGAGCGACAGTCAGAAAATCAACATTATGCCAGAATGCTGGAATCGGCTTTTCGGGCTATCAAAACCAAGCATCCTTTTTTCTTTCCCAGTATAGAAAAAGGTCTGGATGGCAAAAATTTACTTCAACATGGCGTGATGAACAAAATCACAGACCACAATCAGCTTGTTAACAACGAATACAACGCCGGAGCCACTGAAGAAAAAAATTACCATAATATCCTCGAGCGCGTTCAAAATGGCCAGTCCGACCCTCAAAATGTTACTATCAATTTACACATCGATCTGTCAGCAGGGAAAAACCTACAACATGTCAAAAACCTGGACCTAGAAATTCCACTCACCACCCTACAAAGTGGCCACCTGACAGAAATACTGGGAAGATTTTACTTTCTGGTACTCGCCGCCGATCAAAGATACCGTGATCAAAAAAACGTGGCACTTCTTGCGGCCAAACAACAAGAAAATCAACGCACTGATACTGGGAAGAGATTATTAAGCGCCCAACAGGCCGCCCAAGAAAAAGACTTGCAGCAACCCGGACTCTTGGCCATTGGCGCAGGTGATATGCCGCAGCAAGCCATTCCAGCTTTTGCCCAAGGTGACAATAAATTGGCTGCCTTCCGTATTAATAACGGAGAGGTTTGGGGGGTTATCGATTTAGTAGCGGCAAATGGAGGAATGGGGGCAGGAGCCGTTCAAGAGGCCCAAAAAATAGAAAATCTGCCAAAAAATGACTAATCAAGTTCCCAAAATTGGCTTGGCATTAGGTGGTGGCGGCGCTAAAGCGGTTGTGCAGTTGGGCGTTTTGAAAAGTTTGATTAAGCACCGCATCCCCATCTCCCACGTCCGTGGTTCCAGCATGGGAGCGATTTTAGCGGGAATGTTTGCACGAGGGTTGGCAATTGATGAAATCCAAGATCTTTGCCTGGATTTTTTTTCCAAACAGAAAATTACAGATTTCAACAACCTCAATTTATTACT
>CAZJJZ010000010.1:22688-31777 GCA_964546505.1 uncultured Candidatus Peribacteria bacterium
CGGCGCAAATTTGTTTGGCAATTCGGTGCAGCGAAAACGCTTTCTCAAGAAAATTTTTGGTGATCACCGTTTGGAGGGCTGCCCTATACCATTGGCAGTGACGGCTGTGGACTTGGAATCTGGTCGGGAGGTGATTTTTGAAACCGGTCCAATGGTAGAGGCGATCACCGCGTCCACGGCAATTCCCGGCGTATTCAATCCTGTATATTTGGATGGGCATTACCTGGTAGATGGTGGTTTATTGGAGGATAGTCCAATTCTTTCTCTGCGTCGCAGCGGTCAATGCGACCTGATCATTGGTACCAGAATTGTCGATAACGCTTCCAGACAATTTATTTCAGGCATGATTTATCACAAATACCTCAAAAAGGGACGCTTTACGCCACAAAAGATTGGGCAAAAAATCCAGGCAGCCTGGGGGCAATTGAGCGCGGACACACAACTAATGTTTCAAATTATTTTTCGATCGATAACCATTGTGCGGGAAGAACTGTTTCAATACTCTGTTAAAGAAGCCAAGCCAGACCTTTTTTTGGAATTTGAAATGAGTGATGTGGAAATTTTCCAATTCGAGAAATTTCAAGAAATGATTACCAAAGGAGAGCAAAAAATGGATCAGCAAATTACTCACCTGCTCGGACTGCTCAAGGAAATGCAACCGCAACAAGTACAAGACAAGGAATAGGACGGAGGGCTTTCTGTGAACACGCCTCCCAAATCTGATATTGAATTTTTGCCTAATACATGTTATTTTCTCTGCGTCCAAAACCGAAATAAATTTTCTCCAATGAAAGCGATCAAATTATCTCACATCACAGCCGGCATCAGCTTACTTATGCTGCTTTCCGCCTGCCAGACCGACACCAGGACCGCCAATCAAAATTTCTACAACTATACTTTTGATACGGCAAAAATTGATTATCAGGTTTCTGGCTCCAGCACAGGAAAAACTGAAGTTTGGATTAAGGGAGATAAAAAGAAAATCATCAATAACATTACTGTTACTCGCGCAGATGGCAGCCAAAAGCAATACAGTAATATGATGATCGCTGACGCGGGAAAAATTTACAGCTTGGACCCAGTTTCCAAAACCGGTACCATGGTAAAAGACCCCTTTTACACTGAATTAGAAAAACTTGCTCCCGAACAAAGACAGGCCAGATTGATTCAAGAGGCTGTAGCCACTTCTTTTAGTTCTGACGGCACCACTGCAACCGCCAAGCCAGTAAAGACCGAAGAAGTAGCCGGACAACAATGTGAACTCTATCAAACGGAATTGAAAGACATTTGCTTGTGGCAAGGCATTCCTCTCAAAACCAGCGCAAAATCCGACATCAACAATGTTGAGGTTGAAAACCGCGCCACCTCAATTGTGCTGAATCAAGGAGTGAGTGATTCTGATTTTCAGGTACCAACTGATTATCAGATCACCAATTTAAATTAATGGAATATTTTATCAGCGTAATAGTTTTGTTGATTGCAGCCGGAGTGGGTTATTTCGCCTACTTGAAATTCGTGCGCAGTAATCCGGAAGAGTTGCTGATTCAAAAACGTCAACAAGCCGAACAACTAATCAACAAGGCCAAGCAAGAAGCCCAGGAGTTTCAAAAACAACTACAACAAGATCTTCAGAATCGTCAAAAGCGCCTGATCGATTTGACTGAAAAGCACAAAGTCACCGAGCAGAAGGCGGAAAAAAACCTGGAGCAGCTGAATCAACGTTGGCAAAGCAAGGATGTGTACAATCAGACTCTACAGGCTAATTTAGCCAAAGAACAAGCAGCGATATCACAGTTAGAGGCGGAGGTACGCCAGTTTAAAGAGGACTATTTAAATCGCTTGGCTGTTCATTATGGCAAATCTCTTGATCAACTCAAGGACGATTTATTGGGAGATCTTGCCGAGGATTTGTCTCTTGCTCGTCAAACCAGAATGGCGCGCCTGGAAGAAAATTTGGAAAATCAAAAAGTTGCAACGGCCAGAAATTTGCTGGTTGAAGCGGTTTATCGTTACTCTGATGAAAGTTCGGTGGAGAAAAAAACTTCGGTTATCCCTGTTTCACGTGAAGAAACCAAGGCTAAAATTATTGGTAAAAACGCTGAGCTGATACGTTTGATAGAAGATAAGACTGGCGTAAACATCATCTTTGAAGAAGGTAAAAAAGGGATTTTGGTTACTCACTATGATTTGGTGCGCAGGCACTGGGCCAAAGAAACGATTATTAAACTGATGCGCGACAAAAATCTGGATTTGTCCAAGGTTATGCGCAGACTCAAAGAAACTGCCCAGGAGGTGAAAAAACAGTTGGTCGATATTGGTGATGAGGTGGTCAAAAAGCTGCGCTTGCAACACCGTCAATTCCCCAATGAATTCAAAGAAATTCTCGGCCGACTCAAATACCGCACCAGTTATGGGCAAAATATCTTACGTCACTGTTTTGAGGTTGGTTATTTCACTTTGATGATTGGAAATGAACTTAATCTCAACGAAGAAATCTGTAAAATTGGTGGTTTTTTCCACGATCTTGGCAAGGCCATTGATCAGGAAGATGGTCGTCCACACGATGTGTTGACCAAAGAAATTATGGAGCGTTTCAACTTTTCCTGGGAAGAAATTCACGCCGCCTGGACACATCACGACTCAGAACCAATCCGTACGCCTGAAGCGTTACTGGTCAAAGCTGCGGATGCTCTTTCTGCCGGCCGTCCAGGCGCTCGACAAGAAACCCTGGAAAAATATTTAGCCAGAATCATGGCGCTGGAAAGCATTGCCAACTCTTATCAAGGCGTCAACAAAAGCTACGCTATTTCCGGTGGAAGAGAACTACGCATTCTATTGGATTCTAAACAGGTCAAAGATCAGGCCATGCCGGAAATGGCCAATCAAATTGCCCAGGAAATCGAAAACAACGTTGCTTATCCGGGACAAATTAAAGTTAATGTGATTCGTCGAATAAACTACTACAAAACAGTGAAAGACAAATCCAAAAAAGCACCGACCACGTCCGCCTAACATCGCAACCTTATCTGCTCAATGATGGAAACAAATCAACCAATTTTAGACATAATTATTGTTGGAGCCGGACCGGCGGGTTTGTCGGCGGCCATTTATACATCCAGGGCTGGTCTTTCCACCCTGATTTTTGGAGATGAAACCAAAAGTAACTTATGGAAGTCTCATGTCATCGCAAATTATTTCGCCTTCCCAGGTTCACCAACAGGACCGGAGTTGACCAAGCAGGGCCTGGCTCAGATCAAGGCTTTTGGAGTAACTCATCTAAGAACAGAAGTAGTAGATATCAAGCCGCTCGAGCAAAATCTGTTTGAAATTAAGGACAGTACTCAACAGGTTTTTCGGTCAAAAGCAGTGATCATTGCCACTGGCCAGAGCTATGTGCTTTCCGGTATCAAAAACGAGCAAGAATTAACCGGCAAAGGCATTTCTTATTGTGTAACCTGTGATGGCTTTTTCTTCAAAAACCAATCTTTGGCAGTGATCGGCTCCGGCGACTATGCGGCTGAAGAGGCTCTGGAATTAACCAATTATAGTCCCAATGTCACTATACTAAGTCATGGCAAGGAGTTTAATTTTTCTCTTGAACATCAGCAAGCTCTTGCGGCCAAGCAGGTTAAACTAATGCGTACCGTACGTATTGCGGAATTTATTGGTAATGAAAAATTCACTGCACTGAAAATGATTGATGGCAAAGAAATGAATTTTGATGGAGTTTTTATGGCTGTTGGCATTGCTGGGGCTAGCGCTTTTGCCAAAAAAATGGGAATGGAAACAGTTGGAAACTACCTTAAAATAGACCACAACGGTCAAACCAATATCCCGGGGATTTTTGCCGCTGGTGATTGCACCGGTTCCCCCGCTCAAGTTGCCGCCAGTGTGGGAAGTGGTTGCATTGCCGCCTTAAGTGCAATAAGATTAGTAAGAGGTTTACAGATATACATTCAATACAATTAACCTAACAACTATGTTTTTCAAGAAAAAACCGGAGAAGAAAAAACAGGGCAGTTTGGATAAAGTTGTGACTGGTGTCATTTTAGGCGCCGCAATTGGTTCTGTTTTAGGCGTTGGTTTTGCTCCTAAAAAAGGTCAAGAAACTCGTAAAGACATTACCAAAAAAGCGAATCGCTTTTGGACAGGCGTTAAGGAGAAATTTAGCAAAAAGAAAGGCAATGTGCCCGCCGCAAACTCCAAACCGATGATCAGTCAAAAAAAAGTTGTACCCAAAACAACACGCGTTTTCCCCAATGAGAATTAAATATAACTATGGGCAAGAAAAAGAATCGCCAAAACAAAAGCAATCGCAAATCCTCAAAGTCCAAAAAAAACACTGTTGAGACAGTGGTGGTTAAACCTGAGGTTAAGCCTGTTACTGGCAAGCCCAGTATAGCAGCTTCAACTGCGCTAGTTCCTGTAGAACAGGTAGAGAAAATAGTGGAAACCACTTTTTCCAAAAAGTTGGAAGAAATTATCACGGAGGGGAATCAGCACACTCGCAAGCTTTTCGGTAAAGCGGTAATCTATTTGCAAGCTCCTCCCAAGAAACTTTACCAAAAACTCCTAGATCAAAAAGAGCAAATACAAACATTTACCATTAAGTCCGGTATTTGGATATTGAGTATTGCCATTATTGGTGGTGGCTTTGTCGGCTTGGAAGCCTGGGCCAATGATCGTATTTTGCCAAACTTACACTTGGCCGGTCAAAACCTTGGTTTACAAACAACGGCAGCAGCCGAGTTAGAAATTACCACACTGCTTAATAATTACCACCGCCAACCCATTGTTTTCCAATATCAGGGGAAGACTATAGAATTGTCCCCTCTTGAATTGGGGGTCAAATTGGATTTGCCCAAAACCCTGGCGCAAGCGGCAAATTTTTCGTTTAAAGAAAATTCTTGGACGCTTTTGTTGGCATCCGCCATTTCCCAGCCTAGCCTAACACCGGTTTTTACTTATGATTATGATCAATTGGCAAGTAAACTGGAGTCCGCCCTTGATTTGACTAGTCAAAGAGCTCAAAGTGCCACGTTTAAGGCCGATTCGGCTGGCAAGAAAGTGGAAATTATTCCAGAAAAAGCAGGTCTACGCCTCAGTCGAACGGTTTTAGAAAATGCTCTTAGTCAGCATTTTCAAGCGCTTTCAAGTGGTGCAATCGAGTTAAGTACAGAAGTAGAAAGCCCCACCATAACAGCCTCCGAATTGGCCAAATTTCAGGATGATCTAATGGTCAAACTGCAGAACGAGATTAATTTTCATTTTGGTGAACAGACCTGGAAAACCAAACTGATCAATCAACTAGCTTATCTTGATTTTCAGAAACAGGAAGATCAAGTCAAGATTCTAATTAAGCCGGAAATCCTCCAAGCAGCGTTCTTCAAAGAAATCTTCAGCAAAATTGAAAAGCCGACTCAGGGCGTAAAAATCACTATGGACGAGGCCAAAAAAGTTCAATTTACCGGAATGGCGGTTGATGGGGTGACGGTCAAAACCACGGAATTGCTGGCGGATTTGGTGGAAGCGGCAAACACACTCAACACTAACATCGACTTCTCTACGGAGGTTTCTGCTGCGCCAGTTGAAGTGTCGCCCGAATTAGCCGCTTTGGGCATAAATAAACTGATAGCTACCGGACATACTGCTTTCGCTGGTTCTCCTGCCAATCGACGACACAATATCCAAGTCGCCGCCAATCGATATAATGGTGTTTTAATTGCCCCCGGAGAAACATTTTCCTTTAACGATAACCTGGGTGAGGTGGACGGCAAAAGTGGTTACAAATTGGAGTTAGTAATTAAATCAACAGGTACAGTTCCAGAATATGGCGGCGGTGTTTGTCAGGTTTCATCGACCTTGTATAAAGGAGCTCTCCTTGCTGGCCTGCCAATTGTGGAAAGATATCCGCATTCTTATGCGGTCAGCTATTATGCGCAAATTGATGGTTATGGCCTGGATTCTACAATTTATCCCGGAGTGAAAGATTTGAAATTCGCCAACGACACACCGGGAAGTATCTTGTTGCAAGCTGTGGTGGATGGCGATCACCTTTATATTAAAGTGTATGGCACTTCAGATGGCCGACAAGTCCGTCTGGAAAATTACCGACGCTATAATGCCCGTTCTGCTGGGGGTACAGAGCGCATTCCGACCAAAACACTGCCTACCGGTGCGACTAAGCAAATCGAAAGCGCGCACCCAGGTTTCGATGTCACTTGGGATAGAGTGATTGTCAAAGATGGCAAAGAAGTAGTGGAGAAAATTAACAGTGTTTATCGCGCCACAGCAAATCGCATCCTGGTTGGCCAATAAAACCAAATCAGAAAGTCGCTTTGTCTGACGTTTGCGTGCCGGCATCATTAGCCGATACAGCCAAGGGACTGTTGGTAAGATGTGCGCTTTCCAAGCCGCTATTTTTTTCCAGCTCTGCCAACATTTCTATGGCATTTTGGTTTTCTGGCCAATTACAAACAATTGCTTCCAGAATGGTTTTGGCCTCCTGTACCAGGTCTTTCTCCAGATACCAGCTGGCCAAAGTCAATCCATAGTCAATATTGGCTGAGTCTAATTCCAAAGCGCGATGAATGAATTCAAAGGCTTTTTCATATTCACCCAAGGCGTAATTGACTCGCGCCAAACTAAAAAATCTACCCGCTCTTTTGTCATCAAGCTCTACTGCCTTTTCATAAAACTCGCGCGATTCCTGCAAACGTTCTTGGTTGAATAAAGCCAATCCCAGATTGCTATGATAAACCGCCTCATCTGGCCTAGCTACCACCAATTTACGAAAAAACAGTTCCGCCTTTCCATGTTGTTCCAGCTTCAAATAAATGGAACCCAAACGCGCATGCGCTTCCACATGGGATGGATTCATGGAAATAGACTGAATCAGTAGTTTCTCGGCCTCCTTCAAATCCCCCTTACGCAAAGCCTGTTCAGCCCTTTTATAAAAACTTTCTCCTTTAATCACTAACTTAGGCTCAATACTCGTAGGATCGGGAATCATTTCTTTGACGGTCACCTCGTGGTCTTCTTTTTCCAGCTTTTTGGCTAGCAAGTTTTCCACCTTAATCCCCATTTTCCCAAATAAATTGATTTTTTTCTGCAAATGCCAGCGGTGAAAAAAAATAAACGCCAGCACCAAGCTGCAAACGATGATAATAATGGTTTCAATCATAAGCTGATCATAAATTGTTCTAATAGTAAACGACTATTGGCGTTGGTTTCATTGAGCCTCTTGATTTTAAAGAGCTTATCCAGTGCGAGCAAATAATTTTCCTGTTCTTTGGCGGTAGCGCTTGTCAGCAAATATTCCCGTAAAAAAATGGTAACTATGTCTATGAAAATATTTACCAATAAGGGGTCGGTATGAATTTGACTAATCAAGCTGAAGGCGGGAGTGAGACGCTTGGCTTTCAAAAATTCTTCAATTTGGACAAAGATATTATTGTAAGCCTCCAACATGTCATCATTTGTCAGTAATTTCAGGGCCAAGGCAATTCTACCCTGAGCTAATTTGGTCACTCGCTCCAATTTAGTTTTATCAACAATCCTAAATCGATTACTCAGAGTGCTGAGCATCTCGGACGGAGTTAATAGCGTAAATTCAATTTTCCGTAGACGTGAATGGATGGTTTCCAAAACCGCCTGGGGCTGCGAAGATGTAAAGATGAATTTTACTTTGTGAGGTGGCTCCTCCAGCATTTTCAGCATGGCATTTGCGGCTTCCAGAGTTAATTTATCAATATCCTCCATCACCAAGACCCTGAATGTAGCTGTTCCGGACATGTTCAAATTATCCAATAATTGTCTTACTGGTTCTATTTTCCAAGTGGCTTCGGTGCCTATTCTCCCGATTGTGGTATCCATATGTGCTCCTTTAACAATCAATCCAGCTATCTTTTCGGCTTCTTCAGGAGCCAAACTAGCGGTCTGTAAGGCTTTGGCGAATTCAATAGCAATAGTCATTTTCCCGCAATCAGCCGGTCCGCAAAACAAATAGCCATGAGCTAAATTATTGTTTTTCAAATCAGCTTGCAGCAGTTCTAGTGCTTTGGAATTTCCCACAATTTGATCAAACATATTGGCTTGCATCAGTTAGGCGGAGGCATTATAGCATAAAAAAATATCTTTACACCTCAAATAAATAGCCTAAATTGAAAGGGCAATTATAAAATTCATTCACTATGAACAAAAAAACGACTTTGTTACTTGGTTGTGCTACGCTAATGACGCTTTCCGCCTGCGCCGGAACTGCTAGCCCGGCTCAAACAGGCAGTCAAACCACGCCTTCTGCCAAAACAACCATTGCCAGTCAAACTGTCACAGACTCCAGCACAACCAAAGTGGGTCAAATTATTACCGATAACGACGAATCAACAGCGTCCAGTAGTACAACTTCAAATTCTTCAACCACAACCACCATCATGAATAAAGAACAACAACTCGCGGCAGCTCAAAAAGGTGACACCGTAGTGCTGATGAACACCAGCTTGGGTGAAATTAAAATCAAACTGTTTTCCAAAGAGGTTCCAGAAACAGTCAAAAATTTCATCGAATTGGCCAAAGCCGGCAAATATAATAATGTCCCTTTCCACCGAGTCATCAAGGATTTCATGATTCAAGGGGGAGATTTCGAGAACAAAAACGGCACTGGCGGTTACAGCTATAAAGGTCCAGGCACAACCATCAAAGACGAAGTTAAGCCAAATTTGAAGCACTACTATGGAACTCTTTCCATGGCCAAGACAGCAGCTCCCAATAGTGGCGGTAGCCAATTCTTTATTGTATCCAGCCCGAATGGCACTCCCTGGTTAGATGGAGTTCACACTGTTTTCGGACAGGTTTTTGAAGGAATGGACATAGTAGAAAAAATCCAATCCACCGAAACTGATGCTATGGATCGTCCACTACAAGAAATTACCATCCAGAGCATTGAAATTGAACAATAAACTCCCGAAAGACTACAACCCCTGCCACAGCGGGGGTTTTTTTAATCATCCCGCACGGAACAACTTACCCCTCCACCGCTTCTAGCTCCCGCCAGTCCAACTACTAAAAAACACCCAGCCGATTCAGCAGGG
>CAZJJZ010000010.1:31800-41927 GCA_964546505.1 uncultured Candidatus Peribacteria bacterium
AAGATTTATAAAGATGCTTTAGCTTTTTCAACAACCTGTTTGAAAACCTCAGGTGTTTGTACCGCCATATCAGCCAAAATTTTGCGATCAATTGCTACCTTGGCCTTCAATAAACCATAAACCAATCTTGAGTAACTGATGCCTTCAGCACGGCAACCCGCATTAATTCTGGTAATCCAAAGGCTGCGCATGTCTCTTTTCTTCAACTTGCGACCACGGTATGAATTTTGACCGGCTTTAGCAATAAAGTTTTTAGCCCATTTCACACGTGTCCTGGCTACGCGAGAATAACCTTTGGTAGCCTTGAATAGCTTTTTATGTCTTTTATGGGTAGCTACACCTCTTTTAACTCTAGTCATAATACTGGAAAATTAGCGATTATATTTAAGAATGGATGCGTTGTTTCAACACTTTGACCATAGGCTTGGATGCTACCTGGCCAAAAGCGCTGGATTTCTTTTGTCTCTTGGATTTGTTGACCAAAAGATGTCTTTTCGCAGGCTTATTGTAAAGAAATTTACCGGTGCCTGTTTTTTTAATGCGTTTTTTGAGTCCGCTGTGAGATTTCTGCTTCATAGTTATTTCTTAGATGGAATTAAAACCAAATGAATGGCGTTACCTTGTTTTTTTGGTGGTGATTCAAGCTGTGCGACGTCTTTCAGCATTTCCACAAACTGATTGAGCTTTTCTACGCCGAGAGCTTCATGGGCGGCTTCTCTACCCTTAAACATCATACTGACTTTCACGCTGTTTCTTTCCTCAATAAACCGTTTGGCCTGATTAGCCTTCACCTCCAAGTCATGTCCTTCAATGCGCAGACTTAGGCGGATATTCTTCATTTCGGTCTTTTTCTGTGCCTTTTTCTGCTTTTGTTCCTGCTTGCGCAAACGATAAAGATACTTGCCATAGTCCAGGATTTTGCAGACCGGTGGTTTGGCCAACGGGGCCACCTCAACCAAGTCCAGCTCGCTCTCCTGTGCCATTGTTAGAGCCTGTTCCAATGAAACTTCCCCAACCTGTTCATCGTTAGCGTCAATCAGACGTACGTATGGAGCCCTGATTTGACGGTTAATACGGAGTTCTTTACTGATAGGAATTTTGTGAAAAAATATTGAGCCTCAAAAATTCGGACACCTGCCGAATCGCTGAGAATATATGAGATTTATGCCTTAATGTCAAATTAAAAGATGCTTTTCAATAATTATTAAGAAATATTTTAAGAAAATTTAATTTTGATCGTCTATTGTCACGCCGTACCACTTGGTCGTACATTGAAATTAACAGGAGAAACCTATGAATAAACCATCACAACGCAACAGGCGCGCACGCTGTCTGGCATTTGCGGGAACAGCAATGTTCTTGGCTCTTGCCGTCACGCTCAGCGCTTGCAACCAACAGCCCGCTCCGCCTCAGACCATCACTTTGCCCGAAACGGTAGAGGTTACGCCACCGCCGCCCAACTATCAGCCAGTTCCCATCAACGAGAAAATTCGGTTCGCAGACATTTCAGTCGCCGTGATGCAGGACAACGACGAGGCTTTCTGGCTGGGAGTAAACAAGGACTCCGCTCGTTTGGAGACCTTTCCCTCCCAGGATCAAGTCAATGATCCGCGCACTCAAGCGTACAACTCCTGGTTGGAGTTTGATCAAAACGTCTGCGGTCCGCTTGAGGAAGAGGAGCAGAGAGTTCTTTGCCGCCAAAAAAATGTACTTTTCGACGATCAAGTCGATGGTCAAGAACTGGCGGTTTGGAGTCAAGGCTTCTTGCCGGACCCGATCGGTCTCACCTGCAATCAAGTCTTTTACCGTGCTACTTCGGGCACGGTGCATGTCATCTACCTCTATGGTGATTATGCAAACTTTCGCCTTGCTCTCAGTAACTGGCTGAAGTAAGGCCTGTGCAAAGGACGGTCAGATGCGCTTGCTTTTCGGTCTGCTTCTGCTGCTGATTTGCAGTACTTTCAGTCTTCATGCCGAGGCTCAATACCAAGGACCGGACGTCCCTAGTGGGGTGTGCGATTCGCTGCAACTGAGCCTTATCCCGGTGGGTTACTTCGGCCCGCCAATTCAACATCCACTTCCCGGCTCCATCATCACTCAACGCTACAACACAACCGCCAGCCAGGGCTGGTGCTCCGTCAACAATCGCCAATACCGCAGTAGCGCCACGGAATGCCAGGATCAAACCATACGCTATGGACATGATGGTATGGACATGCACCGCGCCGGGCAGCCGCCCGGCGCCGATGACGTCCTTTCCTTCCAACCTGGCATCGTGATTGCTTCTTTTGCGGTTGGCTATAGCACTGGCTGGGGCGAAAGCGTAGTCATCGCCACACGAGCCAATGCTTTTTCCGAAGAAATCATCACCCATCACTATCACCACCTCCATGCAACCGGCAAATATCAAACGGAGTCCTACTGGACTACCCGCCAGGTATTCGCCTGTGATTCCATTGCCAAGGCGCAAGTTCTGGGCAAAGAAGGAGGCAGTGGTGGCTGGGCGGCTCACCTACACTTCACCATCCGACGCTGGAACAACTTCAAGGAGTTAAAACATGCTCTCCAACACCCTCGTGCACATCTTCTCGGCACTGGTTACGTTTCTGCAAACACAGCACTACTTCGAGGTCATCTTGATCCTGAAGGCCTGCTTTACCAAAGCTTTGGCGATTATTCAGGAGAAGGAGGAGCAGCTGCAACCGCAGGATCCCTCGCCGAACTCTACGCCTCCCCAGACCCCTCAGTCGGAGGACTCGCATCCGCAGGCGCAGGCGGACCTGGAGAGGCTTTTGCTGCAATTTCTTGGCTCCGTGCCAGCGGGATTGAGTTTGGCCGATTTGATGGCACTTTTGCAGGGGAGGAACCCCTACAAAAAGGCGAACTGATCCGTTGGCTGAAAGTGGCCAGCGGTAAGGCGAGCCTTTGGCCTTCACAAGCCACTTTCAGCGATGTGCCAATCAAACACCATCTTTCGCCGTACGTGGAAGGCTTAGCTCATTCCAATGAGCTGAGCCCCATTGTCAACCCACAGTCCACCTGCGTAAACGGTCAGCACCACTTGTGTCCGGAAAAAACCACCAACAGGGCGGAGATTTCCAAGCTGGTGGTGCTGAGCTTTTTTCAAGAGGAGTTTGTCGCCAAATACGACAACTGGTTTTGGCGATCAACAGAGTCTTTGGAGTGGTCAGCCAATCTTTTCAAGGACGTCTCTGCTACAGCCTGGTATGCTTCTTTCGTCACTTTTGCTATTTTCAAGCAAATCGCCTACCTGGCCGATTATGGCATTGAAACGGCAGAATTTTTGCCGGAAGCAACTGTCACTCGGGAAGAGGGTGCTATTTGGCTGTATCGTGCCTTTGCCAAATACAAAGGCGCGTCGCCGTTGGGAGCTTGTGCCAATGTAACTTGTCCCGGCGGGCAATACTGCAATTACGTTTCTGAAACCTGTCAGGAAATCCCTTCCTGTCTGCCCAGTGAGTCTACAACTTGTCCCTATGGTGGTGGAATCAAAAACACCACAACGCCAGTCAAGAGTAGTTCATCCAGTCCTACCCCGATCCCTGTCAATCCACCTGCGTCATCGGTTGCCGATACTGCAACTCAACCGTCAACCATCAGCAACAACCCCATCACGCCCAGTGGCGGCTCAGTTCCGCTCACTCCCAATGTCAACCCTGCCTCACCGATTGTTCCAAACACCTCGCTCCCCTATTTGGGCGGAGCGACGACTGTTTCAAGCGGAAGCGGTTCGGTCGGCAATGGTGGCTACACGGGTGTTTCTTCCAGCGGTAGTAACTCGCCCAATTCACCAGTCAACAACCCACCCACCAACGTCTGCCAATGTCAGCAAGGAGTCTGTTGTGACGGCTGCAACTTCAGAAATTCCAGCTACGTCTGTTCCACTCAGCAGCAATACCGCTGCTCCAACGACCTGGGAAGTGTTCAGGTCGCTACTCTCACTGTCAACTGTACTGGAGATAGTGAGCTTTGTGCGGGATCTCCCCAACAAGGAGGATGGCGAGATGTTGCAACTTGCTCTGCGGATCAAGAGTGTCGTGGAGCAGGGGCTGCTGCCGCTTGTCAATCGCTTTGCCAACCTGCGCTCACGCTCTACCCCACCAGTGGCACAGCCTGCAGAACCTCAGCCGGTCCCAGCGGCAGCCGCAGCTTCTGCCTCGAGCTACAGCCCAACGGAAGCTACTTCTTCGCCCGCGTCTGCCAATCTGGAGGAGGCGCAACCAGTGGGCTTGCTGTGGACATTCTTGACCACAATCATCTCAGTGTTGGCCTTGGTCTGGACCTTCTATTTCTGGACACGGGCTGCACGTCTTGGCGCAAGCTAGACTTGGACTATTTGCTCCAGGAAGCTCAACAAACTGGTCACAACGCCTCGGCCGGCCTCATTGCAGAGGTTTCACCGGTTTCTGCCTGTTCCGTGTCTGACTGTTACTACGAAACTGACTACATCACTGTCAATGCCAAGTGCCAATAATACTTGGCGGTAGCTTTCAGACCATCCTTCAGTAACCGCCCCCATTTCTCCAGCGTTTTCACCTTCACTGCCGCTCATTTCTTTAGGCAGAGGGGGGCGGCCCGCCCGCGGCGCGCGCACGCGCGCCGCGGGCTCCTCTTTTCAAAAAACTTCACCTAGTGTAACCTGCTGATAACTAAACGTGTGTCAGTACAATTTAATTTTCAAATCTATGAAAAAGACAATTTCACTTTTAGCCACCGGTGCTTTACTTTTTACCGGCATTGGCAGTGCCTTCGCCAATGAAACTTCAACTGAAGTAGTAACCGTTCCTTCTGTTGATGTAGTCGCGACAGATGATGCCAATCGTATTAGCAAGCTTTGTACATCTGGAGAATTTGGTACTAAGCTAAACGAAAGAATCACAATGCGCGAACAACAGTTGCAAAAGCGCAGAGACACTGTTGACCAAAATATCGAAAGAAGACGTGCTCTCAAAGACTCTGCTATGGCCCAAGCAGATGCCAAAGCGGAAGAAAAGTTGGCTGGCCAAGAAGACAAACTGGCTATCCATGAACAATTTAGCACAAGTGTAAATTCTGCAGTTTCTCAACACCGATCTGCTACCAATGCCAACATCAAAACTTTCCGTTCCGCCATTGATGAGGTTAATAGTAAGAGTAAGACTGCCTTAAACGCGGCAGTAACCACTCTACAATCTGAAGCTTGTGCCAATCCAAATGACAAAACCTCTGTCAAGGCCGCATGGGACAAATTCAAGACCACTGTGAAAGACTTGAGAGCTAGCAACAAAACAGAAAAAGCTGCACTCCGCTCTGCTCTTCGAAAAAACAATCAAACAGCTTTGAGTTCATTAAAATCTGCTTTGGAAACAGCTCGTCAAACTCGCCGAGATGCTTACAAAAATCTCCGACCAACAGCAGCGCCAACTGTTAACTCCACCAACACCAATAACTAATTGATGGAACGAAATCAGGATCAAGAATTGGTAAATTTAATTCAGGGCTCCTCAGAAGCATCAGAAGCCAAAGAGGAAGCCCTGATTCTGTTGTATCGAAAATATCTCAAACTGGTTTATGGCTATTTTTACCGACAAACCAACTCCACCACCGAGGCGGAAGATCTTACTTCAGAAACCTTTTTGGCTATGGTGGCGCAAATAAATAGTTTTAAAGGCGTCTCCAGTTTCAAAAATTGGCTCTTTGGAATCGCTAAATTCAAATTACTGGCCTATCTCCGTCACAAGTATCAGCACTCCACTCAGGAATTATCGGAAGATTTGTCTGGGGCTGAGTACCAAGAAGAAGATGAATCGGTTAATCAAAGTTTGATTAGTCAGATAGCTGATTTGCTTCTGCGTTTGCCGTCTAGGTACGCTCAAGTTCTAGAATTGCGTTTCTTGCAAAACCTCTCGCTGCAAGAAACTGCCGACACTTTAAAAATATCTCTCAGTAACGCCAAAGTCTTACAATTTAGGGCGCTAAAAAAAGCTAATCAAATAGCTCGACAGCAAACTGTGTAACCAACCTCGCACTAAACTATTGAATACAAGAAAATTATGAATACACCATCCCCAAAATTCGCGCGGCATCTAGAAAAAAAACTCCGACAAGAGTTTCGTCAGACCGAAACGGCCTATACATTTCAAGGTTTCTTGAGGTTTTTCCACCGACCTGCTGCGGTGATAGCTTTGGGATTGGGAGTTTTGTTGATTATTAGTTTTGTGCCGGTATTCCCAATCAACAATGAGGAGGTGAAGAATTCTCAAAACTCCTTTCCAGATGAACAATTTCAACAGTTTGACCGTGAGTTGGACCAGATTTTAATAGAATTAACTTCAGAACAATGATGATTAAAAAATTCTTTTTGGTAAGCTTATTAATCACTTTCGGTTTTTCTGGCATTCCCTCTGTGTCGGCAGCTGTTAATCCGAATTTTGGTGAGCGTAGAGAGTCAATTAGAGCAACGGTACAGGAGCGCGTTAATCAGAGGCGTGAGCAGGCTTTGTCACTCCGTCGTCAAGTTAGCCTGGCCATTTATGCCCGCATCGAATCGACGCTGGATCAGTTAAATTCTTCAGTGATTGCACAGGAGCAACTAAATGCTTCTGAGATTGCAGAATTTCAGTCTTTAATAGCTAAGCATAAAAAGGAGTTGCAGAATCTCAAGAATCAACTCAATAACGCTCAGGATGTCGCTGAAATTCGAGCCATTAACCAATCCTGTAAACAAGCGGTGCAAGATTTTAAAGCTGATTTCAAGGCATTGCGTGAAGAACTGAAAGCTAAACGACAGGCAGAACGACCCTCCACGCCCACACAACCGGTGCAACGCCAGAATCTTTGGCAAAAAATCTTTTCTTCTTCAGCATCAATTTAAAGATAGTCAGCACGTCCCTGCAAAGCTCTAGTTAAAGTCAATTCATCTGCATAATCCAAGTCTCCTCCTGCAGGCAGTCCTCTGGCTATTCTGGTAATTCTGACATTTAAAGGTTTCAACAAGCGGGTTAGATACATCGCGGTAGTTTCTCCTTCCAATGATGGATTGGTAGCTATGATGATTTCAATAGCATGCGGCTTTTGCTCCTCCAAAGAGCTGTTTGAAGTGTTTTGACTAATCAAATTTTCCAGGCGCGTTTTTAATTCCCAAATTTTCAATTGCTCCGGCCCAATCCCATCCACCGGCGACAGTACGCCATGCAGTACATGATAAACGCCTTTGTATTGATTGGTTTTTTCCAACGCTAAGACATCCAAGATTTCCTCCACCACGCAAATTTGTAGCTGATTGCGAGCGTGATCCAGGCAAATCGGACAAATCTCCTGCTCGGCAATATTCCAGCATTGTCCGCAAAACCGCAAACCCTTCTTTAAATCGGCCACCGCACCAGATAAGTTTTGTAACTTACTATCCGGCGAATGCAACAAATGCATGGCCAACCGCTGCGCAGATTTTGGGCCAATACCCGGCAGTCGCGCCAATTCATCAATCAAATTCTGTAAAGATTCCGGTAAAAAAGAAGCCATAAATAAGCTAAAAACTTAACCATTATTTGCTAGCAAAAGGCAAACACTCCGCAGTATTCTAATCCACTTCCGAATTTAAGCCAAGATCAGGTTTGGACTCTTCCCTGTTAACTTTCTTCCCAAATGAGCAACCCTCCTCACCAGACTCCAGTAACTTGGTACAATAATCTTATCTCATCCTCAAATCCCTGCCTTCTCTCTCACCGCTGCCACCACCTGCTCCTCATCCAATTCACAGGTTTTAAGCACCCAAGGCTCAAAACTCATAATCATTTTTTCCATTTGATCCATAAAGCTGCCAGCAGATTTAGGCATTCTATCCATACGATCTTTTTTGATCCGTACGCTCATGCGCTTTTGTCGCACGGCTTCATCAGTGGTTAGCATTACATGTAAATTTGGCTTCAGAAAAGGAAAGTGTTGCCAGTTAATAGCTTCGAAATTCGCTCCCAGCGCACCGTGTCTGGCTACAACGTCAAAAATATAACGATCGCAAATGACCGAAAATTCCGGCAACAAAGCCTGCGCAATCTTTTGTTTGATAGCTGCAGAAACCAAATAAGCGCTCAAGCTCACCTCCGGGCTAATCGCCTCAGAAAGCCTTTCTTTACGCATCTCCTTGGTCGGATTTTCGATATTCAAAGCATCTAAATAAATAGCACCGCCATGGCGCCGACCCTTCAATAACTCATCCACATCCGGCATCATCAGCCAATTCCCCAACACCGAGCGAATTTTATTGGCACTACCCTGCGTCACTTTCTCCAGCTCTCCATTGCGTCGATTAATCGCCTTTTCCAGATTTTTCGCCAACGAAGTCTTGCCAGTTCCATCAATCCCCTCCACTACAATCAACTTATTGGGATGTGGATTTTCTATCAAATTCAATTGCGGCATTGTAGGTAAAGGTGAAGCGGCAAGATAATTTCGCATGATTGAGAGGAGTTAAAGAATGCCATATTTGTCACAGCAGCAAGCCCTTCCGCCCGTCACATATTGACAAATCACGCAAAAATTTTAAACCATTCCAGTCTTTTTGTCTATTAAATTTGTCCAGGCAACTTTCCAAAACTGATCACCTATTTCCCGGATTAGCACTTGGTGCCGCCAAGTGGCTGTGCTAAAATATTAGCGACATCAAAATAAAAATTGCCAATGCTTCACTTCAAGTCCTTACTAGCGCGCCGCAAACCGGCTTTATCCGTGATAATTTCGATCATTTTAATTTCCATCATCGTAAGTTTTTCTATGGGTGTAGCTCTCATGGTGGTCGACAATATCAGACGTGCCGCCGACGCTTCCCGTTCCAAAGAAGCCAACTACGCCGCCGAAAGCGCCTTGGAAGTCGCGCTTTTGAGGAATAAGCAGTTGAAGGATGGTAATAAGGAAATTGGGGCGAAAGTTGAGTCTACTAACATAGGCAGGCAAGATCAAACTGCAACAAATGGAGACGACAGCATTCTCAGTAAAATCAACGCCAATTACAAAATTGACGGTACTTCAGCTAGCTTGCCTATCAAAACTGTGCAAGGAAAGTACATCATCCCCGCCCCATTCACCGGCAACGTTCCCTGGACAGGTGAGGGTAGCAAGCTGGAGGGTGGGTGTGATCCGGCGAGGGTGCCGTATGAGGTGGATGTTGCTAAGGATGCGAGTGGGGAGTTCAAGTATGGTAAGTATAAAATTGATGCACAAAATGGTGAAGTGGTTGAAGAGAATGCCGAGACAAATTTAATCAATCACCCCTGCAACTGGAACAAAATCAAAGTAGGCGAAAGGGTTAGCGTGCCTTTGTATACAATTGGAGTAAATGGTAATCAAGAAAAAATCACTGATTTCATTTTGAAAGTCCGCACACCTTGTTTTGATAGCAGAAATGAATATTGTCAGAATACAGATAGGGCTGTTTTGAATTGTTTTGATAAGGGGGAGGAGGGGGTGAGGTGTAGTGATAATGATAAAGGTTTCACTCTAAACAAAAAAGGTGAGGTTATCTTAACTTGGCAAGTAGACGCTCAAAATAATGGTCAATTGTTGTCATTAATTCCAAACACTACAGAGGTAGTTGATCCGGGGAAGGGGTACGAGAATTCCAGTCAGCTATATGAAGGTTTAATAAATAAAGCACAAACTGCCTCATCAACTTTCTCAATTCTAGAAAACACATCTCAACAAAGTGCTTTTAAAGGCATTGCTACAGATTCAACAAATAATGAAACTATAACCAACTTCATTCAAAGGGTCTATAAACCGGTACTAAAGATAGCTGCGGTCAGTGGTTTTGTAGGTTGTTCATCAACTGATAATTCTTCTAGCAATTGTAATCCATCATCGAATACACCACTTCCAAGCCTGCCCTACCTCGAATATCAAATAGAATTTCCTAGTGGGCAAAATGTTAATCCACCCAACACCGATAACGTCATTACAGTAGAAGGTACTTCCGGCGCTTTTACTCAATCAATACAAGTAAAAGTTCCTCATGAATCTTCTCAGCTAGAATATGTTATTCAGCAATAAGGTTTGAATTTGACAAGAACAGTGTGTTGTGGTACCTTCTCGCCATAGGCATTCTTAGCTTTTTTCGCAGCATGGTGCTGAGGAAA